>JBIIRD010000030.1:0-61788 GCA_044341745.1 Prosthecobacter sp. | reverse complement strand
GACGGGCTGAAGCCCATCACGACTTTGCGGGCACGCTGCGAACAAAGTAGTCATGAGCTTCAGCTCGTGACCGTGTGGGAGGCCCTGGGGTGATCATTGTCGGAAGCGTGAGAAAGGCGGCGTGGATCGCATGCTGGCCGGGCTGCGCAGCGCTTGGGTTGATCGCGGGGGGACGGGCTGAAGCCCATCACGACTTTGCGGGCACGCTGCGAACAAAGTAGTCATGAGCTTCAGCTCGTGACCGTGTGGAAGGCCCTGGTGTGATCGTTGTCGGCAGCGTGAGAAAGGCGACGTGGATCGCATGCTGGCCGGGCTGCGCAGCGCTTGGGTTGATCGCGGGGGGTGACGGGCTGAAGCCCATCACGACTTTGCTCATCCCTGCCGCGTCCGGATGTCCAGAAGCTGCTTCATGACATGGTTCAGCCTGCCGCTCCAATCGGCGGTGCCGAAGGCGTCATGCAGGGTCCGGTAGAGGCTGTAGAGCTCGCGGTAGATAGCGACGTTTTCCGGGATGGGATGATACACTTTTTCGCGTGTGGCGGTGACCCGGGCCTGGAGGCTGCCCAGGTTCTCCACACCGGCGGCGGCGGCGCCGAAGATGGCGGCGCCCAGGGCGCAGGTCTGTTCGCTCTGGCTGACCTTCATCGGCTTGTCGATGATGTCGGCATAGATCTGCATGAGCGTGGCGTTCTTGATGGACAGGCCGCCGGTGTTGATGATCTCGTCGATCTTCACGCCGTATTCCTCGACGCGTCTGATGATCGTGAGCGCACCGAAGGCGGTGGCCTCGATGTAGGCGCGGTAGATTTCATGGGCCTCGGTGTGCAGCGTCTGGCCGAGCAGCAGGCCGGTGAGGCGCACGTCGACAAGGATCGTTCGGTTGCCGTTGTTCCAGTCGAGGGCAAGCAGGCCGGTGGCGCCCGGCTTCTGGCCGGTCATGGCATTTTCCATGTTCATAAACTTCTCGCCGGGCGTGGCGCCGTAGCTTTCGGGGACGAGGTGGTTGACGAGCCAGAGGAAGAGATCGCCCACGGCGCTCTGCCCGGCCTCGATGCCATGAAAGCCGGGCAGCACGCTGCCGTTGACGATGCCGCAGACGCCCGGGATGTCGGCCAGCGGCCTGTCGGCCGGGGCGATCATGAGGTCGCAGGTGCTGGTGCCGAGGATTTTGACCAGCGTGCCCTCCCTGATGCCTGCGCCGACGGCTCCCATGTGGGCGTCAAAGGCGCCGACGCTGACGGCCGTGCCTTGCTTCAGGCCAAGACGCGCGGCCCACTCCGCGCAGAGGCCTCCGGCCCGGGTGTCGGCGGTGTGGGCCTCGGAGTAAAGGCGGTCACGCAGGTCGGCGAGCCTTGGGTCGAGCCTGCCGAGGAACTCCTTGTCCGGCAGGCCGCCCCATTCGCTGCTGAACATGGCCTTGTGCCCGGCGGCGCAGATGCTGCGCCTGAGGGTCAGCGGGTTGGTGTCGCCGGTGAGCACGGCGGGGATCCAGTCGCAGTGTTCGACAAAGCTGTAGGCGGCGCCGAAGACCCTGGCATCGACACGACTGAGGCGGAGGATCTTGCTCCAGAACCATTCGCTGGAATAAATGCCGCCGCACTTGGCCAGGATGTTCGGGCGCATCTCGGTGCCCAGCCGGGTGATCTCGGCGGCCTCGGCATGGCCGGTGTGGTCCTTCCACAGCCAGACCATGGCGTTGAGGTTGTTTTTAAACTCCGGCAGCAGTCCGAGCGGCGTGCCTTCCTGGTTGACGGGAATGGGGGTGCTGCCGGTGGTGTCAATGCCGATGCCGACCACCTGGGCGGGGTCGAAGCCGGGAATGGCGGCGGCCGCCTGGGCCAGTGCTCCGCGGGTGACGTTTTCCAGGCCGTCGAGGTAGTCCTGCGGATTCTGGCGGGCGAGGTGCGGGTCCTTCGGGTCGAGCAGGATGCCCATTTCACCGCTTGGATAATGAAAGACCGTCGAACCGGCTTCCGCTCCGTTGTCGAGGTCGATGAGCAGTGAACGGCAGGAGTTGGTGCCGTAGTCGATGCCGAGGGCGTAGCGTTTCATGCGGTGAGGGAAGGTTGGGCGGCCTTTACTAGCCTGCTCACTCCACCGCGAAAAGACAAAACCGGACTGCTTTTCTGACCTTGGTGTGAAGGTTTTTGACAGGGAAAAGCCCGGCCCCGCACTGTGGCGGAAGGCCGGGCTGAATCAGGAGAGGCCGTGATGCTTCAGGGAACCACTTCGCCGGAGCCGGTGTAGATCCATTTCTCCACGACGCCGTTCTTGATCTGGGCCTGCGCCTCGGTGTCGAACTTGCCGAACATGGTCATGGTTTCGTACTTCACATTCACCTTCCAGATGCCTTCCTCCAGAACGGGGTCGCTCCATTCCTTGATGGAGTCCGGCTTGATCTCGGTGACCTGGCCGGATTTCATGCTGGCGATCAGGAGGGGATAGGTGCCGTCCTTGTCTTTGGTCGGCTTGTCGTTGCCCGCCTTGGCTGTGCCTCCCTTGGCGCTGGCGGGCGCGGTTTTGGCGCGTTCCGCCGCAACAAGGCGATACTCGTGGGCACGCTTCAGGCTGGCGACATAGGTGACCTTCCAGTTTTCGTAACCTGCGTTGAGAATCTCCTTCAGGTTTGTGTCGTCGAGGGCGACGGAGGCCTTCATGGGGGAGGTTTCGGTGGGGGAGACGAGAATGTTGAGCCCGTCCTGTCCGCGGGCGATCATGGTGCCGCCTGCCTTGACCTGGGTGGAGGCGGTGTTGGCTCCCATTTTCATGCTCAGGGTCAGGTCACGCTTGATGGTGACAGGCCTGGGAAAGGCGGAGGCGGGCAGCTTGGTCCAGTTTTCTGTGCGTTCTTCCAGGCTCGGCAGAACTGGTGCCACGAAGGCGTTGGGATCGACCACGGGCTTCGGCATTTCGGGCATGGGCTCCGGCTTGGGTTCGGGAGCCATGGGCTTGGGAGCTTCGGGTTTGGGCTCCATCTTGGGCTTGGGCGGCTCGACGACGGCGACCTCCTTCTTCACCACCGGTGCGGGCGCCGGGGCGACGGCGACTTCCTTCTTGTGCTTGTCAAACTTCACATAGTTGGCAAGCACCGGGTAGGCGTATTCATAGGAGAGGTAGCCGACCGCCGCAGCTAAGATAAGGATGAGGATGCCTTTCATGTTGGGGGAGGTGTAGTGGATTCTATGCCGAATTCAACTCTGGGTGAGGAACGGACAGCGGGTTCAGCGTCTTAGCAAGGGTTGAATCGTCATGCTTCGCAGGGAGCCATCGCTGTGCCACCCGCCTTCCCTTTGCACAACCCCCAGGAGCCTTTCGGGCGTTTTTTTCCCCAGGAAGACCTCCGCACGGATCAGACGCAGGGTCAGGGAGCCGTCTTTTCCGACTTCGATCCGCTGGTCCTGGTCGCTGTTGATCCAGCCGTCCTCGGTGAAGAACAAGATGTTAGGACGGGGGGCGGAGCCGGGGAGGGGGCGGGCTTTGACCGAGGCCGGCCTCAGGGTCAGGGTGACGTTCAACCCCTCTTCGCTGGCCTCGGCCGACCAGGCCTCGGAGGGCTGGGCGTAACGCGCTCTTTCCTGGGCAAACCGAGGCTGCCAAAGCGGATCGGGGCTGCTGACCGCCGCCACAGGCAGGCTGAGGCTGAGCTCCTGGGTGCCCGGGTGGCAGGTGTTGGCGCAGCACATCCAGGCCGCCCGGCCCCGCAGGGTGATGCTGCCGCCGGGCTTCAGGTCGGCCGGGGCCTGGACTTCCGTCTGCAGGAGCACGTCGCGATCATAACCCTGGGCCTTGATCTGGAACATCTTCGTCGCCTCAGGTTCGGGGTATTCAAGCGGGCCGGCCTTGAAACCCTCGGGCAGCTGCCAGTCCACGGTGGTGGGCACGCCGACAATGCCCGGCTGGCGCCAGTAGGTGTGCCAGCCTTTTTCATGCTGGATGAACAGGCCGACTCGGAAGCTCTGCCCAGGAACAACCGCCGTGGTTTCAGGCACCAGCCGCAGCTTCAGGCCCGTCTGGGCGGGCAGCAGGCCGGCGGACAGGAACAGGAGAAGCAAAAGGAGGAGCCAGGCATGGAGCCTGGAGTCGGAAAACCGGGGCATGGGGGGCATTTAAACACGCGATTCCCCCGTGGTCTTTAACAAAGCACACACCAGGATTGCTCGGCGCTTTTCCCTGAATCCAAGACCCGGCCTTCTGCCGGCTCAGTTCAGATCCACTTTTTCAGGCGTGCGTGAAATGAGCTGGTAAACCGGCCCCATGCCCTCCAGGAGGCTGTTCCAAAGCCCGGCCTCGGGCTTCAGGGTGAGCACCTGCCTGACGGGGCTGGTGACGATCCAGGAGCGGTGCTGGATCTCGCGTTCGACCTGGCCCTTGCTCCAGCCGGAGTAGCCGACAAAGCCGCGCACGTCATGGCCCATGCTCAGCTCGTGCATGGCGTCGTGGACGGAGAGATGCGTCTTGCAGTGCAGGGTGCCGCTGCTCCGGCTCCAATGCAGGGAGGCAAAGGCGAGCTTGTTGGTGGACACGGGGCCGCCGATGAAGACCTGGACGCGTCCCAGGGCGCCCAGCTCCTGGTCGGGCAGCAGATCGGCCACCTTTTGTTCGAGCGGGCGGTTGAGCACATAACCAAAGCTGCCGTCCTCCTCCGAGTGCGCGGCGAGATAGATGACGGAACGGTTGAAGTTCGGATCACGCAACGAGGGCGAGGCCAGCAGCAGGCTTCCTGCCAGCGGGGAATGGGGCTCGGACTTGGACATGCAGGCCTAACTAGCCGACGCCGGCGGATTCTGCACCGGTTTTGTTGCGGCTGAAACCGCCCGGCGCAACGGCCCCGGCGGCGGATTTGCCTGCGCCAGTCATCCTGCTGTGGACGGCCTGAATGATCCCGCTAGGATGCCCGGATGGATCCAAACTGGACTGATCGAATTGTCATCGTCACCGGCGGCGGTGGCGGCATGGGGCAGGCTGCGGCGAAGCGTTTCGCCGAGGCCGGCGCGAAAACCTTTGTCTTCGGCCGAACGCTCGAATCGCTGCAGGAAACCGCCGGGTTGTCCCCGCGCATCATCCCGGTGGTCTGCGATGTGGCGGACACCACCAGTGTCGCCTCCGCCATGGAGACGGTGCTTGAGCATGGCGCTCCCTTCGCCCTCATCCACACCGCAGGCATCAACACTCCGGACCGTTTCCTTGCCCATGCAGACCCGGCCAGGCTGGTGACCGAGGAAAGCTGGCGCAGGGTTCTGGAGATCAATGTGATCGGCGTCGCCAACATGATCCAGGCCGTCACCAGGCCCATGGCGGCCGGCGGCGGCGGGCGCATCGTCGTGGTGTCCTCGACTGCAGGCCATGGCTTCGACTCCTTTGCCGGCGTGCCCTACACGGCAAGCAAGTGGGCCGTGCATGGCATGCTCTTCACCGCCCGCATGCAGCTCAACGCCCAGGGCATCGTCGTCTCCGAATACGCCCCGGGTGAGGCCGACACACCGCTGGTGAAAAAGCGTCCGGTTCAGCCGACGGCCGAGCACAAAAGCGCGATGATCACCACGCAGGATTGCGCGGAAGCGATGTTCTTCATCGCCTCCCAGCCGCACAGCATGAGCATCATCCAGCTCCCCGCCTACCAGCCCTTCGGCGGCATGCCCCCGCAGATCACCGCGCCCTGGCTGGCCGGATTTGACATCAGGCAGGCCTGAAGGTCGAACTCTGAGTCACGCATCCGGCACTTGGCAAGCGCACCCAACCCACCCGGAAAACGGTGGGTTCGCTGTTCTGTCATGATGATGGATTCATAACTCGTCGTGAGCTTGAGTTCGTGATCGCGTGGGAGGTCTTCTGCGCTGTTGGGCTCAAACCGGGTTGTGACGAGATCAAGCCTTTCGCTGCTTGGTGAGGGACGACGACCTCTGCGCGTTGATGGCGGTTTTCTTGGCGTAACGATTCATCCACAGGCCGCGAGGCTGGCGACAGCAGAGTAGCCATCTCGCTCCGTCGAGATGAGCGGAAGGCTTGCGCCGGCGGGAGGAATTCCCGGAGATCGTGAACGCTTCAGCCTGCCGGATTGCTCGCTCATCTTGCGGAGCAAGATGGCCACTTTGCTTCGCTTGCTCGACACGTTGCGTCTCATCATGCTGAAACATGCCGCACCCTCGTCTATGCCTCTGTGGGCAGGATTCACGCGGCACTCGGCATGCGCCTCCAACACCCCCTGAAAGCGGGTTGATCCGGCACTCGGTCACGATGCCGAATTCTCAGAGGCTCACGCCCTGTTGGGTTCTGACCTTCGAGCTTCTGATTTCCCGTTCACTTTGTCACCACATCCACGGGCGTCTGCTGATCGGCGGGCGTGGCCTTGTCCTTGAGAATCTTCAACGCGGCCTCGATGCCAAACACCGCCAGCTGGTCGCCGTGCTGGTCGGCGGTGGCGAGGAGGCGTCCGTCGGCGAGCAGCGGCCTGACCGCGGCGATGTTGTCAAAGCCGACGATCTGCACCTGGCCGGTCTTGCCGGCGGCCTGCACGGCGGCGGCCGCCCCCAGCGCCATGTTGTCGTTGGCGCACAGCAGGGCCCTCACGTTCGGATGCGCGGCCAGGATGCCGGCGGCGACCCCGTTGGCCTTCTCCATCTCCCACTGGCCGCTCTGCACGGCGACGACCTTCATGCCGGCGGTCTTCATGGCGTCCTCGAACCCGGCGCGGCGCTGCTGGCTGTTGAAGGCGGTGGTGACGCCTTCGAGAATCGCGACCTCGTCCCCGGCCTGGAGCTTTTTCGCCAGCACCTCGCCCACGGCCCGGGCCCCGGCGCGGTTGTCCGGACCGACGAAGGGAGCGACGAGCCGTGCCTCCTTGAGCGTTTCCACGTCCAGCTTGTTGTCGATGTTGATGACCAGCACGCCGTCGGCCTGCGCACGCCGCAGCACGGGCACCAGCGCCTTGGAATCCGCCGGGGCGATGACGACCGCCTGCACGCCCTGCGCCATCATTTGTTCGACCAGGCCGACCTGTTCGGCGAGGTCGGTCTCGTTCTTGATGCCGTTGACGATCAGTTCATAGCCGTTGGCATGGGCGGCCTGGTGCTTCTTCGCGCCCTCGGCCATGGTCTGGAAAAACTCGTTCGCCAGCGACTTCATCACCAGCGCCACCTTCGGCCGGCCTGTGGAGGCGGGCGCCGAGGGCCCCGGCTTGCAGGAGGTGGAAAGGAGGACCAGGCAGGCGGCGAGGAGGCGGGGAAGGGGCTTCAGGGACATGGCGGCGGGGAACGCAGAGTTGGTTGGGCGACGAGCGGTCTCATACAAAGGCCGTTCTCCCTTTCTGGGAAACGCTTTTTATGCCGTTCCCGGGCCTTGTTCCGCCCGCGGGCGAAAGGAGCGCGCGGCTTCACGCTTATTGCTGCTCATGAATGTGATTCAGCAGGAAAACGCCCGTCCGGGCTCCGACGACTGGCAGCTCACCCGCATGCGCCTCGACGGCAGCGGCTTCCGCTCGCCCTTCATCGAGGGCTACTGCTCGCGCCAGTCCGTGAAGGCGGGGGAGGTGATCGACTTCTTTGTCAGCACCCAGCCGGTGGCGCGGTTCAAGATCGAGATCTTCCGCACCGGCTGGTACGGCGGCAAGGGCGCCAGGTTCATGACCGAGCTGGGCCCCTTTGAGGGAAGGTCGCAGCCGGTGCCGGACATCGGCCCGAAGCGTCTGCGTGAATGCCGCTGGGAGAAGACCGCCTCGCTCACCATTCCCGCCGGCTGGGTCAGCGGCGTTTATCTGTGCCGTCTCACCACGCTGCCGGCCTCCGCCGACGAGCCCTACTGGCAGAGCTATGTCGTCTTCATTGTCACCGATGACCGCCCGGCCGACATCCTCTTCCAGTGCAGCGACAACACCTGGCAGGCGTATAACAAATGGCCCGACAACTACTCGCTCTACACCGACCCGAAGGGCAACCAGGGGCCGTGGTCGGACGTGAGCTTTGACCGGCCCTACGCGAAGTACGCCCAGATTTATGAAAACCCGCAGTCGGTGGGCAGTGGCGAGTGGCTGTGCTTCGAGTTCCCCGCCGCCTTTTGGCTGGAGCAGCAGGGCTACGACGTCACCTACTGCTCCAACGCCGACATGATCACGCCTGACCACGGGCTGAAATGCCGCGCCTTCATCAGCATCGGCCATGACGAATACTGGGACATCCGCCAGCATGACAGCGTTGCGAAGATGCGCGACGCCGGGGTGAACCTGCTGTTCCTGTCGGGAAACTCCGTCTGCTGGGTGACGCCGTTTTCGCCCAATGCCGACGGCCTGCCGAACCGGCGCATCTTCCGCGGCGGCCCCTATGGAGGGGATTATAAATTCGCCGTGGACCGTGAGAAGGAGCACGGCCCCTATCCGCATCGGGGGCCGGATGAAGGCTATCTCATGGGCGTGCGCAACATCGACCCCGTCAACGGCGGTGGTGACTGGACCTGCGTGAAGCCGGATCACTGGGTGTTTGCCGGCACCGGCATGAAGGCCGGTGACTCCGTGCCCGGCATGATTGGCTGGGAGTATCACGGCGATCCCCCGGCGGACCTGCCCGGGCTGGAGATCCTGGCCGCAGGCACCGCCTTCCAGGGCGGCCGCAATCCCCAGCACTGGCAGGCGGTCATTTTCGACGGTCCGAAGGGGAACTTCATCTTCAACGCCTCGACCATCTGGTGGGCCCAGGGGCTGAGCAAGCCGCCGGGGCACATGCCGGTCTGGAGCCACTACTCCCGGCCCCACGGCACCGACCGCCGGGTGCAGCAGATCACGGCCAACCTGCTCCGGCGTGCGCTGAAGTGATCGGCTGCTTTCCCGCTTGCCACCCGGCCCGGGCACGCCAAAGACCAGCCGAAGCACATGGAAAAACTCATCGTTCACGGCGGCGCGCCCCTGAAGGGCCGGGTCAACATCAGCGGCAGCAAGAACTCCTCGCTGCCCATCCTCGCGGCCACGCTGCTGACGCAGGACACCTGCACCATCCGCCGGGTGCCCGACCTGAGCGACACCAACTACATGGTCCGCATCCTGGGCGAGCTGGGCGCCGAGGTGGAGCGCGCCAGCGGCGTGGTGGTGGTGAAGGCCGAGAAGATCAAGTCGGTCGCCCCCTATGACCTGGTGCGTAAAATGCGCGCCTCCATCTGCGTGCTCGGACCGCTCACCGGCCGTCTGCGCAAATGCACCGTCTCCCTGCCCGGCGGCTGCGTCATCGGCGACCGCCCGGTGGACCTGCACCTGAAGGGCCTCGAAGCCCTGGGGGCCGAGATCCAGGTGGACGGCGGCGACATCCGTGTCAATGCGCCGAAGAAATCCTTCAAGGGCTCCACCATGAACCTCATGGGCAAGCATGGCTCGACCGTGCTCGGCACCGACAACGTCATGATGGCCGCCGTGCTCGCCAAGGGCACCACGATCATCGAGGGGGCCGCCGCCGAGCCCGAGGTGGAGGACCTGGCCAACTTTCTGATCAAGATGGGCGCGAAGATCGAAGGCGCGGGCAGCAACCGCATCGTCATCGAGGGCGTGAAGGAACTGCACGGCGCCGAGCACACCGTCATCCCCGACCGCATCGAGGCCGGCACCTTCCTCTGCGCCGGGGCGATGATCGGCGAGGGCATCAGCATCCGCCGCGTCATTCCCGAGCATCTCAAGACGGTCATCGAGGTGCTGAAAAAATGCGGATTCCCCATGGAGATCGCCAAGGACAGCATCAGCATCGCGCCCAACCCCGCCGCGAAGGGCTTCGACCTGACCACCCTGTGCTACCCCGGCTTTCCCACGGACATGCAGGCTCAGTTCTGCGCCCTGGCCTGCGTCATCAACGACGTCTCCACCATCACCGAAACCATCTTCCCGCAGCGCTTCATGCATGTGGCGGAAATGAAGCGCATGGGGGCCGACATCGACCTCCAGGGCGCCACGGCCCGCATCCGCGGCGGCGGCCGCATGAAGGGTGCCCCCGTGATGGCAAGCGACCTGCGCGCCTCCGCCGCCCTGGTTCTGGCCGGCCTGGTGGCCGAGGGGCGTACCGACGTGAACCGCCTCTACCACATCGACCGCGGCTACGAGCATCTGGACGACAAGCTTGCCTCCCTGGGTGCCCAGCTCGAACGCGTCCGCGAGTGAGCGGCCGTCAGGGTCTGTCATCGGTCAGGCCTCAGAATGGAACCCCGGCCAATCCTGCTTTGGGGGGCGGTTTCCGTCCGGCACCTGTTTCCGTCCTTGCACACCCTGCCGAGCCGTGCCAATATGCTGGCCGCAAACGCGCACACTACCCCTTGGTGTAATGGTAACATAACAGATTCTGACTCTGTTGTTCAAGGTTCGAGTCCTTGAGGGGTAGCCACCAAAGCCTTCACGATTCGGGGCTTGTTCCAGGTGCGGCATAATAAGCTCCCAGGAGCCAGTCCTTGTCTCCAGTCCAGCATCGCTGTGATTGAGCTTGATGGAATCACGGAAGCTCGCGGTTTCAGTCCCTTGGGGGTGCCTAAGGGTTACGGTTTTTTCCAAGGTGATGGCAATGATTTCTTGACGCCTTTCAGCCGATCCCCTTAGAACTTCCCGTCCGGCACGCTCTTCCTTGTTCGACATGGACGGGGAACCGCCGCCCCAAACTCTTCACCGGTCATGAGCGACACCCTTTCAGCCTCAGAAACGTCCGCGCCAGAACCTGAAGCCAGGAAGGAGGTGCCGCCGCATTCGGATGAAAGTGCGTCCTCCCGTCAGGAAGAGGCAGGCGCTCCCGGCTCGTCTTCCGGCCCTGGTTCAGCGGGTGCCGTCAAGGCTGTGCCACGGCAGTCTGCCCCTGGATCCTGGAGCCGCTGGCTCAGCCTTTCAGCCCTGGATGACATCGATCCCGACAACGTGCGCAACAGCACGGCCTTCAAGCTGGGGGCCCTGGCCGGGCTTCTACCCGCTCTTTCCGTGATGTCGCTGACCCAGTTCATGACCCCCGAGCAGATGATGGCCAAGGAGGGCGGCGCGGCTGGCTTTTCGCTGGGTTCCGGCCTGGCGGTGCTGCTGTCCTCGGCGCTGGTGGGAGGTTCCGTGGCCTTTTTCTGGGCGGAGAACCGTCTGCGCACCATCTTCACCTACGGCATCGCCGGGCCCACGGTGGTGCTGAGCATGTTTCTGAGCGGCATCAGCAACCTGGCTGCCGACAAACGGGTGGAAAATGTCAGGCAGTCCAGCGAGCAGAAAATCGCGGATGAAGCCGAGAAAATCAAGGCGGAGACTCTGCAGCAGGCGAACCAGGAGGTGCAGAAGGTCAACAGCGCCATGCAAAAAGTGTTTCAAAGCGTGAGCGTTGAACCTCTGGATGAAAGGCCCCCGCCTGCCCCTGCCGCAGTTCCTGCCGCCTCCAATCCTGATATTGCCGCCCCATGAGCCTGCCCCTTCGCCTCCCTCTTCCTCTTATCCTTGGTCTTCTCGGCAGTTCCAGCCTGATCCAGGCCAAGGATCTGAGGATTCTCGAAATCACCGGCGAAGCCCGGCAGTTGCAGGCGAGTGTCGAGTTCCTGGTGGACAAGGCCAGTGACACAGTTTTAAAAACGCAGGCCACCAGCGGCAGGAGCTTTGACTGGCTGGACATTCCTGAGGATGCCACGGCGGCGAGGATCCGGGTGGGTGAACTTGCCACGGTGCCCGTGGACCTGGCACCCTCCGGCACGACCCTGGTGGAACTGGGGCAGCCGGCCCTCATCCAGGATGACAAGGGCCTGCCGCTGGCGGTGCTGTCAAGTCAGGTGAAAACCGACCGGGTGCTTGCTCCCGAAGGTGCCGATGGCTGGGTGTTTTTCGGAAGCTTGAAGCCTGATGGGGGCGGGAACTCCAACCCCGAGACCTGGACCTGGAGCAGCCTTTACCTGGTGCTGCCGCCCAAGACCCCTCTCGATCCTGAAAATGCCGACACACTGGCGGCGGTGAAAAGCAATGCCGAGGGCAAGCGGCTTCGCGTGGATTTCCCGCTCATCCTCCGCAAGGCCGATGCCACGGGATCCATCCTGCGTTCAAAGGACGACAAGACAATCCGCGCCGGCCAGTACGTTCACGTCAAAACGCTGAAAAAACCTGATGAAAAAGGCAACGTCTATGCCGAGGTGGAAGTGGTGGCCGAACCGGGGGGCAGCCCTTGAACCAGGTGCGCCAGACTAAGTTCACCTCGGGATGATTTTTGCCAAAGAAGACCTGCGGCCAGGCAAAGGGAACTCATGGATGGAGTTCAGCCACCGTGATGTGAACGGCTTGCGGCCCAGGGCCGGGATTTGAAGAAGCCTCATGAAAACCCGCCGGTTTTACGCCTGGCGCGCCGTGAATGGATTGGAGAGGAGAAGGCTCAAGCGGTGGCCAAAGTATGGGGCCATGGGCAACGGTGCCGTTGATCGAGCCGTGGATTCCTCCGGCGGGTTGCTTCGGAGTGCTATGGCGGTGAGGGAGGGATTCGAACCCTCGGTAGCGGATAAGGCTACGCATCTTTAGCAAAGATGTGCTTTCGACCACTCAGCCACCTCACCAAAACCTTCCGCACTAGGCGGCAGGACGGCGGTATGTATGGAGACATGGGCGCGGGCGTCAACGCCAAAGATGCAGAGGAAGAGAAAGTTCCGGTCCGGTGCCGGGCAGGCTCTTTCAGATGACGGACAGGTTCTTCTGTTCGGCAAGGTGCCGGGCGGCCTCGAGCACGGTGTCCGCTGCGGCGAGGACTTCGTCGCGGGTGTTCAGGCGCGAGAGTGAAAAGCGCAGGGTGCAGGCGGCCTCCCCGGCGCTGCAGCCCATGGCTTCCAGGACAGGGGAGGGATGCAGGGCGGCCGTGTGGCAGGCGGATCCTCCCGAGCAGGCGATGCCCCGCTGGTCGAGCAGGATGAGCATGCCGGCGGCATCCACCCCGGGCAGGCAGACGCTGGTCGTGTTGGGCAGGCGCGGAGCTTCGAGCCCATGGATGATGGAGCCGGACAGGCGTGCGAGAAGCTGATCCTCGAAGGCATCTCGCAGCGCCGCCATCTGAGCGGGGCCGTCCTGGTGCAGCCAGGCAAGCGATTCCACCGCCGCTCTGCCCATGGCGACGATGCCCGGGACGTTTTCCGTGCCGCTGCGGCGCCCGGATTCCTGGCCGCCACCGACGAGCAGCGGGCGGAAGGGCGCCTGATGGCTGACCCAGAGCACGCCGCAACCCTTGGGGGCGTACATCTTGTGACCGCTGAGGCTGAGGTAATCGACCGGCACCTGCCGGACATCAACCGGCAGCTTGCCGGCCATTTGCACGGCATCGGCATGGACCAGGGCGCCGGCAGCATGGGCGGCCTCGACGATGTTCGCCATGGGGCTGACGACGCCGGTTTCATTGTTGCCCCAGATCATCGACACGAGGGCCGTGCGGCCGGGTTCCAGGGCTTGTTTCAAGGCATCAAGGTCGAGCCGGCCCTGGGCGTCGACGGGGATGCGCTTGACCCTGCCGCCGCGTTGTTCCCAGCGGGCGGCGCCTTCCTCGGCGGCGGCGTGTTCGACGGCGCTGGTGACCAGAAGGGGGCGGTCAGGCCATTCGGCCTGGGCGAAGAGCAGCACGCTGGCGATGCCCTCCGTGGCGCCGCTGGTGAAGATGACCTCCTCGCTGCGGGCGCCGATGAGCTCCGCCACCTGGCTGCGGGCCGTTTCCACGGCCCTGCGGGCCTGCCTGCCTCCGGCGTGGCCGGCGGATGCGTTGCCATACTTTTGGGTCAGCCAGGGCAGCATGGCCTCAAGAACGGCCGGCAGCACGGGCGTGGTGGCGTTGGCGTCGAGGTAGGTCATGGCCTGGATGGGTCATGTTTCTGGAATCTGCGGGCGCTGTCCAACGGGAACACCGGGGATTCCTGGGCGGGGTGCAGGGCCTGAAATCCTTTCGTCCAAGGGAAACAGGTGGACAATTCCGGCGGCAACCCGCAAAATCAGCCGTCATATTCACGGCCCCAGAGCGTATTTGAGAAGCCCCCAAGTCATGATTCGCACCCCCTTGTCCCTCGTGGCTGCCACCCTGGCGGTCATCACTCCGGCTCTACCTCTGCGCGCGGAGACGAACTTTGGCCAGGTGGCCATGCATGTGGCCTACATGCTGCAGAGCCAGCACTATTCGCATCGTGACTTTGATGACGAGCTGTCCGCCAAGCTGCTGCAGAACTACCTGAACCTGCTCGATTTCCGGCACATCTTCTTCACCCAGGAAGACGTGGACACGCTCAAGTCCAAGTACGACACCACCCTCGACGACCATGTGCTGATGCGGAACATCAGCCCCGCCATCGAGATCTATGACATCTACAAGCAGCGCGTTCAGGAACGTCTGGCGTTCGTGAAGAAGAGCCTGGCCAGCCACAAGTTCACCTTTGACTCCAAGCGCACGGTGGAGCTGAAGCGTGACAAGGCGCCTTATCCGAAGAACGTGGCCGAGCAGGACAAGCTCTGGCTCGACATCCTTGAGGAAAACATGCTTCAGGAAAAGCTGGCTGACGACGCCAAGGCCGAGGAGGCGAAGAAGAAGGCGGAGAAGGCTGCCAAGACCGCCGCCGCTGAAAAGCCTGCTGAGAAAAAGGCTGACGCAGCCGTCGCCAAGACCGAGGAGAAAAAGGAGAAGGAGGAGACGCCGGTCGAGCGCGTCCAGAAAGACTACGACCGTCTCCTGGAAAGCATCAATGAGAACGACCAGGAGGACATCGTCGACTTCTTCCTGTCCAGCCTGTCCACGGCCTATGACCCGCACACCGAGTACATGAGCCCGACGGAGACGGACAGCTTCAACATCTCCATGAAGCACAAGCTCGTCGGCATCGGCGCCCTTCTCGGCCTGGTGGATGACGTGGCGCAGATCCAGGGCATTGTGGTCGGCGGCCCGGCGGACAAGCAGGGCGAGCTGAAGCTCAACGACAAGATCACCGGCGTGGCCCAGGGCGAAGCGGAGTTTGTGGACACGAAGTACATGAAGCTGCAGAAGATCGTGGACATGATCCGCGGCAAGGATGGCAGCACCGTCCGCCTGCGCATCAACCCGGCGGCGGACCCCGGCGCCACCAAGATTGTGTCCATCGTGCGCGGCGAGGTGGAGCTGAAGGAGAAGCTGGCCAACGCCGAGATGCTCGTCACCCCGGCCGAGGAGGGCAAGCAGCCGCTGAAGCTGGGCTGGATCAACCTCTCCTCCTTTTATGCCGACATGGAGAACGGCACGGTCTCCACCACGGACGACGTGCAGAAGCTCCTGGCGCGCCTGATCAAGGAGAAGATCGACGGCCTGGTCCTCGACCTTCGCGGCAACGGTGGCGGTTCCCTCGAGGAGGCCATCCGCCTGACGGGCCTGTTCGTGCCCTCCGGTCCCGTCGTTCAGGCCAAGGACTGGCAGGGCCGCATCTCCTTTCGTGAATGTGAAAATGAAAAGGCCTTCTACGACGGCCCGATGATCGTGCTGACCGACAAGACCAGCGCCTCCGCCTCGGAGATTCTGGCGGCCGCCCTGCAGGACTACCGCAGGGCCCTGATCGTGGGTGACAAGTCCACCTTCGGCAAAGGCACCGTCCAGACCATCCTGCCGGTGGAGCGCTTCATGCCGTTCTACGCGAAGAAAGACAGGGCCGGCAACCTCAAGGTGACGATCCAGAAGTTCTACCGCATCGCCGGCGGCTCCACCCAGCTCAAGGGCGTTGAACCCGACCTCGTGCTGCCCTCCATCCGTGACGTGCTCGACATCGGCGAGGCCTCCGCCGACAACCCGCTGCCCTACGACACGATCCCGGCGCGGAAATACAACCTGATCAACGAAAAGGGCTTCCCGGTCGCCGACCTTGCCAAGCGCATGGATGAGCGGGTGAAGACCAATCCCGAGTTCCAGTACATCGTCGATGAGTCGAAGCGCCTGAAGGACCGCATCGACCGCAACACGGTGTCGCTGAACCTTGCCGAGCGTCAGAAGGAGACGGCCGAGACCAAGGCCCGCCGTGAGAAGCAGGACGCGGAGCGCTCCGCCCGGGTCAAGGAGATCGCCGCCAAGAACAAGGAAGGCTTCAAGGTCTACCACCTCACCCTCGACAACGTGGACAAGCCTGACCTCGTCATCGAATCCGACTTCACCCGCGAGCAGAGCACCGGCATGAGGATGGCCAAGCGCGACGATGACGAGGAGGCCGAGCCTGCCGCCGCCAAGTTCCCCTTCGGCCTTGAGCCGATGAAGCTGGAGGCGGTCAACATCATGCGCGACTTGCTGGACCTGACGACCAAGCGTCCCACGACGGCGAAGGCTGAGGGTGCAGCTCAGCCTGCGAAGTGAGCTGAAGACAAACGACACTTTGAAACCCAGGGCCTCAACCCTGGGTTTTTTTGTCGGCAGGTCAGAAGGTCACGCCCATCACCAGGCCCAGCACGGTGGCATCCTGGGCGCCATCCTGCGGCGTGATGACGTATTGCAGAGTCGGCTGCAGCGTCAGCCATTCCGAAAGCGAGGCCTTGTAGGTCAGTTCGAGCGTGGTTTCACTCGTGGTGCTGAATGTGCCAGAACCCGCCTGCGCGGCCACAAAGCTGCCGCTGAAGCTCACATAAGTCACCGCCGCACCCCAGAGGTCGCCTTTTCGGAACCCGGAACCCGTGAACCCGAAGTCGAGGGAGAAGTCCACGATGCTGCGTTCCGCCCAGGGGGCGCAGCCCAGCCGGGTGAACATCGCAAGCCGGTCGTCCGCATCCTTGCCAGGTCCGCTGAGCAGCGTCTGGTCGATGATGACGTAGGCATGGCCGTTGCCGTGTCTCATGCCGCCGGTGTCGTTGACGGTGGTTAGGCCGGTGTTCCAGCCAGAGCCCAGCTTCCAGATGCCCGGCCGGCCCGCCAGCGTGTAGGATCTCGAAAACTCGAGCAGGACCGCGGCTCCGTCATCGCCGGCCACGCGGGTGTTGGAGGTTCGCAGGTTGCCGCGCTCTCCGCCGGTGTCGCCGTCATAGACGCCGAACTGAAGCTCATGACGATCATCGACCTTCCATTCCAGGGAGGCGCCCAAGGCCGCCACGGGATAGACAGGGGCGGTGAAGTTGCCGTTCCAGGTCTGGACGGGGGAGCCGAAGGAGGCGTTCGTGAAAAGGTTGGCGCCCGTGGAGTTCATGAAGTCCACGTCGAGCGTCACCCAGCCCGCCTTGAGGCTCGCCCGGTCGTTCAGGAACCGTTGCTGGAACCAGATCTGGTAGGGGCGTGCCGTGGCGACCCCCGCGATGCCGCTGACTTCGTCAAAGTTGCCGATGTAGGCGGAGGAAGGGTCGGACCCCTGAAGCCAGAGGCTCTCGGCATGAAACAGCGCGCCCTGCCAGCCGATGATCTTCCCCAGATCGAGATCCATGGACACATCCAGCAGGCCCTGGCTGTCGAGGCCGCGACGAAAACCACCGGCCAGGTGTTCGATGGCCGATCCGGTGTAGCTGGCCTGAAACTGCAGGCCCGCGTCAGCCAGGCGTTTGCGCAGGCCTCCCCGGTCGCCGGTCAGCGTGTCGGCCGCCACTGCGTGGGTGGCGAGCAGAAGACCTGCCCATGCCAGGATCGGGGGCAGGCGGTGACGGAGGGCGGGCATGGAAGGCGGCGGGCACAGAGCTAGCGGGCGCGGTTTGAAATGTCCAGCGCAGCGTGCCGGAGCCACGGCGCACAGTGATGGGGTTTGGTGCTGTGCACGAAACCTCCGCTCAACCTGCTTCAACGCGATGAAGTGGCCTACCCAAAGATTCGAAGTCGGCAGAAGATGACTCCATAGCTCCCCCTGCGTTTGCGATGCTGCGGAATCGATGGGCGTCCCGATCCCCGCGCCAGCGCCGGAGCGCGGATTTCCAAATCCGCAGGAGGGTGGTTCGGTCACACACATCCAAACCACCCACACGCCTGCTTCAACCTGCAGGACGGGCCTGGGATTCGAAGAAGGCTGAGGCGGCTCCAAGGTTTCCCCTGCGTTCGCAGTGCTGCGGAATCGGAGTTCCGCGCTCCAGAGAACATCTGCGTAACCGGAGTTCCAGCTCCGGTTTCAGCGGCCTCTCAGGGAGCCCTGGCCGTCGGGTTTTCACTGTGTCCGGCAGGACGCTGTCCGGAGCCCGGCTGGTTCTCGTCGCCGATCTCCCTGCGCGCCGCCTCCGCCAATCGTGTCAGACGAGCCACGATGTCCGGATGCTGCGCCGACACCTCCTGCTCCTCGCGGACATCATCGCGCACGTTGAAAAGCCGGAGCGGCGCGTGTTCACGCTTGCTGCTCAGGTTGCCGCGCTTCGCCTTGAGCGGCAGGTAAAGCTTCCAGGGCCCGCTTCGCACCGCCTGAAGCTGGTCCATGTGATAATAGAAGAAGCCCTTTTCATCGGTGGGTGAGCGTGCGCCCGCCTCATCCAGCAGCAATGTACGGATGTCGTGTCCGTCGATGGCCTGTCCGGGCAGGGGGGCTCCGGCAAGCGCCGCAAAGGTTGGCAGGATGTCCAGCATGGAGCAGAGCTCGCGGCACTCGCGACCGGCGGGGATCCTGCCAGGCCAGCGGGCGATCATCGGCATGCGCATCGCGCCTTCGCTCGTGTTGTAGCCCCAGCCCTGGTAAGGCGCGTTGCTGCCCTGCGGCGGTTTGCGCTGGGGCGCGCCGTTGTCGGAGGTCCAGATGACGAGCGTCTTTTCATCCAGGTCCAGCCGCTTCACTGCCGCGAGGATTTCACCCATGGACCAGTCGAGCTCCTCCACGCTGTCGCCCCAGTGGCCGTTGGCGGACTTGTTCCTGAAGGCGGGGCTGGCGTGGGGATCGCTGGTGCTGCCGGGCATGGCATGAGGCAGATAAAGCAGGAAGGGCCGCCTGCGGCTGGCCTCCAGGAAACGTACGGCCTCCTCGGTGTAGCGCTGGGTCAGGTAATCCCGGTCCACAGGCGCCTCGATGACTTTTTCATCACGCATCAGGGGCAGCTCGGGCCAGAGGTCCGGCTTCTTGTCGCGGGTCATGTCATCGCTGTAGGGGATGCCGAAAAAGTGATCAAAGCCCTGGCGTGTGGGCAGGAACTCCGGCTGGTCGCCGAGGTGCCACTTGCCGATGATGTGGGTCGTGTAGCCCGCCTGCTTCACGACCTCGGCGAGGGTGGTTTCCGACGGGTTCAGGCCGCGCGTGGCGATGGGCTGCAGCACGGCTCCGCCGGTGGCGCTGACGTGCATGTGGACGCGGCGCGGGTAGCAGCCTGTCACCAGGGCGGCACGGCTGGGCGTGCAGACGCCGCTGGCGGAGTAGAAGCTGGTGAAGCGCGTGCCTTCCGCCGCCATGCGGTCGAGGTTGGGCGTCCGGTGACGGGTCTGCGGGTTGAAGCAGCGCACGTCGCCGTTGCCCAGGTTGTCACAGAGGACAAAGATGAGGTTAGGCGGTTCGGCGGCCCGCAGGGCTGCCGTGAGGCAGAGCAGCAGGATCAGTCTCTTCATGGTCGTGAACAGGCGGCGTGTCAGGATTCTTCAACGACGGGCTTCTCCGCATTGACGCCGAGGGCAAAGAGCCCGGCGAAGACAAAGGCCGCCGCGCAGAGCCAGACGCCCTCGTGGTAGTCATGGTTGGTGTCGTAGGCCCTGAGGGCGGCGGTGAACAGAAGGGGCATGAGCCCGGCGCCGATGTTGCCCCACATGTTGCCCCAGCCGAACAGCTGCGCCTGATGCCTGCCGCTGATGTCCTGCATCGTGGTCCACATGGCGGGCAGGCCGATGTCGGCAAAGAAGGCCACCAGGCCGAAAGCCACCGCCATGCCCCAGGGCGAGTCGGTCCAGAGGGCGAGCGGATAGCAGGCGGCGGCGGCAAACTTGGTGAGCGACATCGGCAGCATGCGGCCCAGGCGCTTGCCTTTCCGGCGCGTGATGGTGTCGGTCAGCGCACCTCCGAGAGGCAGGGCGAGGATGCCGATGGAAAGGGCGGCGGTGGTGATCCAGCCGGCGGCCTGGTCGTCGAGGTGCTTCGCCTGCTTGAGATAGTCGGAGAGGGAGAGCACGAGGAAGGCCCAGCCGATGTTGGTGAAAAACTGCACCCCGTTCGCCATCCAGAGGTTGCCGCTGCGGCAGGCGGCGCGCAGGGGGAAGCGCCGGGGCGGATCCTTGACCGGCAGGAAGTCGCCGCGGCCCTCGGCCAGCAGGCTGATCTCGGCGGCGTTGCAGCCGGGATGCTGGCGCGGATGGTCGCGGAAGACCTTCCAGAATCCGGCGGCGACCAGGACGCCTGCGGCACCGTAGATCCAGCCCGCCCAGCGCCAGTCCCCGGCGGACAGAATGACATAAGCGGTGAGGCCGGGGGCCACGGCGCCGCCGACACGTCCCCCCCAGGAGATGACACTGCTGGCAAAGCCGCGGCCCTCCACATGCGCCCAGCGGGTGAGCAGGCTGCTGCCTGCCGGGTAGTATCCGGCCTCGGCCAGGCCGCAGAAGAGCCGTGCCAGAAAAAGCGTGGCAAAGCCGGTGGCAAGGCTGGTCGCAGCGGTGAAGAGAGACCACGCGGCGATGTAGAGCGTGATCAGCACCCGGGCTCCAAACCGGTCGCTCAGCCAGCCGGCGGGAACCTGGAAAATGGCATAGGCCCAGAAGAAAGCCAGCTTCACCCAGTCCGACTGGCCTGGCGCGAGCTGGATGTCCTTCTGAAAGGAGTCCGAGCCGATGATGTTGGCCAGGCAGATGCGGTCGAGGTACATCAGGAAGGCCACGAGGGTTGCGGTGATCAGGATCTGGCGGCGGACCTGGGTCGGGGATTCGGAAGGCATCACGGCGGACATAAACGTCGCCAGCGGAGGCTTTCTCCCGGCAGGAGTGGAACTGGCCGGGGCGCATGCCGCCGGGTTCGGCGGGATTTTCCAACGGTGGCGTCTGCCATGACAGAAAGGTTGAAAGGACATCCCTGCTTGCGATCCAACGACAAGGCGGCACTCTGCGGCCCATGAAACCCGTCCTTGCCGTTCTTCTCACCGCCTTGGTCTCCTTTGTCTGGGGGGGCATCTCCTGGACCCAGCTTGGCTGGCATCAGGCGGGGATGAGCGACTTCAAGGACGAGGCCGCGGTCGGGAAGGTCATCCAGGAGAACACCGGACGCGGCCGGGGGATCTATATGCTGCCCTTCAAGCACGATGCGCTGGACATGGCCTCGGAGGAGGAGCAGTCGCAGATGGAGAGGAAGCATGAGCAGGCCTACATCAACGGCCCTTACGTCTATGCGATCGTGCGTCCTGGCAAGACGGAATGGACGATGCGCCAAGGCCTCATCCAGAGTTTTGTTCGTTCGCTGCTTGCCTCGATCATCCTGGCCGTCATGATGTCCCAGCTGACCATGAGCTATCCTGGCAAGCTCTGCTTCACCGCTGCGATCGGCGTCTTTGTCGGGCTGGCCGCCGACGTTCCGGACTGGATCTGGTTTGAACTGCCCGGCCGTGACCTGATGGTCAACATGGCCGATCACTTCTTTGAGTGGGCGCTGGCGGGGGCCGTGCTGGCCTTCTTCTTCGGCAAGGAGCTGAATGTGAGGAACGACCGCTACTGATTCCAGGGGCGCTCAACGGCCCTTCTGCAGGACGAGTACGAAAAGCAGCCTGCCCTGGCGCCATTTGGGGCCCGCAATGAACAGCGGGCTTTCCGCCTTCAACACGGCGTCCGTCTTCACCAGCACCTGCTGATCGCGCCAGAACTGGAGATGGAGGTTCATGCCGCCTCCCTGCGCCGGCCCCTTGGAGTCCACCTTCAAAAACAGGTCCTTCGTGGGAACCACCCAGCTTTCATATTCGCGGAAGACATCCTGGAGATGCTGGCCGATCACCTCATAACGCCTCCATTCAAAGGCCTTGCCAAGCCTGGCGGGAATGTCGGCGAACTCCGCAGGCACGTCCACCTTTGGCATGGCGGCGGCCTCGGCGTCGTCGTTGGTGGCAAAGACCAGGGCACCCCACACCTTCGCGTCCGTGGCGGGCTTTTTGACAGGCGTCGGCTGCACGGGCGGCGCCTCCTGGCCGTGAAGGCAGGCCAGGGCCGAAAGCAGGGTGATGAGGGCCAGGGGCTTCATCCGCGAGGATTCGTATTCGTGGTGGTGAGCAGCAGCGGCTGGTTGCGGGCGTCCTTGGACATCACCGCCACGGCGCGTCCTTGGTCGTCAAACAGCGTTGTGGCGGCCAGGGCCTCGTCCACTTCGCCATGGCTGATGTTGAAGCCGACGATCTTGCGGTCGGCGGGCATTTCCTCCAGTCCGTCGAGGACCAGCACCGTGGCGCGGGCGTCCTTGGAGTGGAAGCTGCGGGCCTGCACGCCGGCCTTGGGCACATAGATGCTGTGCACCAGTTCGTCGTTGCCGGCCGTGGTGCTGTTCTGCCAGGCAACAAGGCCCGCCAGGACCAGGGCGGCCGTGGCAAAGGCCGTGGTCAGCCAGGGCAGGCGCAGCCAGCGGAGCCAGCCTCCGGAGACGTCGGGTGCAGGCTGGCTGTTTTCATCCTGGGCCAGGCGCACCTGGATCTGGCTGTTGAAAAAGTCGGCATACGGCACCGGCATCTCCGCCGGCAGATGGCTGCGCAGATCGCTGCTGAGCCTCTTCATGAGGGCGGCCTCGCCCTGCAGCGCGGGGTCGGCGGCGAGGCGCGCCTCAAAGGCGGCCCTTTCGGCGTCGTTCATCTCTCCGTCCAGCCAGCGGAGCAGTTCATAATCTTCAGGCGGTGTGTTCATAACAATCTTTGAGGAGTTCCTGGAGTTTCTTGCGGGCGTAAAACAGGCGGCTCATCACCGTGCCGAGGGAGCAGGGCACGGCGGCCGCGATCTCTTCATAGGCCATGCCCTCCACCTCGCGCAGGAGGATGACCTGCTGATGCTCGGGGCTGAGCCTGGCGATGGCCGACTGGATGCGCATGCCCAGCTCGGCGTTCTTCAGGGCGGTGTCCGGGGCTGGGTCGCCGCGCGGCACGGCCTCCGCTCCTGCGGCAATGCGGTGCTCGGTGCGCGAGTCGTCAAACTCCCCGTCGCCCTGGAGCCTGCGCTTGCGCAGCCAGTCATAGACGACGTTGTGCGTGATGCGGTAGAGCCAGGTGTAGAAGGCCGAGTCCATCTTGAACGAGGGCAGGGCGCGCCAGGCCTTGATGAAGGCCTCCTGCGCGAGGTCCCAGGCCTCGGTTTCATTCTGGATCATGTGATGGGTCATGGCGTAGATCCTCCCCCGGTAGCGGCTCACGAGCACGTCAAACGCGCGCGTGTCGCCCGCCTGGCAGCGCTTGACCAGGTCGATGTCCGGGACTTCGCCAGGATCAGGCGCAGTGGAGGCGGGCATGCTTTCGGAGATGGCAGGGGTTCAGACGCAAGGCGGCATCCTTCTATTCAGAGGAAAAATCAGCGTCTCATTCTGGCCGTTCAGCCGGGCGCCGTCAAAGGTTTGCCGTTGTCCTTCGGCCCCAGGCGGATGAGAAAAGGCACGGCCCGCCCGGCCCAGGTGGCGGCGTCCGGAAAGCCCGCTGCCTCGTCGCCAAAGCAGCTGCGCAGCATGTCGGTGTCAATGATGCCCGGATTGAGGGGGATGACCGCCACCCTGCCGCCGGTTTCCTGGGCCGCGGCCTGGGAGAGGCCTTCGACGGCATACTTTGTGGAGCAGTAAGGGGCGACCTCCGGAGCGGTGCAGCGGCCCCACCCGGAGGAAAAGTTGACGATGACGCCGCTGCCGCGCTTCAGCATAGACGGCAGGAGGTGGCGCATGACGTTGGCGACGCCCTTGATGTTGATGTCGATCACGCGGTCGAACTCCTCCGCCGGCACCTGCCAGACCGGCGCGTTGCGGTTCACCACGGCGGCGTTGTTCAGCACCAGGTCCGGCAGGCCGCAGGCGGTCTGCATTTCCACGCAGAAGGATGCCACCCGGCCGTCATCGCTGACATCACAGGCCCTGAACCAGTGTCCTCTGCCATGCTTTTGGTTAAGCTCGCGCAGCCGGGCCGTGTCGCGGCCGCAGCCCGCCACCGTCCAGCCGTGACGGATGAATTCAGGCACCATGGCAAGGCCGAGTCCGCGGGTGCAGCCGGTGATGAGGACGATCCTGGGCGGGTTCATGACGTGATCACGCAGCCTAACCGCTTCCGGATGCCTTGAAATCACGAAAAGAAATGCGCGGCCAATTTCCGTCCGCGTTCCGTAAATCCCGCTACCCAAGACTCAACTTCCCCGATTATGATGACCGCTTCCATGTCCACTGTTCAATCCTCCGCCCAAAGCCGCCAGTTTCCCAAGTTCGACCTCTACCGTCTGCTGCACACGGTGTTTCAGCCCACCTTTGGCTGCCGCATCTGCATCCTGATCGACCTGCCGGACCTCGTGGAGGCGAAGGGCATGGCCTTTCTCGGCAACCCGGCCCGCGCCATCCAGCGCCGCGCCCACGACCACTTCTACCAGGGGCTGCACGGCGGCGTGATGGAGGAGCTGGCGCTCAAGGGCGGAGAGATGTTCGCCTATGTCCAGACCGGCGGCAGCAACCTCGACCTGCCCGACCTCTGCGTTGACATGGAGGGCCGTGAGATGAGCCTGGAGAAGGACGTGTATCCGAACTACGACATCATCCTGGCCATCACCACCTTCTCCGCCACCGCGCCTCTGACGGCCTTTGCCAAGCAGTACGGCTTCCGCGGCGCCACCCTGCACGGTGTCAACGAGGTCATCCTGAACAGCGGCCTGGCCGTGGATTATGAGGAGGTCAGCCGCGATGCCGAGAAGCTCCGTCTTGCCATGACCCGGGCGGACTCCGTGGAGATCGACTTCGGCCTGGAGGACGGCAGCGTGCTCACGGCGAAGCTCGAGCTCAGCGGCCAGGAGGCCCAGAAATCCCACGGCCTCTGCCGCGGCACGGAGCCCGATGTGGCGAACCTGCCTGCAGGCGAGGTTTATTTCGTGCCGACCGGTGCGGAAGGCCATTTCCCCATGAAGTATGAGGACGGAACCCTTGGCAGGCTGACGGTGACCGGCGGCCGCATCATCCGGAGTGACCTCATCGCCGGCAACCAGGAGGTCATTGATGCGCACAACGCCCGGCTCCAGGACGACCCGATGACCGGAGTCCTCGGTGAGCTTGGCTTCGGCACCCAGGTGCTTCCCGTGTCCGGCTCCGACATCCAGGACGAGAAGGTCCTCGGCACCTGCCACCTCGCCACGGGCCGCGACGACCATCTCGGCGGACATATCACGCCGGACCAGTTCAAGCGCCGCCAGAACGCCACCCATGACGACATCCTCTTCGCCCCGCACAAGACGCCGAACTTCGACATCCGCCAGGTTCGCATGACCCGCGGGGCGCAGAAGGAGATTCTCATCGAGCATTTCCAGCCTTCGAAGTATCTCCTCGACGCACTTGCCGCAGGCTGAGGCCGTCGAGTTTCACACAACCAGGCCGGGGGGTCATTCCTCCGGCATGGACTCCGCCTGGAGGACGACCGAGCCATCACACTTCTTCAATGCCTCGCGCAAGGCCTCCGTGCCTGCGCCATGCCTGGCGATCAGCTCCTGGGCAACCAGGTAGGCGGACTCAAATCGGCCGTTGCCGCTGGCATCCAGCCACACCGGGTTGGTGGCGCCGATGACACGGGGTGTGAAGAACTTGCTGCTCGGCTGATAAGGGCGGGGAAGCTCCCAGAAAGGCCCGGTCACGCCGGGCCCCGTGGCCACGGCCACGAGATGCACGTCATGCTCCGGCCGTGGCAGCTTCCAGAGAATGCGCGCCTTTTCACCGGACCGATGCGGGTCATCGACGGCCTGTTCGCGGATCAGCCTGCCATTGGCGAAAAGCTCCACCCGGTCCGCCTGTGTCCAGGACGGTCCTAGAACGACCACCTCCACCTCGATTTCGTCAGCGAGCCCGGTCGCCAGGTCGCCAGTGCTGAAGCGCCCGTTGACCTGCATCCTGGCCATGAGCCCGAGGCTGACGAGCAGCCGCCCCTGCTGATAGCTGCGCCAGACCTCGTCCAGGTCGGGGCGTGCAGGGTTTTCATCCTTCGCCGCCGCATAGGTGCGGCCCTGGCCGAGGATGTAGCGGCTGACATCATGCGAGTCGCTGGAGGCGACCGCGGCAATGCGATGCCCTCGGTTCAGCAGCGCAAACCAATCATGGAACAAAAGATGGATGTCCGACTGCATGGCGGCCGAGGTGACGACCTCGATGGCGTCCACTTTGATCGATTCGGCGCGGCGGTGCCTGCCTGTCTGCGGATTGAAGTGCAGCGCTCCAAACGGTGTGAAGCCGCTGTGAACGTCGCGTGGATGGTTGAGCGTGATCACCCGGACTCCGGGCGTGGAGCGGATGGCCGGGATCAGCCGCGCCCAGTCCTGTGTTCCGGCGTTCACCAGCGCCGCTCCGGGAGCGACGGGGAAGGCGTTGAAGTGGCCCTGCTTCGTGGTCACCTCGTTGCCGATGACGGAGGTGAAGAGTCCGCCCAGTCCCATCACTGCGGCGGTGGGTGCGTAGTCCGTGTGATGGTTGTGATCGGTGGCGATGGCGAGTTCGATCCCCTCTCCGGCGATGGTGATGAGGCGTTCCTCGACGCTGGCGTCGCCATGGCCGCTGTGGGTCAGCGTGTGGATGTGGCTGTCGGCGGCGATCCATCCGCGGGTGTCGACTTCGCGGGTGAGGCTCATTGAGAGCGCTCGGGTTTCATCCTGTTTCAGGGACACCTCCATCCTGCTGACGCTCCATTCAAAGCCGCGCCCTGCATGAAGCACGTAGTCTCCCGGCGGCACGTGAACAACGGCATGCCCCCCGGCCGTGTAAACCACCCCGGTGCGTGCGGCGACCTTCTCGGCAGGCTCGGCACGCAGGGGCTGAAGCGTGCCGTCCCTGCGTGTCAGGGTGAGCCGGCAGGGCAGTCCGGCCTGGGTCGCGGCATCCGCCACGGAGATGTCGAGCCTGGCGCCGCCCACGGCCTCGCGGACCGGCCGGAGCTCAAGAAAAACAGGTCCGACATCGATGTCGTCCAGGGCCGGAGGAGCCTCGACGACGAGCTGGTTGTCGCCGTCGTTCAGGGCTCCGGCAGGCACGGCAAGCACGCATTCCTGCGCTGGCTCGGCCGTCGTCAGGGATCCGATCCTGCGGCCGTTGAGCAGAACGGGCCAGCCGAGCTTCACGTCCCTCTGCCAGATTCGCAGCGCGCATTCACCAGTGTTGGCGCGGCCCTGAAAGCGAAGCTCAAGCCGCCCGGCGTCGGCCTTGCGGTCCTTGTAGAAGTCCCATTCGAACTGTCCGTCCCTGCCGAGATGAAGCCTGCGTGATTCAAGGGGAATGACCTCCCCGGCCGACGCCGGGCCATGCGGCAGAAGCAGGACGGCGGTGAGCGTGACAGCGCGAGGAAATGACATCATGGATCATAACGCGGCAGGACGCCTGCTTTCACGAAGGAGGTGATGATTCCGGGCTGGTGAATCACGGCGCACCCGCCTAGCATCACGACACTGCCATTCCAGGAGTCCCTCCCATGCACGCCCATTCCGTTGACGCCGTTCTTCAGCAGCTTCAAACCGACGCCAGGACCGGGCTGGACTCCGCCGAGGCCGCCGCCAGGCTGGCAAGGCACGGCCTGAACGAGCTGCCCGAGGCGGAGCACAAGCCCATGTGGCGTGTGTTTGCCGGACAGTTCGCCAGCCCGCTCATTTACATCCTTTTTGTTGCCTCCGTGATTTCGTTTGCGATGGGCCACGCGAGCGATGCGTTGGTGATCCTGGCCGTCGTGCTCGTCAACGCCGTCATCGGGGCCGTCCAGGAGGGGCGCGCCGAACATTCGATGTCGGCTTTGCGGCGGCTTTCCGCCCTGAAGGTCCGCGTCGTGAGGGGCGGCAGGGAGTGGCTCATCGAGGCCCGCGAGCTGGTGCCGGGAGACATCCTGCTGCTGGCGGCGGGCGACCAGGTGGGGGCCGACGCCAGGCTGCTGGAGGCCGCTGCGCTGGAGGCCACCGAGGCGGCGCTGACGGGGGAGTCCCTGCCCGTGATGAAGCAGGCAGGCCTGGCGCCCGAGGAGTCGGCGCTCGGGGACCGAAGGAACATGATCTACTCCGGAACGCATCTCACCGCGGGAAGGGGGCGCGCGGTGGTGGTGGCCACCGGGCTGCAGACCGAGGTGGGCAAGATCGCCCGCATGACGGCCACGGCGCAGGAGCCCAGGACGCCGCTGGAGCAGAGGCTCGCCCAGTTCGGCCAGTGGCTGGTCGCGGCCAGCATCGTGCTCTTCGCCCTGGTGCTGGCCTTCGGCCTGCTGCGCGGCATTCCGTTCGTGGACATCTTCATGGTCGCCATCAGCCAGATGGTCTCGATGGTGCCGGAAGGCCTGCCCGTGGCGATGACGATCGCGCTGGCCGTGGGCATGCAGCGCATGGCCCGGCGCGGGGCCATTGTGCGCAGGCTGGCGGCGGTCGAGACGCTGGGATCGACGAGCATCATCTGCAGCGACAAGACGGGCACGCTCACCAAGAACGAGATGACCGTCACGGTACTGGTGCTGCCCGATGGCAGGCGCGTCGAGGCGACGGGCGCGGGCTATTCACCGGAGGGCCGCCTGATTCACGACGGCCGTGAGATCGAGGATCCCGCGCTGCGCCGTCTGCTGGAAGCCTGCGTTTTGTGCAACGACTCCCAGCTTGTCCCGCCTGACGTCGCGGACGGACGCTGGCGGGCGCTCGGTGATCCCACCGAGGCCGCGCTGCTGACGGCGGCGATGAAGGGCTGTGTGGAGCCCGAGGAGCTGCGCAGGCGGCATCCGCGTCACGCCGAGATCCCCTTTGACTCCGCCACGAAGATGATGGCCTCGCAGCATGGCTCACGCGTCATTGTCAAGGGGGCTCCGGAGTGCCTGCTGCCCCATTGTGACGTTCAGCCTTCCGAGGTGGCGGAAGAACTGGCCTCGCAGGCCCTGCGCGTGCTGGCGGTGGCGGAGGTCGAGGGCGCCGGCATCGACGAAAAGGCGGGCTTTGAACCCTTCCGGGGAAGGCTTCGGCTTCTCGGTTTGTTAGGCCAGATCGATCCGCCACGTGAGGAGGTGAAGGCGGCGGTCGCCGAGTGCCTCGGGGCCGGCATCCGTCCGGTCATGGTCACGGGTGATCACAAGGCCACCGGGCTGGCCATCGCCACCGCCCTGGGCATCGCCAGGCCGGGCGACATCGCGGTGGACGGGGCCGAGCTGGAGCGCATGCCCGAACAGGACCTGCGCGCGGGACTGGACCGAATCTCCGTCTTCGCCCGCGTGCATCCGGCGCAGAAGCTGCGCATTGTCGAGGCCTTCCAGTCACAGCGGCAGGTGGTCGCCATGACCGGCGACGGCGTTAATGACGCGCCCGCACTGGCGGCGGCGGATGTCGGTGTGGCGATGGGCGTCACCGGCACCGAGGTGGCGAAGGGGGCGGCGAAGATCGTCATCACCGACGACAACTTCGCCACCATCGTGAAGGCCGTGGAGGAGGGCCGGCTGGTGTATCAGAACCTCAAGAAAGTGGTGCTCTTCCTGTTTGCCACCAGCATCGACGAGGTGGTGGTGCTGCTGCTGGCCTTGTTGAGCGGCCTGCCCCTGCCTCTGGCTGCCGTGCAGATTCTTTGGATCAACATCGTGACCGAGGGCACGGTGACGGTGAATCTCATCATGGAGGGGCTGGAGGGCGATGAGATGCGGCGCAGGCCGACGCCGGTGGGCGAGGCGCTCATCACGGGGCCGATGTGGCGGCGCATGCTGCTCATGGTCGTCACCAGCGTGACGGCCATTTTCGGCTTCTTTGTGTGGCGGCTGCAAAGCGGTGCGCCGTTTGAGCTGGTGCAGACGGAGACCTTCACCCTGGTGGCGGTCTGCCAGTGGTTCAACGTGCTGAACTGCCGCAGCGCGCTGAAGTCGAGCCTCAGCCTGGACGTGCTGAAGAACCGCTGGCTCATCGGCGGCCTGCTGCTGGGCAACCTGCTGCACGTGCTCGTCATCTACACCGACACGATGAACCACATCTTCCACACCGTGCCGATCCCGTTTCCCGACTTCCTGCTCCTGGGGCTGATCGGCAGCAGCCTGCTGTGGGTGGAGGAGGTCCGGAAGTGGCTGGCGCGTCGAGCATTGCCTCCGGCATGAATCTTGCCATCCTAGGCCGCTTCATGTCCGAAATTCTCGTCATCCTTCTCCTGCTCGTGCTCAATGGCGTGTTTGCCATGGCCGAGATCGCCATTGTGTCGGCGAAGAAGGCGCGCATGCAGAAACGCGCGGAGGACGGCAGCCGAGGTGCGAGGCTGGCGCTGCGGCTGGCGGCAAACCCGGAACGTTTTCTGAGCACGGTGCAGATCGGCATCACGCTGGTCGGCGTGCTGGCGGGTGCCTACGGCGGCGCCAGCCTGGCGGGCTACGTGGTGCCGTGGCTGCAGGGCATCCCCTGGCTGGCGGGGCATGAGGAGCAGGTGGCGTTCGGCCTGGTGGTGGCCTTCATCACCTATTTGTCGCTGGTCGTCGGCGAGCTGGTTCCCAAAAGCCTGGCCCTGCGCAACGCCGAGGGCATCGCCTGCCTGATGGCGGGCCCGATGGACTGGCTGTCGCGCGTGGCGAGCCCGCTGGTCTGGGTGCTCGAACTGAGCACGCGGACGCTGATGCGCTTCTTTGGAACCAGCAGCTCGCCGGTTGGGCCGACGCTGGCGGAGGTCGAGGTGCTGGTGCGCGAGGGCATGGTCACGGGCAACCTGCATCATCGTGAAAGCGAGATGGTGGAGGGCGTCTTCGACCTGCGTGAGCTGAAGGCGGAGGAGATCATGCGGCCGAAGCCCAAGGTCATCTTCCTCCATGTCGATGAAACAGCCGCAAGCGTGGCTGAGGAGCTTCAGTCGGGGGCTCGCCAGGTGGTGTTTCCGGTTTATGACGAAACCAGGGATCACGTCGTCGGCATGGTCTCGCTGCGCGCCCTGTTCCTGTCGGTCGCGGCCGGGCAGGTGCAGAAGGTGAGCGAACTGATGCGGGAGCCGGTGTTTGTCTCGGACAACCAGCCGGCGCTGACGCTGCTGGAGGAGCTGCGCCGCGCCTCTCATCACGCCGCCGTGGTGACGGATGAGTTTGGCATCGTGCGCGGCCTCGTGACCATCGAGGACCTGGCCGAGGAGGTGGTCGGCGAGCTGCCGGTCAACCGCCCGGGAACGCCAAGCACGCCGCAGATTCGTGAATCCGGACCCGATGCCTGGATGGCGGATGGCATGACGGAGATTGATGCGGTGAACGCGGCGATCCCCGGCTTTGAAGCCGTCTCCGAGGCGGAGGCGGACAGCTTTCAAACCCTGGCGGGCTTCATCATGCAGCATCTGGAGCGGCTGCCGCGCGAGGCGGAGAAGTTCAGCGTGGGCGGCTTCGAGATCGAGGTCATCGACATGGATCGTCAGCGCATCGACAAGGTCTGCGTCCGCAGGCTGCCCAAGCCGGCGTCCGAAGATGCGACGGGCGGTGAATGACCCGAAGACACGGCTTCAGTCGTCCTCGGGATCATCGGCGCAGCAGGCTCCGCAGTGGATGTAGCAGTCGTCGCAGATGAATTCATCGCCAAACCTCGATGCCTCCGGCGCGCCGCAGCGGCCGCAGCAGACGGGGGCGGGGTCTGAGGCGTCAGGCGGCGATGGAATGAGGTTGTCCGGCACGGGGCTGACATTGGCCGCATCGGAGGATGAAGCCAGCGGCTTCCGCTTTCCGTTTGCGCCCCGGCGGTCTCTTTTCAGACTCGCGCCACGCATGTCCCTGATCTCCCGATTTTTCTCCCTGCTGGCGGTTGCCGCCGCACTTGCCTCCTGCCAGACCGGCGGCCTTTCGCCGGCCCAGCTTCAGCAGCTGGAATACCGTCGCATGGCCATCGCCTCCGAGCCGCGCGGGGACTACTACATCGGCCGCCGCTTCCACATCGAACGTACGCATTTCTGGGGCTATGTGCGCCGGCCGGGCGAGAGCTGGGACAAGTCACGCCTGGTGGTGCTGAACGAGCGCTTCATGAGGCAGCCCGACCGCTACCCCGAGATGCCGGAGGGCGACACGCCCGCCTATGGTTTTGATCATAACACCGAGTACCGCCTTTGGGGCTATTTCTCTGGCCGCAAGGTGTATGACCCGAACAGCAACATGATCCTGCCAGAGTTCGTGCTCCAACGCCATGAGCTGAAGGACTCCTCGCCCGGATGGTTGTTCCGGCCTGACGAAAAGTTTGACGGCGTGCATCTGTTCCGTGGCGAGGTGGGGGCGACTCCCGGCAAAAGGTACTAGGCCGCAAGACAGCAGTCCAAGATGCATGATCCACATCGTCCTTTTCCAGCCAGAGATTCCGCACAACACCGGCGCGGTGGGAAGGCTCTGCCTGGCGACCGGGGCACGGCTGCATCTGATCAAGCCGCTGGGCTTCAGCCTGGAGGACCGGTACCTGAAGCGCTCCGGCCTGGACTACTGGCATGAGGTGGATGTGCGTGTCTGGGAAAATTGGGAGGAGTTTCACGAGTCTGTCGGAAAAGGCGCCTTGCTGAAGATGGTGGAGGTGCAGGGATCCGGCGTTTACTGGGACAGCGACCTCGCGGCTGGAGACGACCTTTTCCTGGTCTATGGGCCTGAGACACGGGGCATCCCGCCGTCGATCATGCGGCTGGGTGAAACCCTGCACATACCGATGAAGGGCACGCGCAGCCTGAACCTGGCCACGGCGGTCTCCGTGGTGCTCTACGAGGCCGTGCGCCAGCGTGCGCGGGCCGGAACTTCACCCCTCCCATGACTGCGACCTCCGGGGAGATGAAGGAGATCCAGGGCCGTGCCAGGGCCTGGGCCCAGGTGCTGCGCCTGCCCTTCCGGCAGCAGCGCTGGCGCGGGCAGGCGGGCGGCTTCATGGGCCAGGGCACGGGCAGCAGCCTTGAGTTCCAGGACCACCGTGCCTATGTGCCGGGCGATGATCCGCGCCAGATCAACTGGCAGGCCTACGCCCGCACCGGCAGCTACACGATGAAGGTGCACCGCGAGGAGGTGCGCCCGCAGGTGGATGTCCTGCTGGATGCCAGCGCGTCGATGTCGGCCTATCCAACAAAGCGGCAACGCACGCTCGAGCTGCTGGCGTTCGTGCTTGAGTCCGCGTTTTCCGCCGGAGCTTCCGTGCTCGTCTTTGCCGTGAGGGGGCCGGTCCATGCCGTGCTGGAGACGGAGACCCTGCGCTCGGGTTGCTTGTTCGAGGCCCTGGAAAGGATGCCTGGTGAGGGCGCCGCCGAGCCTCCCGTGCTGTCACGCCTGCCGCTGCGCGCCGGCTCGATGCGGGTGCTGGTCAGCGACCTGCTTTTTCCGGCCGCGCCCGAGCCGCTGCTGGCGGAGCTGACGCGCGGCCAGGGCAGGGGGATCGTGTTCGTCCCCCATTGCTCCGCCGAATCTTCTCCCGGCTGGCGGGGCAACCATGAGTTTGTTGATGCCGAGACCTTGCTGCCGCAGGAGCATCGCGTGGAGCCGGAGGTCCTGAAGCGGTATCTGGAGGCCTATTCACGGCACTTTGACCTTTGGAGAGCCGCCGCCCTGAAGCTTGGCGCCGCCCTGGCCCGCATGGATTCCGAGGCGGATTTTCTGGAGGCGATGCGCTCGGAGGCGCTGGGCAGCCATGCGGTGGAGGTGGCGTGACGCACGGATTCCTGCCATAAGATCATCATGCCCGCCGCCCTGCAAAAACTTCCCTGGTCCTGGAACGCCCCCGTGCTTGAAAATGCGGTTGCGCACCTGATGCAGGGATGGCGGCCTGGTCTCGGGGCGCTGGACCTTTCGGACAGGCTTGTCGTCGTGCCGACGATGGAGGCTGGACGCCGTCTGAAGGAGGCCCTGGCCCGCGCCACGGACGAACATGGCGCCGGGGCCGTCGTGCCCTGGGTCTGGACGCCGGAGACGGTCCTTGCCCCGCCCTTGCGCCAGGGAGTCGTCGCTTCCCGGCTTCAGTGCCGGATGGCCTGGCAAAAAGTGTTGCAAAATGTGCCCCTTTCCGCGCTTGAGTCACTCTTCCCCCGGCCGCCGGAGGACATCGGCTGGACCTGGGAGGTGGAGATGGCCGAGCTTCTCTCGGAGTTGAAGTCCCTGCTCGGCGCCGGCGGGCTGACCTTTGCGGATGCCGCCGAAAGGATCGAGGCCGATGCGGCGCGCTGGAAGGATTTGGCCCGCCTTGAGGCGGCCTTCCTGAAGGAGCTTCAAGCCGCCGGTCTGGAGGAGCCCCAGGCCGCCAAACGTGCCGTGGCTCATGAGCCGCTGATTCCTGAAGGTGTTCGTTCGGTGCTGGTCCTGCCTTCACCCGATCTCACGCCCCTGCTCACCACCTGGCTGCAATCCTGCGCCGCGAGTGGAACGCAGGTCACGGTCTGTGTGCATGCCCCGTCCCAGATGGCAGGCTGGTTTGATGACGCCGGACGTCCGCTGCCGGGGTTCTGGGGCGAACAGGCGGACCATCAGGTGCCGCTGACGGAGGCCCGCATCCATGTCTGTCACGATGCCGCCGCGCAGGCGGCTGCCGTTCTGCGCCTGATCCGCCAGACGGCGCCGAAGGGACGTGTCGCGGTCGGTGTCGGCGATCCTGAAACCGGGGCGGTGTTGATTGAAAAGCTGCGGGTTGAGGGCGTTCGTGTCTTCGAGCCCGGCGGCGTGCCGCCCATGCAGACGGGGCTGTGGCATGTGCTGCAGCAGATGCAGGCGCTGCTGGGCGGAGGCTCATGGCGGGCCTTTGCCAGCCTGCTGCGCGTGCCCGAGGTGAGGCAGGGGCTGGCGGATGCTGGTGATGAAGGCGCCGCGGATCCTGACGCTGACGAACAGGAAACACGGGCGTTCGCCGCGGTGAAGCCTTCCGGACTGCGACTGCTGGAGGAGGCGGATGTCTTTGCCGCCAGGCACCTGCCGGTGACGCTGGAGCATGGCCTGGAACTGCTGGACTCCGCCAGGAGCCCCCTGCTGGCCCGGGCCATGAAGGGCATGCAGGCGCTGCTTTCCCGGATGAGGAGCCTGCCGCTGGCCGACGCGGCCCGGGAGATGCTGACCTGCTTCTACGGCAGCCGTGAGTTTGTGCCTAACGAACGACGTGATCACCTTCTGCAGGGCCTTGCGGACGCCTGGCTCCTGGCCTGCGCCGAGGTCCAGGAGGAGCTGCCCCGCTTCGGGCTTCGCACCGGGCCCGGCGAGCAGCTGGCGCTCTCGCTTCAGATGATCCAGGACCGTTCCCTGGGCGAGCCTCGCGGCGAGGTGGACCTGGTGCTGCAGGGCTGGCTTGAGCTGCTCTGGGAGCCTGCGCCGCACCTCATCGTGGCAGGCGTCAACGAGGAGCACATTCCCGGCATCCTGACCGCTCACCCCTTCCTGCCGGACAGCGCCCGTGAGGCCCTCGGCCTGGCCTGCCAGGCCAGCCGCTTCGCCCGTGACGCCTACCTGCTGCGCGCCCTCGCCGAGATGCGCGAAGGGTCGTCGGGCTCGCTGCATCTGACCTGCGGACAATGGGGGGAGCGCGGCGACGCCCTGCGTCCTTCCCGTCTCCTCCTGCTTTGTCCGGATGACCGCCTGCCGGACCGTGTGGAGCACCTGTTTCCCAAGGAGGACGGGGCCGTCCATGCCGCCGAACCTCCGCGCACCCTGCTCTGGCGGCTGCGGCCCAGGATCACGGTCCCGGTGGTCGAAACCATCTCTCCAACACGCCTGCGATCCTACCTGAACTGCCCCTTCCGCGACTACTGCTCCAACGAGCTCGGCATGGCCGCCGTGGACGCCTCCCGGCGCGAGCTTGACGCCATGGGTTTCGGCACGCTGGCCCATCACGCCTTCCATCAGCTGGCGCTCGACGCATCGGTGAAGGACAGCGATTCCGAAAGGGAGATCGCCGAATTTCTCGTCGAGTCGGCCAGGGCCGAGATGCATCGTCTGCATGGACGCAGGCCCGCGCCGCTGATCAGCATCCAGTTTGAAGCACTGGCCCAGAACCTCCGGCACGCCGCCGAGATCGAGGCGGCCCAGCGTGCGGACGGCTGGCGCATTCATGCGGCTGAAATGAAAATAGGTTCGGCGGACGGCAGGGAGGCCCTGTGCATCGACGGGGCGGTGCTGAAGGGCAAGATCGACCGCGTGGACCGACATGAAAAGACCGGGCGACTCCGCCTGATCGACTTCAAGACCTCGAACAAGGCCCGCAACCCGCGCGAGGCTCATGTGGAGAAAATCGGTCCGCGCCGCAGGATTTCCGACGGCGATTTGTGGAAGACCTTTGAGCTGGGGGGCGAGACCTGGCTCTGGCAGGACCTGCAGCTTCCGCTCTATGCCGCCGCCATGCGCCAGCAGGGGCTGCGCGTGGACGAGGCCGGCTACTTCTGCCTTCCCAAAAGCGTGCAGGACACCGCCATCCTCACCTGGGAGAATTTTGACGACGCCTGGGAGGAGCAGGCCCTGGCCTGTGCCGCCGAAATCGTCCGACGCCTGCGCGAGGGCCAGTTCTGGCCGCCGGCTGAGAACGCCTTCGAGCAGGACTATGAAGGACTTTTCCTGGGCGACATCCTGGCGGCCGTGGAACCCCTGTGACCGGGCTTGTCCTTCGCTGCGCAGCGTTTGTTCTGGTGCCAAAGTGCGTCGTCTCCGGACGTTTTAGGTTCGTGCGCCCCAACCCGCTCATCCTGCTTTTCTGCCTCATCATGCCCCTGTCCCTGCCTGGCGCGGACGAAGGCGCCCTGCTGTTCAAGAATGTGTGCGCCCAGTGCCATGGCGAGAAGGGCGAGGGCAAGCTCGAGGTCAGGTCGCCCTCCATCGCGAACGAGCCCTCCTGGTACGTGACGACCCAGCTGCTGAATTTTCATGACGGCAAGCGGGGGTCCAACACCCAGGCGGACCCGCAGGGGGCGATGATGGCCGCGATCGCCAAGTCGCTGAAGCCGGAGCAGATCGAGGCGGTGGCGAAGCATGTGGAAAGCCTGCCCCTGGTGGTGCCCAGGGAGCGTGAGATCGCCGGCGCCGACGTGCGTCTCGGCCAGGAGCTCTTCTATGAACGCTGCATGGAATGCCACCGCTACAACGCCAGCGGGGAGATGGCCTTCGGCAGCCCGCCGCTGGTGGGCCGCCAGGGCTGGTACCTGCTGGAACAGCTGAAGAAGTTCAAGGGCCTGCACCGAGGCGCCGCCAAGGGGGATGAGAAGGGCGCCAAGATGGTGCAGATGGCGACGCTCTTCATCGCGGACGAACAAACGATGAAAAATGTCGTCGGCTACATCCTGACGCTGAACCCGGCGCCGCCCGAGGAGGCTGGCGATGATCTTTTCAAGGCCCCGGCCGCGGGTCAGTGACAGGACGGGCCTTCCAGGCTAGCCTCAAGGCATGAGCCCCCGCCTGACCCTCATTGCAGCCGTTTCCGCCGACGGCCTCATCTCGCATGGAAAAGGCGTGCCATGGGATCTGCCGGCGGACCGGGCGCAGTTCCGTGAAAAGACGCGTGGACGCTGGCTGCTGCTGGGCCGCCGAACCTATGATGAAATGACCGGCTGGTTCCGGCCCGGGCATGTGCCCCTGGTGCTGAGCCGCGACGCCTCCCTGGACGTGCCGGGCGGCCGGGTGGTGCCGTCCGTTCATGAAGCCCTGCGGCTGGCGGGGCAGGCGGGTGAACACGAGCTGATCTGCTGCGGCGGCGCCCAGGTGTACGCGCTGGCGATGCCGCAGGCGCATTCGCTGGTCATCACGCATGTGCGGCAGAGGCTCGGGGGCGGGCTGCCGTTTCCCATCATCTCGCCACGCGAATGGGAGCCCGTGCTGCGTCAGGCCCATGACACCGACCCTGAACATGCCTTCGCCTTCGAGGTCGTCACCTATCAGCGCGTGATCCAGCGGGGGCTGGATCTAGCGGCCTGAGTTAGGTCAGCGGCCCGCCACGCCGCCCTTGACCTCGCTGGCGTTGGTGCGCAGCACCTCGATGCCGTTGATGACGGGCTGGTTTTCCACGCCTGCATCCGCGCGGGCCGGCAGGATCTCCAGCAGCAGCTTGCCCGAAACGGGAATGCGTTCGAACTGCTCGACCAGCGCACGGCCCGGTCCGCCGGTGCGGACAACGACATCCATGCCCTTCAGCACGGTTTTGTCCTGAAGCTTCACGTCAAAGACACGCTGGCCCGGCTTGTCGCCCTCTGGAGCGGAAAAGTAGAGGCGCACGGTGTAGGTTTCAGGCTTTTCGCCCTCGCCGATCAGGGGCAGCTCCGCCTTCAAAAGACCTCGTGCTCCCGAAGTGTGGATCCAGGGCGTGCGGGTGCCCTCGATCTTGTGGGACTCCTCGTTCACCGCGAAAAACTCGCCGCCCTTCGTGAACTCCGGCGCGATGTTCAGCGGCAGGTCGATGCCGGCGCGGGAGGACGGCCTGGGATAACCCAGCCAGAGCCTGCCAGTGGCGTCGCGACGGTCGCCCGGCGCACCGAGGTTGAGGGCCATGTGCTGGACCGGCGTGCTTGCGCCGGTGGCGCTGTAAACGCCCCAGCTCATGCGGTCGGCGCGGGGTTCAAAGACGATGGTCGAGGCGATGGAGAACAGGCAGACGCAGCCGGCGCTGGCCTCGGGGATCATGACGAGGCCGTTGGCGGGGATGGTGTTGATCCAGCAGCCCAGGCGCTGCCCTGCGAAGTGCTCGGTGCCCTCGTCCTCGTTCATGTTGTAGTAGGCCGTGGACTTTGAGCGGAAGAACATGAGGTTTGCCGTGGCGGAGATCGCGCCGCAGTGGTGGCCCGGCCGGGCGAACATCCACGGCGTCTTCTCCCCGGTCAGCGGGTGCGTGCGCATCTTTTGTTCGCCGGTGTAAAGGTCGTAGGCCCAGGGCTCGGCGATCACCTCGTTGCCGATGACGACCGGCCGGTGGCGGTAGTTGGCGTCCTTCGCCCAGACCTTGGCGCCGTTCTCGGCGTCGAGCACGACCAGCCTGCGCCGGGCGAACTCGCCCGCGAGGAACTGCTCCCAGTAATGGCCGTTGGCGTTCGCGCCGCCCAGCACGAGGCGGCCGTTCTGATACATCAGCGTCAGCGCGCCGCCGCCGATGCCGATCTCGCTGCAGTCGGTGACGTCCACGGGCCTGGCCCATTTCTTCTCGCCCGTCCTGGCGTCCAGCGCCACGGCCATGCGCAGGTCGGCGTTCTTGATGCGCTCCTCCGCGAGGTCCCTGGCCTTGCCGGTGAGCCTGGCCAGCTCGGTCTTGTCCTGGCGCAGCATCTCCTCGCGCTGCGCCGGCGTCAGCGAGGCGTCGATGAAGAAGACGCGGCCGTCGCCGATGGCGATGGAGACATGCGAGACATGCCTGCCCTGGTAGGCCCACTTGAGGCCGCCGGTCTCCGCGTCATAGGCAAACAGGGTGTCGGTGGAGATCGATGCGCTCCTGCCTCGGCGGGCGCTCTCGGCGGCGTTCTCGACCCTCAGCGTGCTGGTGCCGAAGACCATGCCGTCGGACACGGCCAGATAACCCCATTCGAGGTTGGGCCTGCCGGCGTCGGGGATCTTCAGTTCGCGCACCAGACTGCCGGTGGCGGCGTCAAACTGCAGGCACTTCTCGGCAAGCAGCATGAAGAGATGGTCGTCGCTGGCGGCCATGTTGCCGGGTTCGCGGGCGTTGTAGACGCCGGTGCGCATGGCGCCTGGGTTCTTCACCTCCCACAGAAACTGGCCGTTGAAGGCGTCGTGCGCCTGGATGCTCGTGTCGCCCTGCGTGAACAGCCTGCCGTTCACCGAGATGGGGCCGACGGCGCCGTCATGACGGTTCACCGACTCGCCCGGGCCGGGATCGCCGTACCAGAGCACGTTCAAACCTCCCTTGACGCGCTGGTCGTTGTTGCTGCTGGTGTTCGCGGCGTTGCCGTATTGATGCGACCACGAGTCGGCGCCCGGCAGCGCTCCGCGCCTGAGCAGGGTCCAGTCACCGGATTTGCTGATCACCGCCTTTTCCTCGCTCAGCTTCGTTTTGGCCAGCCATTCGGCTACGTCGGTCTTCCGGCCGGGAGCGCCGAGGCAGATGACGCCTCCGATGGGCTTGAGGGTGCGCGCGACTTCTTCAGGGATGCCCGGAACCCGGCCCGTCTCCAGCAGCGATTGCGAGACGATGAGGTTCGCAAAATAGCTGGAGTAGGGGATCATCGACAGGTCGAGATGGTCGATCGTGATGCGTGAGCCGTACAAGCCGGTGCGCAGCAGGGTCTCGCGGGATGACCGCACCCTGGCCTCGTCGGCCTCGACGCCGAAGACGGAAAGTCTGCTGCGGCGGGCGAGTTCATGCACAAGCCGGCCGTCCGCGCTGCCAAGCACCAGGCAGAAGCCGCGGTCCACTCCGGTTGTCCGGAGGATGGCCTCGGCCGCCTCGGCATAACGAGAAGTGTGTTCATCTTTGGGAAACGGTTCCGCCACGGGCTCCGCGGACGAGGCCAGGGCCTGGACCGCTGGCTGCGCGGCATCGGCAAAGCTGTAGATGCGGCCGCTGGTGGTGCTGACGACGAGGTGGCCGTCGGCTGCGGCCAGGCCGCGTGCCTCGCCCTCGACGGCGGCCTGCCAGGCGATTTTTCCCGTGGCGGCGTCGATGGCGATCACCTCACCCCGGCCGCCGGCGACCAGCGTTCCACCTGCATGGATCAGGGCGGACTGATGCGGCGTGGCCAAGCTCCACAGGACCCCGTCGTCCTTCATGTCCGCAAGCTGCTTCCTTGATGCGGCCAGCTGGTCCTTCTTCGCCTGGTAATCGGCGCGCAGCGGCTCGTATTTTGCGGCGGCCGTCGCCAGGTCGAGCTTCAGCTTCTCCGCATCCGCAGGCTTCGCGGCCTTCAGGGCGGCCTCAAGCTTTTCCACCTTCTTCAGCTCCGCGATCGCCGGATGCTTGCGCAGGTCGGCGGTGAGCTTGCTCGTTGTCATCTCCAGGGCATGCCTTCTGCGGGTGCCCTCGGCATGGCGGTCGCGGTCGATGGCGATGATCTCCTTGCCCGTGGCCATGAAGCCGGTCCGTCCGGTCATGGTCATCTGCGTGCCGCGAAACCAGGCATAACCGGTTTTGCCGGTCTTCTGGTCCAGCGCGAGGATCTGGTGCTCTCCCACGGCGAGGATCTGGTCCTCCACCAGCATGGCCTGCGAACCGCCGATCTGTCCGCCCGCATCGCCGCGCCAGCCCGGCGCGGGCTTGTTCACCTGGCGGCCTGTCTGGCGGTCGAAGGCCACGGACAGGGCGCGTCCGGAAGGCACGAACAGCAGGTCCTTGGTGGCCAGCAGGTAACCCTGGGGCGAAAGGTCGTTCCTGCCTGCGTCCTCCTGGCTGATGGCGTCGTTGACCCAGGTCACCCGTCCGGTCGCGGCTTCGACCGCGTAAAGGTAGATGTTTTCATGCGGGAACACGCCTGCTCCGAAATACGCCGTGCCGCCGTCGACCAGCAGGCCGGTCCTCACGGGCCAGCGCGAGATCATGCGGCCGCGGGCGAGAATGCGTTCATCGTTAGGCCCGGCGCGCAGCTTCCAGATGACCGCGCCCGTCCTCGCATCCAGGCAGTAGGCATGACCGTCGTCGGATCCGACGTAGACCCTGCCTTCGGAAACGGCGGGGGCGAGCCGCACCGGGCCGTTCGTGAAGAAGGACCATTCCTCGCGGCCCGTCGAGAGGTCGCGGCAGAGGACGCGGCCGTCGACGGAGGAGCCGAAATAGACCCTGCCATCGCTGATGGCGGCATGAAAGCAGTCGTCAAAGCGCACACGGTTGAAGAGCTCCAGGCCCTCGATCACGCGCCCGTCCTCGCCCGACCAAGCCATTTGCGGCGGGGTGGGTGAGACATGCTCCCAGCGGGCTGCCAGGGGTGTCTTCAAGGACTCCTCCGTGTGGCCGACACGGCTGTTGTCATGCTGGTAGGTCGGCCAGTCGGCAAGCGCCGGGGTCAGTGCGGCCAGAAAAAGAAACGGGAGAGCCTTCATGCGGTGGGGGATGGCCGTTCAGCGTCGTGCAAACTGGCCGGCTTTTCATACGTATGCTCACGCCCGCCGCTATCCGACCAGGCCGATGATGACCCAACCTTCACCCTCGCTGCTTCGCAGCCTGCTTGTTATTCCAATGCTGGCCGCGAGCGCCCTGCTCGCCTGCTCGGTGCCTGTTTTTCGTTATGCCCTGGAACACTGGGAGGCCGATCCCTACCAGGCCGTGGTGTTTCACCGGGGGCCGCTGACTTCCGGGCAACGGGTTCAGGTTCAGGCGCTCAAGCCGACGGCTGGCTCTGTGGAAACCGCCAACCTCGGCGTCACCACCGTCGATGTGTCCGCGGAGATGAGCCCGGATCATGCCGAAATCTGGAAGGCGCAGCCCCGGGATGCCGCGCTGCCGCGTGTCGTGCTGCGCTATCCCCGCAGCACCGGCCTGCGGACGGATCTCGCCGCCATGCCCCTGGAGGAGGCCGCCGCGTGGAGGATCGCCGACTCCCCGGTCAGGCAGGAGATCCTCGATCGTCTCGGCGAGGGCCAGAGCGCTGTCTGGGTGCTGTTGGAGTCCGGTGACAAGGCCGCCGATGACGCGGCGGAGAAGCTGCTCAAGGAGAGGTTGGATTATTTGTTAGGTGTTCTCTCCCTGCCGCAGCTCGACGCCCAGGACATCGCCAACGGCCTGGTCTCCGTCGGCCAGGATGACCTGCGCCTCGACTTCTCCGTGATTCGTCTGTCGCGTGTTAACAAGGATGAACGCGCCCTGGTTGCCATGCTGATGGGCTCCGAGGAGGATCTCCAGGGGCTGGCCTCCCAGCCGATGGTGTTTCCGGTGTTCGGACGCGGCCGTGCCCTGTATGCGCTGGTCGGCAAGGGCATCGCGCCCGAGACCATCGAGGAGGCGGCCACCTTCCTGATTGGCAAGTGCTCCTGCCAGGTGAAGGAGCAGAACCCGGGCATCGACCTGCTGTTCACAGCGGACTGGAAGAAGCTCGCCCAGGCATCGCCTCTGCTTGAACGTGAGCTTCCCAGCCTCGCGGCCCTGGCCAAGGCGGCGGAACCCGTGACCGTGACCACCCAGCCCGCCCCGGCGGCGCCGGAGCAAGGTGGCGGCGGCTTGTCCTGGCCGGTCATCGCGGGCGTGCTGCTGCTTCTTGCCATGGCTGCCCGGCTCATGAAGAAGTGAGCATGTTGAAGCCTGAGAGCCTGTTTGCAGAAGCCGCACCGGAGGCGGCTGAGGAGGTGTTCACGACCCTTCTCGAAAAACCGGGCCTGAAGATCGAACGCATCGTCTCGCACGGCCGGGCCAGCCCTGCGGACTTCTGGTATGACCAGGAGCAGGAGGAATGGGTGCTGCTTGTGCGCGGCGAGGCCGTGCTGCAGTTTGAGGGACAGCCAGAGCTTCGCTTGAAGGCGGGCGACCATCTGCGCATCCCGGCGCACCTGCGCCACCGGGTCGCCTCCGTTTCCGACGACGCCCTCTGGCTGGCGGTGCACTTTTAAACCACGAGCGGATTAGAGCTCCACGCCACGCAGAGTTCTGGCATGCATACACCGCCGGTCATGGTTCTCAGGAAGCTTTTCATCGCGGTCTTTTCTCTTCGCCGCTGACCGTCCATTCCAGCACCTGGCCGTCCTTGACGAGCCTGGGTTTCAGGTCGGCGTAGTCGAGGTCCTGGAGTGCCACGCCTTTTTCAAAGGCAAGCGCCGCCGCCGTCGCCGCGCTCTGGCTGGTGATCATCAGCACGGGCTCCATGCGGATGCTGGCAAAGGCGGTGTGGCTGGCGCTCAGCGCAAAGGTGACGAGCAGGTTGCCGCATTCGGAGCGCTTCGGAACGATGGCGTCGTAGCCGATCTGATAGGGGCCGAAGTCGCCCCGGCCTCCGGCCAGCTTGCCTTCGCGGGTGACGACGCCGTCCTTCACGATGCGGCGGATTTCATGCACGTCCGTGCCATAGCTGCCGAGGCCGACGGACTTCGGCGCGACCTGCCTGCCAAAGGTGTGATGCTCGGTCATCACAAGGCCGCCGATCATGCGCCGCGCCTCGCGCACATACAGCTGATGCGGCCATCCGCCGCTGTCCTTGAACTCATCCCGGGGCAGGCCGAACCGCCGCATGTCGCCGCGCACCTTCGCAGGCACCCTGGGGTCGGTGGCCAGGAAGTGCAGCAGGCCGCGATGGTAGTTCTCATGCTGCCTGGCGATGTTTTCCCGCTGCGCGTAGGAGGCCTCCGGCCAGGGCCAGGAGGCTCCGGGCAGGTTGCCTCCAAAGGTGGCGGTGTTGAAATCCCACTTTTGGTTGGGCAGCGGGTCATGTTTGGAAAACCAGCGCAGGTCCATGTCGTCGCCGTTCCTCCGGCAGGCCTCGATGAAGCGGACGACCAGTTCATAGCGCTTTGGGTCGTAGTCTGCGGGCGGCCTGATGGGCAGGCTGTTGGCGGGGTCCGTGGTCAGGCAGAGCCGGTAGCAGTAGGCCTGCACGCCGGGGGCGGGATCCCCTGGGACGCCCGGGTCTCCGGCTTCCACCAGGGGCAGCAGGCCGCTGTCCGGACGACCGGGAATGAGGTAGGGATCCAGCGGGAAGTCGCGGTCCCAGGCTCCCTGTCCTGATTTCACACGGCCGTTGGGACCGGGCTGGAGGTGTCCTGTCCGGGGCTGGAACTTCGGGTCGTATTGAATGCCGTTGAAGCTCTCTCCATACTTGGCGTTGCCCTCGCGCATCACGGTGAAGCTCACTCCGGCCTTCGCCATGAGGTCACCCTCATAGGTGGTGTCGATGAACATGCCGGCGCGGATTTCATCGCCGTTCTCCAGCCGGAGGTGGCGGATGCGAGAGACGCCTTTTTCAACTGCCTTGGTGACGCTGGCGAGCCTGGCCTCGCGCAGCACCCGGACGCCCGCCTCCGCGATCATGGCCTCGAAGACGCGCTCCGCCTGATGCGGTTCGATGGCATAGGCTCCGCCGGTCGCCGGTCCGCCGTTGCTCTTGAAGGGCTGGTCCCACTCCAGCTTTTTGCCATACACGGAGACCAGGCGGGTGAAGTATTCGCGGGCGATGCCGCCCACGCTGCGCGGGTCGCCGATGTCCACGGCGGCGAGGCCGCCACTGGTCATGCCGCCCAGGTGACGGCCGGGTTCGGCGAGGATGACCGTCCGGCCCATGCGCGCCGCCTGCACGGCCGCCGCCACGCCTCCTGAGGTGCCGCCAAAGACGCAGATGTCGGACTCATGCACCACGGCGGCGGCGGGTGTGACAAGGCTGAGGACGGTCAGAAAAAACTTCATGGCGGTGCTGTTAAAAGACGAACCAACATTGCAGCCCTTGCTGGTCAGCGCGCCTGACCACGGCCCGCCCCTCCTCAGGGCAGGACCACCTGGACTTCGGTGATGTGGCAGGGCCTGCCCGGAAGCTCGGCGGCGACATTGACCCTGATTTCATCGCCGGCCTTCAGGCTGGAAAGAGGCACGGCCCTGCCATTCTTCAGGACGGTGGTGTCAGCGCCGGTGTCAAGCAGGCCGGCCCCGATGTCCGGCGGACGCTGCATGTCACCGTTGTAATCCTTGACCAGGGCAAGCTGCCAGGCGGCGTGAATCCTGCCGCCGGTGGTGGACACGATGCGTGCTGTGGTGGCGTTGGCGGCGAGATGGCTGATGTCGTCGCTGATGAGGGCGATGCGCGTGAAGGCTCCCCCCGAGTCCTGAAAGCAATGAAAACGGTATCGTTGGTTCGGCGGCAGGTCTGCGGCCCGCGCGTCCCTGCCAAGGTGCCTGAGCACGGGTTTTGCGATCAACGTGAAATCGACGGGCTCACCGGTTTTTTCCGTGAGGAAACGTCCGGCGCCCGTGCGGTCATCGATGCGGGTCAGCTCACCGAAGACGAGGTGTTCGGAGAAGGGCGGCGGGCTGAGGCCCTCCTTGAGCTGATGCCAGGGCAGGTGGAAGTTGCCATGATCCGTGCGAAACGGGAACTGCTCCGGATACTCCTTCGCCACGTTCTCGACCAGGTCGCGGTTCTGCATGCGGCTGAAGCCATAGCCCATGAGGCTTTCTCCATAGAACTGATCCTGCGCCTTCCAGCCCTGGAGGAAGATGCGCACGATGCGTCCGCGACGGAAGCCTTCGAGCATGTTGGAGACGCTGACGGTGATTTCATGACCGCTGAAGCCAAAGCGGTCGGCGGGAAGCTTTCGCGCCTCCTGAATGGAGCCGTTCTCGCCATCGACCGGCGGGTTCCAGGTGCGCAGTTCGTCATTGGCGACGCAGGTGCGGGTGCTCCTGCCCTTGGCGAGCAGTTCGCCATAGGCCTCCTGAAAGGCCGACGGATCGCCGCTGAACAGCTGGACGGTCACCTGCTTGCCCTCCGTTTTCGTGATCCATCCGGCGATGCCACGCTTTTCGGTAAACTCACGGAACTTCCTGCGCTGCTCCGGATCCGGCTTCTGTCCGTCGTCGGTCGTGAGCAGGGGGGCTGGCCGGCCGGTTTCAGAGGGCAGCAGCAGGAAATCCATCCGGGTGCCCGGAGGCACGTCGCGCAGGTCAGCCTCGGCGCCGCGATACTTCATGATGGCCGGAGGCGGCATCGTGAAGTCGATTCGTTCGCCTTTTTCCGTGCGGATCTGACCGCTGCGGTGGATGAAGTCGGCGCTGATGAGTTCTCCACGCACGCGGCGTGCGTCCTCGATCTTTGGAAAGGCCGGGGCCGCCGCCAGAACCGGCAGGGCAAGAAGCAGCAGTGGGGAGAGCAGGCGCATGAGGAGGGTGGCGGGCATGACCTGTCTGGTGGTGAAGACCGCGCGGCTCATAGGATCTCACTGACCGGCCCCAGGCTGTCCACGAACTGTTCGGCGTTCACCTCCATCTTCTGCAGCATGGTCACGAAGACATTGCTCAGGCGGGCCTTGTCATCCTTGGGCTTGCCGCAGAGGCTGCGCCATTCGTCGTAGCCCAGGGTGTAGTCCTCCTTCAGATGGGGGCGGTTGTGGTCGATGTGGCCGGCGTGCTTCAGGCCGAGGCCCCTGCCGCCGGCGAGGAGAATGGGCAGGTTGCTGTTGCAGTGGCTGTGGCCGTAGCTCATGCCGCTGCCGAAGAGAATCATTGTGCGGTCGAGCAGCGGTTCACCGCCGTCCTGGACGACGCTGAGCTCGTCAAGGAAATGGGCGAACTGCTGCATGATGAAGGCGTCGCTCTTGGCGAGCCGTTCCAGCACGACGGGGTCGCCGTTGTGGTGGGAGAGGTTGTGCCTTGCCTGGGTGATGCCGATCTCGGGGATGGCGAGCCCGTTGCCCTCGCTGCCGTTCATGTAGGTGACGACCCGGGTCATGTCGGTGCGCAGGGCGAGCACGATGAGGTCGAACATGGTGCGCCAGTACTCTCCGGCCTGAGCCCTGGGCACGTCGCGCTGGAAGGGCGCGGCGAGCTTCGGGTCCACGACAGGCTTGGGGATGTCGAGCCAGGAGTCGAGACGCTCGGCGCGCTTCTCCACGTCACGCACGGCGTGCAGGTATTCGTCCAGCTTGGTGCGATCTTCTCTTCCGAGGTCGCGCCGGAGGGCGCCGGCCTCGTCCATGACGGAGTCAAGGACGCTGCGGCGGCGGGTCAGGCGCGCGCGCTGGGCGGCGACGCCGCCGGGCTCCTCGCCGAACAAACGATTGAAAATCTGCCGCGGGTTGTCCTCGGCCGGCAGTGGCACTCCGTCGCGGGAGAAGGCGAGCGTGGCGCTGTTGAAGGGCTGGCCGGTGCCGGAGGAGATGGAGAGCTCGAGGGATGGGAAGCGGGTCTGCCGGCCGGCGGTCTCCGCCATCAGCTGGTCGCAGGAGATGCTGTTCTCGTATTTGCGGCCGCCCTGGGCGTCGATCTTCGCCCCGGTGAGCCAGGTGTCGGCGCAGACGTGGGCCTGGCCGAGCCCGTTGGGATGGTGCAGGCCGCTGAAGACGGTGAAGTCCGCCTTGTGCCTTTCCAGAGGCTTGAGCGAGGGCGAGAGCGCATAGTCGCGTCCGGCCTTCGTGCACTGCCAGGTCATGCCGTTCACGCCGTTGGGGATGTAGACGAAGACGCTGCGGCGCGGCTTCGCCACCGCGGCGGCGCCGGCCCGCGCCGGGATCATGGCGTCCAGCAGGGGCAGTGCGAGCGTGGTGCCGATGCCGCGCAGCAGGTGGCGGCGGCCAAGGAGCCAGCGTTGGGATTGAATGTTCATCAGGGGCAGAGGACGCAGCAGTGAACGCGTCTCCACAACAATTTGTTCAGCCGTGCTGATTCTTGCGCCGGCTTGAAGCGAAACCCGGCCGCAGTTCAGAGAGGCGGCTGCGGATTCCTGCCTGAACGAACCTCGCGCAGGGACTGGCCGTGCAGATGCTCGGAACCGCCGCCCTTGGCCACGCCGATGCGCTGCGACAGATAGATGCCCGAATGCCCGCTGAAAAAGTAGGAGACAAAGCAGGCGACGGCAAAGCAGACCGAGTGATGAGCGCCGAACAGCTCGATGCCCATGACCGTGCAGGCCAGCGGCGTGTTGGCCGCGCCCGCGAAGAGGGCGATGAAACCGAGGGCTGCGAACAAGGCCGTCGGCTCGTGCATCAGGACACCCAGCGCATGGCCCAGGGTGGAGCCGATGAAGAACAGGGGCGTCACCTCGCCGCCCTTGAAGCCGCTGGCCAGGGTCACCGAGGTGAAGAGGGTCTTCCACAGCCAGCTCAGGGGCGTGGCGCCGCCTTCCTGGAAGGAGTCCACAATCGACACCTGCCCGCCGGGCGGCGCATTCACGCCAAGTCCCAGGTAGTCGCGTGAGCCCAGCGCGAAAGCCATCGCAATCACCAGCGCAGCGCCCAGCGCAGGCCGCAGCGGAGCGTAAGGCACAATTCTGGCAAAGCCGCGCTGCAGCCGATGCGTGAGTTCGGCAAACAACCGGCCGCCGAGGCCGAAGGCGATGCCCGCCAGCGCCACCTTGCCCAGCAGCGCGGCGTTGAACATCGCGCGGGAAGCGTCGGCGTGCGGCACCTCCAGATGATAGACGGTGTGATGGATGCCCCAGGCCGTGCAGGTCGCGTCACCCACCAGGCTCGCCACCAGCACGGGGATCAGCGCCTCGTATTGAACACGGCCGATGACCAGCACCTCCATGGCAAAGATCGCGCCGGTCAGCGGCGTGCCGAACACGGCCCCGAAGCCCGCCGCGATGCCGCACATGAGCATGAGCCGCCGGTTTTCCTGCGTCACGCGGAACGTTCTTGCCAGCAGCGCGGCGAGGCTGCCGCCCATCTGAACCGCCGTGCCCTCGCGGCCTGCGGATCCACCCAGAAGATGCGTGACCAGAGTTCCGAAGAGCACCAGGGGCGCCATGCGCGCCGGCACGCCGCCGCCGGGTTCGTGAATTTCATCAATGAGCAGGTTGTTGCCCCTGTCCGATCCCTTGCCCAGCCAATGATACAAAAAGCCCACGACCACCCCGCCGACAGGCAGCAGCCAGAGCAGCCAGGGGTGCCGCCAGTGCAGCTCCGTCACCTGGTCCAGTGACGCCAGGAACAGCGCGCTCGCCGATCCCGCCAGCACCGCCACCGGCAGCGCCAGCCATGTCCAGCGCAGGAGCTGGATGATGTTGGACAGCAGGGCGGGGCGTTCAGACGGCATGAATGTGAATCGTAGCGCGTCGAGGTCAGAGTGCGAGCAGAAGCCGCCAGCCCTGGGGAAACCTGCGCCCGAATCCCGGCCTGCGGCTTTACACGGGGAGTTCGAAGCCTTTGCGGTAGGATTTGCGGATCAAGGCGTCGGCCTCAGGGGCGTTGACGGCTTTCATGGCGGCGCTGTCCCAGCCGATGCGCTTGCCGAGCCGGATGGGCAGCACGCCGGTGAGCAGGGCTTCGGTGTAGGGGGCGGCGTAGGCGAAATTGGCCTTCGCATCCTCCGGTTTGCCGGCAAGGCAGGCGGCCACCCATTCCTCGCGATGACCGGGGCTGCGGGCAAGGGTGCGCGGCGGCAGCTTGAAGCTGCGCATCTGGCTTTCGGGCACGATGCGTGGCGTGCCGCACCAGCCGGGTGCGATGATGGAGCCTTTGTCGCCGAGGAAGAGGATGCCGTTGTCGCCGATCTTGCGCGCAGGATCAAATCCAGGCGGCGGCGCAGGTCTTTTGCCGCCGTCGTGCCAGGTGAGCCTGACGGGGCCACGGCCTGCCCTGGCGGCGAAATGCCAGGTGACCACGCTCCACACGGGGAAGGAGTCGGCGTTTGTCTCCGAGGTCTGCGCTTCGACAGCAATGGGTGCGCCGAGATCCAGGGCAAACCACGCCGGGTCGGCGTTGTGGACCATCATGTCGCCAAGCGCGCCGCAGCCGTAGTCATACCAGCCGCGCCATTTGCGCGGCACATACAGCGGATGGTAGTCATGCTCCGGCGCAGCGCCCTGCCATTGATTCCAGTCGAGCGTGTCGGGAATGGGCAGCTTTTCGGCGGGGCGTGTGCGTCCCTGCGAATCCCAGAAGGTGCCGGGTCGGTCCGACCAGACATGCACCTCCCCGATCTCGCCGATGGCTCCCACGTCGATCCATTCCTTGGTCAGCCTCAGGCCTTCGCTGGCGTGACCGGTGTTGCCCATCTGGGTCACCACCTTGGTTTCAGCGGCCACGCGCGCCATGATGCGCGTCTCCTCGATCGTATGAGCCAGCGGCTTCTCGCAGTACACATGCTTGCCGAGTTTCATGGCGGCGATGGAGATCGGCGCGTGCCAGTGATCCGGCGTGCCGACCATGACCGCGTCCAGGCCTTTTTCCGCCGAGAGCATCTCGCGATAATCCGTGTAGAACGGCCTGCCTGGATAGGCCTTCGCCATGGTGGCCTCATGCTTTCTTTCCACGTCACAGAGCGCGGCGATGCGGACGTTGGGGAAGGTGGCGAGGTCGCGTGTGACGCCGCCGCCCTGGCCGCCGATGCCCACGCAGCCGATGTTCAGCTTCTCAGACGGCGGCGGCACACCTGGGGCGCCTAGCACATGCCTGGGGATGATGTTGAAGCCGAGGACCGCCGCTCCGGTTGCGATGAAGTCACGGCGGGTCGGAATGTTCCTGAGGTGCTTTTTCATGAGGTGAAGTGGAGGTGATCGTGCCTGCCGTTGCCCGCACTCTGACGAGGCTTGCAAACTGAACGCTGTATCGTCGTCCGGCTTTACCGCCTGATGAACAAAGGCGAGCTGACCAGCGATTCGATGAGGCTGGCCAGCGGGTATCCGTCTGCCCTGGCCTGCCCGACGATGCGGCGCAGCTCTTCGCGGTCGCCAAAGGTGATGCTGCGGCGCAGGGCGTAGGTCGCCAGCTTTTCCGTGAAGGCAAGCGCGAACCTGTCGAGGTCGCTGACGAGCAGGTTGCGCAGCTCGCGGCTGTCCTGGAAGGTCCGGCCGTCCGGCAGCCTGCCGCTGGGGTCAAGCTTTGGATCGGCGCCAACGCCGTCCTTGATCGATTCAACCAGCCGCCAGCGGCCGATGGCGTCGTAGTTGTCGAAGGCGATGCCGAGGGGGTCGATCTTGTTGTGGCAGGCGGTGCAGTTGGGGTCGGAGCGGTGCAGTTCCAGCTTTTCGCGCACGGTGCTCTTCTTCGCCTTCGGGTCGGGCGTGCTCAGGGCCGGGACGTTCGCAGGCGGCGGTGGCGGCGGCCTGCCGATGATGGATTCAAGCAGCCACACACCTCGATGCACGGGCCGATGCCGGGTGCCGTCGGAGGTGAGGCTGAGGATGGAGGCCTGGGTCAGCAGGCCGCCACGGTGATCGTCCGGCTTCAACACGACACGCTGCAGATGATCGCCGCGGACGCCTGTCATGCCGTAATGCATCGCGAGACGTTCGTTGATCATCGTCCAGTCGGAGTCGAGGAAGTCGCGCAGGCCGTGGTTGTGCTTCAGGACTTCGCCAAAAAAGCCGAGCGTTTCGGCGAGCATGCTCTTCTCCAGGTTTTCGTCATAGTCCGGATAGAGCTCCTTGTCCGGCGGGAACATGCCGACCTTGCGCAGCTGCAGCCACTGGCGCGGGAAGCTTTTTGCAAAGGCCTCCGACCTCGGGTCGGCCAGCAGGCGCTTCACCTGCTTCCTCAGCTCGGCGGGGTCATGCAGGACGCCGCTGCGGGCGAGGGCAAGCAGCTGGTCGTCGGGCATTGTGCTCCACAGGAAATACGAGAGGCGCGAGGCGAGCTCGTGGTCGTTGAGCTGGCTGCGCGGCTTCTTCGCGTCGCCCTCGACGAGGTAGAGGAAGTTCTTGGAGCAGAGCACGGCGGCGAGCGAGTTCTTCACGGACAGCTCGAAGCTGTCGCCCAGCTTCTGCGCCTGAAGGAAGGGCTGCATCAGCGGTTCCATTTCAGCGGCGGTCACGGGCCTGCGCCAGGCCTGTTCGGCAAAGCGGGTGATGATCTCGCGGGCGTCCTTGCTGAAGAAGATCCTCCGGTGGGCCGGTGTGGGCCAGGACTCGACGAGGGGTCCGTCCCACTCGACACGGTCGATGATGAGCGTGGGCTGGAGAGGCTTGAAGTCGTCATCGCTGAGCTTGAGCTGCCAGGGCACGCGGCTGCGCAGGCTGGTGAAGGCGTTGGGTGTGCCGCTGTGCCGTGAGCGCCGGCCTTCGGGATTGGGGCCGGGCACGGAGTTGATGATGCGCACCGGATACCTGCCGGCGATGAGATGCACGCGGGCCTCGACGGTGACGGGTTTGTCCTCCGGGGCGTCGATGTCCTGCTCGATCAGCGTCTTGTCGATGCTGGAAAGGTACACCTTCAGCCTGGGGGCGCGGCCGCCCTCAGGCCGCAGGCCGCTGAGCTTCAGGCGCAGCAGATAGTCGCCCGTGGTCTTCACCTCCAGGTTCCAGGAGTCGGTCGTGTAATTGTTAGGCACGATCTCGATGCGGACCTGGTCGGCGATGCCGCGCGCCTGGTACTCCTCCTTGAACTCCTTCCAGCGCATGTCCCAGGGCAGCCAGGTCAGGGTCTCTCGCCTGGGCTCGGGCCGGATCGACAGGGCCTCGTCCAGGATGGCGTCAGCGGCGGCAAGGTGTTTCTCGACATGGGCCGGCGACAGGGTGAGCACGGAGCCGATGCGTTCGAAGCCCTTCCAGTCGGGATCCTCCGGCAGGCCTGCGGGACCCTTGACGTCGAAGTTCACGCCCAGCAGGTCGCGGATGGTGGCGCCATACTCCTCGCGAGTGAGCTTGTGCAGGCTGACACGCTCGCCGCCAGCAGACTGGCGCAGGGCCTCGGCCTCGTGAAGCTGGCCGGCGATCCATTCGGCAATCCTGGCAATGTCCCCGGGCTTCGGCCTCTCCTCGTCCTCCGGCGGCATGTCGCCGGAGTTGATGCGGTTCATGATCTCCTCCCACTGCATCAGCGCACGGGGCGACTGGAAGTTGAACGCCAGGTTGTCCACCCGCAGGTCGCCCTTCTGCCTCCTGGCGTCATGGCAGCGATTGCAGTGCTCGGCAAAGAAGGGGCGCACCACGGACTCCAGGCCGTCAGGGGCGGCCGCCGCCACTGCGTGGAGGACGAGGCAGGAAAGCAGGCGTGTGAGAGTCGGCAGGAGTCGGGGCATCGGCACGGAATAACAAACTACAGCATTACAAGCTTTGTTCAGCGTCTGCAAAGGCGGCTTGTGGCCGCCACCCCGTTAACAGGGCTTGTGCATCCAGGTGGGAATAGGAGTTTTTGCGACAGGATTCACCAGACGGGCAGGATGAACAGTTCTGAAAAGTCCTGGTTATCCTGCGAATCATGTCCATCCTGCCCCTGGGGCCATGAGAGACAATCATCGGCCAATGGGATGCGTAAGCCTGCCCGGTTAAGGTCTTCAGAAGCCCGTGTTGGGGAACCAGCGGCTGAAATGATTGTCGTCGAGGCGGGTGAGCGGGATGGTCAGAGGGGTGGGCGGCCCCTGCTTCGCCCAGCGGCGCAGGTCATCGCGATGCCCGAGATGGCCGAGCACGTCGAAGACATTGCCGGGGGAGCTGTCCGGCCAGCCCTTGTGCACCTGGGGATCCCAGATGGCGATGCCTGGATCGCCCTGCTCCAGCCAGGCGGCGGCCTTTGCGCAAAGCTCCTTCGGCTTGCCGGTCTTCCAGGCGATCACCATCGGATAGGCCCGTGTCTGCGTGCCCTGGGTGATGCGGCGGTAGTAGTCCATGTCCACCTGGCCCGGCGTCTTCTCAAACGAGGTGTGATAGGCAAACCAGGTGGTGGCGAGGTCATCCACGAGCCCGCGCCGGATCCAGTTCGGCAGAGCGAGCCCCCAGCGCTGGTTGTCCGCCTCCTTGGCGAAGGTGCCGAGGGAGATCTTGTAGCGCTCGCGGCGGCCCTGGCGGGCCGCGGTTTCATCCAGCAGCGTGCGCACCTCCAGCATGAAGTCGGTCATGATGGCGGCGCGCGTGGCATGAATGCGCGGATCATCGTCTTCGACAGACCTTGCCTCCGCACCGTGCATTGCCTTGAAGCGTTGGCGGAAAGCGTCCTCCCAGAGCATGAGCGGCATGCCGCGGTTGAAGAGGAAGCCGACCCCCTCGGGCTGAAGCTCCAGCGTCTCGCGGAAGATCTCGATCAGATGCCTCCGGACCTCCGGCACGGCGTAGCTCATGTAAAAAGTGAGCGTGCCGTCGCGGTCGATGCAGCGCCACTCCGGATGCTCGGCATAAAAACGGCTGCTGAAGGTCTCCTCGTAGGGCATCGACCCCGCCCAGCCTCCGGGCCGCAGCATGACATGAAACTCCGCGCCCTGGGCCTTCGCGGCGTCGCGCGCCACCTTCAGCGGGTTGACGCCCTTTTTGAAAAGGGTTTCCAGCGACTTCGTGTAGGCCGCATAGGCACCGGTGGGAAAATCTTCCGTGCCCTGGCCCGGATAGCTGCCCACCTGGCTCGGATAACAGACGAGATCGCTGCCGGTGACCTGGAACCACCACTTGCCGACATCTGAATCTTCAAAGCCGCGGAACTCCTCCGCCAGCTCCTCGGCGCTGGTCGGCTTGAATGGCCAGATCCAGCTGTGGCCGTCAAAGGTGGCGATGGAGGTGCGGTGAGGAGACGGAGCCCGGGCCGCCTTCACCTCCTCCCCGGTCAGGGGCACGGTCCTGACATAACAAACGGTGGCGGGAAGCCCGGGCAGCGGCGCGATCTCCACCGGCTGGCCCTTGAGCTCGGCGACGGTGAGAAAGCATTCCTGGATCACGGCACGGCGGTTGGGCAGCAGCGCGAGGTTGTTGGCGAGCCTTTTGAAAACGGGCTCACCGGCCAGCCTCGCCCGGATGCCATTGCCGCCGATGTTGAAGCCGCCCGAGGTTGTCGCCAGACCGACATAGACCGCGTGCCAGCCCCTTTCCGCCAGCGGCAGCCTCACGGCTGGAGGGTTGGTGGCGCCATAGATCGAGAGAGCCGTGCCCTTCCATTCCGCCGTCTCAAAGGGAACCAGCTTCCACCGTCCCTTCTGGCGCCTGCCCGTGATCAGCGCCGAGGCCGGCTCGGTTTTGGAAAGGTCATGGTGCACGATGGCGCCGGCAGACCGGGAGAAGCTGCGCGAGTCATGCTTGAAAAGCTCGGCCGCACGGGTTGTCAGGCTGAGGCTGACAAGAACAAGGGCGAGGATGATTCGGCGCATGCTCCTGCTAACGGACCTGCCGGCAGGGTTGTTGCTGGTTCAAGGCGGCGTCTGCTGCATCAGGAGGGCGACTTCGCGATCCATCGGGTCTTTGCTGGCGGCAAGCGCCGCAATGACGCCGTCACGGTCCTCCGGGCTGCGGTTCTGGCTGAGCTTGAAGGTCGCCTCCATGCGCGTGACGGAAATCTCAAACCCGACAAGGCCGGGAAGCAGATGATGAATGTGATCGTCCGTCAGCCGGGTGCCATAGGGCTGCGCCTGTCCGGCTTCAAAGTGATCCGTGAGTCCGCGAAGCATCGCGTGCAGATCCCCGTCGTCCTCGATGAGACGCGGCATGCCGTAGACATGCACGGCGGCATAGTTCCAGGTCGGCACCATGGGGCTTGAGTGATACCAGCCTGGCGAGACGTAGGCATGGGGCCCATGAAAAATCGTCAGCAGTTCACGCTCCGCTGTCCAGTGCCGCCACTGTGGGTTGGCACGTGCCATGTGAGTGATCAGGACATCACCCCCGGATTCGCTCACGCGATGCAGCACGGGCAGGTGGCTGGCGAAGGGCGCGCCTTGCGCATCCTGTGAAACCACGGTGGCAAAGCTGTGGCGCCCGATGAGCGAAAGGATGACGTCATGATCGGTGATCAGGAAAGGCCGGGGGGTGTGCATGTTCTTCAAAGGAGGCCGGTGCAGATGGAACGCACCTAAATAGTTGGCGAGTGCCTCCATGGTGACCGCAGACTGGCGGGCCATTTGCTCAAGGCTTGTGTGGCGGTTGTGTCGGGGATGATTTTTTGACGCTGGCGCCGCAAAGTTGTCCATGCCTCAGATTCTCTAGCTTTTTACATGACGCTTCCCGCCCCACCCGGAGACCCTGAGATGGTTTCCCTCGCCAATCCTCGGAGGGCTTTCTACAGCAGTTCCGGAATTCTCGTCATCATGGCATCCCTGGGCTGGCTGCTGCATCTGCACCAGGACCGCCCCGTCATGCTCCTCTTCATCGGTTTTATGGGCCTTGCCATGCTGCCCTTGATGACGAACGTTTTTGGCGCCTTGTGCGTGGGTAGGTTTGACTTGCAGGCTCATGAGGAGCGCTGCCGCGAGTTTGCCGGGAAAAGGGAGGTGGTTCCCGTTGATGTGCTGATTCCCGTCTGTGGCGAGGATGTTGAGCTCATCCGCAACACGCTGCGCCACGTCGGCGCCATGAGGGATGCGAACTCTGGAGGGCGCTACCAGGTCAGCGTGTTCCTGTGCGATGACACCCTCGATCCTGCCCTCGCCGTCCAGGTTCGGTCCATCACGGAAGCCGCCGGCTGCAGGTATCTGCGCCGCCCTGATCCGGGCGCAGGGAAGAAGTCCGGGAACCTCAATCACGCGCTGCGCTGCGGAGCCGTCACCGCTCCATTTTTCACCATCTTTGACGCGGATTTCTGTCCTCGGGCGGACTGGCTTCAGCAGCTCATGCCTTATCTGGAGGAGGATCCTGGTGTCTCCATCGTCCAGACCCCGCAGTATTTCACCACCGAGGGGATCAATAATCTTCAGCGCGCCGCCGCCTACCAGCAGGAGATCTACTACCGCATCGTGCAGCGGCTGCGTGAGCGCCTCGGTCTGGCTGGATGCAGCGGCAGCTGCGCGGTCTACCGACGCCGGGCCATTGATGACATCGGCGGTTTCCCACTGGTGGAGTGTTCGGAAGACGTGAACACCGGCCTTCTTACCCTCAACGCCGGTTATCACATCCGCTACGTGCCGCTCGTCCTCAGCCAGGGGGTCTGCCCGGAGAAGCTCCAGACCTTCTTCACCCAGCAGTATCGCTGGGCGCTGGGCGGCATCGAGCTGGTGTTCACCCGCAGGCTCTGGTCACTGGATAAGCTGGGGGTAAAACGCTGGCTCTTCTGTTTCCTCAACAGCTTTTATGTCTTCAATGTCATCTCCGCCCTCGTGTTTCCTGCGGTCGTGATCGCGGGGCTCTCCCTGGCGCGCGGCGCCGTGAACCCCGCCAGCTGGCTCGCCCTGGCAGCCCTCTGCCTTTTCACCTATGTCCTGGTGCCGCTCTGGAACTCCCGCCGTGCCGGGCTCTTCATACTGCCCCTCTCCTTCATGTACAGCTTTGTCCATGTTCAGGTCTTCTGCGACTTCCTCACCGGGCGTAAGATGGAGTGGATCCCTTCCAACGCGCAGGTGCGGCGCAATGCTCGGTTCGAGCGTTATCTCACGATCCTGTTCTTCTACCCGCTCACCTACCTCTGCGCTGTCCTCGGCATCCTGGCATGTCATCCTCAGAACCTTGGAAGGATGTATCCGGCGATACTCCAGTGCCTGTTGATATTCGGATCCTGCCTCTCAGCATTCGGTCTGGACGGACGCTTCAGGGAAAATCTCAGCGCCCTCGGCGGGGCCGTGGCTGCATGCTTCCGCCGGCGCGGTAAGCCCGGAACGGGATGACCGTTCCTGCTTTTCATCGCGGCATCGCCCCGAGCCGGAGCGGGGGAGCGTGACCCGCCATGATCCGGGGCGGCTCAGTCTTGGAAAAGTCACGGAGCATGCTGGCGCCAGTGTTTTGAGGGAAGCCGCGCGAGTCGTTCCTCAAATGTATTGCCGCATGGGCTGCGGACAGCGTTGGCAGAAGCGGCCGGAGAAGGCCTGGATCCGGTGTTGCCTTCATGCGTGGTCAAACGATTCGACTGCGCCTGCCTGGCTTCTATTTTGCCTTTGGAACCTCGTCCTGCTTCAACCACTGCACGTCGTCCTGCTCCACCACGGCGTCGCCGCGCACGAGCACGTCCTGGTCCTGGTGATGAATGCGGCAGCGGGTGACGCGGTGGAGTTTGCCATCGAAAAAGAAGGCGGCGTTCACGTTGTGATGCAGTTCGCAGCTTGTGTAGGTGGTGACGCTGTCGCCCACGTCCGCCACGCCGCCGGCGGAGGAGCCGTTCCAGGCGATGACCGAATCGCTGACATCCATCTGCACGGTTTCATGGGCGCTGATGCCCTCGTCGCCGTTGGAAAAGGCCCGGACATTTTCAAGCCGGATGCCGATGCGGTGGCCGTGGATGTTGAAGCCGTCGTTGGCCGCGTGCCTGGCGGTGACGTTGCGGATCGTGATGTGGGAGCAGGCGATGTTGACGCAGCTCGCGAGACCTGAAGGAAGCTGGATCACCGGGGCCGTGCCCGGCGCCTTTTCCCGTGGCCAGCGAAAATACACCGTGCCTTCCGCAGTCCAGCCCATCTGGCCTGGCTGAAGAGCGTCCGGTGCGGTGTAGATGACCTTGTCTGTCAGGCCCGAGGCCTTTTCAGCGACACGGTCGCGGCTGATCCGGACGGGGAGTTCGTCGATGAAAAGCCCTGCGCGCTGCACGTCCGTCACCGGCGGCAGTCCGGGCAGGGGAGCGGGTGCCGTCCAGAGCTCGCCGCTCTTCAGCCAGCCCAGGGCGCTGATGTCGATGCCGAGGTCGATGATCATCCCCTGTCCGTCAAAGACGACCGGTTTGTCCGGCGTGCCGCCCTGGGTGAGAATCAGGGGAGTGCGTCGAACCTCCTGGGCGTGCAGGGATGAAAGGACGAGGATGCAAAGGGCCAGCGGGCGCATGAATCGCCATTTAGCCACAGCCATGGCGGAGGCGCACCGAAAAATGCCCGCACGGTCCAGGCCTAACCAATGAGGCGGCGCGTCGCGGCCTCGTCCAGCGGCCTGCAGGAGCGGTAGCCCTCGCCATGCTCAGGCAGCAAGGCCAGGAAGGCCTCCCGGGCTTCGGCAGAATCAAAGTCGAGGCCGATGAGGGCGCGGCCGACGCGTTCGCCGGACTGGCGGTAGTTGAAGTAGCAGAGGCTGGCGCGGTCGCGGATGAGTCTGGAGAGGAAGTCATGCAGCGCGCCGGGTCGCTCGTAAAAGTCGAGGCGCAGAAACAGCGGATGCTTCAGCAGGTCGCCGCGCAGCGGGATGGCGCGGAAGGCCACGTCCACCGCGCCGCTGAGGTCCTCCCAGCGGCAGCCGGCGGCCTCCAGGCGTGCGGGCAGTCGCGACAGGCTGGACTCGTCCTCGGCGGTGACGGTGAACACGGGCCAGGCCTCGTCTGGATGATGCAGGCCGTATTGGAAGTCGGCGATGTTGAAGCCTTCCAGGCAGGAGTCGAGCAGCGCCAGCATGGCGCCGGGGCGTTCGGGGATGTGGATGCGCAGGCTTCGCGAGGCGGTGCTGGCCGCGCCCTCGGACTGGGCGATGAGACCTAGCTGGAGGAAGTCGATGTTGGCGCCGGTGATGACGATGAGGACCTTTTGGCTGGCGAGCGCGGCCCGTTCCTTGATCACGGCGGCGAGGCCCATGGCGCCGGACGGCTCCGAGATGCAGCGCAGTGACTCCCAGAGCACGCGGATGGCGGCGCTGACCTCCGCGTTGGTCACGGTGACGATGCGGTTCATCATCGTGCGGCAGATTTCAAAGGGCAGCGTGCCCGCCTTGCGGACGGCTGTGCCGTCGCAGAAGATGTCCAGGTCGTGAAGCTCCACGGGTGCTCCGGCCTCGATCGCCGCCTTCATGGAGGCCTGGCCCACGCCCTCGACGCCGATGATCTCGATGTCAGGCCAGTAGGTCTTCAGCCAGTCCGAGGCTGCGGAAGCCATGCCGCCGCCGCCGATCTGCAGGCAGGCCGCGTCAAAGGGGCCGTGGCCGGAAAGCACCACTTCGTCCGCCAGCGTGCCCTGGCCGGCCATGACGGCGAGGTCGTCATAGGCATGGACATAGACCAGTCCGTGAAGGCGTTCGGCCTCGCGCGCAGCGAGCACGGCCTCGTCGTAACTGTCGCCCGTCAGCACGATCTGCACGAGGTCGCCGCCATGATGACGCACGGCGTTCTGCTTCACCTTCGGGGTGGAGCGCGGCATGTGAATGCGTGCGCGAATGCCGAGGGTCCTGGCGGCGAGCGCCACCCCCTGGGCGTGATTGCCCGCCGAGGCCGTGACCACGCCGCGTTCACGCTGCTCCGGGGTGAGCAGGGCCATGCGGTTGCAGGCGCCGCGCCACTTGTAGGACTTCACCGGCGAGAGATCCTCGCGCTTCACCCAGATCTCGGGGCCGGGCTCCGAGCCTGGCAGCACCAGGCGTTCAAGCGGCGTCGGCTGGCCGAAGCGATAGACGCGTTCGCGGGCGAAAAGGATCTCCTGCCTGAGGCGGCGGTCGAGCGGCAGGCTGTCTCGTTCGGTCATGTCGCACCCATGGCCGCCGCGACGCCTCCGGCAAGGCTTTTCAGGCCATGAAGCCGGGGCGGACGAACAATCCCTGTTTACTTGCATCCGGGCTCAGGCGTTTATCTCTGCGCTTCTCTTCAACACATGTCCGGACCCCGAAACAAGCCCGACCTCATGGCCAAGCTGCGCGACGTGCCCCACACGCCGGGCGTCTATGTCATGCGCGACCGTCTGGACAGCGTCATTTACGTCGGCAAGGCGCGTGACCTGCGCAAACGGCTCAGCAACTACTTCACCCCGGCGAGGTCGCGGCTGGCCGACCGCAAGACGCGGGCGCTGATCGCCAGCATCTGGGACTTCGACATCCACCAGGTCCGCAACGAGCCGGAGTCGCTGCTGCTGGAGGGGCGGCTGATCAAGGAGTTCCGGCCGAAGTACAACATCAGCTTCCGCGACGACAAGCGCTTCCTGCTGGTGCGCGTGCATCTGCAGGACGAGTTCCCGCGCTTCAGCCTCACCCGCCTGAAGAAGGATGACGGCGCGCGCTACTTCGGCCCCTTCGCCCACAGCGGCGCGCTGCGCACGACCCTCAACTGGCTGAACAAACAATATGGTCTGCGCGTCTGCCGGCCGATCCGCCCGGGCGAGGCGGAGTACCGGCACTGCTCCAACGACATCATCAAGAACTGCAGCGCGCCCTGCATCGGCCGCGTGACGCCGGAGGAGTACCGCCGCCGCATGGAGGAGGCCTGCGCCCTGCTGGAGGGAAAGGGGGCGCGCGATCTCACCGCCGTGCTGGAGGAGGAGATGCAGAAGGCCGCGGCCAGGCTGGACTTTGAACGCGCCGCCGAGCTGCGCGACATGGTCGAGGACATGCGCAAGACCCTGGCTCCGAAGCGCACCTTTGAGCGCGGCGCGCGGGCGAAGGTGATCTCCACCATCGACCCGATGGCGGACGTGAAGGAGCTTCAGGAGGAGCTGGGTCTGGAGAAGCCGCCGCTCGTCATGGAGTGCTTTGACATTGCGAACATCGGCACCGCCCACTGCGTGGCCAGCATGGTGCGTTTCAAGAACGGCGTGCCGGACAACGCGAACTACCGACGCTACCGGATCCGCGCGGTCAGCGGTCAGAACGATTTCATCAGCATGGCGG
>JBIIRD010000140.1:0-7594 GCA_044341745.1 Prosthecobacter sp. | reverse complement strand
GGCGGCCAGCTCGGTCACGCCCTTGCGTCCCAGCACGAGCATTTCGTCCATCTGCGCCTGCGTGAAGGTGGCCTCCTCGCCGCTGCCCTGGATCTCGACAAAGTCACCGTCCTCGGTCAGCACCAGGTTGCAGTCCACATCGGCCTTGGCGTCCTCCTCATAGCAAAGGTCGAGCAGGGCCTCGCCTTTCCAGATGCCGGCGCTGATGGCGGCGACCTTTTTCCTCATCGGCTGCTGGGTGATCTTGCCCTTGTCCAGCAAGCGGTTGAAGGCGATCGCGGCGGCGACGCAGGCGCCGGTGATGGAGGCCGTGCGCGTGCCGCCGTCGGCCTGGAGCACGTCGCAGTCGATGCAGAGGGTGCGCTGGCCGAGCTTGGTGAGATCCACCACGGCACGCAGGCTGCGGCCGATGAGGCGCTGGATCTCAATGCTGCGCCCGTCAGGACGACCGCGTGAACTGTCGCGCTCCTTGCGGCCGAGGGTGGAGTAGGGAAGCATTGAATACTCGGCCGTGAGCCAGCCGCCGGGCACGTTCTGCACCTTCATCCAGCGCGGCACCTCGTCCTGGATGGTGGCGGCGCAGATGACGCGGGTGTTGCCAAAGGCGATGAGCACCGAGGCGTTGGCGTGAGGGGCGATGTCGAGGATGAAGTCGACGGAACGAAGTTGGTCGGCGCTGCGGCCGTCTATGCGAGGCATGACGCTGGCATAGCGGCGAAGGCGGCAGGGGTCAAGCCTGCGGCGGCTCAGCGGCCGACGGGCAGCGACAGCGAGGGTGATGGCGGCTCCGCCACCATGGCCTGCCAGAGGATTTTCCGCGAATCATCCAGGACGGACACCGTGAAGTTTTTCAGGCGCGAGGCGAACTTGTCCCGCCGGTTCCAGATCACGACGCGGGTGACAGGGCGTTCCTGCCCGAGATCCAGCTGCCACCAGGGCTGCTCATCCTTGGACAGCGTCTGGCTGAAGCCCTCCTCCGTGTCGCCGTCCACCGCCCTGCGTGCCGGCCCGCGGCTGTAGGTGGTGGACTGGCTGGCCGTGCCCGGGGAGGCGATGCCGGCGCCCTTGGAAAAAACCTCGACCTCCGCCAGGCTCAGGACACCCGGCCCTTTCAAGGCGATGCGAATGAAGCGGCCGTTCACACCTGCGCCCTCAACGGTGGCATTGCGGCGGAACAGGGAGATCGAGGACAAGTTAAACTTCTTGTTAGGCAGCCATCGCTTCATCTCGGGCGACAGAAACCAAGCCATGCTGAGGAAGGCGGCCAGGATCAGCAGCAAGGCCAGGGCGCGAAGGAACCTCGCCTTTGCCGGGGGCGGTGTTTTCAGCTTTGGAACGGGCCGGACAGGTGGAGGCCGGGGTGATGGGACCGACCGGGCCTCCGGCTTTGGTGACGCAGGAGCAGCAGCGTGCACACCCGCTCCTCGATGCACGATGCTCATCAGCATATCGAGCGCGTGACGAGACGTTGACGGGCGTCCTGCGGGATCCGGTTGAAGCAGCCAGCCCAGCCAGTCCGCCACGGCGCTTTCCAAGTCAGGCCGCAGGGCGGCGAGGCTGCCTCGCAGGTCGAATCGGCCCCAGGCCTGCAAGGTCTCAGCCTCCGTGGCGCACGCGCTGGTGGGAAAGCTGCCCGTGGCCAGGTAAAACATGCTGGCCGCCGACGTGAACAGATCGGCTTGAATCGAGGGTGCGGCACCTTCAAGACGCTCGGGGGCGGCAAACCAGAGCGTTTCAGGAACAGGAGACTGCCTGGTCAGTGAAAGCCCCCAGTCCTGAACCTGAAGGAACTGCCCGCCCGCCGGATGATCGGCGATGATGAGGTTCGAAGGCTTCAGATCCCCATGAGGGAAGCGGGCCAGCTCACCCAGGTGAACGGCCTGAAGCAGCTGCACCGCCAGCGCCAGCAGGTCCGCCTGGGCCAGCCTGCGTTCATGAGGCACCCACCGGCCGCTCATGCCCGGCACGAATTCATGCACGAGGGCAAAATCCTCCTCGTCGGGCAGCAGGCTGATGAAGCCCGAAACCTGGGGATGCCGCATTTGAAGCAACGCAGGCACGAGCAGCTGCAGCCGTTCCCGGTCCAGCGGGTGCGTGGCCTCAGCCTCAGGCAGCAGCACCTTGATCCGCACCTTCCTGCCGGTGGCGACCTCCACCCCTCGAAACACCTTCGCCGCCGGCCCGCAGGCCAGCAGAGTTTCACAAAGAAAGGCGTCGAAATGCATCACGCCGCACTCAGCGTCAGCCCCACCACCCGCAAGCAACTCCTGACGGCTGGAATTCCTAACTTTCGAAATAAGTCGGCCTCAGCGGGACAACCGGTCATGCAGCTCGCGCACCTTCCTCACGATCCTGTCCTCGACATCCTCGGCCCATCCCGCCGCCGCCTCATAGCCCCCTTCCTTGAGCACTCTCAGGCTCGGAACATAACCGGTGTAGTCATTTGAATAACCCGCCACCCAGACGCCTGCGGAGCCGGCAAGCTCACGCTTGAAGCGCAGTGAATAATCCACCACGACCTCGCTGCCGAGGGTGATGAAGGTGAGGTCGTCGCCCAGCTTGATCACCTGGACCGGATAGTCATGATCCTCGCGCCCCTTCTTCGCGTAGCTGAGCTTGATCTCCTCGTAAGCGGCGCGCACGGGACCGGAGACGGGTCGCGGATTGACGGTCAGCGCCATCTCCACGGCGTTGGCAAGCGAACGCCCGTGCTGCATCGCCAGCTCCAGGTCGGTGACGCCGGGCACGACGTCGCTGCGTCTCGGATAGGGGTTCTGGTCGGCGCCGCAGCCCGTCATGAACAGGGCCGTGAAGCCAGGGCGGAACTCCTGCAGGAACTGCTGGGCGAAACCCGCGTAGTCGCCGCACCAGTTGTAGAAGCCGAGGCTGGTGTTGTGGCAGGCATAACCAAAAAGAGCGGCACGCAGGCTGCCGTCGGGGGCCTCCACGCGCAGGGCGGGCACCTCATGGTCCACGGGACCGTCCGGATTCGGCACACGATTTGCATTCGGATGCCCCGGAGGCAGGGAGTAGTCGCGGCGGCGGTTCATCGCAAAGCCGCAGCGCGCCTTGTTCCAGGTCAGCCGCGCCGGCTTCAGATCCTCCAGTGCCCTGCCAACCAGCCCGACCAGGTCCTCCTGCAGCTTCTGCGTGTAATCCCAGGCGTCACGCGCCCTCGGATTGTCCTTCTCCTGCTCCGTCAGCGGCGCGGTGCGCAGGCCCGGACCGCTGTGGGTGTGCGAGGCGTTCATCACCAGGTGCGCGGGAGGCAGCCTGAACTTCGACTGCACACGCCCCGCGACCTCGCGCCTCAGGGCCTGCGGCACGCCGATGAGATCCAGCGTCACAAACACCAGCCTGGCGCCCTGTTCGTCCTCCAGGGCCAGGGCCTTGGCGAAAAGGTCCTGCACCTTGCCCTCCGCCGGTTTTTTGCGTGCGGCATAACCCGCCATCCAGAGCATCTTCTGCGGCGTCACCTTCAGCGTGGCGGCACCGGCCTTCCAGCTCGCCGGCACCTGGGGAGCCACGGATTTCACCGGGGCCGCGGACGGAACTGGCGTCGCTCCCGGCGGCGGAGCGGCGCTGAGAAAACCGGCAAGGACTGGCAGGACGAACCCAAGGCGTGGCGACATCCTCCAGCTACGCTTCCCGGAGGCGGTTTTGTTCGCCGCGCCGTGCTCAGGCCCTGGGATAACGTCCGCCGCCCGGCCCGGTCATCCAGCGCCAGGCGTGCTCGATGTGGCTGCGCGGATCCTTGAACTGCGCCTCCCAGCCTAACAAGGACTTCGCCCTGGAGGGCTCGCAGATCAGCTCGGGGGGGTCGCCGGCGCGACGCGGGCCGTAGGTCACCGGAATGCTGCGGCCGGTGACGGCCTCGGCCGTCTGCAGGATCTCCTTCACGCTGAAGCCGCGGCCCGTGCCGAGGTTGACCGGCGTCGTCCCGCCGCCCTGGCGCAGGTAGCCCAGGGCCTTCGCGTGGGCGGAGGCCAGGTCGCAGACATGAATGTAGTCGCGGATGCAGGTGCCGTCCGGAGTCGGGTAGTCCGTGCCGAAGACGCTGATCTCCGGAATCTCCCCCGTCGCGGCCATGAGGATCCGTGGAATCAGGTGCGTCTCCGGATCATGGTCCTCGCCGATCTCGCCCGAGGGATCGCTGCCGCTGGCATTGAAATAGCGCAGGAAGACGCTCTTCAGCCCCCAGGCATGGTCGCAGTCCCTCAGCACGCGCTCCAGCATCCACTTGGAGGCGCCGTAGGGGTTCACGGGAGCCTGAGGATGATCCTCGTTCATCGGCACCTTCAACGGATTGCCGTAGGTGGCGCAGGTGGAGGAGAAGATGAAGCGCCTGCAGCCATGGCGCTGCATGGCCTCCAGCAGCACCAAGGGAGCCGCGAGATTGTTGCGGTAGTACTTCAGCGGATCCGTGACCGACTCGCCGACAAAGGCGAAGGCGGCGAAGTGCAGCACCGCCTCGGGCCGGTGCTCTGCAAAAAGCCGCTCCAGCAGAGCGCCGTCGGCCATGTCACCCTGGACAAAGGTGACGCGGTCCCGGTCCAACGCCTCACGGTGGCCGAACACGAGGTTGTCCAGCACGACGATCTTCTCGCCCTGCTCCAGCAGGTGCCTGACCGTGTGGGAACCGATGTAGCCGGCGCCGCCGGTGACGAGAAGGGTGCCTGTGGATGACATGGAAGGGAGGAGGCTGTTGATGGCAGGTTTGCCGTTCATTTCAACCCTTTCAGCAGCGGAGTGCGGCCGCCTTCTTTACAGAACATTAACAAAAAGGAGGTTCAGGACACACAATGCCTTAACCGGGCGGGGGAAGCATCGGCGCCATCTCCCATGAAAAAGCTCCTGCTTCTCCCGGTCCTTCTTGAGCTTCAGCTTCCGGCACAGCTCCCGGAAGGCACTGAAACCGCCATCGCCAGCAACGGCGCCAGCCTCTCGCTCGACATCGCCGAGCCGGGCAACCATGTGTGGGTCCTGCAAGGATCGTCCAACCTCACCACCTGGACAAACCTGGAGACGCTCAAGCTGCACAACGGCCGCTTCCGCCGGAATGTCAGCCTGGCCGGACTGCCGACGGGCCAGTTCTACCGGTTTGCCTATGACTCCGCCTCGCAACCCCTGACCAGCACCACGGCCACGGCCCTGCTCCTTCCGGCCACCACGGCCAACTACGCCAGCCCCGCGCTGCCCGCGGCCTTTTCCGCCAACCCCATCGCCGCGCAGGACAACACCCCGGTCGGAAACCCCACGACGGACGCGGGCGCGGAGCTGGGACGCGTGCTGTTTTATGACAAGCGTCTGTCGCTGAACCAGACCGTCTCCTGCTCCTCCTGCCATCAGCAGGCCCATGGCTTCTCCGATCCCCGCCCCTTCAGCGTGGGTTTCGAGGGCGGCCTGACGGGGCGCAATTCCATGGGACTCGCCCATGCCCGCTGGTACCTTCGGCGCTCCTTCTTCTGGGATGAACGCGCCGCCACCCTGGAGGACCAGGTTCTGCAGCCCATTCAAAACGAGGTCGAGATGGGCATGACCCTGCCCGCCCTTGAGGCCCGGCTGAACGCGGAGCCCTTCTACACCGACCTTTTCAACCGTGTGTTTGGCTCTCCAGAAGTCACTTCGGCGCGCATCTCCCGTGCGCTTGCCCAGTTCGTGCGCTCCATCGTCGCCACCCAGTCCAAGTATGACCTCGGGGCGGCCCAGGGCTTCGCCAACTTCACCCCTCAGGAAAACCAGGGCCGGAACATTTTCTTCAGCGCCGTCGGCAACTGCGGCGCCTGCCACGGCACTGACAACTTCGTCCCCGGCGGCGGCGCCCCAACCAACAATGGTCTCGAAGACCCCTACTTCGACAAGGGCATCGGGGACATTACCTTCCTGGACCAGGACGAAGGACGCTTCAAGGTTCCCTCGCTGCGCAACATCGAGCTCACCGCGCCCTACATGCATGACGGACGCTTCACGACGCTTGAACAGGTGGTCGAGCACTACAATTCGGGCGTGGTGGACCATCCCAACCTCTCGCCGCCGCTCCGCCTTCCGCAGAACCAGGGCGGAGGCGTCCGCCTCCTCAACCTCACCACCGTCCAGAAGGCTGCCCTCGTCGCTTTCCTGAGGACACTGACGGACCCGAACCTGGCGACCGACCCCAAATACGGCGACCCCTTCAACTACGGCGACTGACCCGTCCGGACCAGGCCTGCAAATCACCCGTCGACAAGCGGGCGATGCCGTCCAGTTTGCGGCTCGTCAAATCGTCATGGGCAAACATCACCACCACCACCACGAAGGATGCCGCAGGCCGGAGCCGCGCAGGCTGCTGGCCGAATCGCTGGAGCGTGCCCGTGATGCCGGGCTGAGGCGCACCAAGGCCCTCGGCGACGTCCTTTCCATCCTGATCCATGCCTGCCAGCCGCTCACCCTGGGTGACATCGCCGAGTCCAAGGATCTCGTCAGCGAGGCCGACCGCGCCACGGTCTACCGGCTGCTGGTGAAGCTGGAGCAGCACGGACTCATCCGCCGCCTCGGCCTCCATGACCGCGCCGCCTACTACATCATCAACCTGCCCGGCGAGCACCACGACTACCTCATCTGCAACGACTGCGGGCGCATCGAGCGCCTCGACGTCGCCTGCCCCGTGCAGGCCCTGGAAAAGACCATCGCCAGAAACTCCGGGTTCAAGGGCATCTACCATGAGCTGGAGTTCTACGGCCAGTGTCCCGAATGCGCCGAAATCTCCGCCTGAGGCCTCCCAGCACCGATCTTCCGACGCAAAGCATGGCCAAGATACGCATCAAGAACCTGGGCAGGATCGTCTCCTGGCTCATCCGGGGCGTCGGGGCGACCCTGCGTTTCGAGGTGGAGGACCGGGCCGGGGCCTTCGACACCGGCCGCCCCGGCTGGATCTGGGCCTTCTGGCATAACCGGATGTTTGTTATCCCCTATGTGCATGAGCAGTGGTTCGCCCACATCCCCGGCGCCATCCTCAGCAGCCCGAGCGGCGACGGCCAGATCATTGCCGACGCCTGCGCCCAGTTCGGCTTTGAGGCGGCGCGCGGCTCCAGCTCGAAGCCGCAGAAGGGCCTCGGCGCCCTGATCATGCTGGCGGAGAAGGTCAGCGAAGGACGTGATGTCGGCATCACGCCGGACGGTCCGCGCGGCCCGATCTACCAGATCCAGCCCGGCATCATCAAGCTGGCCCAGCTCACCGGCGGCACCATCGTGCCGGTGCGCGTGCTTTACTCGCGGGCGCTGCGTTTCAAGACCTGGGACCAGTTCCTCCTTCCCCTGCCCTTCTCAACAGTCAGGGTCATCTTTGAATCTCCCATGACCGTTCCCCGCCGCCTGGCCGAGGAGGAGTTCGAGGCCTGCCGCGCCAGCCTGGAGCAGACGCTGAAGAAGGACGCCTGACAGGTGCCGGAGCGCGGATTTCCGACGCAGCAGGCGGTTCGCTTCTGTGCACGAATCCTGCCTGCCGTCTGCTTCAACCCGCAGGACGGGCCTGGGATTCGAAGAACATGGCAGGCTTTGCCCACGCCTCCCCCGCGTTCGCGATGCAGCGGAATCGGAGTTCCGCGCTCCACGGAGA
>JBIIRD010000166.1:0-61878 GCA_044341745.1 Prosthecobacter sp. | reverse complement strand
GCTGAGGAGAATCCGATGCTCGGCTTCCGTGGTGCGAGCCGCTACTACCACCCGCGTTATCAGGCCGGTTTCGCGCTGGAGTGCCGCGCCGTGAAAAAGGTGCGCGATGAGATGGGCCTTACCAATCTCAAGCTCATGATCCCCTTCTGCCGCACGCTCGATGAAGGCCGCAAAGTGCAGGCCGAGATGGAAAAACACGGCCTCAAGCGCGGCCAGGACGGCCTGGAGATCTACGTCATGTGCGAGATCCCCGCCAATGTCATCCTCGCTGAGGAGTTCGCCGACATTTTTGACGGCTTCAGCATCGGCTCCAACGACCTCACCCAGCTCATCCTCGGCGTGGATCGCGACAGCGAGATCGTTGCGCCCATTTTTGATGAACGAAACGCAGCCGTGAAAAAGATGATCGCCCAGGTCATTGCCACCTGCCGCGCCAAAGGCCGCAAAATCGGCATCTGCGGTCAGGCCCCGAGCGACTACCCCGATTTCGCCCAGTTCCTCGTCGAACAGGGCATCGACAGCATCTCGCTGAATCCCGACACTGTGCTCAAGACCACGCTGGCGATATTGGCGAAGGAAGACCGCGCTGAGCCTCTCTCAATACATGGTGCCTCAGCGAATTGCTGATTGCCCACGGCTTAATTGTCGATCATCAAATCATGTTGACTGCGACCACCGCCCACGATCTCGCCGCCTGTGATGCTTTGAAGCTCACGGGCGGCTCGTTTGAACATGGACTCACCAGCACAGAGGCGGTGGAAAGGCTGAGGCGCTATGGGGAAAACCGCGTGAAGGTGCGCGGCGGCACTTCGGCATGGGTGAGGCTGATGCGGCAGTTCACGGCACCGCTAGTGCTCGTGCTCATCGCAGCGGCGGTGGTCACGGGTTTTCTTGGCGAGTGGGTGGATGCCTCGGTGATCTTCATCGTGGTCGTGGTGAATGCGATTGTGGGCTTTTTGCAGGAATCGAAGGCGGAGAGCGCGCTCGAAGCCCTCATGAAGATGGTCATCGCGGAGGCGGTGGTTCGGCGGGATGGCAAAAAGATCCGCGTGAACAGCACCGAACTCGTCCCGGGTGACATCGTGATGCTCGCAGGCGGTGATCGCGTGCCGGCTGATATTCGTTTGCTCGAAACGAAGAGCCTGCAGATCGATGAATCATCCCTCACCGGCGAATCGGTGCCCGCGAGCAAGCGCCCGGATCCGCTGCATGCGGACACGGTGCTCGCGGATCGTGTGAACATGGCCTTCGCGGGTTCTTTGGTGACCGCAGGCACCGGCACGGGCGTCGTGTGGGCCACGGGCGACCGCACGGAGACGGGGCGCGTGGCTTTTCTCATCGCGGAGGCGGTGGATCTCACCACGCCGCTCACGCGGAAGATCGCCCGCTTCAGCGGCGTGTTTCTGTGGGTCATCCTTGCGCTCGCGGCGGCCTTGTTTGCCTATGGCGTGATGGTGCGCGGCGGCAGCGTGATCGAGATGCTCATGGCGAGCGTGGCGCTGGCCGTGGGTGTGATTCCAGAGGGATTGCCCGCAGCCATCACCATCGTGCTCGCCATCGGCGTGAGCCGCATGGCGAAACGCCGCGCCATCATCCGCAAACTTCCCGCCGTGGAGACGCTCGGCTGCACCACGGTCATCTGCTCGGATAAAACGGGCACGCTCACGCAGAACAAGATGACCGTGCAGCGCATCCACGCCGGTGGCGAGACCTTCGAGGTCAGCGGAACGGGCTACGAACCGCTTGGAGGCATTCATCAGGGCCAAATCACGATGGATGCCGCGACGAAGCCCGCTTTGCACGAGTGCCTCCATGCCGGAATGCTCTGCAATGACTCCGCCATCATCGAAAAGGACGGCGCCTGGAGCATCGCGGGCGATCCCACCGAGGGAGCGCTTCTCGTGGCGGCGGAGAAAGCCGGTTTGCGTCATGCCACGATTCATGCGGGATCGCCCCGCGTGGACATGATCCCGTTTGAAAGCGATCACATGTTCCGCGCCACGCTGCACGATCATGTGGAAGGCCGCCGCATCTACAAAGCGGGTGCGTTGGAGCGCTTGCTGGATCGCTGCACGCACATGCTCGATGCCCGCGGCGAGCTCGTCGCCATCGACACGGAAGCGATTCGTGAAGTGGCGAGGTCTTTTGGCTCCAAGGGCATGCGGGTGATCGCCTTTTGCCGTCGCGATGGTTCGCATGTCAGCGGTGATTTTGATCATCATCATGTCAGCGAGGGCCTCACCTTCCTCGGTTTGCAGGGCATGATCGATCCGCCGCGCGAGGAGGCCATCGCTGCCGTGGCGAAGTGTCAGGCGGCAGGCATTCGCGTGAAAATGATCACCGGAGACCATGCCGTGACCGCGCAGGCCATCGCGAAGCAGATCGGCATCGCTGGAGCCGACACAGCGCCTGCCATCAGCGGTCGCGAGTTGGCCGAAATCAGCGACGCCGACCTGCCGGAGATCGCCGACCGCACCGCCGTCTTTGCCCGCGTGGCGCCGGAGCAGAAACTGCGGCTCGTGCGGGCTCTGCAAAGCCGAGGGCACATCCTCGCCATGACCGGCGACGGCGTGAATGACGGCCCCGCTTTGAAACAAGCCGATATCGGCATCGCCATGGGCATCACCGGCACCGATGTGGCGAAGGGCGCGGCCAGCATGGTGCTCACGGATGACAACTTCGCCACCATCGCCGCCGCCGTCGAGGAAGGTCGCGGCGTGTATGACAACCTCATCAAGTTCCTCGTGTGGACGCTGCCGGTGAGCGTGGGCTTTGCGCTCATTTTGCTCACCAGTGTCGTTTTTGGCCTCACACTGCCCACACTGCCCGTGCATCTGCTTTGGGTGAATCTGACCACCGCTATCCTGCTCGGCCTCATGCTCGTGTTCGAGCCACCCGAGGCCGACATCATGCGCAGGCCGCCTCGTGATCAAAAAACACCGATTTTCGATCTCGCCATGTTCATGCGCACCGGCCTCGTTTCGATGATCATGCTCGCCGGGAGCTACTGGGTGTTCTTTTACGAGCAAAGCGGCGGTGCCAGCATCGCCGTGTGCCGCACCGCCGTCGTCAACACCGTCGTCGCCGTCGCCAGCGCCTACCTCATCAACTGCCGCAGCCTGCGGCGCAGCATTTTCAGCATTGGCTGGTTCAGCAACCCGCGTCTGTGGCTCGGCATCGGCCTCACCGCCATGCTCCAGCTCCTCTTCACGTATGCGCCCGTGATGAACCGCTTCCTCCACACCGCACCACTCGATGCCACGGTGTGGCTGCGCATCCTCGGCGTGGCGCTGGCGGCCTTGGTGATCGTCGAGGTGGAGAAGAAAGTCCGCTTTGCTGCCAAGTCATGAAAATCCTCTGCTTTCTCGTCACCACCTCTGTCTGGGCGCTCGATTCTTTGCCTGAAGGCCCCGGCCTCGCACAAAAGCATCCGGGTGATGCAGGCATCGAAAAGCATCCTGCGGTGCTTCTCGTCGAAAACTTCGAGGAAGTCACGCTGGAGGCCTTGAAGCCGCGTTGGAATGAAATCGAGAACAAGGGCGGCAAGGTGCTTGAAATCGTGAACGAGCATCCCTTGGCCAGTTCGGGCTCGAAATGCCTCCAAGTCACCGCGACGCTCGGCGAGAACACCGGCGGGCATTTGTTCAAGCGGCTCGATCCCATCCAGACTCGCGTCTTCTCGCGCTTCTATGTGAAGTTCGCGGAGGACGCGCCTTACCTGCATCACTTCAGCGGCCTCGGCGGCTACAATCCGCCCACCAACTGGCCGCAGGGCAGCGCCGGCAAGCACGCGGCGGGCGACACACGCTTCAGCGCCCGCATCGAGCCGAATGGCAGCTATGGCACGCTCGCCGCGCCGGGCGGCTGGATGTTTTACACCTACTGGCATGACATGAAACAGAGCGCCGACGGCGGCTTCTGGGGCAATGGCCTCTGGCCCGAAGGCCGCCCAGGCCCGCCACGCGGCCACTGGCAGTGCGTCGAGATCATGGTGAAGTGCAACGACATCGGACAAAGCAACGGCGAGCTCGCCCTGTGGCTCGATGGCAGGCTCACCACGCACATCGGCCCCGGCACGAAAACCGGCCAATGGACGGGCGAAGGCTTCCAGGTCGCCAAAGACGGCGAGACCACCTTCGAAGGCTTCCGCTGGCGCACCGTGCCGGAGCTCGCCGTGAGCTACTTCATGCTCAGCCACTATGTTACCGAAAACGCCTACCGCCAAAACAACGTCGCCAACCCGCCCAAGACGAATCGCGTGTGGTTCGATGACATTGTGATCGCCACGGAGTATGTCGGTCCCGTCTCAAAGCGTTGATAGGACACCATGGTCTCAAGTCACGCCTCCCTCACTGCCATCGCGATGCTGATGCTAGGCATCACGCTGGCCACCGGCGCGGAACCACGTGCGTTCTTCGCGCAGCATTGTGAAAAATGCCACTCGGGCACGAAGCCGAAGGGTGACTTCGATTTGAAGAGTCTCGTCCCGGATTTCAGCGACAAGAAGAGCCGTGGTGACTGGCTCGCGGTATTGGATCAACTGCAATCCGGCGACATGCCGCCTGAAGACAAACCTCGTCCGCCTGCGGATGACCTGAAGGCGGTGATGGAGTGGATTCAGCAAAGTGCGACAAAGGCGGACGCGCAGAATGGTGAAAAGCCAGGCCGCGTGGTGATGCGGAGGCTGAACCGTGCCGAGTATGCGAACACCGTGCGCGATTTGCTCGGCGTGGAGGTCGATCTGGCCGATCTGCTGCCGCCTGACACCTCCACGAACGGTTTCGACAACAATGCGGAGTCGCTGCACACCTCGTCCTACTTGATGCGCAGCTATCTGGATGCGGCGGATCGTGTGCTCGATGAAGCCATCGTGAATGAATCGAAGCCCTGGCAGGTGAAGAAGCGCTTCCACATCAAAGACGAATCCTCCGTGAAGCGGCCCGGCAGCGTGTATCGCTTTCTCGAGGATGGTGTGGCCATTTTCGCGGTCTGGGAGTCGGCGAACATTCGCGTGACGATGTGGAACTTTCGCAGTCCCTTCCGTGGCAAGTATCGCTTCCGCATCTCCGCCTACGGCTTCCAGAGTCAAGGCAAGCCGGTGAAGTTTCACGTCACCGCGGGCACATTCAAAGAGGTCACCGAAGAGCGCCTGCTGGACTACTATTCCGTGCCTGCGGACAAGCCCACAGAGATCGAGTTCACCGCGCAGTTGGAGCCGGAAAACCGCATCCGAATCATCGCCGATGATCTGCCTGCCACACCGCCGATGGTCGAGAAGGTCGGTGCTGACAAATACGACGGCCCCGGGCTCGTGGTGCAGTGGGTGGATGCGGAAGGGCCGCTGATGGACTCGTGGCCGCCAGCGAGTCATGTGGCGCTGTTTGGCGATCTGGAGCAGAAGAAGATGCCCAAGGAGGACGATCCTGACTGGCGCGAGGTCGTCTCACAAAATCCGCTGCCCGATGCCGAGCGAATCCTGCGGCAGTTCGCCCGCCGCGCCTTCCGCCGCCCTGTGTTGGAGGAGGACATCCAGCCGATCCTCGCCCGAGTGCGGCAGCGGCTGGAGGCTGGTTACACCTTTGAGCAAGCTGTGCGTGTGGGGCTGAAGGCAGTGCTCGTCTCACCGCAGTTCCTTTTTTTCCGCGAGGACGCTACCCAAGAAGGCGGCAAGTTGGATGACTTCGCGCTGGCGAACCGCCTGTCGTATTTCCTGTGGAGTTCGATGCCGGATGAAGAGCTGTTTCGACTGGCCGCCGATCAAAAACTGCATCAGCCCGCAGTGCTGCGGCGGCAGGTGGAGCGCCTGTTGAAGGATGAGAAAGCCGCCGCCTTTACCCGCGAGTTCACCGGCCAATGGCTCAGTCTGCGCGCCATCGATGCCACCATGCCGGACCGCACGCTGTATCCTGAGTATGATGACAGCCTCAAGTCCGCCATGCTGAAGGAAACGAACCTCTTTTTCAATGAGGTGCTCACGCAGGATCTGCCGCTGACGAGCTTTGTCGCCTCAGACTTCACCTTTCTCAATGAACGGCTCGCCAGGCACTACGGCATCCCTGGCGTGGAAGGCATGGAAATGCGGCGCGTCAGCCTGCCTCCGGGCAGCCATCGCGGTGGTGTCATGACCATGGGCAGCGTCTTGAAAGTCACCGCCAACGGCACCACCACTTCGCCCGTGCTGCGTGGCTCCTGGGTCCTGGAGCGCATCCTCGGCACACCACCTGCAAAACCGCCCGTGGATGTGGAGGCCATCGAGCCCGACATCCGCGGAGCCACCACCATCCGAGAGCAGCTCGCCAAGCATCGCGATGTCGAGACCTGCGCCGGCTGCCATAAGAAGATCGATCCACCCGGCTTTGCCCTGGAGAGCTTTGACGTCATCGGCGGCTGGCGAGAGCACTACCGCAGCCTCACCAACAATGGCGAGCGCGACAGCCAGGGCCGCCGCGTGCGCCCCGGCCCGCCTGTCGATCCTGCGGACGTGCTCGGCGACGGACGCCGTTTTCGCGACATTGATGAGTTCAAGCAGCTCCTCCTCGCCGACAGGGATCAGCTCGCCCGCAATCTCGCCGAAAAGCTCCTCGCCTACGCCACCGGTGCCGAGCCAACCCCGCTCGACCGCCCGCGGATCGACGAAATCGTGCGCCGCGTGAGCGAGACGGGCCTGGGGTTTCGTTCGTTGATCCACGAGATCGTTCAGAGTGCGTTGTTTCAAACCAAGTAACATTTCCGACCATGCTCACCCACCGCCGCACCTTCCTCCGCTCCGCTGGCATCACGATGGCCCTACCTTGGCTCGAAAGCCTCGCAGCGAGTGGCTCAAAAACACCTCGGCGTATGGTCTGCATCTGCGCTCCGCTCGGTTTTCTGCCGGAGCGTTTCATCCCCGGAGAGAGCGGCGCGGATTACACACCTTCGCCTTACCTGGAGCCGTTCGCGGACTTCCGAAAAGACTTCACCGTCGTCTCCGGGCTCATGCATGCAGGCATGAGTTCCGGCCTCGGACATCAGGCCTCCGCCAGCTTTCTCACCGGCGTGCCCGGCGCGGGCAGGCCTGGTTTTCGCAATGCCATCTCGCTCGATCAACTCGCCGCCGAGAGCATCGGCATGGAGACACGTTTTCCCAGTCTCGTGCTCTCAGCAGAAGGCGCAGGCGGTCTTTCCTGGACTCGCACGGGAGCGCTCATTCCGGCGGACAATTCGCCGTCCAAGGTCTTCGCCCGTCTCTTTCTCGAAGGCAAGGGCGACACCGTCCGCGCCCAGCTCCAGCGCCTCGATGACGGGCGCAGCATCCTTGATGACTTGCGATCTCAAGCCCGTGCCCTCAGCACCAAAGTCGGTCATGAGGACCGTGAAAAGCTCGACGAATACCTCACCAGCGTCCGTGAGCTGGAGGTGCGCATGGTCAATGACGAGCGCTGGGCACGCACGCCCAAGCCCAAAGTAGATGCCGAGCCTCCCACGGACATCGCCAACGCCGCCGACCTCATCGGACGCACGCGCCTGCTCTTTGATCTCAGCCACCTCGCCCTCCAGACCGACTCCACCCGGCTCATCACCATCATGCTGTCGGGGAACACCTTCACCCCGCCCATCAAAGGCGTCACCCTTGGTCACCACGACCTCTCCCATCACGGCAAAGATCCCGCGAAACTGGCTCAGCTCCAGATCGTCGAGACCGAGACGCTCAAAACCGTGCGTGGCCTGCTGGCTCAACTCCGCCAGTCCAAAGACGCCAGCGGCAGCCTGCTCGACAGCACCGCCGTCTTCCTCGGCAGCAACCTTGGCGATGGCAGCAGCCACTCGACGAAAAACCTGCCCGTGCTGCTCGCCGGCGGCCGCTTCCGTCACGGTCAGCACCTCGCCTTTGATCCCAACAGCCCGCCACCCCTCTGCAATCTCTACGTGAGCATGCTCCAGCACCTCGGTATCGAAACCGATCAGTTCAGCACCGCCACCGGCACGCTCAGCGGCCTCGATTTGAAGACTGCCTGATCTCACTTTCCGGCAGGATATTGAATGGGCATGAAGATTCTCGGGGCTCTTGTTCTCCCATTTTCCCACCCCTCAAATCCTTCTGCCAATCCCATGAATCTCCGTTACCAGCCAACCATGCGCTTTGTTCTCCTCTTCATCGTCCTCGCCTCGTCCGCCCTCGCCGCCAGCTACAAACCCACCTGGTCCACCATCGCGCCGAAGCGCGTGATACGGCACGGCGGCACGAACGGAGCGGCGCTCGTGAAGGCCGTGGAAGCCTTGCAGCCTGGCGACAAGCTGGAGATCGCCGCCGGCACCTACAGCGTCGAGCGCATGTGGGACATCGGCGTGAGCGGCACGGCGGACGCTCCGATCTGGATCGTCGCGGCCGAGGGGGCGCAGGTCGTCATCACGCGGCCTGATGACAAACAAAATGTGCTCAATGTCGGCCAGGGCGGCCCGGTGAAGTTCCTGTGCATTCGCGGCATCGAGTTCACGGGTGGAAGTCATGGGCTGCGGCTCGGTCATTGCTCGGACGTGTGGGTCGATCAATGCCACATTCATCACACCGGCGAGGTCTGCCTCAGCGCCAACAGCGCCGACACCCGGCGCCTCTTTTTGACCCGCAACCACATCCACCACGGCGACGGTCACGCGGAAGGAATGTATCTCGGAGCCAACAACGGCGACCACATCATGAGCGAGAGCGTCATCGCGCTGAACCACATTCATGACTGTCGCGGCGATCAAGGCGATGGCATCGAGGTGAAGCAAGGCTCCTGGGGCAATCTCATTGCCGAGAATCATGTGCATGACACGCAGTATCCCTGCATCACCGTCTATGGCACCGCCGGGAAGCCCGTGAACATCATCGAGCGCAACCTCTGCTACAACAGCGCCGACAACGTCATGCAGGTGCAGGGCGAGGCCGTCGTGCGCAACAACGTCCTCATCAACGGCGCGGGCGCGGGCTTTGCCAGCACCGATCATCAGGGCAAGACGCTCAACCTCCAAGTCATCCACAACACCATCCTCAATGCGGCGCACGCCTTCCACGGCGGCTCCTGGAATGCCCGCGAAGGCATGATCCTCGCCAACAACATCCTCTACTCCCGCGATGCCAATGCCCTCCACTACGCCAACGGCCACGCAGGCGTCGTCAGCAGCGGCAACGTCGTCTTTGGCGATGGCCCCAAGAACGGCTGCGTCAAGGGCCGCGGCTTCGAGGACTTCCCCGGCGTCACCCTCGACGGCACCCGTCACGACGCCACCCCCGCCAGCGATGCCAGGCTCGACCACGCCGATGAAAAATACCTCCTGCCCGCCGACATCCAAGGCAAGCCCCGCACCCGAAAATTGAGCGGAGCCATCGTTCCGTGACCATGATGAAAACGCCAATCCTCCTTTTGGCTGCATTCAGCATATGCGCCTTCGCCCAGCACCCAGAGCTCAAAACTGGCCCCAACGCCGACCTCGGCGGCGTTTTGCTCATGCCGTCGAAGGACGAATGGAATCGCGATGTGTCGAAGGACGAGGTCGATCCGCTCAGTGATGCCATCATTGCGTCCATCGGCGCGGAGACGGGGCTGCATGAGGACTTTGGTGTGGTGTGGAAGGGGCAGCCGGGAGGGATTCCGTATTACGTCGTGAGCGGCGATCAGCCGAAGGTGCCCATTGCTTTTGAATACGCGGATGAGAGTGATCCGGGGCCGTATCCCATCCCGCAGGATGCCCACATCGAAGGAGGTCCGCAGGCGGAGGGCGACCGGCATGTGCTGGTGCTCGACAAGGACAACTGGAAGCTCTACGAGCTGTTTCACAGCTTCCCGCTCGATGGCGGCAAATCATGGAAGGCGAGCAGCGGAGCCGTTTTCGATCTGAAGAACCCGAAGCCGCGTCCGGCAGGCTGGACGAGCGCCGATGCAGCCGGTTTGCCCATCTTGCCCGGCCTGGCTCGCTACGATGAAATCTGCGGCACGAAGAAGCTCACGCATGCGCTGCGCTTCACCGTGAAAAAGAGCCGCCGCGCCTTTGTGCCGCCCGCCACGCATTTCGCCAGCCCGCACAAGGACGTAAACCTCCCACCAATGGGCATGCGCGTGCGATTGAAGGCCGGCTTTGACACCTCAAAGTTCACTGGCGCGGCCAAAGTGATCCTCGAAGGCCTCAAAACGCACGGCATGATCCTCGCCGACAACGGTGGCGACTGGTTCATCAGCGGCGCGCCCGATGATCGCTGGGTGCATGAGGAGTTGCTGCCCATCCGCAAGGTGAAGGGCAAGGATCTTGAAGTCGTGAAAATGGGTCCGATGACGACGCGATGATGGTTCATGATTGGCAGCAGAATGGCTGACAACAGAACCAAACCGCCTCCTCGTTCTGCTGCCAGTTTGTTTGGGCTTCACTCAAAGAACGGCATGCCCCAGCGTATCAACCCCATGAATCCTACCCGCCTTCCCCGCCCACGCGTGCAGCTTTGGATGCTGCGCCTCATGATCGCCATTTTGCTCACGGGATTGCCAGGAGCGCTGCTCCCGGAGACCGCGTTCCAGAAGTTCTCGTGGCTCATGGGCTATGGCAAACAACCCATCACGCCGCTCGTCGTTTATCTCTCGGGCAACGCCGGCTTCGCCTATGTCGTGATCGCGGCGCTGATCTGGGTCATCTCGCGAGATCTGGAGCGCCATCAGCCGCTCGTGCGAATGTGCGGCTGGGTCATGGTTTTCGCAGGTCCGGCTTATCTCTCCATCGATCTGCAATGCCCGCTGCCGCTGTGGTGGACGCTGATGGACAGCGTGGGCTGCCTCCTCATCGGCCTCACCTTGCTCTGGGCCTGCCCGCCTGCCAAGACAACAGGCTAAGCCGATTGCTGAGACAGGCACCGGAGTGACCGTCGTTTTGTAGAACCATGCGCTTTCTAGCCCTGCTCCTTCTCGTCTCCCGCCTCCATGCCGAAACCTGGCAACCCTTCGGCCCTGGCGGGGGAGGCTGGATCGAAGATGTCGTCGCCCATCCCACGAACCCGAAGGAAGTCTGGGCGATGACGGACCTGAGCGGGCTGTTTCGCTCGCAGGACGCGGGTTTGACCTGGCGAAAGATGTCAGCCGATGTCGAGCGCGGCGTGATGGCGCGGAAGCAGATCGTCTCGCACAACCGGCAGTTCGCCATCGATCCGAAGGAGCCTCGGCGCATGTATTGGGGCGTGTGCGGCATGATCTGGGCCTCGCACGATGGCGGAGTGACGTGGCAGGCGGTGTTTGGCACAGCACCGAAGGTCGGCGATGACAAAACACCGCAGCTCGGCCACGCGATGGCGTGTGCGGCGGACGGCAGCGTGTATGCGCTCGATCACGAAAGCATGCTGCGAGTCTCACGCGATCATGGCGCGACGTGGACGGAGCTGACGAAGCCGCCGGTGGCGAAGAACTCGCCGGACACGCCCGCGTTTCCGTTCCTGCTCGCGGATGGCACGCTTTGCGTCGCGTGCCGGCCATCGCCGGGCCTCGCTATCTCGAAGGACGGCGGCAAGACATGGCAGATGAAGCTCGCGGAGAGCATCATCCTGAATGCGCGTGCCACACCGGCAGACGGCGGCTTGTTTGCGTTTGATTCCACAGGCAAGCTGCATCGCAGCCTCGATGGCGGCGCGAGCTTCACGATGATCAAGGAGGTGCCGCACAAGTGGGAGCCGGGCTTGCGCTTTTCAGGCGGTCTGGCGGTCGCACAGGGTGGCAAGGTCATGCTTTGGGCACTGAGCCAGCTCGTCGTGAGCAGTGACAACGGCGATACCTGGACGCGTCATCGCATCGAGAAAAACTGGGATCGAGGCAGCTATCCCGGCATGAACCGCCACGCCTCGCCGGAGGGCAAATGCAGCACGCTCACCGTCACCGCCGATGGAGCGACCTGGCTGAAGTGCGACAGCTCGCTCATGTGCAGGAGCACCGACTTCGGTGCGAGCTGGACCGGCAGCACCACGGGCCTGCAGGTGCTCTGCTATTTCAACGGCCCTGCCATCAGCCCGCATGATCCCCAGCAGGCGATGGTCGCCGCGCTGGATCAAGGCGTCTTCAAAACAAATGACGGCGGCGTTTCCTGGAAGCCTGCGCGTGTGCAGACCGAATGGTGGAACGACGACTGGCAGAACCACGATGGCAGTGTCGTGAAAGCGCATCCGAAGCTGCCGAAGACCTGGTTTGCCATCATCCACGGCCACGGCGGCACGCGGCATCCGCGCCTGCATCGCACGGACGATGGCGGCGAGACATGGAAGCTCGTTTTGGACCTCAAGGAGCAGTTCGGCGGGGAATGGGGCAAGTGGCTCGACGACAGCGAGATGGGCGACTTATGCTTCGATCCCTCGAATGCTGATGTAATGCACCTCGCGAACTACCAGCTCGGCGTCTTCAAAAGCAGCGATGGCGGCCTGACATGGAAGCACACGCTCAAAACGAAGAACGGCCTCAGTCTCGTCACCAGCCCCAGTGGTCGGCATGTGTATCTGCAATGCCTCAAACGCACCGGCCTCCATGCCAGCCATGATCGTGGTGAGACATGGGAGATCGCCCATGCCGCCGATGGGGTGGACGGCCTGGCCCATCATCCGACAGACGAGAACACCCTCTTCATCAGCGACGGCCAGCACGAGAACTACTGGAGCCACCAGGGCAAACGTCCTGCGAAGCTCCTGAAAAGCACCGACGCCGGAAAAAGCTGGATCCAGCTCGCCGCACTCGACAGCGGTCCGCTTTACATGGATCCCGTGAAGCCGCAGTTCATGCTCATGAGCACCCTGCATGGCGGCCTGGGCATCCTCCGCAGCACCGACGGCGGCCTGACATGGAGCGACTTCCATCACGACGCCCCGAGCTACACCGCCCGCGGCTTCACCTATGGCGGCATGCCTGGCAGGGTCATCTACCACATGTTTGGAAACATGGCGCGAACGTCGAGCTTCTACGAGTAAGGGCTTTCTATCCTGCGAAAGCTGCGCGAGGGCCGCGAGCCGGCTGATGTCGATCCATCAGGCGGTCATGCCGTCCTTTGTAGATGCCGCTCACGTAGAAAATCAAACTCGGCCTCCATCCCATCAAAATTTGATGCCGACTCATGCGCCCATCGTGGATCTGCTGATTATTGGCACAGGTGTCTCAGGCCTCGTCGCGGCGCGTGAGATTCAGAGCGCTGGCCGCACCGTGCTGTTGCTGGACAAGGATCGCGGCCTGGGTGGCAGGCGGGCCAGTCGTCGCATCGGTGGGGCCACCTTTGACCATGGGGCGCAGTTCATCACAGCCCGTGACACCCGGTTTGAAGCGATCCTCAAACAAGGCGCTGAGGCAGGCATGATGCCAGAGGCATCGTGATGCAGTTCGGCGATCATTTGGCTCCTCCGGTAAAAATCTCGCTCTCCACCAACGCGAGCATCAAATCTCGCACGCGATAGCCATCCTTCTCGCAGGCATCGAGCAGCGACTCGATCTCGCGGCGGTCGGAATACCGGACGGGGGTGCCGGTGGCATAGACGGTGAACTGATGGAGCAGATTCCGTGCGAGCTGGCGTGGGTTGGCGGCGAGGATGGCTTTCAGAGCGTGCACATCTTTGAAAGTACGGCCGTCGATGAGTTGGCCGCTCGGATCGACGTTCGCGGAGAGCGTGTAGCTGAAGTCGTGGCCGGCACGGTCGATGCCGGTGATGCGCTCGCCTTCTTCAATGCCGCGATAACGCGTGCGCCAGCCGCCGAGAATGTCAAAACTCTCCAACGCGAGGCCGACAGGATCAAACTTGGCGTGGCAACTGGCGCAGGAATTTTCCTTGGTGTGCAGCGCCATGAGATCACGGATGGTTTTGGCCCCGCGAATGTCCGGCTCCACGGCGGGCACGCTGGGCGGTGGCGGAGGAGGAGGCTGGCCGACGATCCTCTCCATCACCCAGGCGCCACGCACGACAGGCGAGGTGTTGGTGCCATTCGCGCTGACCTTCAGAATCGCGGACTGTGTCAGCAATCCACCATACGGACTGCCCTGCGGCACTACGACCTTTCGCATGGCGGAGCCGCTGAGTGGCGGGAGCTGGCAGTGCTTCGCGAGGCGGTCGTTGGCGAAGACGAAGTCCGCCTTCACGAGCACGCTGGCGGGCAGGTTCTCGCGAATCATCGCGGTGAAAAAGGTGCGCGTCTCGCGCTCCATGCTCTCCACGAGATACTCGTCAAAGCGATACTCGGGGAAGAGCCGGATATCGGGATCATCGCGGCGAATGTGGCGCAGGCTGAGCCAGTAATCGGTGAAGTTGTTCACGAAGCGCTCAAAGCCACCGCTGGCGATGAGACGCTCGGTTTCCGCACGCAGCGTGCTGGCATCACGCAGACGTTGATTGGCCGCCAGTTCGCTCAAACGCCCATCAGGCCTCGAGTTCGTGAGAAAGTGTGAGAGGCGTGAGGCGATGGCGAAGTGATCGTCCGCCGATTCCGGCTCGCGGAGGTAGATGAAGTTACCGGAGGCCAAAAAGGCTTTGTAACCGGCCAGCAGCGCCTCTTTGAACGAAGAACCCTTCTCCAGGCGCTCGGCGATGAGCGCCTCAAACAGACGCAAATCATCCTCCGACACCGGTTCGCGTGCGGCGAGGCCCACAAATCGACGCAGCAGACGTTTTGCATCCTCCTTGGCGTTCTTTGGCGACACCTCGATGCCGAGATCATCAAACAGCACGCGATGCGATGGCGGTGGCCAGCTTGGCGGCGGGATGGGGCCTTCGACTTCGAGCCATTGCACCGCGACACCCGGCTGACCGCCCTCCGGGAAAGGCGGGTAGCGATAGGTGGGCGCGGAGCCGTTGGGGTTCTGCGCCAGCGGCATCGGCAGGCCGAGCAGGCTGTATTCAAAGGACTCGCCCGCCCGCAGTGTGATCGTCGTCTCATAGACTTGCTGCTCAGGCTGGATGTCGATCACACCACCGGAGGCACGCACTTCATTGATGATGTCCACGCCAGCCGGTTTGCGCGTGCGGAAGGTCATCGGCACCGGCTGCTTCGCGGGCAGCAAGGCGTAGCCCGGCTGCTGCAGCACCGCACGGGCCGAAAAGCGCACCTTGTAGCGCCCCGCATGCTTCGCGACGACATCACGCGGTGTGCCGAGGTAAGGCCAGCTCGCCGAGCGAAACAGCGCCATCTCAAGCGACTCGTCCTTCGCGGACTCTTTGGCCTTTTTGCCATCCAACTCGATGAACTTGTTGTCCTTGGCGAAAAACATCGCCTCGCGATTCCCAAACGTGCCGGTGCCCGGAAACAAATCCGTGCCCACCACTCGCTTCTTCACCACCGGCGGCGGCGCTGTCTCCGTGACCATCGCCGCACGCAGCGCGGCCTCCGCAGCATCCAGATAAGCGGTCAGCTGCACGCGCGACATGTCGAGCATGCTGCCCGTTTTGTTAAACCGATGCCCCTCGCGGTCCTCCGGCAAAATGTCGCGAATGTCGAGATCGGGCAGTTGCAGCACATCGCGCAGGTTTTGCTCATACTCGTCCCGATTCAGCCTGCGCAGCGGTCCACGGCCGTTCGCCAGAACCTCCGCGCGATCCGCTTCATGGAGCGATGCATCCAGCGCCTTCACCAAAGCCGCCCGATCAGCCGCAGACATGTCATCCACCTTCGGCGGCATCTCGCCCTTCTCCACGCGATCATGCACCCGCACCCAGCGCTCACGCATGGCTCCATCCCGCAGATCAAAGGTCAGCGCCGTGAGATCCAGCCCGCCCTTCCTCGTCTCCGCATCATGACAGTCGAGGCAGCTCTGCTCGATCTGCGACGGCACACCCTGGGCATGAGCCGCGGAGAGCGGTAAAAGACCACAAAACAAGAAGAGCGGAAGGACGCGGCGGCAGAAAATCATCGACTGGGGGATGATGAAACGCGCTCCAGATGCTTTTTCATAAACTCAGCCGTCTTTGTCATGATTTCTTCGAGTGTCGGACTCAGCGAGCCATCGACCTCGCGCCAGTTGTGGCCGGAGTTTTGGACAATGAAGGTCTCCACGGGTGCTTTCACGGCATCCGCACGTTCCTTCATGGAATGCGCATGCTGCACGGGGATGGTGGGGTCTTTGTCGCCCTGCATCATGAGCAGTGGCGGGCTTTCGGGACGCAGGTAGTTCACCGGACTGACCTCGCGATAGGCGGCGAGCCTGGTCTGCTCAGCCGCGCCTGGCTTGAGGATGCGCGAGCCGAATCGATCGCCCACGCCGGTACCGCCGGGCGGGATGAAAAGCTCCGTCTTCTCGAAATCACACGGCCCATACCACGACACGCCGGCGATGAGGCGATACTTTGCATCCGCCAGCACTGGATCGCCGGGAAACGACTCCGGCGGCGAGAGCAGCAGCATCTGCGCGAGATGGCCGCCCGCCGAGTCGCCCCAGGTGAAGAAGTTCTCCGCTTCCAGCGAGAGGCGCGCTGCGTTCTTTGCGAGGAAGCGCAGCGCGTCCTTCGCATCCGTCACGCAATCGCGCACCGTGATGCTTCCCTCCTTCGTGCACAGCCGGTAGTCCACCGACGCAACACAAAAGCCCTGCGTATTCAGCGTCTTCACACCCATGAAGCGCACGCCACGATCCCCGATGGTCTTCGTGCCAGTCACCCAGCCGCCGCCATGCGTGAAAAGTACCAGCGGAAATGTCGCCCCGGCCCTGGGCACGCCTGGATAATGCAGATCGAGCTTCAGCGGACCTTGCTCGGTCGTTTTGTAAACGACATCGAGCTGGTCCATGGGTTGCGATTGAGCCAAGGGCGCCCAAAGAAGGACGAGGAGAATGAGAGCCGGCTTCGAGTACATGTGGAGGAATAGGGTGCAGTTCTGTGGACTGCGCAGATGAATCCAGAGGACTAATCCACACTCATTCCTGCGTGGTTGGCAATGCCTTCAGCACCGCCTCGACGCATTTGTCGCCGAGGATCTGATACGCAGGCCCATTCCAGTGGAACTTGTCCTTGCCGCCGCGGGCGAGTTCGAGCTTGTCCACGAGCAGGGTGTAGAAGTCGCTCACCGGCACGCCGCATTCGCCCATGACCTTCGCGGCCATGCGGTTGTGATCGATGATGGTGCCGTTGATGACCGGATCGAGCATTTTGACATCGCCTTCGAGCATAACGGGCGTGCTGCTGGCCCAGATGAGCTTCGCGTCCGGCAGCTTCGCACGGATCGCCTCAACATAGCCCTTGGTCAGCGGCTCAAACGTGCCCGTCTTGATGCGGCCCTCCTGCCAGCCGTGCAGGCCCATGTTGAAATGGATCACGACATACGGGCCTTTCGCGAGCACCTCGGGCAGGATCTTCGCGTTGAGGTGCTCCGACTGGTTGTAAGGGTTCACCCAGGCGTCAACGTAGGCCTTGCCGTCGAGCTTCTGGATCGCATGCGCCATGTAGCCGCTCAGGATCGAGTCGCCGATCAGCAGCACACGCGGACGCCTCGGATCCTTGATCGCGGCCTGGTTCAGCTTCCAGCCCTTGCCATCCGAATGCAGCCTCGGATCAGCCTCGACCGGTGTTTCGGCGGCGAGGACATGATAGGCAAAAAGGGCGAAGAGGAAAGTGAGGCGATTCATGGTGCGCCTGCCAATACGAAGTTCATCCCGCCTTCCTTGAAGCTGTTCACACGCTGGGTGCTTTTCCGGGCTGTACAGGTGCCTGCCAATGCGTCCAAGCCCGTCATCTCATGATAACGCCACCCATCCAGCGCACGGCATTCTCGATCACGCGCAGGGTCTCGGCCTGCAGAAAGATCGGATAGGTCTCGTGACCGGGGCGGAAGTAAAAAACGCGCCCCTTGCCCACGCTCCACACGCAGCCACTGCGAAAGTGCTCGCCCTTGTCCCACTTCTCCTCAAACACGACCTCGTCGGGCGCCGGCACATGGAACGGTTCGCCATACATCTCCGTTCGCGGGATGTCCCACTGCACCGGCAGTCCCGCTGCGATGGGATGCTGCGGCAGAAGCGTGGTGACATGCGAGGGCATGCCATCATTGCGATAGGCCGGAAACACGCACTGCGGCAGCGTGACGCGCCACACCGCGGCGTCGATCTTCTCGACAAACGGCGTGATGCGCGACGCACGGCCGATGAGCTTGTAATAAGGCGCCTCGTTGACGAACTCCCACTTCACCGCCGCACGCCCGGCCTCCGGCACCTGCTTCAGCACATCCGACTTCGTCCGCTCCTGCATCAGGCGCACAAACGGCTTCGCCCAATGCGCCGAGTGCAGCCCGATGAAGCCCAGCCTGCCTTCCTTCACGCGTTTCACCACCGCCTCGGCCCGCGCGTCATTCTGCTCCTTCACCCGGCGATGGCTCCAAAAGATGAGCACATCCGTCGCGTCGAGCGCGGCGTCGCCCAGCCCCTGGTCCGCCTCGTCAAGCTTCGCCGTCTTCACCGAAAGCTCCGGCAGCTTCGCCAGATGGGCCGCAAGCGCCTCCCCGAGAAAACTTTCGCCATAGCCCTGCTTCTGCTCCGGCTGCTGCTCATCCCACACGAGCACGCGAATCGGCTGGGCGGCGAAGCAAGGGCCGAAAGCGATGAATAACGAGACAAGGAGCGTGGGTGAGGTGTGTTTGAGGGGCTTCATCGATGGTTCGGAGGAATGGGGTGGCTGACACTGCTGTTTCTAATTCATCTGTCTTTTTGGACGGGAGGCAGGGGGTGCTTCTCGGGCGATGACCATGCCGCTTGAATCCCGACGATCCCCTGCGGCTTCAAAGGGTTTCAAGGCTGTGCCTGGCCGAGCCGCTGAGCTGTGGCATCAAGCTGTGATTGTCGAGGCCGAACCAGAGCTCGCTTTCACTCATCTGAGGCCGTTTCTTCCGGGCTGCGGCGAGAAGCTCGCCAACGGCCCCCGCATCGCCAAGGCGCGGCAGCAGCGGACCCAGCATCTCTTTGAGCCGAGGTTCGAGAACTGCGGTGTCGGTCTGGAAGAGGGCGATGCCATCCGCGCCGTCATCGTAGTTGCGGCTTATTCTCTCCAGAAAGGCGCGCTCATTCGCCTTCATGCCCTTGCCGGCCGTGGTGTTGGTTCCGCCATAAAGCTTCACGCCATGCGCATGGGCGAGATCAACATAAGGACGTGCAGTGTCGGGGTAATCAAAGTCCCAGATCCACAGCGGATCGAGCGTGACCTCATCCACCCAGCCCTCCTTGAGCCAGGTGCGGAGGTCCAGGCCTTCCATCAGGTTCACCGCGATCGTGGCCTCGGGAATGCGGACCAACACGGACACCTGGCGCCCTGTCTGTCGCTCGAGATCGCGAAGCTGGGCCCGAAGATCGCGCAGGAGGAGATTGATAAAATCAGCGCGATGCTGCGCCCAGCCAAGAAACTCTGCCGAACTGGCCTTCATGCCGCGCGGATCATCACGGCCCGCCTTGATCCAGGGCTCCAGCATCAACGGGTGATACCGCACCAAGGGCGGCTGGCGGCAGAAGTCCAGGCACAGGCCATGTGCACCGATCTGGGCAGCCTCCAGCAGCACGGCGATGCGTTCGTCGCGGTACTCGGGAACGGCAAAGCTGACCTTTGTGCCGTCCACCTGTCCGCCACGATGCCGCTCCAGCCACTCGGGATGCGCGGCGATGTATTTCGACCGCAACGCACCGCCAAGCGAATCTCCATAGTGGCGGTTCATGCCGAGACGGCCATAGATGACCATGTCGTTCTTCACGGCAAAGGCCAGCGCGGCGCGCAGCGAGCACTCCTGGCGAAACGAGTCGCCGATGACCTTCGTCTCAGGTCGTGTGTCGCCCGCATATATCGTCGAGGTGGGCAAGGCGCTCTGATAGTCCAGCGTGCTGCGCCCCAGCGCCCAGACGACATGGCGGATGCCATGATCGAGATGCGCTTGCAGACAGTCCGCCGAATCATGCCCGCTCGTCACCTGCCTCTCATAAAGCCACTGCCAAAGCTCCGCGATGCCCCACACCGTTTTTGGCTTCGCTTCTGCCGCACTGGCTGAAAAGACCGTCGCGCCGATCGCGGCGCTGCTGCTGGAGATGAAATGACGGCGGTTCATGTGGGCGTTTTTTCGAGAGTAGCCGACCCAAGTGGTCGCTGGAACGAACTCCTTGGCTTTGGCGATCTTTACTTCAGCTCTGGTCGCAGGTGCGCCCGGATGTAGTCGTTGTCAGTGGCGTGTTTCACGTTCGGTGCGCCGGGATAGATGAGGTCGCAGGGGGATTTTTGGGCGTCGCAGTGTTCTTTGAGCTTCACGCCGAAGTTCGCGGTGTGAGTGGGGTCTTTTTCTTCCTGACCGAGGTGAGGTGGGGTGGAGTAGTAGAGGCCGACAGGTGGGTCGTCTGGGGTGACGAGTGCGTAGGGAGAGTATTCTTTGATCCACGGCAGGAGGCGCTCGCGGGCGTCCTAAAACATCTGAAAGGAGCCGATCTTCTGCTTTGCGTCCCAAGAGATGCCGAAGGCGTGCGAGCCGTATTTGCTGTTCGGCGTCCATTCGCGCATCTGGTGCGGGTCGAGCGTGGTCTGCGCACCGGAGACGGCGGCACAAGTGACGCGGGTGGATTCGCGGGCGATGGGATCGGCGCTGTTGGGATCGGCGAGATCGTCATGAAAGGCCAGCCAAAGACTCGTGCAGGCTCCAGCGGAACCACCCGCGAGGCCGATCTTCGTTTTATCCAGATTCCATTCCTTGGCCTTGCTGCGGCAGAACTGTACAGCGCGGGCGCAGTCGAGCATCGGCCCCTTCACCGGTGGCACGAGTCCTTCGGCGGTGGCGTCTTTGATGGTGCGGTATTCCACGGATGCAACTGAGATGCCGGCTTCGAGAGCTGGAAGGATCATGCTGCGAGCCACGGAGCGGTCCCCGCCCTGCCATCCACCGCCGTGGATATAGATGAGCAGCGGTGTGGGCTGGTCGGACTTGGCCCGCCAAAAGTAGATCACCTGCATCTTATGCGGGCCGTAGGAGACGTTTTCGTCTGGCTCCTTCGGCAGCTCGTATTTCCGGAACTCGGGTGCGGGTTTCTCTGTCTTTGTGTTGGCCGGAGTATCGGCAGCTCGCAACAGGCTGAGCGACGCGAGCAGACAGGTGGTGAAGAGGAGTGTCTTCATGGATTCGGAGTGAATAAGCTGGCTTGGGGGGTGTGGAGATCAAAGATTTACTTCCTCGCCACCGGCACCGGCCAGTCGTCGGTGCGGAAGGGCGACGCGGGCAGGCCCGCCCCGTTGGCGAGGCTGTAGTCGGGCCAGTCTTTCCAGGCATAACGAACGGCGACGGGCGGGGTGACCTCAGCGCTGCTGATGACGACGGTGTCTCCGACAATCTTGGCCTCAGCGGGTTTCCACTGCTGATCGGCAGCGGCGATTTGGAAGCCGGTCAGAGGGCCGCCGTTGATGGATTTCAGGCCGCCGTTGGCATGTTTGAAGGACACGGTGATGGCATGATCGCTAATTTTAAAATCCGCAGGCAGCGGGCCGCTGATGGCAGGGACTTGTTTGCCATAAACAGTGCCGAGCGCCCAGTAGGTGAGGCGTTTGCCAACATCTTGCTTGTTCTTCGGGTGGATGTCCTTCGCGTCACCAAGATCGATGGTGATGGCCATGCCAGTCTTCGGCAAAGCGAGGGTTTTGAGCATGGATTCGCGCACGCGCGGCCAGCCTTCGCCGGGCGAGGTGAAGTTCGGGAGCTGCACCCAGGCGAAGGGCACTTCATCGTCCCAGAGCTTGCGCCAACTGGTGACAAGCTGCGTGAGCTGCTTGTGATAAAGGCCGGGATTGCTGTTCGCGTTGCCTTCGCCCTGATACCACAACATCCCGCGCAGCGTGTAGGGCACGAGGTTGACGACTTTGCCGTTGAAGAGCCCGGCGGGGCCGCCTTTGAGCTTCCACATGGCCAGTGGATCTTTTGGCGCGGGCACGACGAAGGGTTTGCCTTCAGCCCTGGCCTTCTCGGAGGCTTTTCTCCAGATGGCAATCTGCTTCTGATGCAAGGCGGGTGCCTGCGCGGGATCGAACTTCCGATGCGCTTCGAGCCGCGTGTCGTAGTTCGCTTTCGTCTCGGGATCGGACGACTGCACCTCGGCGGCGACCCACGATTCGATGGGCGTGCCGCCGACGGAGGTGTTGATGAGGCCCACGGGCACGCCCACTTCGCGATGAATCTCGCGTCCGAAGAAAAACAGCGTCGCGGAGAAGCCGCCGACATTCTCCGGCGTGCAGATTTGCCAGGCACCCTTGCCCTCGGCCTGCGGTGAATCCGCGGGGCCGGAGCTTTCGCGGTAATGGCGGATCAGCGGAAGCTTGGATGCCGCCTTCTCCTCATCAAACCGGTAACAACCCGCCACCGTCATCGCCATGTTCGATTGCCCGGAGCCGAGCCACACCTCGCCAACGAGCACGTCGGAGCATTTGAGGCTTTGGATGCCTGATGCCTGATGGGATGTGATGACGAGATCACGCGGCTCGCTGCTGGCAGCGAGCGCATCGAGCTTCAGGCTCCACTTGCCATCTGGGCCGGTCTTCGAGGTCTTCTTCTGTCCGGCAAACTCCGCCGTGACCTCGACACCCGCATCCGCCCAGCCCCACACAGCGACAGGCTTTTCGCGTTGCAGCACCATGTGATCGGAGAATGCCGTCGCCAATTTCAACTCGGCAGCGTTCAGCACAGCCAGAGGCGCGAGCAGCAGGGCGGCGACAAGTGAGAGGGTGTGTTTCATAGGGTTCATCGTGGATTGAGTGATCGCTGGATAACGCACTTTGGTTTCACTTCTTCGGCGCAGTTGGCAGCGCTTTGATCCATGCGAGGTTGAAAGCGTAGTGGTCCTTGCTGGTGATGAGCTGGATGTTTCCGTCGCGGGTTTGAGTGAGGGCGAGGTAGCCGTTGATGTCGGCGGTGGTTTTGCCTTCGGGGGCGATGAGGCGGCGGTCGGGCCAGGTCTTGGCTTCGTCGTAGCTGACGGCGGCGTAGAGGCCAGTGCCAGTGTAGTCGCCGCCGGTGGATCTGAAGGTGAGGCCTTTGCGGTCTTTGAAAGGCGTGCGGGCCTCGTCCGTGAAGGAACAGAGCAGGATGGGGCCTTCCTTGAGCCGCAGCATGGCGGGGCGCTGGGTGTTGCTCACGACGGGCAACTCGCCAGCAGCATAGCTCCAGGTCTCACCGAGGTCAGTGGAATAGCTTACGGGCATCTTGAGGTCGAAACGCTTTTGCGCGGGCTCCTCCGCTGAGAGGCGGGCATAAGCCATGAGGCGTCCGTCCGTGAGCTCGACGATGGGTGAATGGATGCCCGCGATGAAGGGACCTTGGCCTCCAGGTCGGATGTCATCCGATGCGCGACGATCCCGTCCGGTTTCGCTCCAGGTCTTGCCATTGTCGCGACTGATTGAGAGACCCGAAAAGTCGAACGGGATCGCGATGACGCCTTTCCTAGTGCGGATGGGGTTGCCCGCCGACTCTCCACGGGCCCGCATCACTTCGGCCTTCGACCAGGTCGCGCCATTGTCAGTGGAGTGGCGGATCACGATGTCGCCGTGATGTCGGCCTTCGACGATATGGTAGATGGTCTTCTCGCCGTCCCACCAGATTTTCGGCGCGTGGTCGTTCACGTCCTGCGCATCCCAGAAGGGCGAGGCGGGTTCCCATTCCTTCGCGCCGAAGCGCAGGCGCGATGCTGCGTTCGCGGTGGTGAGATCGGTCTCGCCAAGGGTGGAGAACCAAACGGCGAGCAAATCGCCATTTGGACACTCGGTGATGGACGGGCTGTGATTCTGACTGATGAACACGGGGCCGACCGCACCCTCGGGGATACGCACGAAGGGCTTCGGGCCTTCAAAGAAGGGTGCGTCTGCTGGCTGTGGCATGATGTTCGGCACGGTTTGGCTCACGTTCTGCGCGTTCAGCGGTGGCGTGGCCACGGGCAGCAGCTTTCCCTTTGGCAACGCACCCTGCACGACGCGGAAGCCGATGCGCTCGCTCGCGGAGTTAGACACCCACGAGCCGCGATTCGCCGAGCGTAGAAAGCGGATCATGGAGGAATGAAATCCACCGCGAAACACGCGGCAGTCGCCATCGGCACGACCGAGCGGATCGGTCTGTTCGCCGCTTTCATAGGGGCCATACCAATCGCTGCACCACTCGGCCAAGTTGCCATGCATGTCGTGCAGGCCCCAGGCATTCGGCTTCTTCTGCGCCACGCGTAAGGAACCCGTGCCACCTGCCTTGGATTCCTCCACCGGATGAGTGAGGCCGATGATCTGCCCCTGCTTCAAGCTCGCTGCGGGCTTCCCGACATTCCGCCAGTCATACTCACGCGGCATCGGTCCCGACGGGAAATACACACCTCGGAAGTTGTCCTCACCAAACCACTTCTGATGGGCATCTGGCAAAGTGTCGCCCGTGTGGAAAAGCGTCGTCGTGCCCGCGCGGCAGGCATATTCCCACTCCGCCTCGGTCGGCAGGCGATACGTCTTGCCTTCCTTCTTCGAGAGCCACTGGCAAAACGCCACCGCCCTGTCCCAAGTCACACCGCTCGCCGCATCATCATCCGCAGGCTTCGACTTCGGATCCTTCTTTTTGAACTCGGGATCGAACTGCCGATACTGCGCCACCGTGACCTCGGTGACGCCGATGTGAAACGGCTGCGTGATCGTGACCTGATGCGCGGGCTTCTCATCGAAGTCGATCCGGTTGATGGCCTTGTGCATCTCGCCAAAACGCTTCTGCCGCAGGTAATCCTCCATCGGCGGCCCGTCCTGGCCCATCGTGAATGTGCCCGACTCGATGGGCATGAGCTTCATGCCGATGGAGTTGGTGATGGGTTCGGCGGTTTGACCCACGGAATGCACCGAAGACAGGGAAAGGATGAGAGGTAGTAGGAAGAGGCGGATGGCTTTCATGATTCAGAGGCGTGCCAATCCAGTGAGAGTTCCGCCGCTGCTGCCGAATGTCTCCGTCTCGATGCCCATGTTTTGCATCATGGTGACGAAGAGATTGCACAGCGGTTTGTTATGCAGGGTATCGAAAGCGAGGTGCTGGCCGTGTTTGAATCCGCCACCGGCGAGGATGACGGGGAGGTTGGTGCAGTTATGGACGTTCGCATCGCCGAGGTTGCTGCCGTAGAGCACCATGGTGTGGTCGAGCAGACGTTTTGAATCGGCCGTGGGCGTGGCGGCGAGCGAGGCGATGAGATCGCGCAGGTGGCGCATTTGCTGGAGATCAACCTTTTCGAGTTCGGCGAGCTTTTCCTTCGACTGGCCGTGGTGGCTGAGATTGTGGTAGCCGTCGCGGGTGCGGTGCTGTGCATCGATCTCGAAGACCGGCGTGGCGAAACCGTCCACCATGAGGGTGATGATGCGCGTGGAGTCGGATTCAAAGGCGAGCCGAGCCATGTCGAGCATGAGTTGAATCTTGGGGAAGAACCTAGCCTTGTCGGCAATGTCCTTGGGCTCGGCGGCCTTGGTTTGCGGCTTGGGTTTCTGCTCCCACTCGCCGGAGATGACGAGTCGCTCTTCGAGTTCCCGAACGGAGGTCAGGTATTGGTCCAGACGCGAGCGATCCGTGGCGCTGAGTCCGCGTTGGAAGCCGCGCATGTCATCCCTCAACACATCGAGCAGGCTGGCGCGCTCTTGCAAGCGTTTGAGTGAGAGCGCAGCCTGTTTGGCATCGCCTTGGATGAACATTCTGCGAAACAAGGCCGCCGGGCTGTCTTCGGCGGGCAACAGCACGCCATCGCGTGTCCAGGAGAGGCTGCGGTTGGCCTTGTCGATGTTCACGCCGAGATTCAGCGTGGGAAATCGAGTCTGCTGACCCAGTGACTCGGCGGCGAATTGGTCGAGTGAAATGCTGTTGCGGAAGCCACTGCCCGTGGGGTCGCGTGCGGCGGTGAGAAAGCAGTTTTCCGTGCTGTGTCCACCCGTCACCGCCGGATGCGAAAGGCCGCTGCAGATGGTGAAGTCGTTTCTGAAAGCAGCGAGTTCCTTCAAGTAAGGCGAGAGCGTGTAGCCGGGGCCTTTGTTCTTCGGAAAGAAATGCTGCGGCAGCACGCCAAGGTTGTTGGAGATCAAAAGCATGCGCTTGGGTGGCTTCGATTCCGCAGCACGGGAGAAGGCCGGTGTCATGCATTCGAGCATCGGAAGTCCGAGCGTCACGCCGATGCCGCGCAGGAAACGACGACGGGGCAGAGAAGTGGCGATGTGTGGTGCGTTCATGGGATGCAGGGTGTTCCGAGGAAAATTTGACTCCGCACGAGTGCGTGAATGAGTTCTCGAACCCGATAGCGATTCGCCGCGCAAGCATCGAGCATGGTCTCGACTTCGGCTCGATCTGCGAAACCAACAGGCATGCCGGTGGCTTGCAGCACGAGGTGTTCGAGGAGGTTTTTGGCGAGCTGGCGCGGGTTGGCGGCGAGCTGGCGTTTGACGTCATGGATGTCGCGAAAGGAATCGCCGCCGGGCAGCCTGCCTGAGGCATCGACGGCGGGGCCGATGAAGTAGGTGAAGGGATGGCCAGCGGGATCGAAACCGGTGACTTTCTCTCCTTTCTCCATGCCACGATAGCGATCCCGCCATGCGCCCATGACATCGAAGTTCTCCAAGGCGAATCCCACGGGATCGAACTTGGCATGACAACTGGCACAGCTCTTCGATTCGGTGTGTTTGGCGAGCAGATCGCGGATCGTGGTGGCACCGCGGATGTCAGGCTCCACGGCGGGCACGCTCTTCGGCGGTGGCGGCGGCAGCTGACCCAGCAGCTTTTCCATGACCCAAACGCCGCGCAGCACGGGTGAGGTGGTGGTGCCGTTTGCGGTGTGTTTCATGAGTGCGGCCTGCGTGATGAGACCTCCAAACGGGCTGCCTTTGGGCAATGAAACACGCTGCATGGCGGAGCCGGATACACGAGGCAGATCATAGTGCCGAGCCAGGCGATCATTGACGAAGGTGAAGTCGGCTGTGACGAGCGTGGTGGCGGGTAAGTTCTCGCGCACCATGGCCTTCAGGAACGCCTGCGTCTCATGGGCCATCGAATCCACGAGGTAGTCGTCTTTGCGATACTCGGGATACAAACGCTCATCCGGGATATCGCGCCGCAGTTTGCGCAGATCGATCCATTCATTGGCAAACATGTGCACGAACTGCTCGAAGCGCGGATCGGCGATGAGGCGGTCTGTTTGCGCCGCGAGCGTGGCCGCATCGTGCAAGCGTCCATTTTTGGCGAGTTCGGCGAGTTCGTCATCCGGGCGCGAGTTCCAGAGAAAATGCGAGAGACGGTTGGCGATGGCGAAATGCACGTCCGCGGCCTCTTTTCTCGGTTCCGTGAGGTAAAGGCAGTGCGAGGAGCAAAGCAGCGCCTGATAGCCTGCGAGCATGGCATCGGCAAAAAGGGCTCCAGCGGTCAGTTTGGCCTGGATGAGTTCGAGGAAGGGCTTGTGAGCTTCATCGTTCATCGGGCGGAGAGCAGCGCGAGCGGCGAAGCGGCGGAAAAGACGCCCGGCATCCACCGCCGTGGCTTTGATGGCATTCACCTCATCAAAAAGCACGCGATGGGATGCCGGAGGCCATTGCGCATCGACGAGCGGCCCGGTGACTTCGAGCCATTGGATCGCCACACCGCGATGACCCTCCGGCGGCATCGGTGGATAATCATAAAAGAAACCGCCATCGGTGCGGATGAACGGCACCGGCAGGCCGAGAGGGCTGTATTCAAAGGTCTCGCCCGCCTTGAGATGGATCGTCGTTTCAAACTCGCGTGCCTCCGGCTGTAAGTCCATCCAGCCGCCCGTCTCGCGCACATCACCGGATACATCCGGACCCGATGGCTGCCGCGCACGAAAACTCATCGCCACGGGTTCATGCGCGGGCACGAGGCGGAAGCCCGGAACCTGCCGCACCGCCCGACCTTTGAACCGCACGCGATACGCGCCGTCAGTCTTTGCACGAAATCCCGGAGGATAACCATAGTAAGGCCACGTCGCAGAGCGGAAGAGCGCCATCTCCAGCGAGGGATCATTGCGCTGTTCCGGCGTCATCTTTTTCACCTCCTCGCTGGTGATGGGCACCATGCGATTATGCCGAGCAAAGAACATCGCCTCGCGCTCGCCGAAAGTGTTGAGCCCAGGAAACAGCTGCAAGCCCGTGAAGCGCTGCGTGAGCGGTTTCGGCGGCGGGGTGCCACCTGCCATCGCGGTGCGCAAGGCGTTCTCCGTGGCATCGAGATAGGCGTCCAACTGCACGCGTGAAACATCGAGCATCGAAGAAACCTTGGTGAAGCCGTGTGAATCGCGGTCTTCAGGCAACTTGTCGCGAATGTCGAGATGGGGCAGCTTCAACAGCGCACGCAGGTTGTTTTCAAACTCCACACGAGTGAGGCGCCGAACCGGACCGCGACCGTTTTTCGCTGTCTCTGCCTTTGCGGCGGCGAGTAGGCTCGCGCTGAGTTGCGAGACCACGGCTTTGCGTTCCTCGTCGCTGACTTTGGACTTCTCCGGCGGCGGCATGTCGCCTTTCTCGATGAGGTCAAACACTCGCGTCCAGCGGCCTCGTGTCTCTGCCTGACTGAGATCAAAGGCCAGCGCGGTGATGTCGAAGTCGCCCTTGGCGAGGCTGTCGTCATGGCAGTCGATGCAGTGCTGACCAATGAAGCTGTGGAGCGGGTTCGTGGAGGCTGATTTTGGAGCGGGTGATTCAAAGACGTGAACATTCGTGATGTGCAGTTCTTCGAGGCCGCTTTTCTTATCGATGTAGCCGTCGATCTGATCCACCAACTGATCTCGTGTGAGCTTCCATACGGCTTTTCCGGCTGGATCAACCTCTGCCAGCAGATCGCGGCCCTCCTCGGCTTTCTGCATGTGATAATCCCCGCAGGCGATGAGCAGGCTGCCATTGGCAAGGGGTGACATGCCGAGCAGATAGCGGCATTGCAGACCGAGATCTTCGATGGTCCAGCAGCCGAGCTTTTTGCCTTCGCCATCAATGTGTAGCAACTGGCATCCGGTGGACGTGGCGACCCACAGCGACCCATCCTCCGCCTGCAAGGTGGCAAAGGCCTTCTTCACGGTTGGCGAAGGCTTCAGCAGCGGATCGAGTGGAATCGTCTGCAACACCTTGCCGGTCTTGGCTTCCACCTTCAGAACCGTTCTGCGCCCGTATTGCCCGATCCAGAAAGCATTGGCACCCGGCGCTTCACGAATCATGCGATAGCGAAAGTGCAACGGGTCATCTTTGAGATCCGGCAGTGGCGTCTCGCTCACGATGGCACCGCTGCGGTCAACGATGCGGATTTGATTCACGCCGCTGTCCATCAATGCGAACTTCTTGCCGCCTTCGAGCACCGCCACGCTATTGGCCTCCGCGCCTTTTGCTCCAGCGACGGCTTTGTGTTCCATGACAAGCTTCTTCCCCGCATCAAACACGGCCAAACCACCCCGGTGCGCATAAGCAATGCCACCGTCCGGCAGTCGAGCTGCATCGTAAATGCCGCCGTGGCCGGGATGCTTCCAAACCGCGAGCACTTTGCCTGCACGATTGATTTCAATGACCTGAGTGTCCGCCGCGAGCAGGTAGTGCTCCTCCGCGTGGGCGAAGGTGGTGAGGAGAAGGAAAAGAAGAAGTCTCATGGTTGGATTCGAAAGGCAGGCAGGCAGGAGAATGGGGGCCGGAGAATCAGGCTCATTCTTTTGCCCCCATTCTTCTGCCTATTGGCTTGGGTTCATCACGCGAGGATCTCCTTCACGAGTTTGCCATGCACGTCGGTGAGGCGGAAATCACGGCCGGAGTAGCGGTAGGTGAGGCGCTCGTGGTCGATGCCGAGGAGGTGCAGGACGGTGGCGTGGATGTCGTGAATATCGACGGCTCCTTCGACCGGGAAGTAGCCGAAGTCGTCGAGCATGCCGTGGCTGGTGCCGGGACGCAGACCCGCACCGGCCATCCAAATGGTAAAACCCCAGGGATGATGGTCGCGGCCCGGTTTGCTGCCGCCGCCTTCGGTGTTGGGCGTTCGGCCAAACTCGGTGGCGAAGACGACGAGCGTGTCTTCCAGCAGGCCGCGTCCTTTTAGATCCTTCAACAGCCCGGCGATGGGGCGGTCGATAGCGCGGGCGTTTTTGGCGTGCAGGTTCTGGAGATCTCCGTGCTGGTCCCAGCCGTTGCTGACGATCTCGATGAAGCGCACGCCGCGCTCGAGCAATCTCCGGGCGACGAGGCATTGCCGGCCAAACTCATCGGTTTCCTTGTGCTCGGTGCCCACGCCGTAGAGCGCGAGGGTGGCGGCGGTCTCCTTGGTGAGATCGGTGGCCTCGGGCACGGCATCTTGCATGACGTAGGCTTTTTCGTGGTTGGCGATGGCGGCCTCGATGATCTGATTCTGCGCGGTGGATTTCAGAAAGTCACGGTCGAGCTGCCCCACCGCCCGCATCTTGTTTTGCTGGAGCGATTTGATTTTCTCCGCCATCACGAGGTCGGCCAGAGGCCGGGCGGGATCCTGGAAAAAGGGCGATCCTTGATGGACCGGCGGCAGGAATCCATTGGTGCGATACATGCGCTTCCGCGAACCCATGACGACGAAGCCTGGCAGGTTCTGATTCTCCGAACCGAGGCCGTAGTGTGCCCACGAGCCAACGCTGGGAAAGCCCTGCAAAAGCGAGCCTCCGTGCAACATGCCGATGGCGCTCTCGTGATCGGGGGACGGCCCGTGCACGCCATGGAGAAAAGTGAGGTCATCCACGCAGGAGCCGATGTGCGGGAAGAGGTCGCTGACCATTTTTCCGCACTCGCCGTAGCGCTGAAAGGCGAAGGGACTGCCAAGTATGGCGTTGGTGGTGCGTCCGGTGATGTCCTCTTTTTTGCCGGCGATTTGGAGCGGCTTGCCGTGATCCTGGGTGAGGCGCGGTTTGTGATCAAAGCTGTCGAGATGCGAGAGGCCGCCGTCCAGGAAGAACCACACGACGCGCTTTGCTTTCGGGGCGAGGTGCGGTGTGGTGAGCTGCACGGGCGAGCCGAAGGAGCGGTCGGCCCAGAGCGATTGCAGGGCGAGCCAGGCAAAGCCCGAGGCGCTGGTTTGCAGAAAGGAGCGGCGGCTGAATGGTGAGAGCTTCATGGCAGATCAGGGGATGTAGAGAAACTCTTTGGCGTTGATGAGGACGTGGCAGAGGTCCGTCCAAAGTCGATGGTCCGAGCCACGCGCGGCGGGTGGCAGCGCGTAGGCCTCGGCCTGGTCGTCAATGAACTCGACGAGCGACTGCACCTCCTGCGCGGAGGGTTGACGGCCGAGCGCCGTGGCAAAGAGATGCTCGATGCGCTGCTCGGTCGAGTATCCCTTGCGGAGCCTCATATCCTTCGCGGCCCAGGCGGTGGCTTGCTCGTGGACCAGAGCGCTGTTCAGCATGAGCAACGACTGCCCGGGCACGCTGCTGGTCTCGCGGTCGCCCTGCGTGCGAGATGGCTCAGGCGCATCGAACATGATCATCATGTGATCGAGCGCCTCGCGTCGGATGTATTGGTAAACACCACGCCTCAGCTTCGGATTGGCCACGGCAGCGCTCTCGCTTTGGTTCGCGGGCCCGGTGTAGCCAAACATCGTTTGATCCAGCGTGCCGGAGACCGCGAGGATGGAATCGCGCACCGCTTCGGCACGCAGTCGCTGCACCGGCATGTGCGAGAGGAGTCGGTTGGCGGGATCCACTTGCTGCGCCTTGGCGGAGGCGATGCATTGCGCCTGGAATGCGCGGCTCGTAACGAGATGACGGATCAAGGCTTTCACCGACCAATCATGCTCGACGAGATACGAGGCGAGGTAATCGAGCAACTCGGGATGGCTCGGCGCTTCTCCCATCACGCCGAAATTGTCCACGGTGGCCACGAGTCCCTGGCCGAAGATCCAGCGCCACACGCGGTTCGCCATGACGCGGGCGGTGAGCGGATTTTGCGGCGAGGTGAGGTCGTGGGCGAGCTCTAGCCGCGCCTGCGATCCACTGGTGTAACCTTCGGCTCCGTGGATGACTTCGAGGAAACGGCGCGGAGCCTTTTCACCTGGCGAATCCGGCGAGCCTCGGCGATGAACGGGAGAATCAAACCCAGTGCCCTCCGCCACGATCGCCGAGGCACGCTGGAAACGCGGCACTGCGGATTCGTGCGCTCGATACTGCTCCGCGAGCTTTTGCATGTCGCCGGGCAGTTGGGCCAATTGATTGCGCAGAGCGCCGTGTTCCAGCAGCCAATTCAAGAGGTCCACATCGTCGGCGTTCGCCGCATTGCGGCTCCAGCGATCCAGCGCGGCATCACATTCCTTGCGCCAGTGAGCCGCGAGACCTTCCGCGTTCCAATCTGAACTTGCAGGCGCGAGACGCAGCGACAGGTGCAGCTCATTCTCGGGCGCTCCTGGAGTCTGATGCTCCACGATCTGATCCACGCCGAACCATGAGCGCCCAGTCGCGTCCTTCACCACCAACTCGTAAGGTTTGTTGCCCTCATCGGAACGGCGGAAATGGGCCGCATCATCCTTGGTCAGGATTTCCAAATACGAGCGACGTCCCTGCCAGCTAGACTGATGCCCGACCGGCACCGTCACCCAAGTGGGAAAACGTGAATCAAAGTGCCGCACTTTGTTCGCGTGAGCGATGTTCTCCATCTGCTGGAAGTTGTTTTGAATCAGCCGCACATGCGCCGACGAACCACCCGCGACTCGCAGGCTGACAAACTGCGTGCCGAGCGAAAAGTCGGCCGAACGAGCGATGCTGCCATGCTTGCGGGTCAACCGATCCGAGCTGAGGCCCGGAGACACGAAGCGATCGACCAACTCCTTGCCCTCCGGCATCAGCGTGAAATCACTGCCGCCGCTCCAGACCGTGCCCGGCTGCACACCGGAGAGGAACCAACCAGCATCGCTCTGGCGAAAATCCGCCGTGGTCTTGAACTTGTTCCGGTTCCGCTCCTCGCGGGCGGCGGACTCACGCCGCTGCTCGTTGAGCCATGAAGCGGCTGCTTTGTTCGCAGACAATGAGACAAGGGGATGGGGGGATGGGGAGACATGGTCTTCGCCAGCCTTCTCCTTGTCTGATTGTCTGATTCTCTCCTTGTCTGATCGTCCCCCGGACCCCGCTGAAGCAACTGATGAGATGTGCCAGAAAAGATGCCCCGGGTCCGCACGATCCACTTTCTCCCGCAGTAGCACATGGCCCCAAAAGGTCGCCTTGTTTGGTTTGTTTCCTGGTCCGGCTTGCAGCCACTTTTGCATGGCCGCCGCCTCATTTTTCACATCGTCTTTCCACAGCGTGAGCAGACGACTTTTCATCTGCTGCTTGGCGGATTGCATCGCCACCACCCCGTTGTCCTTCACCTCAGGGGCATCGATGATCACCTGGCTCTGCCGCGAGCTGGCGAGCGTCCCAAAGAGCGCATAGTAATCAGCCGTTGAGATCGCATCGAACTTGTGATCGTGACATCGTGCGCAGGAGACGGTAAGACCCTGAAAAGCCTTCGCCAGCGTGTCGATCTGGTTTTCCACGATCTGCGCCTCCTCCAGAGCCACGTCCGAGGCCGTCGAGGAAACCTCCATCAGTCGCATGAAGCCCGTGCCGAGCGGTGACTCATTGATCTTCATCGAAGCATTGATTCGCGGCGGAAGCAGGTCGCCCGCCACATGCTCCTGAACGAAACGGTCATACGGCACATCCGCATTGAAGGCTCGGATCACATAGTCGCGATAACGCCAGGCCTGCGGGATCGGGTAATCGCGCACATAGCCGCCCGTCTCACCAAAGCGCATCAAATCCAGCCAATACGCGGCCCAGTGCTCACCGAACTGCGGGCTCTGGAGAAGCCGGTCGATGAGAGCTTCGGACTTGGATGGGGAGACAATCGGATTGGGAGACGATGAGAGATTCCCAGCAAAAGACTCCATCTCCTCCTCCGTCGGCGGCAGGCCCACCAGCGCAAATTTCAGCCTGCGTAACAACGCGGCGGGCGCTGCCGGAGCTGCAGGTTCTAAGCCTTTCTCCTGCATCTTCGCCATGAGAAAGCTGTCCACAGGATGCGCCCCCAGCGACGGCACGGTGGGTTTGTGCACCGGCTGCCAGGCCCAGTGAGAACGACGTTTTGTCAATTTGGCCTGCCATTCTTCGGTGGCAGCGGCTTGGGCGCTCGGCGGATTCTCCGACAAACCCGGCATGCCCATGCTCACCCAGCGCGTGAGATCAGCGAGCACACCATCGGGCAGCCTGTCGGCCCCCTTCGGCATTTTCAGGTCCTTTGAATCGTGGCGAATGGCTTGCAGCAGCAGGCTCTTGTCAGGCGCACTCGCATTCACCAGTGCACCACTCTCGCCGCCCTTTTCAAAACCCCCGCGATAATCCAGCCGCAGGCCGCCCTTGGTCTTCTCCGCGCTGTGGCATTCGTAGCAGTGCATCACCAGCACCGGCCGGATGCGTGATTCAAAGAACGCCACGCCATCGGGCTCCGCTGCCCCAGCAAGGAAGGGAAGCGCCAGGAACGACCGAGAAATCGAACGAATCAGTGATTTCATGCTTTTGCGTGAGCAGGGTTGAGTGCGGCCGTGGCCATCGCGCCTGCTTTTTTTACGACCGGAGCAAGTTTCACGAGCCGCTCCTCTGACAGCCGCTGGCTAGGTCCCGAGATCCACAGACTGGCGATGGCGTTGCCTTCCGCGTCGAGAATGGGAGCGCCGAGGCAGTGATGTCCCTCCAAGTGCTCGCCTGCATCCACGGCCCAGCCTTGATGCCTCACTTGGTCGAGGCATTTGAGGAAATCCTTGCGATTCGAGATCGTCCACGGCTGGAAGCGCTCGAACTTCATGCCTGCGATGATTTCATCCCTCTCCACATCCGGCATGAAGGCCAGCATCACCTTCCCCGGACCGCTCGTGTGCAGCGGGAAGCGAGTGCCGCGCTCCACATAAAATTTGATGAGCGCCTTTCCGATCACACGCTCCAGCACAATGCCTTCATGGCCGCTGATGATTCCCAGATGCGCCGCCTCGCCCGTCTGCTCGCTCAGCCAGCGCATCGCAGGCAGGGCGGCCTCCGCCAGCGGCACATCATCCACCACCGGCTGGCACAACGCCAGCATCTGCGCCCCGATGCTGAACCTCTTCTCCGCATCCCTCACCACATACCCATGCGCCACCAGCGACTGCGTGACGCGATAGACAAAGTTCACCGACAGGCTGAGCCGCTCGGCGATCTCGGAGAGTGTGAGCCCGCCAGAGGCGGCCCCAAGGCAGCGCAGCACGGCGAGAGCACGGTCCAGGCTGGGCGTGCTGAAGCCCGAATCGCGGACAGGAGAGGTAGTTTTGCGGCGGGAAGGGGGTTTTGAAGGCATTTTCTATATTTGCGTTTATTTGCGCATATAGAAACTCACCGAGGCAAGGCTTCCTTTCATCAGCAACTCAAATGATCGGCAAATGAGCGCCCGAGCGAGCATCACTTCCCTGCCCGCCGATTTACTTCGGGTCCCTGGTTTTGAATCCCGAGCCAAACTGCCGATACTGGGCCACGGTGAACTCGGTGACGCCGATCTTGAACGACTGGGCGATCCTGACCTGATGCGCGGGCTTCTCATCGAAGTCGATCCGGTTGATGTCCTTGTGCATCTCGCCAAACCGCTTCTGCCGCAGGTAATCCTCCATCGGCGGTCCGTCCTGGCCCATCGTGAACGTGCCCGACTCGATGCGCACTAGCTTCATGCCGATAGAGTTCGAGATGGGTTCGACGGTTTGGCCCACGGAATGCACCGAAGACACGGAAAGAATGAGAGAGATGAGGAAGAGGCGGATGGGGTTCATATTCAGTGTATTCAGTGTGTTCCGTGGGCCGTCACTTCTTCGACACAGGCCAGTCATCCGTGCGGAAGGGCGATGCTGGCAATCCAGCGCCGTTGGCGAGGCTGTAGTCGGGCCAGTCTTTCCAGGCGTAGCGAACGGCGATGGGCTGCACGATCTCAGCGCTGCTGATGACGACAGTCTCGCCGACGATCTTGGCTTCGGCGGGTTTCCACTGCTGATCGGCGGCGGCGATTTGGAAGCCGGTGAGCGGGCCGCCGGTGATGGATTTGAGGCCACCGTTGGCATGTTTGAAGGAGACGGTGATGGCTTTGCCGCTGATGGTCGAGCCTGCGGGGAGCGGGCCGCTGATGGCGGCAACGTTTTTGCCATACACGGTGCCGAGCGCCCAGAAGGAGAGGCGTTTGCCGACGTCCTGCTTGTTCTTCGGATGGATGTCCTTCGCATCGCCGAGGTCGATGGTGATGGCCATGCCGGTCTTGGGCAGCGCGAGCGTCATCAGCATGGACTCACGCACGCGGGGCCAGCCTTCGCCGGGCGAGGTGAAGTTCGGCAACTGCACCCACGCGAAGGGCAGTTCATCGTTCCAGAGCGTGCGCCAACTGGTGACGAGCTGCGAGAGCTGCTTGTGGTAGAGGCCGGGATGGCCTGCGTTGCTTTCTCCCTGATACCAAAGCATGCCGCGCAGGGTGAAGGGAGCGATGTTGACGATCTTGCCGTTGTAGAGACCGGCGGGCGGCCCCTTGCGCCGGAGGTGAGCGAGGGTCGTCTCGGGTGTCCAGGGCTGATCTTTGGCCCCGGCTTTCCCCTATTCGACGGCGAGCTTCCAAGCAGCGAGTTTTTTCGGGTAGTCGGCTCTCAACTTCGCCTCGTCAAAGTGCTGCCAGCCGCGCAACTGGCTGTCGTATTCGGCCTTCGTCTCCCCATCCGCAGACTGAGCCTCCGCAGAGATCCAGGCCTCGATGTGCGTGGCCCCGACCGCCGAACAAATCAGGCCGACGGGCACGCCGACTTCGCGATGAATCTCGCGCCCGAAGAAGTAGAGCGTCGCGGAGAAGCGTCGGACATTCGTCGGCGTGCATGGCTGCCACAGACCCTTGCCCTCGGGCTGAGGCGTCTCGGCGGGGGCGGAGGACTCGGCGTAGTAGCGGATCAGCGGAAAGTTGGCCGCAGCCTGTTCCGCGGCGGCGTTGTTCGCACCACCGACCGCCATCTCCATGTTCGACTGGCCCGAGCCGAGCCACACCTCGCCCACGAGCACATCCTTCACCTCGATCTTGCGCCCCTCCTTGCCGGTCACGAGGAGGGCACGCGGCTCTGCGGAAGCAGTGAGCGCATCCAGCTTGAGCGACCACTTGCCATCCGTGCCCGCCGTAGCCGACTTCGATTGCCCGGCGAAGGAAACGGTCACGGATTCTCCCGCATCCGCCCAACCCCACACCGCGACAGGCTTGTCACGCTGAAGCACCATGTGATCCGAGAACGGCGTCGCCAACTTCAACTCAGCGGATTGCAACGCGGCCAACGGCGCGAGGAGTAACGTGGCGAGAACCGAACGCAGCAAGAGCGCCTGCCAAGCTAAGGACAAAAGAGTGCAGGCAACGTTGAGGGTGGGTTTCATCGTGAGTTTTGTCATCGGGCATCCTTGGCGAGTAACTTCTGCAAGGCCTCTGCAAACCGGAGGCCAAGGCCCTGCTGGCCAGCGGTGTCGTAGTGGACCTGGTCTGACGCTTTCGTCAGGCCGTCGGTGCTGATGCAAACGGTGAGCGGGTCTTTTGCGGGAATGGCACGCTGGGCGGCGCGGACCTCGTCCACGCAGGGAAAGGGTGAAACGGGGGTGACTTTGGCGGGATTGATCTCCGCAATGACGACTTTCATTTGCGGCGCATCGAGATCGCGACGGAGCGAGGCGATGAGGTTGGTGAGGTGTTGCTGGTAGTCTTTCGCCAGCTCTGGCACACGGGCGTCGGACTCGCCCTGCATCCAGAGGAGAGCGGCCGGTTTGATTTCGCCATCTGGAAAAGCCTTCTTCCACGCCGCGATGAGCTGCGCGTAGGCATGGCCGGCGCGTTGGTCGTGATTGAGCTTCAGGCGGGCAATGCGCACGTTGTCATGCTGTGGCTGCCAGACGAGTTGGGAGGTGCCGCCGTGCGCTGCTTTGAAGAGCACAATCTTGCGGCCAGGCAGCGCTCTCGCCAAAGCGTGAGCCAGGGTGACCTCAGGGCCAATCTGGCCGTTCGCGAGCGGCTGCGGGCGACCCCAGTGGATCAAGGTGACGTTCGGCGGCGGCGTGCGCCATTCGTCGGAGAGTTCAGCGGCCTTGCCATAACCTGCCATGTTCGACTGACCGGACAGCATGATCACGAGGGGTGGCTCGTCGGCATGCAGCGCGGCCAGCGTGGCAAGGAAAAGGACGATGAGGAGAGCGATCTTCATGGTGAGGTGATCAAGGGCGTTCACTTTTGCTGAACTTCGCCCGTGCTTTGAAAGTGCTGCCAATCCTCCGCATAGTCGGCATTCAGCAGCCACGAAGTGGTGGACTTGTCTCCGGGGAAATCGGTGAAGGGGGCGGTGATGAGCTTTTGGTAGCCGCCGGGCTTGGTTTGCCAGTTGGTGCCGAGGTGACCGCTTTCAAGGGCGGGCGCGAGGAGCTTCACCGGGCCTTTTCGGGCATCGGCATCGGCGGGGACGCGGGCGGTGAAGCTGTGACGCAAGAAGCTGAACACGAGCGGCCAGGTCTTCTCGCCGGGGCCGTGGCCGGTCTTGGGCTCGACGGCGAAGTTCCAGAAGGCGCGATGATTTTTTCGCAGCGCGGGCACCACGGCGAGGTTTTCCTCTTTGGAAGGCCGTGCAAGGAAAGCGTCGTCCTCGCCAAAGATGACGAGACCGGGCACCTGCGCGGCGCCAGGCTGATACACTTGAAACGTGGTGCCGGGACGCATCGAAACGAAGCCCCACACACGATCGGCCACATACGAGGTGAAGATGGCCGAGAAGCCGGTGCCGTTCGAGTGGCCGTAGAGAAAGAGCGGGGCGTGTTGCAGCTCCGGATGACCGCTCTTTTCGCCGAACCGCCGCAGGTGATCAAAAAGCAGGGTTTGAGGCCAGAAGCCGCGCTGCATGGGATTGCCAACGAACTTGAAAAGCGCGAGACGCAGCTCCTTCGCGAGCGCACGGAGGTCCGCCCGGCGAAACAGGCCTTCGCCGCTGCCGTGGCCGGAGATGACGACGATGCCTTTCACGCACTCGATGCCCTCCGGCAGCCAGAGGTCAAAGGCGACCTCCTCACGTTTGCCCTCGCCTTTTTGCTTCACGGCCTCGCGCCATTGCGCGTCGCTGATTTTCCAGTCCCAGTTCCGCGCCACGGCCTGCTGCAGCGAAGGTGTGCCCCACTTCGCCTCGTCGAGCACGCCGTTCCAGCCCGTGGTGGACTTCGTCTGCACGTTCGCGCTCACCCAGTTGAGACTGTGGCACTCGGGCAGTTGGGCAAAATCACTCCACTCCGTGCCGCCGCTCATCGTCCGCGGCGCAGTCCATTGCCGCCGCAGCCAGGGAATGACTTTCTCCGCCCACTTCGCGCCATGGTCACGCAGTCCCGCGCCGCTGAAGTGCACGCCTTGGCCTTCGCGCTCGCGGAGCCTTCCTTTCAAGGCGTCGCTGTCCGGGCCTTCGAGCGCGATGCCATCCTTCCAAAGCGACGCTTGCGCGGCGCGGATGTCGTCGCTGCCTTCATCGCCGGGCACATGATAACTGGCCTGCGCCACGAACCACGGCGAGTCCCAGCCGATGTCGCGCCGTGAGTCACGGATGATGCGTTCCAGATGCTCGCGGTAGAGCTTGCCCGGCAGTGTGCGCGTCGTGTCCTTCTGGTTCGCATCGCTCTCGCCCTGATGCCAGAGCACGGCGCGGAAGCCACGCGGCCCAGCCGACTTCATCCGGGCGATGAAAGCCTCATACGCCGAGCCTTTGCTGGCCCACTGGCCGCTCGGGAGCTGCTCCACGCGGCTCACCAGCGTCGGCGGGTTTGGAAACGTCACGCCTTTCGGCAGCCACTCACGCACACTCGTCGCGCCGATCCCGCAGGCGATGATGCCCACCGGCACGTTTTCCTTTTCCACCACCGCATCGGCAAACGGCGGGATGAAGCTGCCGCCACCACCGCTCGCCCCCGCCTGCGGATCATCCGCGATGCGCCAGGCCTTGCCATCGAAGGTCGAGACGCGCCGGGTCTTCGTCGTCTGCTTTTCCTCGCCGTGATTGGCCGAGTTCGACTGCCCGGCGATGACAAACACCTCGCCGACGCCCACATGAGCCACGCTGCCTTTCGCGATCTCCTTGCCAGCGCTCATCACACGCACCTCCAACCGCCACCAACCACCCGCGATCGCCTCCAGCGTGCCCGCAAACGTCTTTCCCGCCAGCGAGCCTCCCACGCGCTGCCATGGCAGCTCACGCTGCGCATCCACCTGCCTCGCCTCGATGGAAACCTCCGACGCCTTCACCTGCTCGGAAAGCTCGCCCGCAATGCGAATCAACCCTTTGCCCGGCGTGCTGCGCTGCACGACCGCATGATCCAGCGGTGCAGTCAGAGTGATCTCAGCGGCGGGCAGCGCCGCAGTGAAGGCAAAGAGGAGGGCGATGAATCTCATGGGGAGCCATCCAGTACGATCTGCATCCCGGTTTCCTCGCTCACGGCTGAATTGAAAACGACCCGACAGCGCTTTGCCACTTCATCCCAATCCGTCTGCCAACATGTGACCGCCCGGCGATTCAGGAGTATTCAATGAATTTTTGACAACCTCAGATCGGTCAAAACTGCCTGCACATGGCCTAGTCCGTTTTTCACGCTGACCTGCGCACGCTGCTCGTCATCAACGGAGATGATCAACGGGTGGGTGTTCGTGATGCGACCGCGTTTCGAGGCAGGTTGCAGCGTGTTGTCCTTTGCCACTCGATGCACCGGAGGCCGAGTGTCGGTCTCTCGGATGAGGATGTCGCACAGATAATAGTCCGGACCTTTGCAGGCGGCGGGGGGAGCTCGACGGAGGTCTTTGGGTTTCCCCTGCCCCAGCAGGCGCAAAACGTCGCCATGAGCTGCCGCAGGCTTTCCGGCCAGCACCTCACGCCACGAGCGCAGGATGAGGCCGCGACTGCCATCGTGTGGCCTTTCTTCAACGCTTCACATCCATACCATGTACGGAAATCGACACGCCCATGCCCGTGAGTGGCTGCGCGGCGCGATCATGCTGGTCATTTTCACGACGTGGCTGCCATTGCTCGCGCAGGCCTTCGACATCGCCGATGGCGACGCGGAGGGCGGACACATCATTGTAAAACTCCGCGCCAAGCTGGGAGAACGCGAGTCTTTGCCAGCGCACCGGTTTCCGCACACCGCAGCAAAGCCGCAGCAAAGTCAGAAGGATGCAGGCGAAACAGTTCATTGATATGAAATCGCCTTCAGAGGCGGGAATGCAACTCTCGACTCCAGTGTTGACGTTCCACTTATTGGTTTTGCGGGCCATGCTCGGCCGACAAGAGGTTGGCCACTGGTGTGTTTGCCAAGTGATGGAGGTATGTCATGACTTAAACATGAATTGGAAAACCCTTTTGCTACTCCCCATCCTGGCGGCGCAAGCTGCGGAAACTCGCTTCGTGGATGCGAAGGCCGTTGTCTCGGCCGGGTGGAAGGGACGGGAGACGCGCACGCTGGCTGACTTCGAAGTACAGCCTTTGCCAAAGGAGGCTTACACGCGTTTCGGCGGATTAGCGGCCGATAAAAACAAAGAGGCCAGCGGCTTCTTCCGCGTCGAAAAAATTGGCGAACGCTGGTGGATGATCGATCCCGACGGCGGACGCTTCATCTTCGCGGGTGTTTGCTCGTTGAAGCCCGAAACCAAGCTCGCGGCGAAGGGGCCGTTTGAGCGGATATTTGGGTCGAACGAGGCCTGGGCTGCTCAAACGCTCGATTTCCTGCGTGCGCATGGCTTCAACGGCTGCGGTGGCTTTTCCGATGTGGAAGTCCTGCGCTCGGCGAAAGCACCCATGCCCTACACGGTCACGCTGGGGCTGATGAGCGGCTTTGGGAGAAAGATCGGCGTCACGCATTCGCAAGCCGGTCACACGGGTTATGCGAACGATATCATCCCGGTCTTTGAGCCGGGTTTTGCCGCGTTTTGCGCGGAGCAATGCCGCGAGCGGCTTTCGGGGATGAAGGATGATCCATGGCTTGTCGGTGTCTTTTCGGATAACGAGCTGCCCATCAAGCGGGACATGCTCGACCGCATGCTGAAGCGCGGCGGTGCCACGCAGGCTGAGGCGGAAGACTTCATGGCTGGAAAAGGCGCGGTGACGGATGAGCTGCGCCGCGAGTTCGTGCAGCACGTCTTTGATGCCTATTTTCGCCTCACCACGCAGGCCATCCGCGAGGTGTTGCCTCGGCATTTGTGCCTCGGTTCGCGCTTTCACGGACCGGCGAAGTCGATCAGCGGCGTGTGGAAAGCCGCAGGCAGGTGGTGCGATGCCATCTCGATGAACTACTACGATCATTGGAGCCCGCAGAAGGATCACCTGCGCCAGTGGCACGAGTGGTCGGGCAAGCCCTGCCTCATCACCGAGTTTTACGTCAAAGGCATGGACAGCGGCATGGCGAACACGAGCGGGGCCGGCTGGGTCGTGAAGACACAGGCGGATCGCGGCGCGTTTTATCAAAACTTTGCGCTCGGGCTGCTGGAGTCAAAATCCTGCGTCGGCTGGCACTGGTTCAAATACATGGACAACGATCCTGCGAACACCAAGACCGATGCCTCGAACCGCGACAGCAACAAAGGCATTCTCAACGCCCGCTACGAGCCCTACACGCCGCTGCTCGATGCCATGCGGGAGCTGAACTCGCGCATCCATCCGCTGATCCAGTCCTTCGACTCCGTGCCAGCTTCGAATTGAATCAAATCGCCAGCCCACTCAGAGCCCCGGTGCTGGTGGAGAACTTGTCCGCTTCGATGCCGAGGTTTTGAAGCATGGACACAAAGAGGTTTGCCATCGGTGTGTTGTTTTGGGTGTCGAAGGCGAGGTGCTGGCCGTGCTTGAAGCCGCCACCGGCGAGGATGAGCGGGAGGTTTTGGTTGCTGTGCGAGTTGGCGTTGCCGAGGCAGCTTCCGTAGAGGATCTGGGTGCGGTCGAGCAGAGTGCCGCCGGTTTCGTTGACGGATTGAAAGGCTTTCAGGAGGCCGCCAAAGGCGGTCATCTGGGCTTCTTCGATCTTCTTCAACTCGGCGATCTTGTCGGGTTCGTTGCCGTGGTGGGTGAGACCGTGGGTTTCGCTCTTCACGCCGGGCACATGCGGCACGACGCTGAAGGTGCTGAGCGAGAGCGTGACGACGCGCGTGCTGTCCGTCTGCAAGGCGAGGCGGATGAGATCAAACATGAGCCTGGACCTTGCGATGACCTCATTGGCATCGGCGATGTCCTTGGGCTGCGGGTAGTCCACTTTGGGTTTGGGGCGGTTTTCCCATTCGATGTTGCGCTGGAGGCGGCCTTCGAGTTCGCGCACGCTTTGGAAGTATTGCTCAAGTAGCGCCCGATCCTCTGCTGCGGTGCTTTTTTCGAGTCGCTTGGCTTTGTCGAGGATCAGATCGAGCACGCTGCCACCGGCTTCGATGCGGCGCATGGTCGCGGCTTTTTCCTCGGGTGTTCCGGCGACGAACAAGCGTCGATAAAGCCTCTCGGCGCTGGTCTCGGAGGGCAAAACAACGCCGGAGCGCGAGACGGCGATGGAGTCGGCATAGTGCTCGCCCTTGCGCACCGAAACGGCGAGCGAGGGAAAGCGGGTGTCGATCCCGATCTGCTCTGCGACGAACTGATCCAGCGAGAGGCTGTTGCGAAACGTGGGCTGTCCTGGATGCGGTGCACCCGTGAGGAAGCACTGCCCCGCGTGGTGATTTCCATCCACACCCGGATGCGAGAGGCCGCTGAAATTGGTGAAGCACGGACGATGCGCGGCGATGAGGTCGAGATACGGACTGGAGGTTTCGCCAGCTTTCGGAAAGAAGAACTGCGGCATCATGCCCAGCGGCACATGAATGGCAAAAAGCCGCTTCGGCGGCAGCTTTTCAGCCGCACGCCCGATGGAAGGGAAAGCGAGACAAGCGCCTGCAGCGCGGAGGAAGTTTCGGCGGTTCATGGATGAGGTAGGCAAAAGAATGGGGGCATGAAAATAGGATTCAGAGGTCAAAGGCAGTTCATTCTTTTGCCCCCATTCTCCTGCCTATAAAAATCCGATCCGCAGCCAAAGCATGGATCAACGACCTGATCCCATACCCGTTGGTCTTCGTGCTCTCGACAATCTGGCGGATCTGGGCTCGGTCGGCGTAGCTAACCTCTGCCGCGGTGGCGTAGCGGGAGAGGTGGGCGACGAAGGCCCGGGCGAGTCGGGCGGGATCGCTGGTGAGGAGGGCATTCAGATCATGTGGGCCGCTGAACGAACGGCCATCGGTGAGGTCACCGCTCGGATCGACATTCGGGCCGAGCTTGTATTGCACGCGCCAGTCGGTTTTGCCTTTCTCAGGTGGTTCGTCGCCCTTTCCATTGGAGCGGTAGCGATCACGCAGGCCACCAACAGGGTCGAAGGCTTCGAGCGCGAAGCCGGCAGGATCAATTTTCGCGTGGCAGGCGGCGCAATTGGCATCGGCGCGATGTTTCTCAAGCTGTTCGCGCACGGTGGTGGCGCCGCGAGTATCGGGATCGACAGCGGAGACGCCAGGCGGCGGCGGTGGGGCGGGATCGTTCAAAATGCGGTCCATCACCCACACGCCGCGCTTCACGGGCGAGGTGGTGGTGCCGTTGGCGGTGAGCTTGTGAATAGCCGCATGGCCGAGCAGGCCTCCGCGCAGGCTTTCGAGTGGCAGCGGGACTTTGCGCGGCTCCACGCCATGCACGTCTTTGATGCCGTAGTGCTCGGCGAGGCGCTGGGTGAGCATGGCAAAGCCCGGTTTGAGCAACGCGGTGGCGGGGAGATCGTTTTGGATGAGTTCGCGCACAAAGGCACGCGTCTCGGCCGCCATGCCTTCGTGAAGCAAAAAGCGATATTCGGGGTAAAGCTGCGGATCGGGCGTGGTTTCATCGAGACGGCTGAGTTCGAGCCATTGATCCGTGAAGTCCTCGATGAAGCGCTCGCTGCGTTTGTCCGCGAGCAGGCGATCCACCTCTTTGTGGAGCGCCGCTGGGTTTTGGAGGTCTGCGGCGAGCAACTCGGCATCGGGCGGGCCGTTCCAGAGCCAGTAAGAGAGCCGCGAGGCGAGCGAGTCCGGCGCATGAAACAAAAACTCCGGCGAGGTGAGGACCGCGACATACACGCGCCGCATGGCATCCTCAAAGCAGTCCTTTGCGGCGAGTCGCGAGCGCAGCAGCGCCACATAGGGCTCGATCTCTTCGATCTCCACCTCCCGACGAAACGCCTTTGGCAAAAACGTCGTGAGCAGCTTGCGGGCATCTTCTTCCGGCTGTGCCGACTGCACGGTCTCCAGCGTCGGCTTTCGCTCCTGCAGCGTGAGATCGAAATGCATGCTCGGCACATAGCCGCCGATGCTGCGCACCTCCTCGCGCTGCGGCGGCACCGCTTCACTTCCTTGCGGCCACGGTTTGATCGGCAGGTCTCCAAAGAGCCGCTTGTGGCTTTCCGGCGGCCACACGAAGTTGACCGGCCCCTCGATCTCGAACCAGTCAATCGCCACACCGGGCCCGACATGCTTCTTCGCGCGTCCGGCCACCTGGCCGATGCGCAGGCCGTTCCAGGGAATCGAAACCGGATCAAAGACGATGCTTTCATGCGCATCGAGCCACTCGGTGATCTCCGCCTCGTTCGACTGCATCGACGGCGCGGTGAAGGTCCGCAGCAAGCGCCCGCCTTCCTGTTGCTTGCCCTCCTCATGCGCCCGCAGCACCGCAGCTTGAGGCGCGGCGCAGGGCTCCGGCTTGCCCTCGTTCCAATGAAAGCCCCACAGCGAGAGCTTCATGCGATACATCCCCGCGTAGATCGGCGATACATTCATCGCCGCCTCATAGCCCGCGAGATTCGGATTGAGCAAACCGACCGCGCTCTGGCTTTTCGCGGCCTTCACGGCATTGAGCTGTTTTCTGCGCTCTTCGAGATCAGCGCCTTCATCGCCCACAAATCCCTGTTTGTCCTCAAAGCCGCCGCGAACAGGCAGTGCGGGATCAGGCTGCTTGTCCTTCAGCAGCACGAACTGTCCGAGATGAAGGTTGAAATCAAACTTGAACAAGCCCGCCGGATAGATGCGCTTCTTGAAGACCGGCGGCGGGGTGCTGCGCGTGGCGATCGACGCATCCAGCGCCTTTTCCACCGCCTCCTCATACGCCGCGAGATGCGCGGGAGAGATGTCCAACGCTCCGGCCATCTTGTCATAGCCCGCCACACGACCATCCGCGGGCAAAAGGCCCACCACATCGAGCCTTGGCAGCGCCAGCAGATCCTGCAGCGTGTTTTGAAACTCCACCCGCGTCATCCGTCGCATCCGAATGCGCCCCTGATCGCCCACCTTCGCCAGCGTCATCAGTTTCGCGTCCATCTCGCTCACAAACGCAGCCTTTTCCGCCTCCGTAGGCTGCCTTTTCTTCTTCGGCGGCATCTCGCCACGCTCCACGGCATCATGCACTTTGACGAGCAGATCCAGATGCTGCGCGTCAAAGGCGAGAGCGGTCAAATCGAGATCACCCTTCTTCGTCTCCGCATCATGGCAGTCATAACAATGCTGCTCCAAAAACGCCGTCGGTGGCGCAGCGAGAAGCGAGGTGGCAAGAAAGCAGGCTAGGAGGTGGCGAAGCATGAAAACGGGCTTGTCTAATCATTACGGCGAAACCATCCGCAACTCGACAATGAGGGGGGTAGGCGGAACAATGGGGGCAAGAGAATTGGGAACAGTTTTTTCAGGGTCATTCATTCTTCTGCCCCCATTCTTTTGCCTGCATCTGGCTATTCCCGAGCCAAGAGCGGCTTCAATCGTTCTGCATACACCGCATAACCCGCAGGCGAGAGGTGGATGTTATCCGGCGTGAAAAGGTCCTGCTTTATGGTGCCGTCCGCGTTGGTGAAGTCGGGCCAGAGATCGAGGGCTTTCACATTCGGATCGCTGTCGATCTTCAGGGTATCGAGGGCGGCGTTGGTCTTCTTGATGTCCTCGTAGAAGGCGTTTCCGGGGGTGTGGGCTGGCAGAATCTTCGCCACAATGATGGCGGAGGCGGGGAACTTGTCGCGGAGGTTTTTGACGCACATCTCGATGCCTTTCGCCGCGGCCTCGATGCCGGTCTCGGGAGTGAAGAACATGTTGTTGTTGCCGATCATGAGCACGATGGCCTTCGGCTGAAGGCCGTCAACGCCACCGTGATCGAGCCGCCAGAGCACGTTTTGTGTTTTATCGCCGCCGATGCCGATGTTGACGGCTTTCAGATCAGGGAAGTGCTTCTTCCACGACTCGCCCCACTGGATCGTGATGCTGTCCCCGACGAGCAACACGTCGAGCGGGCCTTGATTCGCCTGCACGGTCTTCACATGCGCCTCGTGGAGCTTCAGCCATGAATCGCCGCCGAAATGGCCCGCCGTCGGCACTTGAGGCCAGAGCCGCGGCAGATGCTTGCTCGACTCGCGACCGGGACGACGGTCATGCTCGGGCTTTTCCGTGACGTAGGCCCTTTCCTCCGCCGTGAGCGGCCAGCCGGTCTTTTGCGGCTCGGCGGTGACGTGAGGGTAATCGAGAGCGAGAGCGGTGGAGGCGACGGGGAGGAGGAAGGTAAAACGGATCATCTGGGTTGATACGGAGAGGTGCGCTGACACTCGACGAAGCAATTGAGGCAAGAGAATGGGGGCAGAAGCATAGAAAAACAGACGGTCACAGTCCGGAGGTGGGTAACAAACTCATTCTCTTGCCCGCATTCTTTTGCCTACATCTCTATTTCCGACCAAAATCCCGGCTGGTGACGAGCGCGACGATGACCTCGCGTATCGAGAAATCCTTCGCTTTGGCTCTTTTGACGATGTCATCCGCGAGCGCGATGTCCGTAAACCCATACGGCCTGCCGAGAGCGTACTCGATGAGGGCCTCGGTAAAGCCTCTCGCGAAGTTTTCGCTCTTCGCGGCGATTTGGTCGCGGAGGTCGAAGTAGGTCTTGAAGGATGGGCCGTTGTAAAACTGGCCGCTGGGGTCGATGGGCCAGTCTTTTTTGGTTTTGGGGTCGTGATCGACCTCGCGCCATTTGCCGGCGGCATTGAAGTTCTCCAGGGCGAAGCCGATGGGATCGATCTTGCGATGGCACTGGAGGCACTGCGGCTCTTCTTGATGGGCGAGCAGACGTTCGCGCGGGCTGATGGGCTTGACGGCGAGGCGGTCGAGCTGTGGGACGTTGGGCGGGGCGGGAGGTGGTGGGTTGTGGAGGAGTTTGCGCAGCACCCAGGCACCGCGCTCGACGGGGCTGGTGCGCTCGCCGTTGCTGCCCATGGCAAGGATGGCGGCCATGCCGAGCAGGCCGCCGCGTGGGGAGTTGGCGGGGAGTTTGACCTTTTGAAAGACATCGCCGCTGACGCCTTCGATGCCGTAGTAGGTGGCGAGCAGGCCGTTGACGTGGATTTCGTCGCTCTTGAGAAGTTTCGTGAGGCTGCGGTTGTTTCGCAGCAGGTGGGCGAAGGTTTCATAGACCTCGCGGCGTGCGGCGGCCTTGGCGCTCTCATCGAAGTCGCGAAACTGCCTGGTGTCGAACTGGAAGAAGTCGAGCCGATCCATGCCGAGCCATTGAGGCACGAAGCCGCTGACGAACTCGTCTGCCTTCGGGCTGGCGATCATGCGATCGACCTCGCGGACGAGGATGTCCGGCTTGGTGAGATCGGCTTTGAGCAATTGGTCATCCGGTGGTGCGCTCCAGAGGAAGTAGGACAGGCGGGACGCCAGCTCCGCTGGAGACAAGGAGACAATGGGACGGGGAGACAATGGGACGGAAGCCTTCTCCTTGTCGTCACTGCCATTTTTAGGCAGGAGAATGGGGGCGGAAGAATCTGAAGAGGCATCATTCTTTTGCCCCCATTCTTTTGCCTGAACTGCTTGGCCTATCTCCTGAAGATACAAAAAGCCCGGTGAGGCCAGAATCACGCTCAGCGGCTCTTTGAGGGCTGTTTCGTGCGCATCGCCAGCTTTGCGGCGCACTTCGTAGAGGGAGGTGAGTTTGTCCAAAAAGGCCGCGGAGGGCTCTTTGCCGCGAAAAGCTCGTTCGGCGAAGGTTTCGAGCACGTGGCGCGTGTTCTTCTCGCCAGCCGCCATCATCGGCGGCACGGCGACACCCGTTTCCCTCTTGTTCATCGGGCCTTCCCACTCCACCCAGTCGATCCACAGCGCGGAGGGCGGTCCCACGCCGGTGGCCTTCTGCGCGGTGGTGAAGAGTTCGTGGTCCAGCTTCACATCGCGCCTCTCGCGCAACACAAACGTGCGCGGGCCATCGGCGGTGATGCTCACGGGAACCTCGATGATCTGCGGTGCGTCGGTGGTGCCGCTGATTTGGAACGTCTGCATCAAGGTGAAGTCCTCATCGCCCGCCTTGCGACTGCCGAGCGCGACGAAGTGCCGTTCTTTCGGCGTGCCCCTCACCGCACCGATGCGGAAGCGCAGGACGTAATCGCCCGGCTCCGCCTTTTCGACCTCGTGCTTCGTTTTCAGCCAGCCGGAGGGCTGATCCGGCGGCAGCGTGATGACCTCTTCCTTGTGAACGTTGTAGATGGTCAAATACGCGCCGGTCTGTGTGAGCGGATCGTTCAGGTAACGCTCAAAACTCGGCCCATGCTGCTCAAAGCCACGAATGCGAAACTTCGCCTCCTGCTCGTCCGGGATGCCTTTCTGCGGCTGCTTGGTCTCCATGAACTTCTTCGCCGCCTCGTAACCGCCTTTGAAGTAGCCCTTGTAAGTGCCGCCGACCATGGCGTTCGCATGCATCTCGACCTCGCGACGCTGTTTGATGGACTTGGCGATGGACTTGGCTGCATTCGCGCTCGCCACTTCGATCCAGTCTAGCCACAGCGCGAACTCGGGCCCGATGCCGTTGCGTTGCTTTGCCTCGGCAAACAGGCGGCTGGCGCCTGCATCGGACTCGTGGGAGCCGCGCTCGCGGAACATGAAGGCACGGTTTTTGGACTCGGTGAGCTTCAGCGGGATCTCCAGCACCTGCGGGTGATCCGCCATGCCGGTGATCTCGTGAGTGCTGCTCACCGTGCAGACGCCGCTGGGGTCTTGCGGGCCGAACTCCACGAATCTGCGCTCACGCGGGATGCCGTTCATCGCGGCAATGCGCACGCGGATGACGTAATCACCCGCAGGCCATTCGGCGGGGACTTGGAAAATCTGGCGGGAGTTCACATAGGCGTCGTCGATGGTGAGAAAGGTGCCGGTTTTCACCAAGGGATGCTCCACATAGGCGCGATGATGCGGCACGAAGTGATCCCAATCCCGCCGCCCCATCTGCTCGGCGTGAATGGCATCCGTGAAGCCGAAGGTGCTGGGTGATGGAGCGCCCGTGAGCCGTTTCCATTGTTCGTGCAGGTGTCTCGGGTCGTCTTTCTTCTCGGCGCGGATTTGTTCGCTGAGCTTCGCGTTCTCGGGCTTTGCGGCTGCCGCGTCCACGGCTGCAGTCCATTCCAGATAGCGGGCGCGTGCATCGTCGCGCTCCTTCAGTCCCTTAACAATCCGTTGATTACTCGCTTCGGTTTCAATGTGGACACTCAGCGGCTTGGCCGCCGCCGGTGCGATGAACCGCGCGAAGTGCTCGTCCAGCGCCTGCCTTCCGAGCGCGAGGTATTGCTCAAACTGATCCGACGAGATGAAGAGCGATGATCCCACGGTATCAAAGGTGCCCGCGCCGCCATCCGCAGGCAGCTCGTTCACCCGCAAGTCCACGCCGAGCAGATCGCGGATGGTGTTTTTGTATTCGCGACGGTTCAGACGCCGCATCGTGATCCTGCCACCGGAGTCACTGAGGGCTGTGCGGGCCGTGACGAGCGTGCGGGAGAGGTCGTCGAGGAAATCGGTCTTGGCGGCGGGTGAGGGCTGCTTTTCGTCCTCTGGCGGCATTTCGCCCGAGTTGATCGAGTTCAGCACTTTTTGCCAAAGATCGGCCTTTTCGACCGAATCGAGCCTGAACGCGATGTCATCGAGCCGGACCTTGCCTTTTTGCTTCTCGGCATTGTGGCAAGTGAGGCAGTTGTCTTTGAGAAAGACGCGGTGTTTGGCATCCAGCACGGCCTGGGGTGGCTTGGCGAAGAGCGCGGAGGTGATGAAGGCGAGAACGAGGACGAGCCGAGTCATGAGATTCAATAGGCAAGAGAATGGGGGCAAAAGAATGAAGGGTTTAATTCTCCTGCCCCCATTCTTCTGCCAAAAGTGGCTTGCGGATCACACGATGAGTTCCTTCACCACGCCCGTGCTGTCACCATGCCGCTCAGCTTGGATGCCGAGGCCTTTCAGCATGGTCAGCCAGACGTTGCACAGCGGCGTGTCTTTGGGCAGGACGAGGTGGTGGCCGAGTATGAGGTTTGCGGCTCCGCCGGTGAGGACGGTGGGGCAGTTGTCGAGGTAGTGGATGGTGCGGATATTGCTGCCGTAGGCGAGGGCGATGTGATCAAACAACGTCGTGCCATCGGCTTCCTTCGTGGCCTTGAGCTTGTCGATGAGACCGGCGAGCAGCTCGCTCTGAGTCGTGTCACGCTTCTGCGAGGCGGCCATGCGATCACCGGGGCTGTAGTGGCTCATGTCATGCGGCGCGACCTTGGTGCCGAGACTTTGCAGCAAGGTGCCCACCGGCTGTCGATAAGTGAGCACACGCGTGCTGTCCGTCTGCAAGGCGGCGACGATGAGGTCATACATCACTTCAATTTCCGCTTTGCCTGCGAGACCGGGTGTGGGTTCGGAGATGGGCGGTTTGGACTTTGGCACGCTGAGCCATTGCTCGTCCTTGCCGAGTCGCACCTCGATGTCGCGGATGCTTTGGTAGTATTCGTCGAGCTTGTCGATGTCCGTCTTCGTGAGGCCGTTTTGCACGCGCTTTGCATCCTCCAGCACGGCATCCAGCACGCTGCGTTTTTGCGCCAGCATCGCCTGTCGCTGGCTCAGCGGCGTGGTGTCATCCGAAAACAGGCGATGAAATGCCGCGACCGGATTTTCGAGCCCCGCCATCGGTTTGCCGCGCATGTCCCAGGCCATCGACAAACCGGGACCGTGGCCGGAATTCTGCACATCAGGCGAATTGAGCTGGATCGAGGCAAAGCGCGTCTCTTTCCCCAAATGCGCCGCCGCCACCTGATCCGCGCTGATGCTGTTGTGAAAGCTCTGGCCGGGCTCCGCATAACGATTCGCCCCCGTGAGCCAAAACGTGCTGCCCCAATGCGCTTCATTGGCAAACTTGTTCGTGCAGCCCTGCACCACCGTGATGTCCTTCTGATGCCTCGCGAGCGGCTTGAGGCCCTCAGAGATCTGCCAATCGGCCCCGACCTTCGTTTTGTCCGGGAACCAAGTCTCATTCGTCACGCCCCAACCAAAACCGAGAAACACCATTCGCTTCGGCGGTGTCGCGACTTTCGAAGCGGCGAAGGCTTTGAAGCCGATGGATTCAAGCGCAGGCAATGCGATGAGCGTGCCGGTGCTGCGGAGGAAATGGCGGCGGTTGGTCATGGGAAGGAAACGGAGTGATGAGCTGAGTTTAGGAAGGAGATTGGGGGCGAAAGAATGGTTGAATCAGTTGGTGTGGCGAATGACTTGGCCTTGGCTGGTGAGGATGGATTGGAGATCATGAGCAGGCACCTTGCGTGGTTCGATTCGGCTTTTGATCGCCAGGTGGGCGGCCACTCCGGCGGCCTGCCCCAGGGCCATCCACGTCGGCTCCATGCGTATGCTGGAAAAGGCAACGTGAGTGGTGCTGGCGGCGACGGGGACGATGAGGCCGTCGATCTTTTCAGGAATCAGGATGCGATACGGGATCTCGTAGGGCCGGGTGATGTAATCCAACATGCCGAGGTAGCCTTCGAGCACGAGGGTGTCGCCCGGCTGGCGTTTGCGACAGGGAAAGCTGTCGATGGGGAACTCACCCACGGCGACGCTGTCGGCGTGATGCTTGGGCTCCTGGCCTTTGCCGGTGATATCGTGCTGCGTGAGTGTGTATTCGCCGACGAGGCGGCGGCCCTCGCGCACATAGAGCTGCCAGGGGAAGTGCCCGTTGTCGGTGAACTCGTCCTTTGGCAGGTGCATCTCGTTCGCCAAAGCGCGATGCGACTCCGGCACCTCGGGATCGTTTTGCAGGAACCACAGCATGCCGAGCACGAGGCTGCGATGACGCTGGCGGATGCGCTCGCGTGTCACTTCATCGCCGTCGATGTAGCCGCGATTTTCCTCGGGAAAGGGAAAACCGAGCGGACGCGGGTTGATGTTCACGTCGCACTTGTTGCCGGGGATGTCGGCGACGGACAAGGCACGCACGAGCGTGTCGAAATGCTTCGGATTGTAGCCGCGACCGGGCTTGAAGACCTTCGGCCCGGCGAGGCGGCCTGCCTTGAGGTCATCGAAGTAGGCGAGATAGTCCCGACGATCATAACCGGGCGGCGGCGCGGTCATGCGCACTGCATTCGCGGGGTCCTTGGTCAAACACAGCCGGTAGGTGTAGGCTGGCAAGGCGTCGTCTCCCCTGCCAGTGGTGCCGGGGAGGAACTCGTGGCTCTGATAGTCAAAATAGACGACTCCGGCATGAGGTTCGTCGAAGTCGGCCTTCGACTCGCGACCGAGGCGAAAGCCAGCTCCGGCGGCTGCATACAAATCGCCCTCGTAAGTGGCATCGACGAAGACTTTGGCGCTCAGAGGCTTCTCTTCGCCGTTTTTCCGATCCACGAGGGTGACGCCGCGCAGCTTGCTTTCGGTAACTTGTGCAGCTTTGAGACGCCAACCTTTCAAAATGGTGATTTTCGGCTCTTTGACGAGCATGGACTCGAAGACCTGCTCCGCCACATGCGGCTCGGCATAGTAGCCATCCTGGCAGAGTTTGGTGTGTTCGTGCTCAGCTCCGTATTTCGCGAGGTAGTGCTCATGCACACCTTTGACAAACTCCTTGAAGATGCCGCCGATCATGGCGCGGTTTTCAATGTCGCTCTTGCCGAGGCCGCTTGTGGTCATGCCACCGATGTGGTCGTGGTATTCGACGAGCGTTACCTCGCGGCCCAGGCGTGCGGCGGATATGGCCGCAGAGATGCCTCCGGGAGTGCCGCCGTAGATGACGATGTCCTGGGCCATAGCTTGGCCGCAAAGGAACGCCAGGAGAGGTAAGGATGCCTTCGAGATTCTCATGGCTTCGGAGCGGTGATGAGATGGAGAACGATTCTCATTGGGTTGGTCGCTTGGTATCGGCTTTCGCTGTGCTTGGAGCTGCTTTTGCCATCGTCCCAAACTCCGTCTCAAGCATTCCATGCAGGCGCTTCACCAGAGCGGCTTGCTCGGGTTGGGTGATGACGTTGTGATACTCGCTGGCGTCGTTGTTGTGATCGTATAGCTCGGAAGTGCCATCGCGGCGCTCCGTGAGTCGCCAGCGCTGTGTGCGGACGGTGCGTCCGTTGCCCCATTGGCAGAAGGCACCGGGTTTGCCTTCGGCTTTGGGGTCTTTGATGAGAGGGAGGAAGCTCTTGCCATCGAGCGTGTCGGGCGCGGAGAGTCCCGCGAAGTCGCAGAAGGTCGGAAAAAGATCGAGCAGTTCGACGATGCCGCCGGCCTTCGCTCCTTTGGCCCCCTGTGGATGGCGCACGATGAGTGGCACGCGCATGACTTGCTCGTCGATGCTGTGTTTGCACCACTGGCCGCGCCAGCCGAGGTGATAGCCGTGGTCGCTGGTGAATACGACGAGGGTGTTTTCGAGCTGACCTTTGGCGCGAAGGTGATCGAGCAAGCGACCGATCTGCTGATCAAGTGTGGTGACTGCCGCGTAGTAGGCGCGGATGCCTTCGCGCTGATGCGCTTCCGTCATTTCCATGCCGGGCTCTTGCAGTAGCGAGCCGGGCGGCAGGGGCGTGGCATCGGAAGGGGTGATCTCTGGCGCGAACTTGGCTGGGGCGTGCTGATCGTAAATCGCGCGGGTGCTGTCCCACGGCGCATGCGGGGTATGAAAGCCGATGGCGGCAAAGAAAGGCTTTGAGGCATCGCGTTCCTTTTCTAGGAACTGGATCATGCGCTCGGCACGCACCCAGTCTCCCATAGCCTCCGAGGAATCGGCTAGGCGGATGAGGGAGACGCGCTTCCGCTGCTGACCGAGGTCTTCATCGAAGAAGGTGTTATCGGTTGGCATCCTCGGGGTCATGTCCTCACGCTTCACGCGCACGTCCCAGGCCTTTCGGTCGGTGTAGGCGTCGTTGGGATCGTCGTGGTCGAGTTTGCCGATGGCGGCGGTTTGATAGCCATGCTCACGAAACCAGCGGCCCAGGGTCATCGTGTCGGGATGCTGGATGAAGTGATTCGCCTTGGCGTGGCGGGTTTTCAGCCCGAGCATGAAGGAGGTGCGACTGGGCGTGCAGACGGCTCCCTGGCAGTAGGCTTTGGTAAAAACGACGCCTTCGGCGGCCAGACGGTCGAGATTCGGTGTGATAGCCGCTTTATCGCCATAGCAACCGATTCGTGTGGCGAGGTCGTCGGCGACGATGAAGAGGATGTTGGGCTTGGTTGGCTCGGCGGCGAGCACTGAGAAAGCCAAGCCAATGCAGAACAGTGAACTGAATATATGTTTCATAGGTCGTTGCCTGAGTTCCATGGGATACTGAATATGGGAGGTGTAATCGCAGCGATACTCATCTGCGCGGGCCTTGTTTTGAGCGGGGTTGCGGGCGGCATCGTGTGCGGGAAAGTGGCTGCAGAGATGCCTCCGGGAGTGCCGCCGTAGATGACGATGTCCTGGGCCATAGCTTGGCAGCAAAGGAACGCCAGGAGAGGTAAGGACGCCTTCGAGATTCTCATGGCTTCGGAGCGGTGATGAGAGCTTTCGCGGGCATCTTGATGGCATCGACATCAGCAAGCTTCACCTTCAGCACCTCGACGGTTTGTTTGCCCCCAGCGAAGGCGATGAAGAGGCTGCCATCGTGCTCGATGACGTGAGGGTAGTCGATGTGACGACCGCCGACAAGGTAGAGCATCTTGGTGAAGACGAGACCGTCCTCGCTGATGGAGAGCGTGAGCGGATCACGCTTCTTAGGGTTCGGATTGGAGACGAGGACATAGCGGCCATCGTGGAGACGCAGGCCGCTGATCTTCGAAGTGGCGTCGGGGAAGTTCGTCTTCACTGGCGTGGTCCAGGTGCGGCCGTCATCAGCAGAGATAGCGCGGTAAAGGAACCCGCTGCGGCGGTTGTCGCGGAAGACGGCGGCAAGACGATTGTCCGGGAGAATCCACCAATCCGGCTCCTCGGCCTTGAGTTCGGCGGCGCTCCCGAGCACGGGAAAGGACTGCCAGTCATCGAGCGCCTTCACGCCGCCAACGAGGAAATGCACGCCGGTCTTCGAGTAGTCAAACATGCGGCGGGACATCATCCAGTCGCCCGTGCGGAGCTTGATGGGCGGGAAGTTGTTGATGGTGTTTTTGAAGACCAAGCCGCCATCGCTCCATTCGCCTGTGGCTTGGTCGAAACGAAAGGCTCGGAGTTCCAGGCTCTTGCCGAAAAAGCCCGCCGCCTCATCGAGCGAGGCGAGTGCGAGCAGTTCTCCATCGCGTTTCCAAAAACCGCGAGAAATCCATCGCATGCCTTTGACGGTGCGGGTGCCGTAGTGCGGCGAATCGGGCCCTGAGTTTGGCGGGATAGGCGTCATGAACTTCGGCGTGCTCCATTTCAAACCATCCGGGCTCGTGGCGAACTTTACTCGTTGTCCGACTTGATCCTCCCGTCCTGGTGACTCACCTGAACCATCACTCCACATGGCCCAAAACTGGCCGTCATGATGCGCGAGGTAGTTGTGCTGGTTCACACCGCCCGTCCTTTTCTTGGGGGATGGACCGGCCGTTTTCGGCGGACGGACATCGCTGATGATGACGTGTTCGCTAGGCACTTTTGGCAAGGCAGCGAAGTCGATCTGATGCGGATTCTCAGGAACCCAGGAGCCGGAGAGCATGAGAGGTGAGGATTTGAGGGAATCCTCAGCCGCCGTGACTGAGGTATGCAATAGGATCAGGGCAGCGGCGGTCTGAAGATGGCGTTTCAGGGGCATAAAATAGATAGGGGCAAGGGTGTAGATTGGCTGGACAAACTCACCTTTCCTTCGCCGCTTTGGCGGGAGAGGGTTTCGAGGTGAATGGCACGGGGGCCACGTCATGCGCGAGGGAGAGCGCGACGCCTTTGTCCTGATGCTCGCGTCCATATCGGGCGAGACGCTCGCGGTGGTCGAGGAGGATGGCGCGGTGGGCCGGGTCGGCGGCGAGGTTCTGCATCTCTCCGGGATCCGCCTGCATGTCCACGAGGGACTCGCGGCGTTCGCCTGTGCTGAAGAGGCAATATTTGTAACGGGCAGTGCGCACCATCCACCACTTCAGCGTGGGCTTGATGCCATCCACCTCCGCGCCCTGGGACATGCTCATCTGACTGATGACTTCCTCCCGCCAGGTGGCTGCGGGTTTGCCTAGCGCGATATTCAGCACACTGCTGCCGGGCAGGTGGGCGTGAACGGCCACACCGCCTGCGGCGAGCACGGTAGGGACAAGATCAATGCCCGTATTCACGAGTAGATCGGAGGTGCCAGGCCGGGTGTGGCCTTTCCAACTGACGATGAAGGGCACGCGGGTGGATTCATCATAGGGCACGCTCTTTTGGTTCCAGCCATGCGCTCCGGCGCATTCGCCATGATCGGATGTGAAGAGGACCATGGTGTCCTCCTCGATACCAGCCTCGCGCAGGGCGGTGAGCAGGCGGCCGATTTCCTTGTCCACCAGCTCCACCATGCGGTAGTAGCCCCAGCGATGCCTGCGCCAGTCCTCCGTGGTGTAGCCGCCCACGGGAAACGATGAACTCGCCTGATAGGAGCGCCGCATCAACGTCATGCCGTCGGGCTCGTCGCGCTGCGGGGCGAGGTTCGCGGGCGCTGGCGGCAGTTTCTCCACAGGCGGAGGTTCGCCGATCTCACCGCAGTCGAGGTCACCGGGCATCCCCGCGAGCCGACGCGACCATTCGCAGATGTTGTGCGGATTCAAAAAGCTGGCGACGAGCAGGAACGGCTTGTCGCGCGGCTGGGCAATGAACTTCACCGCCTCGTTCGCTGCCCAAACATCCCAGCCGCCGTTTTTCATCGCCTCGATCCGCGTGGGACCGCCCTGCGGTGCGAGGATGCTCTGAAATCCATGCAGCGCGATCTCCTTGCCACGCAGCTCTGATTTGCCGCTGTAGGCGGTGTCGTATCCCGCATCCAGCAGGTGGCGTCCGAGATAAATCGAGGGATCATCGTGAACGGGCTTCCAGCGGACGTGCTGCGGATAGAGACCAGTGAACATGGAGTTCCTGGATGGGCCGCAGAGTGGAAAAACACAGTAGGCGCGGGTGAAGGAGGTGCCCTGCGCGGCCAGGCTGTCGAGCGCCGGCGTGTGGAGGTGCTCTCGCCCCATGCGGCAACTCATCACCTCGGCAAACTGCTGGTCGGTGACGATGACGAGCACATTGGGCTTGCCTGGGGTCGGTTTGCGTTTGGGAAGCGGTGCTGGGGCGAGTGCGGTGGAGCCTTTCGCCGAACTGCCGAGCACTTTTTCGACCTTAGGCAGCATCGCCTGGAAAATGGCCCGATGCCCCGCCGCTGTGGGATGCACCTTGTCCGCCGTGGCGAAGCTCACCTTGCCCAGATCGATCAAATGCGCATTCGCATCCGGCGTGGCGGTCTGCCAGGTCTTGTAGGCCCGCGTCACCTCCGCACGCGCGGCGCCGGAGACGGGGATCATGACGAGGATCTTCGTTTTCGTGCCACAACGCTCACGCAGTTTCTTCAATGCGGCGATGACCTGCTCGTCCGTGGGTTTGCCATTCGTGCCCAGATTCACCAGTGCCACGGCGGGAGCAGGCGTGGTCAGGCGTTGCTCGATCACCGTGGTGAGATCAGGCACCTTGCCGAGACTGCCGCCCCAATTGTAACCGCCAAAGGCGATGCGCGACTCGCGATGACCAAAATGCCGTGCGAGCAGCCAGCCATAGCTCGCCCGCGCATCATCCGAGGCTGCCCACTCATCGCGCTTCGGCCTGCCCTGGCCCTCCGCGTAAGCCGCTGCGTCTCCCGCGAGGATCGAGTCGCCGATGTTTAGCCAGACTTTCTCGGCCTGCGGCACCGTCTCCGCCTTCGCACCCTCATCCACCGTGAAACCTGTGATCTTCACCGAGTTCGCTGGCACCTTACCCGTCCAGCGATCCTCCCAGGGAGACATGCCCTTGATGAACAGCTCGATCACCGGGTCCGCCACGCCCTCCGCAAGGACCAGCGACGACTGCCCTGCCGCGAGTTGATGCGAGTGCACCGCGCCGCCATTCACCTGCCATGCGAGAATCGGAAAACTCGACGCCGCCTTCCCCGGAAAGGCAGAAAGATCGACCTTCAACCCGACCTGCCGGGTGCCGGTGAACTTCACCACCAACGAAGCTCCACCGATGGAGGAACTGATCGAGTCATCACGGATGATCCAGTTAAAGGGCGAAAGCCCCGAGCGGACCACCGCATCCGTGGCGGAAATCTCCGCCCCCTGCATGGTGAAGGACATGCTCGTGAGGAAGACGGCAAGAAGGAAACGGAGAGAAGTTACGGTAGGGAACGAGGACATGGCTTTTGTAGGAATGAATGACGGGATGCCGGTCAGCCCCAAAGCTCATTGAAGAGCACCTGCTTGTCGGTGGCGGGCAGTGAAGAAGCCGAAACCGCGCTCCAGGCTTGATTGATGTCAGAGCGAGACCACGCCGAGGCGATGAGCCCCGCCAAACGATGGCGGGTGTGACGGCAGGGCACCTGGGGCAGCAGGTCCAAAGCACGGCCGGGAGCGTGGGGAAGGTGGCGTTGAATCATGCGGGACAGCTTCTGGGTGTGCTCGGTGAGTTCGGGTTCGCTCATGCGCGGGGCTCGTTAGCGGTGCGCCAGCCGCACTGGCAGTGTTGGCTGGGTTTTGAGCGTGAGGCGCACATCATCGGCGAATTGATCGCCAAACAGCGCCTCGGAGCCTGCGGGGTTATTCGGCTTGTGGACGACGAGATGAATCACCGCAAAATCCGCGCCTGGAGGCAGCAACACCTTGGTGGAGACGGTCTGCCAAGTGGATGGAGCACCACCAAAGCTGTCGAAAGTGCCAGACCCGGCTGCCAACGCCTCTTTTTGCGACAGCGGCCACTCGGCAGGCAACGCATCCGGTGCGCCGGAGAAGACATAAAGCCGACAGATGAACTTCACCTTCTCCCCCGCACGGCCCCGTGCATCCAGGAACCGGGCGCTCAGCTCCAGCGTAGCCTCTGCGGGGTCAACGTCCGCCTTCAACGACCTCAAATCGACAAGCTGATACACATCGCAGGACGCGGCACCATAGTTTGGCAGCGCCGTCTCCCTCTCCGCACGCACAAAGCTCAGCGCTCGCCGCCCGTCCACGGCCAGAGTGTCCGCCGCTTCGGCTTCGTCACCGCTCCAGACTCCGAACTCACAAGGAAAGCCCGAAGCCACACGTCCAGGCAGTCCTTCAAAACTCCCATCCACCAGCGCAAACAACCGCGAGGCCGTCGCCACCGCTCGTGGCATCACATAGCCGAACACCACCGACGTGCAGAACATGCCCAACATGATGCCAGCCGCCGCCGCGGTCAGCGGACGCCAGGCAAACCAAGGAGTAGTCGCCGAGCGTTGCCGCTCTGGGAGAACGGTCTCCGGTTGCAATGAAGCGTGCATCATGGAGTGCAGCTCTGCCTCCTGCCAGAAGCGCTCGCGATCCGCGGCGGAGTGCTGGAGGCGCTGCTCCAGTTCTTCACGCTCCGCCGGAGTGAGCATGCCGTGCAGATGGCTGCTAATGAGGTGATCGAGACGTTCGTCGTTCATGGTGCGGAAAGGTTTGAAAGCGTCATCTGCTGCTCAATGCACTCGCGCAGGGCCTTGCGAGCACGCGAGAGCGCCACGCTCACGGCTCCGGGCGTCCAGGAGAGCCGTGCGGCGATCTCCTGCGGCTTGTGTTCATCGCGATAAAACAGGTCGATGATGCGCCTGGCCTGCGGAGCCAGCTTGTCGAGGCAAAGCGGCAGATGCGCCAGCCTGCGATCATCCCAAGGCTCCACCGGGGCGCTATCCGCCAGCGATTCGAGCACGGCGTCCGACAGACGCTCCGCATGACGCTGATGCGCCGTCTGCGCCTTCATCACCTGAAACCGCGCGATGCGAAAGGCCCACGCGAGGAAGTTCGAGTCCGGCTGAAACTCCTCAGCCTTCCGCTGCACCACCAAGAACGTCTCCTGCAACACATCTTCCGCCGCTGCGAAGTCCGGCAGCAACGCGAGGATGAACCCTTTGATCCGCGGCTGATGGCGGACAAAGAGCTGGAGCACTTGCTGGGTGCGGGAATCGGTCATGCAGCATGACAATACCGCGAACAGAGCAGACCTTAGCAGCCTGTTAAAAAACACCTCTCAAAGCACAAACCCGGCTCACGGCTGGGCCGGGCTGAAGATGGACTGAGTTTAGGCAGGAGAATGATCGATTGGATTCTTTTGCCCCCATTCTTCTGCCTAATGCGGGTTCATCTTTGAGGTCAGCGACGTTGGTTTCGAAACGAGAATGACTGAGCTGGTTACGCCAGCACCTCTGTGATCACCTTCCCGCCGAGATCGGTGAGGCGGTAGTCGCGGCCGTTGTGGCGGAAGGTGAGCTTTTCGTGGTCGAGGCCCATGAGGTGGAGAAGGGTGGCGTGTAGGTCGTTGACGTGGACTTTGTTTTCCACGGCGCGGTAGCCGAACTCATCGGTGGCGCCGTGATGCACGCCGCCTTTGACGCCGCCGCCGGCCATCCAGATGGTGAAGCCGTTGGGGTTGTGATCGCGGCCCACGCTGCCTTGGGAGTCGGAGGTGCGGCCAAACTCGCCGCCCCAGATGACGA
>JBIIRD010000139.1:0-7731 GCA_044341745.1 Prosthecobacter sp. | reverse complement strand
GCCCGGGGCGTGGTTGAGCGTGCCGTCCCTTACATCCTGGAGAGGAAGCCCGCGCTCTGTTTCATCCATCTGCCGGACGGCGACACTGTTGGCCACAAAATAGGTTGGGGCTCGCCGGAGCAGCTCGCGGCCTTCAAGGAGTGCGACGACGCGCTGGGCCGGGTCCTGGAGGCCATCGACAAGGCCGGCCTGCGTGACACCAGCACGGTCATTCTCACCGCCGACCATGGCGGCAAGGAGAGGAATCACTTCAACCCCGTTCCCGAGGACATCCACATCCCCTGGGTGGCCTGGGGCAAGGGCGTGACCAAGGGTCGCGCGATCGGCAAGAAGTCCGTGATGACCTACGACACCGCCGCCACGGTCCTCTGGCTGATGGGCGTCGACAGGCCCGCGATCCTGGACGGCGAGGTGGTGACCGAGGCCTTCAGCGAGTGAGGCCGCCGGTGCGCGTGGTTCGGCCAGGCAGGAAAAAAGATTTGCCGCCCCAGGGGCTTTCCCCTGTAATCACGGCCCGCGATTCCGAACCATGAGCACCCCATCCTCCTCCGACTCCAGGCCTGACATGAAGCTGTTCTGGGCCTGCTTCATCGCCCTTGTGGCGACCTCGTTTGTCTTTGGCGTGCGCGCCAACACCATCGGGGAGCTGCAGGACAGCTTCAACCTGTCCGAGGCCCAGAAGGGCAACATCAACGGCGCGGGCATGTGGCCCTTCGCCCTCAGCATCATCTTCTTCAGCCTGGTGATCGACTGGATCGGCTACAAGACGGTGGCTCTGTTTGCCATCGGCTGCCACCTGGTCTCGCTGGTGCTGACCTTGAACGCCACGGGCTATGAGTCGTTTTACTGGAGCACACTGCTCGTCGCCGTGGCCAACGGCACGGTGGAGTCCTTCATCAACCCGGTGGTCGCCACGGTGTTCAACAAGGACAAGTCGAAGTGGCTGAACATCCTGCATGCGGGCTGGCCGGCCGGCCTGGCGCTGGGCGCGCTGTTCTGCGCCCTGTTCCCGCACACGACCCTGTTCTTTGACGCCGTGTGGAAGTTCCGCTTCGCGCTCTGCTTCGTGCCGGTGATCCTTTACGCGCTGCTCATCCTGCCGTGCAGCTTTCCGGTCAATGAGCGCGTGGCCGCCGGCATCAGCTACCGCGACATGCTGAAGGAGGTGGGGGCGGTGGGCTTCTTCATCATCGGCTTCCTGATGTACTTCGCCATCATGCAGCTCGCCGGCAGGGAGGCGACCATGAGCACCTCGCTCATCGCCGGTGCCGTCGTCGGCCTGGCCGCCGGCTTTTACACGGGCTCGCTGGGCAACTGGCTGTTCCTCGTCGTGCTGGTGGTGATCGGGCCGCTGGCGACCACCGAGCTGGGCACCGACGGCTGGATGCCCGAGCTGCTGAAGCTGAACGGCCCGGCGGATTCGCCGAACTTCGCCGCCTGGATCTTCGTGTATGTCTCGGCCATCATGACCATCCTGCGCTTCTACGCCGGCCCCATCGTGCATCGTTTCTCGCCGATCGGCCTGCTGGTCATGGGCTCCGGGGTGGCCATCGTCGGGCTCATGCTGCTGTCGAAAAGCGTCGGCTGGGCCATCGTCGCGGCCTCGACGATCTACGCCTTTGGCAAGACCTTCCTGTGGAGCACCACGCTGGGCCTGACCTCCGAGCAGTTCCCGAAGGGCGGCGCGCTGACCCTGAACGGCGTTTCGGCCGTGGGTGTGCTGTTCCTGGGCGTGCTGGGCAGCCCCTTCATCGGATATCAGCAGGACCAGGACATCCACAGCCGGCTGGAAAAGGATCACGGCGCCCTGCTGGCCAAGGTTTCCGGACCGTCGAAGCCAAGCATCTTCGGGGAGACGCCCAGCCTGGACCAGGCGAAGATCAAGGCGCTGGACGAGGCTTCGACGAAGGAGCTGACCGCGGTGCAGGCCGACAGCAAGCGCGGGGCCTTCACGAACATCGCGGTGCTGCCCGGCTTCATGCTGGTCTGCTACCTGGGCATGTGGTTTTATTTCAAGGCCCGGGGAGGCTACAAGCCGGTCGCCATCGGCGGTCATTGAGCCTGGGTTCTTTCAGCTTTTTCGATCGGGGCGGCCTTTGCGGGCCGCCCTTTTTTGTCTTGTCACCCCCCGCCACCGCCTCTAAAACCAGCCCGCTCTTCCACCCGGGCCATCAGGCCGGGGCTGGCCGGGCTGTTTCATCATCCACCCCATCATCCCATCCATCATCCCTATGAGTGAAAACAATCGAATGCGCCTCCTCTGGGCAGGCTTCATGGCCATTCTGGCCGCCGGTGTCGGCTTTGCCATCCGTGGCGGCATCTTTGACAACTGGGGCAAGGAGTTCGGCTTCACCGCCGCACAGCTCGGCGCCATCGGCGGCGCCGGTTTCTCGGGCTTCTGCTTCGGGATCATCCTTGGCGGGGTGATCGTGGACAAAATTGGTTATGGCAAGCTGGTGGCCCTGGCGCTGATCTGCCACGTGCTCTCCGCCGTGGTGACCTTCATGGCCAGCACGCCTGATAACGCCTACAACTTCCTCTTCTGGGGCATGTTCATCTTCGCCTACGCCAACGGCACTCTCGAAGCCGTGGCGAACCCGCTGGTCGCGACCCTCTTCCCCGAGAACCGCACGCATTACCTGAACATCCTGCACGCCTCCTGGCCTGCAGGCATGGTGATCGGCGTGGTGGCTGGCTGGATCCTCGACGACCAGATGCAGGTCGGCTGGAAGACCCAGCTCGCTCTCTACCTGGTGCCCACCGTGCTCTACGCGATCATGTTCCTGGGCCAGAAGTTTCCGAAGTCCGAGGCCGCCGAGAAGGGCGCCAGCTTCGTCCAGATGTTCAAGCCTGTCGGCATCCTGGGCGCCGTGGTCGCCTGCTACCTGCTGGCCCTGTTCTTCGGTGACATCAGCAAGGCCTTCTCCCCGGCCAATGCCGCCACCATTGGTTACGCCATCGGTGGCGCGCTGCTCATCGCCGTCGGCATAATCACCAAGTTCTCCTTCGGTTCCATCCTGCTCTTCGTCCTGTTCGTGACCCACGCCCTTGTCGGCGCTGTCGAACTGGGCACCGACGGCTGGATCCAGAACATCACCGGCAACCTGTTCTCCTCCACCCAGGGCAAGATCCTCTTCTTCTGGACTTCGATCATCATGTTCGGCCTGCGCTTCTGCGCCCACTGGATTGAATCCAAGCTGAAGCTCTCCCCCATCGGCCTCCTTCTGGTCTGCGCCGTCATCGCCTGCGTCGGGCTGAACCTCGCCAGCACCATGAACACCTTCAGCATGGCCCTCGTCGCCCTCGGCATCTACGCCGTCGGCAAGACCTTTTTCTGGCCCACCATGCTGGCGGTCATCGGCGACCGCTTCCCTCAGACGGGTGCGGTGGCCATGTCCATCATGGGCGGCATCGGCATGCTTTCCGCCGGCCTCATCGGCGGCCCCGGCCTGGGCTACTGCAAGGATCGCTTCGCCGGCCAGGAACTGGAGAAGGCCAACCCCGCCCTGTATGCCCAGTACAAGGCTGAGAAACCCTCGACCTTCCTGAACCTGCCCTCCACCTCCGCCTTCGGTCTCGACGGCAAGAAGCTCGGTGAAGCCAAGGATGCCAAGGAAAAAACCGCCGATCAGAAGGCGGTTGTCGAGGCCGACCAGAAGGGCGACCGCGCCACGCTGAAGGCCGACTCCTACATCCCCGCCACTATGGCGGCGATCTACCTGCTGCTGCTGCTCTACTTCAAGGCGATCGGCGGCTACAAGGTCGTTCGCATTGACGAACAGGCTGCCTGATTCACGCAAGCCAGACCCATTCCTCACGAAGCGTCCCGGTCCCCCGGGACGCTTTTTTGTTGGGGGGATGCAGAGGCTGGATGGCAGGCGCCGATGAACGGCCTTGGCAGGCGCCGCCGGATGCGGCAGGGGTTGGGCATGTCGTTCCGAACCATCGAGATCTCGAATCCAAGCCTGGCGCCTGAAGGCGTGCATTTTGTGACCGTGAAATCCGCCGCGCTGCGCCGGAGGGCGGACATCACCTTCTTTGTGCCGCCCTGCATCCGCGCCTCACGTCTGCCGCTGGTGACGCTGCTGCACGGGGTTTATGGCAGCCACTGGGCCTGGCTGTTCAAGGGCGCGGCCCATCAGGTGCTGAGGCGGCTGATCGAGCACGAGGGCCTGCCGCCGATGATGCTGGCGATGCCTTCCGACGGCCTCTGGGGGGACGGCAGTGGCTACCTGCGCCATGCCGATGCTGATTATGCGCGCTGGATCGTCGAGGAGGTGCCCGCTGCCGCCTGCGAGGTGGAGCCGAACTGCGCCGAGGGCCTGCGCTTCATCTGCGGCCTGTCCATGGGCGGCTACGGGGCGCTGCGTCTCGGGGCTCTGCATCCGGAGCTGTATGCGGGCATCAGCGCGCACAGCAGCATCACCGACGTGGCGCAGATGCAGGGTTTTGTGGAGGAGACGACGGAGCAGTTCGACCTTGCGGAAGACCGGCCCAGCCAGGTGCTGGCCTGTTTGAAGATGAACGCTCACCGTCTGCCGCCGCTGCGTTTTGACTGCGGAGCCGATGACCTGCTGGTGGAGCACAACCGCAGGCTGCATCAGGAGCTCGACCGCGCCGGCATGGCGCATGTCTATGAGGAGTTCCCCGGCGCGCACAGCTGGGAGTACTGGCAGGAGCACCTCGCCGACAGCCTGCGCTTTTTCGGCCGGATCGTGAAGGACAGGCTCAGTTGAGGTAGCGGAACTCGGCGCTGGCGAAGAGGCTCTGGCAGAAGGCGGAGAGCGCGGCGTTTTTGCGGTAGTCCCTGGCCTGCTGCGTCTGCCTGCCGCCGGCGGCCTGGTCGGGAAAGCGCGTCCAGAAGGCCTGGATGGCGGCCAGCTCGGCCGGCGTGGGCGGCCGGGCAAAGCAAAGCTGGTAGGCCTGGGTCAGGCGTTCAAGCGGGGTGCCTTCAAGCTTGCCGATGCGTCGCGCAAAGGCGTCGGCCGCGCTGAGGGTCTGCGGGTTGTTCATCAGGAAGAGGCTCTGGCCCGGCACATTTGTGGTGTCGCGCTCGCTGGTCACGAGGCTGGCGTCGGGGAATTCGAAGGTGCCGAGGAACTCGGGGATCTGGTCGCGCACGATCGGCAGGTAGATGCTGCGGAAGTTGTAGGGCTTGCCCGACACCTCGCGCGCCAGGTTGAAGATGCCCTCTCGGCCCTCGCCGGCCCTGGCGACGGGCGAGCCGTCCACGGGGTAGAAGTCGAGCACGCCGGCAACAAAAAGCATGGCATCGCGGATGGCCTCGGCGTCGAGGCGGCGCTGGCTCATGCGCCAGTGCCACTTGTTCTCCGGATCGGCGGCGTAGTTTCGCGCGTCGTGGCCCGAGCTCATCTGATAGGCGCGGCTGAGCATGATGTCGCGGATCAGCCTCTTTACGGACCAGCCGTCCTCCATGAAGCCGACGGCCAGGTGGTCGAGCAGCTCGGGATGGGTGGGCTTCTGGCCCATGAAGCCGAAGTTGTCCGGCGTGGCGACGATGGGCGTGCCCATGAGCTTCATCCAGACGCGGTTCACCATGACGCGGGCGGTGAGCGGGTTGTCCTTCGAGGCGATCCACCATGCGAGGTCAAGGCGGCCGCTGCCCTGGCTGATGTTGAGGGGCTCGCCCTTGGCGCACAGCACCTCGACAAGGCCGCGCGGCACGAGGTCGCCCGGCTGCTTGAGGTCACCGCGGATGAGGATGGGGCTGTTGACCGGGCGGTCGCGGTCGAGCACGCCCATGGCGAGCGAACGCGGCGAGCCGTCAGGGTTGAACAGGTCGAGGTCGGCGCGGACGGACTCGGCGCGGTCAAAGGAGCTGCGGATGCGCAGGAAGCTGGCGGCGCCCTGGCGTTCACGTTCACCGGCGCTCATGCCGCGCACCTGCTCACGGATGTCGTCCGCCGTTTTCGAGGCCTCCTCATGCTGCCGCTTCAAGGTCGCGTATTCACCGGGCGAAAGGGCGGCGAGCGCGGCAGGCATGTCGGCGTCGCGGTCCAGCTCGATCAGGGTTCCGGGGTTGATGTTCTGCAGCTGGCTGTAGGTGCCGTAGAGCGTCTCGCTGCTCAGGAAGATGCCGGCGAGGGCGTAGTAGTCGCGCTGGGTGACGGGGTCGAACTTGTGGTCGTGGCAGCGTGCGCAGGCAAGGGTGAGGCCGAGCATGGCCTGGGACATGGCGTCGATCTGCTCGTCGACGAGGTCCATGGCGAACTGGCGCTTGTCGCGCTGGTTGTGGCCCTTGCTGCCGATGGCGAGGAAGCCGGTGGCGACGATCTTCTCCGCCTGGTCATGCTTGTTTTCAAACTTCATGAGGTCGCCGGCGATCTGCTCCTTGAGGAACTGGTCGTAGGGCTTGTCGCGGTTGAAGGCCTCGATGACGTAGTCGCGATAGCGCCAGGCGTGCGGGTAGAGGACGTTGACCTCCTTGCCGCTGCTTTCGGCGTAACGGGCGATGTCGAGCCAGTGGCGGCCCCAGCGCTCTCCGAAGCGGCGTGAGTCGAGGTACTGGTCGATGACGCGTTTCACGGCCTCGGGGGAGGTGTCGGCGAGGAAGGCCTTCACCTCGTCGGGGGTGGGAGGCAGGCCGGTGAGGTCGTAGGCGATGCGGCGGATCAGCGTGGCGCGGTCGGCGTCGCCGACGGGCTGAAGCCCCGCCTTCTCGAGGCCGGCGAGCACGAAGCGGTCGAGGCCGGTCCTGGCCCATCCTTCCGTCTTCACGGCGGGAGGCGCGCTCTTCACGGGCTTCTGGAAGGCCCAGTGCTTCCGGCCTTCGTCCATGTTGATCTGCCTCCTGCCGCCGGCGGCGTTCGCCACTTTTTGTTCGCGCGGGTCGGGCGCGCCCATCTCGATCCATTTTTTGAAGTTCGCGACCACCTCGTCGGGCAGGCGGTTCTTCGGCGGCATCTGCATGTCGTCATTGCGCCAGGTGATGGCCTCGTAGAGGGAGCTTTCGGCCGGGCTGCCGGGCGTGACGCCGGGGTGGCCGGACTCGCCGCCAAGAAGCGTTCCCTGCTTCGTGTCGAGGGTGAGGCCGCCCTTGACCTTGTCGGACTTGGCGGAGTGGCACTTGTAGCAGTGCTCGACGAGCACGGGGCGGATGTTCTTTTCGAAGAAGCTGAGCTGGTCGGCGGAGATGCCGGCGTGAGCCCGGGCCTGCGCCGTGGGTTCGTCCGCGGCGCAGGCGGCGACGGCGGTCAGGAGGAGAATCAGGGCGGGGACCTTCATGGCGTCATCAGGGTTTGATGACGCATGAACCAGCGACCTGACGGAAAGTTGCGTCCGGGGTCAGGCCCGGACGACGAACTCGCTGAACTTCGACTCGAAGCGCCTGGGCAAGACGCACTGGATGTCGGCGACGCCGCGTTCGTAGTCCTCGGAGAGCACCTTGCCCTGCTCATGGAGGAAGGCGACGAGGTCCATGCGGCTGAGCGGGATGCTCAGGTCGAGGCGGACGACGCGGTCGATGAGCATGTCATGCAGGCGGTGGAAGAGGTCGTCCATGCCGTGGCCGGTCCGGACAGAGATGAAGACCGCGTCTGGAAACTGGCGCCTCAGCTCCAGGAGCCGGGTGTCGTCGACGAGATCCGTCTTGTTGAGCGCCAGGAGCACGCGCTTGTCGCCGGCGCCGAGCTCGCCGAGCACCTGGGTGGTGGTCTGGTAGAACTCCAGGGCCTGCGAGGCGCTGGCGTCGACGACGTGGATGAGGAAGTC
>JBIIRD010000029.1:0-61971 GCA_044341745.1 Prosthecobacter sp. | reverse complement strand
CTGCCGCAGGCTTGACCCCTGCCGCCTTCGCCGCTATGCCAGCATCATGCCCCGCATTGACGGCCGCAGCGCCGACCAACTCCGTCCCGTCGACTTCATCCTCGACATCGCCCCTCACGCCAACGCCTCGGTGCTCATCGCCTTTGGCAACACCCGCGTCATCTGCGCCGCCACCATCCAGGACGAGGTGCCGCGCTGGATGAAGGTGCAGAACGTGCCCGGCGGCTGGCTCACCGCCGAATATTCCATGCTCCCCTACTCAACTCTCGACCGCAAGGACCGCGACAGCTCCCGCGGCCGCCCCGACGGCCGCAGCATCGAGATCCAGCGACTCATCGGCCGCAGCCTGCGCGCCGTGGTCGACCTCACCAAGCTCGGCCAGCGCACCCTCTGCATCGACTGCGATGTGCTTCAGGCCGACGGTGGAACGCGCACGGCCTCCATCACCGGTGCCTGCGTCGCCGCCGCCATCGCCTTCAACCGCCTGCTGGACAAGGGCAAGATCACCCAGCAGCCCCTGAAGAAAAAGGTCGCCGCCATCAGCGCCGGCATCTGGAAAAATGAAGCCCTGCTCGACCTCTGCTACGAGGAGGACGCCAAGGCCGACGTGGACTGCAACCTGGTTCTGACCGAGAGCGGCGACTTTGTCGAGATCCAGGGCAGCGGCGAGGAGGCCACCTTCACGCAGGCGCAGATGGACGAAATGCTCGTGCTGGGACGCAAGGGCGTGACCGAGCTGGCCGCCCTCCAGCAGCAGGTCATCGACAGCGCCATGAAGCCCGCCTCCAACAACGACCTGCGCAAGCTGGCGGACTTCTTCGGCAAAAAGTGACCCGGGGCTCCGCAATTCAGGCCAGCAGCCGGTCCAGCACGCGTCCGTGAACGTCCGTCAGACGCTGGTCACGGCCGCCGTGGCGGAAAGTGAGACGTTCATGATCGACCCCCAGCTGTTGCAGCAGCGTGGCATGGATGTCGTGGATGTTCACCGGATCGCTGGCGACCGCATTGCCGAACTCGTCGGTCTCGCCCAGGGTCATGCCTCCCCTGAAGCCGCCGCCCGCCATGAACAGGCTGTAGCCGTTCACGTGGTGGTCGCGGCCTGCGGTGTCGCTGACCTTGGGCGTGTGCGGCGTCCGCCCCATCTCGCCGGCCCAGAGGACGATGGTTTCATCCAGCAGCCCGCGCTGCTCCAGGTCGATGATCAGCGCGGCGACGCTTTGATCGGTGATGCGGGCGTTTTTCGCATGGTTCTGCCGGAGGTGGCTGTGCTGGTCCCAGGGGGAGTTGTTGCCGTCAAAGCTCGGGCAGGTAATCTCGACAAAGCGCACGCCGGCTTCGACCAGCCGCCGCGCCCGGAGGGCTTGGGTGGCATAAAAGCGCTGGTGTTCATCGCTGGAGTCAACGCCGTAAAGCCTGCGGATGTGCTCCGGCTCCGAGCCGATGTCCGCGACCGCCGGGACGGTGCCCTGCATCCTAAAGGCGGTCTCATAGTTGCGGATGGCGGCCTCGATGGCCCGTGCGTCGGAGGTGCTGCCGGCAAACTCGGCGTCTTGTTCGGCAAGCAGTGCAAGTTTGCGGCGCTGGAGGGTCGCGGCGTCCTGGGGGGCGATGTTGTCCACGGGCACGCCTTTCGCCCGCAGCATGATGGCCTGGTGGCTGGCGGGCAGAAACGAGCTGCCGAAGTTTTCCAGCCCTCCGTTCGGCACCCAGTCGTTGTTGAGGACGACGTAGCCGGGCAGGTTGCGGTTTTCAGACCCGAGCCCGTACGACACCCAGGCGCCAAGGCTCGGGGCTTGCCCGAGAATGCGGCCGGTGTGCAGCAGCAGGTTCTGCTGACCATGCAAAGGAAGCTCGCCGACCATGGAGCGCACGACGCAGAGCTTGTCCGCCACCCGGGCGATGTGGGGCAGGAGGTCGCTCACCCAAAGGCCGCCTTGTCCGCGCTGCCTGAACTCCCACGGGCTGCCTAACCAAACACGGCCGGCGTTGGACTGCGACCGCTTCGTCACCGCGCCTTCGCCGATGGGCCTGCCCTCATGCTTCCGGAGCATCGGCTTCGGGTCAAAGGTGTCCACATGGCTGGGCCCGCCGTCCATGAAGCAGAAGATGATGTTCCTGGCCCGGGGGCGGCGGTGAAACGGCACGTCCGCCATCGCTCGAAAGGCCAGCATGCCAAAGCCTGCGGAGGCGCCGGACAGAATCTGGCGGCGTGAGAGGCGGCGGGTTCCTGGGGATTTCATGTCAGCGGTGGTAGATGAACTCCTTCGTGTTGAAGAAGGCATGGGCGAGGCTTTCCCACGCGGCGGCGGTGTCGCCTCCGAAGGACTGCAGGGCGGCCTGCCAGCGTCTGGATTCAGCGTCGGTAGGCTCCCGTGAAAAGGCGCGGAGAAACATGCGGCGGATGCGTTCGGCGGGCTTCGTGGATTTCTGGGCGACCATCTGCCCTGCCCAATGCCCTGCCATCTCCCTCACAAACGGGTCGTTGAGCAGGATGAGGGCCTGCGTGGGCACGTTGGTGACGTCACGCCTGCCGGTGGGAAGCTTGAGGTCGGGGAGGTTGAAGCCGGTCAGAAACTTTGGCGGGTCCATGATGGACATCTGCAGGTAGATCGACCGGCGGCCGTTTCCGTCGAGCGGTCCGGTGAAGAGTCGCTTCTTGTCATCCTCGGCCGTGCGATAGGGCAGGATGGGCCGGCCGTAGAGCCTGGGATCAAGATGTCCGGACACGGCGAGCAGGGAGTCACGGATGGCCTCGGCTTCCAGCCGGCGGGTGGGATAAAAGGACAGCAGGCGGTTGTAGGGATCGATCTCGGAGGCCATGGAGGGGCGGCTTGCAGATGAATGGGCCGTCTGCGCAGCGGACGGTCCTGGGCTGCGTAGCGAGTCCTGTCGAAATGTCTCGCTCAGCACCAGCTTGCGCACGAGCTTCTTCGTGGACCAGCCTTCGCGGATGAACTCGCGGGCCAGCCAGTCGAGCAGCTCGGGATGCGAGGGCTTGTCGCCGAGTCGGCCAAAGTCATCGGGCGTGGCGACGATGCCGGTGCCAAAGATCCACTGCCACACGCGGTTCACATACACGCGGGCCGTGAGCGGGTGCTCGGGATGCAGCAGCGATTCCGCAAGATCCAGGCGGTTTTGAACACCCTCGCCATGCAGCATCTTCAGCGAGGCTGGAGCGACCGGTTCACCGGTGGTGTCGACGTTGCCGCGCACATTGAGGGGATAGCTGACGGGCGTGACGTCGCGTTCGTCCATGCTGTTCACCGTGCGTGGGAAGGCGATGCCGGACTCGATGCGGCGGTAGTCGGAGACCAGCCTGGCGAGCCTTGTCCCGGGCGCGGCCTTGTTAGGCAGCAGGTCGTTGGCGAGCAGCCAGTCGAGCACTTCCCGGTCGCCGGGATGCGGCCTGCCTTCCCGCCAGCGGCTCGCGGCGGCGTTGAACCAGGCGGCAATGCGGTCCCAGGGTTCGATGACGCCATTGTCCTCATAAAGACTGGTGAAGGCGTCCAGCTCATCCTGCGGCATGCCCGCGGTGTCGTGGGTGACGATGCCCGTGATGCTGATCCAGCTTCGCTTGTCATGGCCGAAGTCATGATTCGGAAGCCCCTTTGCCAGGCCGGTGCGTGGTGGGAAGTTGGGATTCAGCGAAGAGGTGCAGAATTCCACGGTGACCTGTTGCACGCCGTTTTTCAGCGCCGCATCCGCGAAGGATTTCCACTGCGGCTCGGGGTTGGTGTAAAAGGCGACCGTTTCGTTTTGAAACGCATGGTCGTCGACGACGAGATGCCCGGCGAATTCGCCGCCTGCGAGCTTCAGGCTCACGAATCTCCCCTGAACCCTGTGCTGAGGCGGCATGCGCAGGCTGCCGGGCAGCTTTGAGCTGAGCGCGTGTGAATGCCACCCCTCCTGCAGCAGGCCTGCAAGGACCTTTTCGCCCGTGAGGGCGATCAGCGGGGTGCCGTCCTTCGTCAGGCCGTGCTTGAAGCCGTCACCTTCAAACACCCATTTTTCGAGCGATGCCCTGCTGAAGCCAAGGTTGGCCCTTTGGGCCGCCTCGCGGCTCTTCCGCCAGGCGACGGCCAGGTTCGCCAGATCGACCGGCGTGGCGAGCGGAGCGCCGACGCCTGTCAGCGCCCTTGGGTGGGAGTCGGCCCATGGACGAAGCCTTTCGGCCGTGAAGGCGGGGCGCCAGAGTTCCGCCAGCTCGGTGCGGATGTCCTCGCGAAGCTCCTTGAGTGTGGCGATGGCCTTGTCGTTCCTGCCCGGCGCGTCAATCACGCGGGATGTCCAGCGCGGTGTGGTGAACATGGCGGCCAGGGCGTAGTAGTCGCGTTGGGAAACGGCCTCCAGCTTGTGGTCGTGGCAGCGTGCGCAGGCGACGGTGGTGGCGAGGAAGGCTTTCGAAAAGGCGTCGATCTTGTTGTTCACCATCTCCTGATGAATGCCGTTGAACATGAGGCTGCTGCCATGCCGGTGCTCGCCCATGTGGTAGAACATGGGGCCGATGAGGCTCTCTTGTGTCTGTGCGGCGGGATGAATGCGTGGTTTCGCCAGCAGGTCGCCCGCCAGATGCTCGCGGAGGAGCTGGTCAAAGCCGATGTCGTCGTTGAAGGCACGGACAAGATAGTCGCGGTATTCGTGGGAGCCCTTGGCGGGGTTGTCCCATTCGTAGCCGTAGGTGTCCGTGTAGCGCACGACATCCATCCAGCGGCGCGCGAAATGCTCGCCGTAGTGAGGGCTGTTGAGCAGCGCTTCCACATAGCCGGACAGGCCGGACATATGCGACGAGTCGGATGGTGGAAGGCCGGTGAGCACGAAGCTCAGACGACGACGCAGCACCTCCTCCGGGGCCTGCGGCGCCATGTCGAGGCCGGCATTCCTCTGTGCAGCCCGGATGAACTCATCCACGCCGCCGCCGCCGGCCTGGCTCATCGGCTTCAGGCTCCACCAGTCGAGGCGCTTCTGAAACTCCACCTCCCAGGCGTCTTCAGCGGCCAGCGTGGCCGATGGGGCGGCCGCGCGTGGATCAGGCGCGCCCTTTTTCACCCATTCCTCCAGCAGGGCGATCTCGGCGGCCGGCAGCATGGCCTTGGGCGGCATCTTGAGGTCCTTTTCCACATGACTCACCGCCTGGATGAGCAGGCTCGCCCCGGGTCTGCCCGGCTCCACGGCGGGTCCGCTTTCACCTCCCTGTTCCCAGCCGGCCTTGGAGTCGAGGGCGAGCCCGCCCTTGATCTTGTGCTCATGCGAATGGCATTCAAAGCAGCGCTTTCTGAGCAGGGGCTCGACCTTGGAAGTGAAGAAGTCATCCGCACCCGCCGCCGCGCCGGTGATCAAGGCCAGAGCCGTCATCATGACCGCACGCCGCCATGATCCGCCGACGCAGTGCCGGTGGAAAACAAGGATTGGGCGAACCTGGAGCATGGGTTTAGGTTACGAAGGTTCGGCAGGGGCTCTGTGTGGCGGAACCCTCAAAAAATGGTAAAATCCCGCCATGAGCCCAACGCACACGCTGCAGGAGAAGTTCTTCGCCAGCCTGCCCGGAAACCTTCAACTTTTGGAGGCCCTCGATCATGTTCCCGGGGCGATGTTCATGATCAAGAACCTCGACTCGCGCTATGTTTTCATGAGCCGCGCCTTGAAGCAGGCCATCCATCGGGATCCTGAATTCGATGTCGTGGGCAAAACCGACTTTGACCTCTTTCCGAGGATCATCGCGGAAACCTTCCGGCAGAACGACCTCCAGGTCTTCAGGAATGGGCGCCCCCTGGTCAATGAAATCCATGCGACAGGCTTTTTCGATCACCCGACGGCCTGGTGCTATTCGAGCAAGTTTCCGCTTCGCGACCGGGCGGGCAAGGTCTGCGGACTCATCACGGTGAACGAAAAGTATGCCGACGTGATGGGCAGGGACGCCGAGCTGAACCGCCTGCTGCCTGCGATCGATCATGTCTCGGAAGGCTATGCGGAGCGCATCACCGTCGGCGACATGGCCAGGCGCTGCGGGTTTTCGGAAAGCCATTTCATGCGCATCTTCAAGTCACGGCTGAAGATGACGCCGCACGCCTTTGTCGAACGGGTGCGCATGTTTCACGCCACCGAGGCCCTGCGGCATGGCGCCGCCAGCGTGGCGGGCATCGCGGCGGACTGCGGCTTTCATGATCCCAGCGCCTTTGTGAAGCGCTTCAGGAAGTTCACCGGCCAGACGCCCCTGAAATACCGGCGCACCCATCAGGCGCAGGGCGGGACGGCAATGGCGGTGCCACCGACCGCCGCCGAAGGCTGCTGAGTTCAGGATGCGCGTGGTTTGCCGATCAGGTCAAAGCCTGTCCTGGCAACGCGCTGTCCGTTGACCTGCAGCTCCACCCCATGATGGCCCGGATGATGCCTGCGGGTGGTGAAGTCGCGGATGACCTGGTTCTTGCGGAGCTCGACCACGCCCTTCGGAGGCAGCTCGATTTCCGTCCATTTGAAGACCTTCTCAAAGGCGGCCCCGCGCGACTTCACATAATGGATGACGTAGTCCACGGCGAGCGTCTGCGGCTTCCCGGAGGTTGAGCGCAGGACGGCCTCGATCTGCAGCTTCTCGCCCAGCCGGAGGCGTGACGGCCGGAGCTGCAGCCCGGCCTCGACCTGCGCCCTGCCGCCAAAGCCGAAGAGCTGCAGCGCCCGCGGATGCCCGCGCTTGATCAGGGTCCGGCAGGCATGCCGGGCGATCCAGCGCAGGGGTTCCCTGTCCAGGTCCCAGCCCTCAAGGCGGTCGAGCACCCAGTCCTCATGGTCCTTGGTGATGTCGTTGAGATGGTTCGCCACGGAACGGCGGACATACAGGGAGGCGTCGTCCTTCAGCGCCTCCAGGATGTCCGCGCAGGGCGAGGGGTCGCGGACCAGTTCCTTGAGCTTCATGCCCCAGGGCAGGCGCGGCCGCGCGCCCTCGCTGGCCAGCCGGCGCACATGCTCGTCAGGATCGCGGGTCCAGCCCTTCATGATGGACAGCGCGCGCCCCGGGTCTGCGGCGATGAAGCCGCGCACGGCGAACTCGGCCGAACCAAAAGGGGTGAAAAATTTCAGGGCCTCCATGGAGAACTCCAGGTCATGGGCGCCGAACGTCGCCACGAAGTCGCACAGGAAGACCGGCACGAAGCCGTGCCCGATCTTCGGCGCCAGCTTCTGCAGAACGCGCACCTTCTGCGGGAAGGTGCCGGCCAGGGCTGCATCGGCCGCCACGGCGCACTGGTGCAGCCTCTGCATCAGGCTGCGCTCCTCCAGGCCTTCCAGCGTCAGGCGCAGGAAGGTGTCCGCGCAGAAGGACTTCGAAAGCGCCATGAGTTCACGCGCGAGGCTGCGGTGACGGGCTTCATCAAACCATTCCTTGAGCTGGGCGGGCGGGGGATCTATGGAGGCGGGCATGACGGCTCATCCTCGGCCTGCGCGGCGGCAATGCCAGCGGGCTCTGGAAATAACGCTTTTTTTCCAAGCCCGGCCGTGACGGGTCAGGGCGTGGTCGTGATCAGGTAGGCCGCGCGCCGGGGAGGCACCTCAAAGCGCAGCAGGCTGCCGCCGTCGCTTGGAACAAGCTGGGAGGGAAGGGTCGCCCCGGCTTCTGAACGAACGGTCGTCCCGGCCGCCTGCCAGCCGGGGGGAAGGGTGACCTCCAGCGTCAGCGGCTGGTCGTAGAGCGTGGCGTCGGTGCTGCAGTCGAGCTGGAAGGTCAGGCTTTTCGCATCGGATTTCACCCGCGTGAGCTTCGCGCTGCCGCGCTCGGTCAGATACTTGTGGATGTCCGCCATGCCGGCGATCCAGAGCTTGTCCTGATGCTCTCTGGCGATGTCGAGCGCGGTGCGGAAGTTCGCCTCGCTGCTGCTGAGTCCTTCACCGATGTAATGATAATGAATGCGGCACCACAGCCCGCGTTCGAGGTGGGTTTGCAGCGCCTTGCGGAAGGCCTCCACACGTCCGCCATAACTGTCGTCCATGCCGAGCGAGCCGCTGGAGGCGTCGAACTGCTGGTGTTTGTCGAGGTAGTGGCGCAGCGTGCGCGTGGTCTCCCATGTCGTGCCGCCGCCGAGGTTGAGGGCCATGAGCCGGCTTTTGCCGGGCATGAGTTTCCTGATGGCCTCCGCCGCTCCGCCGATCTCGCGATCCATGTCCTCGTCGCCCTGCGCGCCGCGGTGATGCGCGGAGTGGTTTGCCAGCTCCATGTCCCCCTCCTTCATCACGGCCTCCCACTCGGCGTGCTGCATCTCGAACGAGTAGTTTTGTCGGCTGCCGGGCTCTTTAGGACCGGGGTTCACCATGAAGGTTCCCTTGAAGCCGTATTCGCGCAGGATGGGGATGGCCTTGCTCAGGTGCGTGGGATGCGAGTCGTCAAAACGAAGGCTCAGGGCGGCGCTGCGTCCCTGCGGCCAGTTCGCGATGCGCACCTGGGCGCCGCTGGTGGCGTCTTGAATGAGGCGCTCCTTCTCCGATGTGGCGCGTGGCGGCGTTGCCGGAGGTGGAACGGCCTGCACGATGAACGCGCTAACCTGGTCCGGCACGGGCACGACGAGATTCTCCCACTCGATGCCGGAGCGTCTCACCCGCATCGCCACGCCCGCCTCATCACGCACCTCGACGTCATTCGCGGGCCAGTCGTTGCGTCCCGATTTCGGAAGCTCGACCCGCACGTTCAGCGCCTGCGCATCCCCTTGGCGGTTCACCTGCACGCGCAGCTTGAACTTGTCCAAGCTTGTGGCGCTGACCGTGGCGGGTCCGTCCTGGCGTTCGAGGGTCACCTTGACGCCGCCGAGGTCGGGCGACTGGGCCAAGGCCTGCGAGGCCACGCAGGCGAGAAGGCAGAGGCAGAAATTTTTGCTCATGACATCAGGGGACAAGGGTCCATTTCACGGCGTTCACCAGCAGGCGCCGCACATCCTGAATCTGCATGTCCTCGGGCGCGCCGAGGCTGGTGTAGAAAACGCGCGCCTTGTTAGGCCCGCAGGCCCGGGTCCAGGCCACCGGCTGCGGCGGCGTGGAGGCTCCGTTCCCGGCGGTGCCGATGAGGAGGGGCGTGGCGTCGGCGGCGAGCGGCAGGACCTTGTAGAGCGACTGATGGCCGCGGATGTTCGCGCTGTTCACGCCGTCGAGCAGCGCTGTCCTGACTCCGGCTGGCACGCTGACCGTGTAGGGCAGGCCCTTGGTTTCATAACCGGCGTTTTCACCGCCAAGCACCTCGCGGGTGAACTCCGGCCAGATGTCCAGGCCGGGATCGACCACATCCTTCGGGCGCGGGATGAAGGCATGGTTGGCGGTGCGGATGCCGAGGAGCGGCCGGCCGGCGTTGAGGTGGGCGCGCACGGCGTCCATCTGCTCCTTCGGCAGAAACCGGCGGCGCGAGAACAGGATCAGCAGGTCCGCCTGCTTGAGCGCCTCCACGAGCCCCTCGAAGTGATGCTTCACCGGCCGGTCGCCGATCACGACGGTGACCTGGTGGCCGAGCGGGCGCAGCTCCTTTTCGGCGAAGCCGGTCATGGAGTTCACGGCGTCATAGTTGTCCGGCTCCTCGACGGCCATGATGACGATGTTCGCGGCCTGGGCGGCGGCTCCCAGCAGCAGGATGGCAAGCAGGAGGACTAGGCGGGGCAGGTGGACGTGCATGCCAGTCCATACGGGCGCATCCGCACCAATTTGACGACCACGTGCAACATCATGCCGTCCCTGTGCGCGTCAGCCCAGCAGCCGCGTGAACGGATGCCCCTCGTTCTGGTCGATGCGCTCGGGCAGGCCCTTGTGGTTGTAGGTGAGCTTGGTGTGGTCGATGCCGAGCAGGTAAAGGATCGTCGAATGAATGTCGTGGACATGCAGGCGGTCCTCGATGGCATAGAGGCCGAGGTCGTCGGTGGCCCCGTAGGTCTGACCGCCCTTCACTCCGCCGCCCGCCATCCACATGGTGAAGCCGGTCGGGTTGTGGTCGCGTCCGTCGCCCTGTTCGCTCATGGGCGTGCGGCCGAACTCGCCGCCCCAGATCACCAGGGTTTCATCAAGCATGCCGCGTGCCTTGAGGTCGGCAAGCAGGCCGGCGATGGGCTTGTCCACGGCGTTGCAGAGCCGGGAGTGGTTGACCTCGATGCCCTTGTGGCTGTCCCACTTGCTGCCGGCGCCGCTGTAGAGCTGCACGAAACGCACGCCGTTTTCAACAAGCCGGCGGGCGAGCAGGCAGTTGCGGCCGAAGACGGCCGTGGCCTCGTTGTCCATGCCGTAGAGCCTCTTCGTGGCCTCGCTCTCCTGGCTGAGGTCAACGGCTTCCGGCGCCTCGGCCTGCATCTGGAAGGCGAGCTCGTAACCCTTGATGCGGGCGTCCAGCTCGGTGTTGCTGGCGCGGCTGGCGTTGTAGTTGCGGTTCAAGGCGGCGAGCAGGTCCAGCTTGTCACGCTGGCGCAGGCGGTCCACCCCCTTGGGGTTGTCGAGATATTTGATCGGGGTGCCTTCGGAGCTGAACTCGACGCCCTGATAGACCGCCGGCATGAAGCCGTTGCCCCAGTTGCGCACGCCGTTCACCACGGTGGCCTCGCTGTCCTTGATGACAACAAAACCGGGCAGGTTCTGGTTGGCAGTGCCGAGACCGTACTGGGCCCAGGCGCCGAGCGAAGGCCGCCCGCCGAAGACAGAGCCGGTGTTCATCGAGCAGACGCCGCCGGCGTGGTTGATGCCGCTGGAGGCGCAGGAATGGATGACCGCGAGGTCGTCGGCATGCTGCGCGACGTGTCTGAACCAGTCGGAGATCCACAGCCCGCCCTGGCCGTGCTGCTTCCAGGTGCGCTTGCATTCCAGCAGCGGCGACTTGGTTTCACCCATCGCCGTGATCGGGGCCTTGAAGCTGGCGGGCAGCGACTGGCCTGCCAGCTTGTTCAGCAGGGGCTTGTAGTCAAAGGTGTCGAGATGGCTGGGGCCGCCCTCCATGAAGAGGAAGATGACGCTCTTCGCCTTCGCGGGCCGGTGCGCGACACGCAGCGGGGCGGCGGCGGCCTGCTGCTCACCCATGAGGGCGGCCAGGGCCACGGCGCCAAAGCCGCAGCCGGCGGTTTGCAGGAAGTCGCGACGTGACGTGGGGATGTCGAAACGGTTGCAGCTCATGGTCTTAGTGAAGGTAGAAGAATTCGTTCGTGTTCAGCAGCACCTGACAGAGGTCGTTCATGGCCTGGCGGAAGGGGTCGGCCTCCTCGACGCTCTTGGTGTCGGAGCCGTTCCAGGCGAACATGGAGTTCAGAGGGTCGGAGGCGCGCCAGACGACCAGGCCGGCGTCCCATTTTTCGGCGTCGGCACTCAGCGCCTTGTCGGCGACATAACCCGTCACGACACGCGCGGCCTCGATGCCGCCGTCCCACTGATGGGTTGGCGCGCGCTTGTTGAGGCCGCCGATGACGATCTGTGAGGAGCCCTGGCTGAGCTTCGAGCGGATGTCCATCGGCACCACGGCGGACTGCACGGCGGCCCCGGGCGTGTCGAGGTCGCGCACGGTGAACGTGATGTTTTTGCCGGTGCAGGAAACCCGCGCCACGAAGTGGTATCGACGACCCAGCTCGATGTGGATGTTCGACGCCACCACCTGGTAGCCGATGTTGGAGTTCTCATCCTCGCCAACGACCTGCACGATGACGTTGCGCGGCTTGTAGCGTGATTTTTCACCGGTCACACCCAGGCTCCAGCCGAAGGATTCCAGGCTGTCCTTGCCGCCGTTCCAGCGTGACACCAGGGTGCGCACGGAGGCGTTGACGTCGATGCTGTTCAGGCTGGCGACGGCTTCCACGGTGAACTCATCACCCTCCTTCTCGTTCGTGTTGACCAGCAGGCGCTCGTGCGGGCTGTTTTCCTTGAAGGCCTCGGCATCCTCGCCGCTGTCCGCCGCCTTGTCGGAAGCGGGCCGGGTGGTGCCGGCACGCTTCTTCAGAAAGCCCTCCGCCGTGGCGCGTTCGCTGTCGGTCGGCGGGCGGCCCAGCACGGCCATCCAGGCGTCGTCAATGCCTTCCACGCGTGAGGCGAGCTTGCGGGCGCGGGCGAGCAGCCAGTCGCCGTTGAGCAGCTGCAGCGCCTGCGTCGGCGTCGTGGTGCTCTGGCGCTCGGCGGTGCTGGCGAAGCCGGCGGGCATGTCGAGGGCGCGCAGCAGCTCGTTCGGGTTGTTGCGCTTCTTCATCGTGTAAACCGAGCGGCGCGTGCTGTTGCCGTCGCCTGCGGGGCCTCCGGCCTCGGGATCGAGCTCGCCGCTGACCGCGAGCAGCGCATCACGCACCTGCTCGGCATCGAGACGGCGGGGGTTGAAGCGCCACAGATAGCGGTTGGACGGATCGACCTTGGCGGCCACTTCGTCCGGCTCCTGGCGGGCGGTCTGGCGGTAGGCGGCGGAGAGCATGATCTCGCGATGCAGCGGCTTCAGATGCCAGCCGCCCTTCACAAATTTCGTCGTGAGGTGGTCGAGAAGCTCGGGATGCGTGGGCGCCTCTCCCAGCTTGCCGAAGTCGCTGGCGGTGGCCACGATGCCGCGGCCGAAGTGATACTGCCAGACACGGTTGACGATGACCCGGGTGGAGAGCTGGTTGTCCGGGCGCGTGATCCATTCCGCCAGGGCGGTGCGGCGGCCGGTGGAGTTCTTGGTGGCCTGGATCTTCGGCAGGCGGGTGTCGATGATCGAGAGGAAGCCGGGTTCGATCTGCTGCTCGCCCTTGCGCGTTTTGATCGCCACGGCCGGGGCCGCCGGTCCGGCGTCGGTCGCCACAAAGGCCTCCATCAGCGGCTTGGGCTTCAGGGCGTCGAACTTCTTCAGCTCCGCCTCCAGCGCCTTGTATTCCGCCTTCGCCTCGTCGGTTTTGAGGCTCTTCATCGGGTCAAAGGTTTTGCGCTCATGCATCATCTGACGCTCGACCAGGCCGGCGAGCTGCTTCTCCAGGGCGTCGCGCTTGTCGGCGGGCTTGCGCGTCATGACCTGCAGGTCGTCGGTGAAGCGCGTCAGCGCCCGTTCAACACGCGGCTCCAGGATCGGCTTCGTCAGGGCGTCCATCTTCGCGCGGATCTCCGCCGTGGCGGCCTCCCACTTCGCCTGCTGCTCGTTGTAGGCCTTCTTCTCCGCCGCCGTCGCCAGCGTCAGGTCGTCGCGCCATTGCACCGGGGCCAGGAAGGCGCGCAGGCGGTAGTAGTCCTTCTGCAGGATGGGGTCGAACTTGTGGTTATGGCAGTGCGCGCAGCCCATGCTCAGGCCGAGGAAGAGCTCGCCCGTGGTGTCCGTCATGTCGGTGAGGATGATGTCCCACTGGCCGCGGGCGTCGCGCTGGTTCCATTCATACACGGGATGGCGCAGGAAGGCGGTGGCGATGAGCACGTTGGGATCCTCCGGGGCGATCTCGTCGCCCGCGAGCTGCTCCTTCACGAACCGGTTGTAGGGCTTGTCGTCGTTGAGCGACTTGATGACGTAGTCACGGTAGGGCCAGACCGAGGGGCGGTAGGCGTCCGCGTTGTAGCCGTCGCTCTCGGCATAGCGCACGAGGTCCAGCCAGTGCTGCGCCCAGCGTTCGCCGTAGCGGGGCGAGGCCAGCAGTTCATCGACGAGCTTTTCATAGGCCTTGGGATCCTGGTCGTTCACAAAGGCGTCGATCTGCTCCTTGGTCGGCGGCAGGCCGTGCAGGTCGAAGTACACCCGGCGCACCAGTTCATGCCGGTCGGCCTCCGGAGCCGGTTTCAGCTTCATCTCCGCCTGTTTCGCCGCGATGAAGCGGTCGATGTCATTGCGCACCCAGGCGCCACCGGCGTCGGGCGGCGTGACCTTCTTCACCGGCTGGAAAAACCAGTAGTTTCGCTGCTCCTCCGTGAAGCCGCCCTCGGTCACCACGACCTTTTTGGAGCCGTCCTCCGGCCAGGGGGCGCCGATCTGGATCCATTTTTCCAGGATGGCGATCTCCGCGTCCGGAATCTTCCCGCCGTTGTTTTTCGGCGGCATCTGAAAGTCCTCGTTGGTCCAGCGGACCGCCTCCAGCAGGGGGGACTTCGCGGGCTCCCCGGGCACCACCGCCGGGCCGGTGTCACCGCCGGTTTTGAGGTAGCCGATGTGATCCACTCGCAGGCCGCCCTTCTGCTTGGTGTTGCTGTGGCATTCGTAGCAGCGGTTCACCAGGATCGGCCGCACCTCCTTCTCGAAAAAGGTCATCGCGGCGCGCTGCGCGTCATCATCCGCCGCCGAAGCCGGGGCTGGCAGCGTGGCGAGGCCTGTGAGCCAAACAAAGGTTGAGAAGAGTCGGGACCGGTTCATTTCACCTTATATAAGGAGCCAGCGGTCCGGTTTTGGACGCGAAAATTGGGTTTTCGTAGCTTGGATTGAGGCTTGGCAATTTGGATGAGTCCTTTAGGATCTGGCGATGGTTTCTTTCAGGGCCTCATTTTTTGCGCCATGCCGGGCATGCCTTCATCGACCATGGGCCCTAAAAGGTCTCAGATGCTAAGAGATTTGTTTTTGGGTTTCCTGATCAGCACCACGCCGCTGATTCACAACCTGTTGAATGACAAAAGGTTGTTTGCCGGAAATCAGGAGCTGGCTGTTTCATTGGCCGTGGTAGTGGCCGCAACGATTATCCAGCAGGTGATTCCTGCGGCCCTCCTGACCTGGATTTTATGGTGGGGGTTTAGACAACTCGGCAGGAGAAGTTTGTTTGCAAGGTGTGCGCTGAGTGGTTTTTGCCTAGCGGTCTGCGGATCATTAGCCCTGCGTGTTTCAGACCCACCTTCTGCGGCGTTCTATTTTCATTCGACATTTGCAGCGCAGCTGCCGCGATCCGCCGGAGACATTCGGGTCTATCCAATGACGCCTGCCGGTGCACATGTGTTGTTTTATTTCGCAACGACCCCTCCAGAGCTGGAACAACTGTGCCGTGAGATGGGAATGCCAGCGCTGAAGCCCATCGTTAACAAATCATGGGAATCGTTCGCGGGATGGTTCCCGATTCCAAGGGGATGGCCCGACTACCGTTGCTGGGAGCATCTGAGAGCTTCATCAATCCGATTTGGCGATACCGGTCGTATCGACTACTGCATCACGGATTCCACAGGTCAGTGCTATGTTTATAAAGACCCGCTGGCATCCAAGACTGATGCGGAACTCCGTGGTGATTATTCAAACTGAGCATTCAGTTCGCCAATGCCGATTGGAGGCAGGCAACTCAGAAGCTCCTCACCCGCCCACGCTCAGCGCACCCTCGTGGGTGCCGGCCTTCAGCTTCACGGGTGAGGATGTGTGATTGTGAATGATGGCATCGCCCTTGAAGATGACGCCCTCGCCGCATTCGACGGGGCCGTGGACGAGCAGGCTGCGGCAGTGGAGCAGGCTGGGGGTGTGGGGGAAGTTCTGCTCCAGGCCGTCCACGAGCTTGCAGAGCTTCTGGTCGAGATGGAGATGCGGCGGCTGGCCGTTGCGGCTGGGATGCAGCCGCAGGCAGAAGTCCTCGGTGAGTTCATAGGCGTCGGAGCGCACGGCGAGCAGATCGCTGGTGGTTTTCACCGGGGCGAAGCGCAGGCGCGAGACCTCGATGGCCCCCGCTCCCGCAAAGCACTCGATGGCCGCGCCCATGGCCGATTCCAGCTGGATGACGGCCGGTGAAGCGGCGTCGCGGGGATCAACGGTCTTCTTGTTCATGATGGGCGGCAGCGGGATGAGGCCGTCATTGGCGGCGAGCTCGTCCTTCAGCGCCTGGAGGTCGATCCAGAGGTTGTTCGTGTTGAAGTAGCGATGCCGGTCGATGTCCTGGAAGTGCTTCTCGTCCTCCTTCGGGCACTGGGCCGATTCCCGGAGCAGGAAGCGTCCGTCCCTGAGCCGCACGGCCAGGTGGCCGCCCTTCTTGTCGGACTCCGTGCGCCGGGTGACCTCCATGGCAAAGGGCATGCCGCTGTCCGCAAACCAGGCCAGGATGGCCGGGTCAAGCGTGGCGCCGAGGTTGTCGGAGTTGGACACAAAGGCATAACGAACTCCGCTTCCAAGCAGCCGCTCCAGCCAGCCGGAGCCTGCCAGGCAGGCGTAGATGTCGCCATGGCCCGGCGGGCACCATTCCTGTTCGGGATTCGCGGGCCATGCCGCCGGTTCGAGCGTGTCCGCGAGCACCTTGGGCACCTTGTTCTGCATCAGTTCCCAGACCTCCGGGCCGCCGAGCTCCGGGAAGCGTGCCTGAAGGTGTGCTGCAGTGTCGGCCGTGGTGCTGAAGCTGTTCATCAGCATGAAAACCGGCACCTCGCCGCCGGTCTGCGCCCGCAGCCGCAGGATCTGCCGGGCGATCAAGTCCAGGAAGGTGTCCTCACCGCGCACTGGCAGAAGCGACTTGGCCTTTTCCAGGCCCATGCCGGTGCCAAGCCCACCGTTGAGCTTGATGAGCACCGCTTGCCTCAGCAACTCCGAAGCGCGTGCCGTCTCCGGAGCCGTGAGCGCATCCGCCTTCGGCAGGTCCTGGGCGGGCTGGATGGAATCCTCGGGAATCATGCCCGTCTCCCCGGCGAGCAGGGCGGCGTAGCTGCCGCGGAAGGCCCGGATGGCGGCGTCGCTGAGCCCTGCGGCCTGCATCTTTTCACGAAACGGGGCGAAGGAGGTTTCAGGCGTGCGGGAGGTCGGGGAGGGCTGGCTCATGCGTGGCGGCACGCTAAAAGCACGCTCACGCCGGAGCAAACACAGAATCGTGTTCCAAGCATCTGGCAGGTCCGCTTCGGCCCCGACGCAGCGGTGTCCTGCCATGGATCTGCGCATCATCGAGGGGCGGCGAGGCTGGCGCCAGCAAAGTAGCCATCTCGCTCCGTCGAGATGAGCGAAAGGCTTGCGCCAGCAGGAAGGCTTTTCGAAGTTCGTGAACGGTTGAGGCTTCCGGGTTGCCCGCTCATCTTGCGGAGCAAGATGGCTACTTTGCCAGTGCCTTCATCAGGGCGTCTGCAATGGCCGCCATGCCCTTGTCGCCGGGATGGTTGGCGACTCCGGCGTTCTTGAACTCGCGTTCCGCACGGCCGTAGAGGCTCTGGTCCTTGCCGAGCGTGCTGATGTCCGCAGGGATGCCGTTGACGGCGTTGCAGGCACCCTGCAGGGCCTCGTCCTTGGCCTTGTTCGCCCAGAAGCAGCTGCGCACCAGGATCGTTGGCTGGCGGCCGCCCTGAACGGCTTTCAGCAACGCGGTCACATCGGCCTGAAGCTGCGCCTTTTCGTCCGCATTTCTCAGTCCGGGCACGTTTTCGCCGATGGCGAGCACAATGAGATCCGCCTGGAAGTCGATGGCTTCCTTGAGCTTGGTTGCGAAGTCGTAGCCCCGATGCGCGCGCTCGAAGTCGGCGATGTTTTTGACGTGAATCTCCGGGGTGAAGCCCTGCTTTTCGGCCAGCGACTTCGTGAACACATGCACGTAGTCCTTGGATTCCGCGCTTGCCGCCATGCCCCAGTTGCCCGACCAGTCGATGTCGGCCTTCGGGCCGTGCTTGGTGATGCTGTTGCCGAGGAAGAGGACCTTTTTAAACGGGGTCTGTGCGGCGGCCGGGTGGCTCAGGCAGGTCGCAAGGAGGCAGAGGAGGGCGAGGCGTTTCATGAACAAGGGAGGTTATTGATTTTGCATGACCCAGTCCCAGCGTTGGCCGGCCTGCTTGAGCTGCGGTTCAAGATCAGCGTTTGAGAGAAAACGCCGTTCAATGAGTTTTTCCACGGCGCTTTTGACCTGCTCAAGATAGGCGCTCCTGCCGCTGTAGCGTTCCTCCAACGACAAGCGCGGGTCGTTCGCGGACAACCGTTCGGCTTTTGTTCTGGCAAACGGCACCCAGGCGCCGCGCAGCAGGTAAAACTCTTGGGGTGAGCCAAAGGCCGCCGGTCGGAACACCCAGCCCGTGCCGGTGCCGAGCGGCACGTCCACCTCCGGCATGCGGATGCCGCCGAGATCGTTGCCATCGGCATCGCACCGCGGCACGAGCAGAGGCAGTTCCGCGCCTTCGCCCGCGCCGCCGTCAAGCTGCGGGTTGCGCACCCGGCCTCCGGCCTTCACCGCGTTCGGCGCCGCCATGCCGGGCACCTGAGGCCATTTCACCTCACGCGCTGGAACAAGCGTGCCATCGGCGAGCTTCGGATGCACGCTCGGCGGCGGCTCGATGCCTTCGCTGACCCAGCGATGCATCGCCTGGCGCAGCGCGAGGATCGCAGGATTGGCGTTCACGGGGTTTGCGAGAGGCGCGCCTTTGACCTGGGCGGTCGGTGGAAATGGCGAGGGGCCATGCGAGGTGCTGGCGAAGAAGTAGGAGCGCACGTTCTCCGGAAACGCGATGTCCCTGCCACCGTCCGGAGTCGTGTGCGTGAGCGCTGCCACGCGGCCCGCGCCCCAGTATTCGGCGGCCATGTTGGTGTAGAAAATCCTCGGCGCATGCTTCACCCGCGGGTTGGCGAGAACGCCCTCGCTTTGACCGCTCACCGGATCCGGCTGGGCGGTGTCCGCGAAGGGATACGAGGCCGTGTAGTATCCGGAGATGGCGCGCGGTGTGGACCCTCGTTGGTTCAGCACCAGCCTGCCAGCCCCGGCGACATGCGACAGAATGCCGTCGAGCGCCATGCGGCCCTGCTCATCAGTGTTGAAGCCGAGATAGACGAAGTCGCGCAGGAAGCGTCCGCACTGCGAGGCGCCGAAGGCATAAGCGTGCTTCACTTTCACGGGTGAACCTGGGTCATGTTTCAGCCAGGCCACCGCATCACGAATCGCCGCGTAGCCCAGCCCTGCGACCGGCGGGGCCTCCGAGAGATAGAAAAGCTCGTAGGTCCTGCCAGGTTCAAAGCCGTCTTCGAGGCGCAGGCGGCCTTCGTGGAGGCTCCACCTGGCCCGTGGCACCTCCTTGCCAGCCGGATAAGCCGCCTGGTCGCGGATGATCAGACGGCTGTCCTTGCCATGGATGTCCGTCGGCGGGTAGTCCGCGAGGTCGGTGAGCTCCTTCTCCTGCATGGGTTTGTCGGGAGTGAACAAGGCATTCACCACCGCGCGGATCGGGCTGCCGCCTTTGCCGCGTGCGCGGGGTGCCTCAAGGCGCATCTGATCTTTCTTGGCGGGCACGTCGAACTCCCAGCCGACATTCAGCATCGTGTAGCCCTGCTCCATCAATGTCGCAGGCAGGCTTGCCCGGCCGCCGCGATTGGGAATCTCCACCCAGGCCGCGCCATTGCTGCGTGAATCATCCTTCGGCTTCCAGAGACGCAGGTCGGCAGTGAAGCTCACTTTTCCCGCCGCATTCACCGGGGCCAGATCCACGTCCGCAATGACCGCGTTCTGCGGCAGCCTGGGATCGATTTCGAAATGCAGCTTGCCGGCGAGGACCTCGTGGTCTGACTTGGGAACGTCGGTGCGTCCGTCAATCTCCAGCCGCACCACGGCGGCATGGCTGGTGTGAGTGATGATGGTTAGGCAAAGGCTGGTGAGAAGCAGGCGCGGAATCCAGGGCATGGTGTCACTACGCCGATGAGAGCAGGTTTTGGCAACGCCAAAACAAAGTCGTGATGGGCTTCAGCCCGTCACCGTTGCGGTGAGAGATAAGAGGGCGTGGTGGCCTCCCGCGTTGTCACGAGCTAAAGCTCATGACTACATTGCGTAAAGTCGTGATGGGCTTCAGCCCGTCACCGTTGCGATGAGAGAAGAGATAAGAGGACGTGGCGGCCTTCCGTCCTGTCACGAGCTGAGGCTCAAGCCTCCATCAACCCCACATGCTTCAGGGCCTCTGGTGGAGGGCCCTCAAACGTGCCGGAGGGCAGATTGCCGGTGTAGCCGATGGCCTTGGCACCTTCAGGCGTGGTGTAGTAGCCGCCGGCGGTGAGGTCGCGGAAGCGTTTGAAGAAAGCTGCGGCCTTTTTGAGCGCGGGCTTCGGTTTCAGGCTGGCGATGTCATCGCAGATCACCGTCTGCTGCCCGGGTGTGAGATCGGCGAAGGACTTCTGAAACCGTCGCTGCGACTCTTCGTCGATCCATTTCAGGCCGTCGAGGATCGTGCGGCGATCGCCGGCCTGCGAGGGGTAGGGCGAGCTGATCCATTCATCAATGAAGTCCGGCACGCCGACGGCGGAGGCGCCGGGCGAGGTGTCGTCCGCGGGGATGATGAGGTCACACAAGGCGTGAGCGGTGCGGCGCTGCGGCTCGGATAGCGTGAGAGGCCACACGTCGCCGGGCTGGTAGATTTTCACCATGCTCGGGTCAGGGCCGTAGCCTTTCGCGGTGACCACGGGATCGGCGGCGTGGAGCTGTCTGTCGCGAGTGGCGAGCGCGGCGGCGGCTCCGAGCACCCACTGGAGGGACGTGCGTCGGCTGATGCGAGGAGGGGAAGCAGGTGCGGTCATCAGAGGTTCTGCTTCTTGAGTTCGCCGACAAGGTGATCCGCCATGCGCCAGGCAAGCGCCATGATGGTGAGCGTGGGGTTCTTGTCCGCAGTGCTCGCAAACGGAGCCCCGTCGGCGAGGAAGAGATTTTTCACGTCCCAGGTCTGGCTCCATGAATTGGTCACGGACGTCGCTGCATCCGCGCCCATGATCGCACCGCCGACCTCGTGGATGACGGTGCCGCCCTGGCGGATGACCTTGGCGGGATCGGTCTCAGTCTTCGACACCTTGCCACCCATGGCCTCGAGCAGATCGCGAATGTGCCGCTGCTGGTGTTTCACCAAATTGAGTTCGGCCTCGGTCCACTTCCAATGAAACCGCAGCACCGGGATGCCCCACTGGTCCTTCACCTCCGGGTCGAGCTCGGCAAAGCAGCCGTCATTCGGCAGCATGGTGCCCTGGGCGCCGATGCCCAGCTGGCTGCCATAGTGGCGGCGAGCCTCCTCCTTGAGCTTCTGGCCATAGAGCACGCTTGTGCTGCCGGACCTTGCATCGACGCCGCCGGCCGCGTTCATCGTGGGCATCTGCCTGCCGGTGGTGAACTCCAGGTGATAGCCGCCTGGGAATCCGAGTTCGGCCCGGCGGTTCTGTGCGTGCCGCGTCCAGGGAACGTAGGCGTGCGGGCCGCCCGCGCCGTCCTCGTTGTGCGGCGGCATGTTTTCAAAGGCCGGGATGTGGGCGCTGAGGCTCGATTGCACCGAGTCGGTGATGTATTTGCCGACCTTGCCGCTCGAGTTGGCGAGGCCGTCGGGAAAGAGGCTGGACTTCGAGTTCAGCAGCAGGCGCACGGATTCCTGCGAACTCGCCGCCAGCACCACGACGCGGCCTCTGGCATGGCCTTCACGGCCGGTGGTCTTGTCGATGAAGGTCACACCGGTGGCCTTGCCGTCCTTGCCGACCGTCACCTCGCGGGCCATGGCGTTGGGAAGGATGTCCAGATTGCCCGTTTCAAGCGCCGGTCGCAGATGCACGGTTTGCGCGTCGTAGTTGGCGCGGATGGCGCAGCCGCGATGGCAGTCGGTCGCCCAGAAGCATGGAGAACGGGTGCGCATCGACTGGGCCAGGATGCGCTGCGCCCTGGCATTGCCCGGGTGCAGCTTCGCGGGGATCGTGTCCGCGTCCTGCGGCTTCGTCAGCACGGCGCGATGGATGGAAACGACCCGGGCACCGACCTTCGGGCCGTGCTTCTGCATGTAGAGCTCACCCACGCGCAACTTTGGCGCGGGCAGCAGCACGCCGGGCGACGAGTCGGGCGAGTTCTCCAGGCCCTCGTTCGTGCCAAAAACGCCGATGAGCATCTCCACCTTGTCGTAGTAGGGGGCGAGGTCATCGTAGCCGATCGGCCAGTCGAAGCCCATGCCCCAGCGTGAACGCGGTTTGAAATCGAGCGGTCCGTTGCGCAGCGAGATGCGGCCCCAGTGGTTCGTGCGGCCGCCCATCATGCGCTGCCGCCACCACTTGAACTGGTGCTGCGTCTCCGGATGCGCGTTTGTGTAGGGCTCGCCCGGGATCTCCCAGCCGCTGTGGATGGAGCAGTCATGGAAGCCGTACTGCTTGTCCGGCGTCTTTTCACCGCGCAGCGGCGCGTGGCTCGGCCATTGCAGCATCGCCGACTCGGTCGTCACGTCAAACGAGCGCCCGGCCTCCATCACGAGCACCTTCACGCCTTCCATGGTCAGTGTGTAGGCCGTCTGGCCGCCGCCCGCGCCCGAACCAACGATGACGACATCGTATTGCTTCTGCAGCTTCTCGGCGGTGATGACGGGCATGGAGGGGAGGCCTGGGGTTCAGCGGCGTTGTTTCACGCCCGCGCGTTTGAAGGCGTCAGCGAGATTCTTGTAGCAGGTCCGGGTCGCCGCCGCCGCGTCATAACCTTCCGCCTTCCAGATCTGGCTGCTGACCTCGCAGCAGAAATCTCCCTTATAACCTCCAGCGACGAAGGCCTGGATGATCTGCGCATGGTCGAACTCGCCGCCTTCACCGATGATCGCGAAGGCCGGCTTGCCATCCTTCATGACTGCGTCCTTGGAGGCCACGTAGGCCGTCCATGGAAGGGACTTTGCCACCGTGTCCGCGATCGTCATCTCCGGCTCGCGGCGGTGAAAGTGGCTGTAGTCATAGACCATGCGCAGCCGCGTCGGCTCGCCGAGCTGCTGAAAAAGCCAGATCGCGTCCTCCGGGCGGCTCATGGCCTGCATTCGATGCGGCTTGATGCAGAACGTGAACTTCATCGCGTCCGCCACCTTCACCCAGTCCGTCAGGCGTTTCAGAAACAGGGTTTTCGAAGTCTCCCAGTCCTTGCCGGCGAACACGGTCTGAATCAGCGGCGGATGATCCGGAGACAGGTCATGTCCGAGTTCGGACAGGCTTTTCAGCGACTCCGTCTGTCTTTGGTGAACCGCATCATCTGTGTTTGGATGAAGGTCCGCCATCAGGGCGCAGAGGCGAAGTCCCTTGTCTCCAATCCGCTGCCGGAGGCTGCGACGTTGTGCCCCGGAGACCCGTCCAGGCTCGCCCGTGAGCTTCTCCATGGCGGCGATTTCCAGGCAGTCATAACCTGTGTCAGCGATCAGGCTGACGGCGGACTCCAGGTCCATGGACTGCAGGCCGTAGGTGCTGATTCCGAGGCCGCAGGCCGAAGGCACGGCCGGCGCGGCGCGGGAGGCGGCTGCGGCCAGGGTGCTGGCTGCAGTGCCGAGAAACTGGCGTCGATTCCACGAGGTCATGAGATCAGTGTCGGAAACAAGGCTGTCTGCGTCAATCCTGGCTTCAGGCCGTCTCGGGCATGAAGGTGGGGAAGACAATGCCTTTGGCAGAATGGTTAGGCATCGTGGACTGGGCGACATGCAGCTCCACGTTGCGGGCGCCCCAGTCGTAGGCGGCGCGCACGAGACCGGTGGCGGAACAGGGTGCCAGGAAAACGAGACTGCGACCCCGGAGATCGTCGAGCGCTTTCCACAACAATGCGATGGCGGCCTGCTCGTCGGCTGCAACGCCGGGGCCGATCATGGTGCAGGATGCATGGGTGCTCATGCCGAGGAATCCGTTCATGCGGCCTTCGGCATCCTCGGAAACCAGCACGCGCCAGGAGCCGACATCGTTGCCCAGGAAAAAATGGAAGTCCTTTTCGCGACGAATGCCCTGCTGGGAGAATTCAAAATCGGCGATGCGCGCGGCTTCATCCGTTCTGGCGTCGCGCACCTGGTCCACACCCAGGTGCGGCGGGGAGATCATGCCGGTTTCAGGCACGGTGATGAGCAGGTCCTGGAAGGTGGTGCCAGGCACAAACCCCAGCCGGGTGTAGAGCGAGAAGGAGTCCAGGTTCATCAGGCTGGACACCAGCCGCGCCGGCTTGCCGAGACTCCGCGCCTTGTCGAGCACCAGGGACATCATCTTCCTCGCAATGCCGCGGCCGCCTGCCTCGGGGGCCGTGGAGACGATGCCGATGGCCACATGCGTCTCACGCTCATGAGAGAAGCAGACGCCGAGGATCCTGCCGTCCGCGTCCTGTGCCGTGACGCATTCGCCGGGATCCAGCGCCTCATAGACATCGGGAAAAAGAAGGAAGGGCTCATGGCTGTCGCCAAACCGCGCGCCCTGGCCCAGGCGGGATTCGTACCACTGGACCAGCGAGCGGTGCAGCAGGTCCGCGACCGACCTGCGGTCGGCGGCGGAGAGGGAGGTGAATGCAATGCGTTCGCTCATGGTTAGACGACCTCCCAGCCCTTGCGGTAATCTTCCTTGATGAAGGCGTCGGCGGCGGGCAGGCCGCGCGCCTTCATGGCGGCGGCGTCCCAATCCACGGCCTTCTGAGTGCGCAACGACAGCACGCCGAGCAGCGCGATCTCGGTGAGATGAGCGGCGTAGGCAAAGGGGCTGGTCGCCGGTTCACCGCCCTTGCAGGCGTCGATCCAGTCGCGGTGATGACCGTTGGAGCGCTTGAGCCTCGGCGCAGGCTTCTGGTATTCAGCACGCAGCCTGTCGGGGAAAAGACGAGGGGCGCCGCCGCCGCCATCGCACTGGATCACGCCCTTTTCACCGATGAACAGGCAGCCGCGGCCGGGTAGTGGGAAGCTGCCGAGCGCCTCGGGTTTCTGGGGCATCAGGCCGCCGTCGTACCAGGTCATGCGGATTTCCGGACGCGCGCCGGCGGCGGGGAAGGTGTAGTAGATGAGGGATCCGTAGGGGGCGATCTCACTGTTGGTCAGGCCGGCGGCATGGGCTTCGATCTGGGAGGGCACGGGCAGGTCAAAGGCGCGCACGGCGGTGTTCATGTCGTGGCAGGCGAAGTCGCCGATGCCCGTGCAGCCGAAATCCCAGAAGTCGCGCCAGGCCACGGGGAAGTAGGCCGGGTTGAAGGGGCGCTCCTGACGCGGGCCGAGCCAGAGGTCCCAGTTCAGGCCTGCGGGCACGGGCGGCGTGTCGGAAGGCCTGCCGGTGAGCGTGGGGTTCCATCGTTTCGCACCCACCCAGACATGAATCTCCTTCACCGCGCCGATGGCGCCATCCTGGATGTACTCGATGGTCTCGCGCGTGCCTAACGAAGAATGCCCCTGGCTGCCGAGCTGCGTGGCGACGCCGGTTTCGGCGGCGACCTTGGCGACATGGCGCGCCTCCCAGATGTTGTGGGTGAGCGGCTTTTCGCAGTAGACATGCTTGCCGGCCCGCATGGCGACCACGGAGCAGTAGGCGTGCAGGTGGTCCGGCGTGGCGACGAGCACGGCGTCGATGGACTTCTCCTTCTCCAGCATCTCGCGGAAGTCGACGTAGTCGGCGCAGCGGAAGTTCGGCGTCTTCTCGGCATAGTGCTTCTCGATCTCCGCCTTCACCGGCAGGCGGCCGCCCATGCCCTTGAAGTAGAAGTTTTCGAGGCTGAACGACTCGGCCGGATCGGCCACGGCGATGATCTGGCAGTCGTCCAGCGGCAGCAGGTTGCGGACATTGGTGCGGCCCTGGCCGCCGGTGCCGATGATGGCCACGTTCACCTTCTCGCTCGGCGGAACAAAGCGCGGGCCTCCCAGGACATGACGCGGTACGATGTTGAAGGTGGCGGCCGTGGCGGCGGCTGTTTTGAGGAAGTGGCGGCGGAAGGACGTGGCGGGCTTCATGAAGGAGAGACGATACGCACCAGGCGGAGGGAGTTTTCGCCCGGCAGGGAACTCTCCGGCCTCTTCACTGAAAGGATGTTCTGCGGCGGAGCGACTGCGTTGGATGAAACGCCGAAAGCTGATCGCCTCTTTGGCCGCCCTGCCCGTCCCGGCTAGCTGGGGCGCGACGGGTGGCGGCAGGTTTGAAAACCCGTATGCGGAGGTGGACTGGGATGCCTGCGAACATCTGCATTCCATGTCGCATCAGCATCAGGGGCAGACGGATGCCTCCCGTGACGGCTTCCTGGAGATGGGCTACGGGCACTTCGCCTTCAGCAACTACTATCCTTCGGCACCTACCTACCCGCTGCCTGCGGAATATGCGGCGAAGCATCCGCGCCTGGTCGCCGCCCCGAACGCGGAGCATCATTCGTTCACGGACACTGGCCTGCATGCCAATGCGCTGGGCAGCCTGCTCGCCACCGGCTACGGCAGCTCGGTGAGTGCCAGGGAATGTGCCGTGTCGCCTGTGGTGCATCGCTTTGAAAACCTGAAGGTGTTCGATGCACAAAAGCCCTGGCTCGGCGTTTACCGGCTGGATGTGCGGCTCGAGGCCAAGCATGGCAAACCGGCCGCCAGGCTCAGCATCGAAGGCGCGACCGAATGCGATTTTCGCAAGGGTTTCGAGGACAAGGGTCCGGTGCATCAGCGTGAGCTTCCGCCCGGAAATCACACGATCCATCTGCGCACCACGTCGGCCGGCATCGACAGCAGGCTCGAATTTGACGCCGATGCGATGTCCGTGACGCAATATCGCCTCATGCAGGGCACGAACCGCCCGTGGCGGGATGTCTTTCGCGAGGCCTTTGATGCGCTGCAACACCCCGATGGAGGCGGCATGACGCTTAATCATCCGACCGGGAAGATCACAGACTACCTGCCGATGCTCGACTTTGATCCGCGCGTGCTCGGCATCGAAGTGTGGAACCAGCTCACATCCGGCTTTGGCTCCAGTCGTGGGTTCTACGACCACAGCGGACAGCCTAACCTTCATTTCCACCAGCTCTGGGATGACATCCTGCGCACGGGACGACGCTGCTGGGGCTTCTTCGTCAAGGACCACAACACCTACGGCCGCGGACGCAACGTGCTGCTTGTGCCGAGGCTTGACGCCCTGTCCGCCGATGAACGCGAGGCCGTCGCCTTGCGCGCCTACCGCCAGGGGGCCTTTTTTGGCTCGGTGGCCTCGCTGGCATCCAGCGAGGCGGGGGAGGTCGTCGCGCCGTATGATCGCAGCAGCTTCCGTTTCAGCCGCATCACCGTGGACGGCGACACGCTGCACGTCGCTGTGGCCGGCAACGACGCCAGACGTCCCAACGTGCAAATTCGCTTCATCACCGATCAAGGCGTCGTCAGAGTCGTTGACGCCGCCCAGGGTGAGTTTCCTCTCCAACGCGATGCGGGCGGCCGTCTCGAGGCCGCCTTTGTTCGCGTGGAGGCTTTTGCGTATCCGAACACGCATCAACAAGGCCGGCCCCTCACCGCTGACATGCTACGCGGCATGAACGTGCATGACATCTCGCAGATCCATGATCAAAAAGCCCTGCGAGGCCCCGCCTTCGCCAGCACCGACCCCGCCCTGCGCACCCCGATCCCCATCGTGGACATGATCTTCTCGCAGCCGCTGCGGCGGATGTGACTTGTTTCGCGTAACAAAGCAGCCATCTCGCTACGCGAGAGGAGCATGATGCGCTGCAAACGCCACCACTCCCGAACTTCGGTTGCGTTCATTGTTGGCGAAAGCCCTCGGCTCATCTTGCGGAGCAAGATGGCTACTTTGCTGACGCGCGTTCGATGATCCTCGTGACATCTTCCTCAAGCAGAAAACCCTCGGCCTTGAGTTTCTTCGCGGCGTCGGTGAGGCGCGACAAATACTCCGCCCGCGTTGGATAGCGTTCTTCGAGGGAGGGGCGCGGGTCGCCGCTCTTCTCGCGCTCTGCCTTGGTTTTCGCAAAGGGGATGAACATGCCGTCGAGCGGGGAGAGCATCGTTTCGGCGCCGACCTGCGGCGAGCGGAGGTTCCAGCCGGTGTAGGTGCCTAGCGGCACGGCGACCTCCGGCAGCACGATGCCGCTGGTTTCATTGCCATCGGCATTCACGGCAGGCAGAAGTGTGCGGAAGGGTTTTCCGGCCTTCGGTGGAACGATGTCGGCGATGCCTTCGCGGTGAAAACGCGGCCCGAAATCAAGCCGTGGCGGCTGGTAGGCATGGGTGGGGAGATGGTGGCCCGGTATCTTCGGATACAGAGCCTTCCATGCATCGAAGCTCACCAGCGTGTGATCTTCCAGGCGTGGATGACGGCTCGGCGGCGGGGCTTTGCCATGCTTCACCCAGTCAACGAGATGCATCAGCATCGCCCGCAGCACCGGACCGCGGTCGTCGAGCGTGTTGCGCGGCTGCTGGCAGATTCCGGGCGTGCCGTCGCTCCTGCCCAGGTGCTGTGCGCCGGCCACGAGATACACGCGCACATCCTCCGGCAGGATGAGGTCGGTTCTGCCCTCCACATCCGTGTGCAGCAGCGAGGCGGCGCGGCTCCAGTATTCGGTGGAGCTTTGCGTGAAGAGAATGCGCGGCGTGTGGCCGGACTTCCTGGAACGTGCGAGCGAGTCGCCGGATTCGCCGGTGATCGGATCGGTCTGCGGCAGCGGCGCGAGCGGAAAAAACTCACTGCCGGACAGATGGCCCTCGTGCTGCGTGCCGTACTCTGTGCTCATGCGGAAGCGGTGGTTGAACATGCCCTTGCCGGAGCCGGCGACATGGATCAGCGCCCCGTCAAAGACCCTGCGTCCCTGCTCATCGCCGTTCATGCCTTCATAAAGAAAGTGATGGATGACGCGGCCGGACTGCGAGATGCCGAAGACGCAGGCCTTCTGGATCGCGCCAGCCAGCGGATTGTCCTTCGCCGCCCCGTGGCGGAAAAACGCCACGCAGTCCCGCATTGCGGTGAGGCCAAGGCCCGTCACGCGGGGTTCCTTGGCCGTGTAAACGAGATCGTAGAGCCAGCCCGGGCGCAGGCCGTCCTTCACATGAACATGCGTGGGATCGGGGATGAGCTTCTCATTCTCCCAACGTCCAAACGCCCACTCCGCATGCGGCACTTCGACGCCATCCGCGCCGCGATGTGGCCGCATCGTGAGCGTGGCGTCGGCATTGTCGAGGCTCACGGACGGGAAGGCCGCGCCGACGCCCCAGGGGCTCCACGAAAAGGCGCGGCTGAAGACCTTTTCGGTGCTGCTGACCTCCAGATGCGCCCTGCCGGTGTTCGTCCGCCCGTTTTCCGTCGCGATGGGCAGGCCGCATAACAAACGATGAGTGTCATCGGCCTGCACCTCGCCGTTCCAGCCGCACCACAGCAGGGAAAAGCCGTGCTTCATGAGGAAGCCGTGGCCTGCATGCGCCCCGGCCTTCGGATCGTTGGTGCGCTCGCCATCGTTGAAGGTCCACAGCGCCAGCATGTTGCCGCGGTTGTTCACGTCGTAGAGCAGCACGCCGTTGCCCTTTGCTGCATCGACCGGCTTCAGCAGGAAGAAGTCCGTCCAGCTCCCGACCCTGCCACGTCCATTGAGCGGCGCCCGCTGGAGGTCGCTGATGCGCTCGTTGGCCGCGTTCTGCGGGTCCGTTTCGATGAACATCCGGCCTTTGATGCGTTCGTAGGCTCCCGCCGGGCCGAATGACCTGCCATCAGCAAGCGGCACACGTTCGGCGATCTCGAGGCGGGTGACCTCCGCATGGGCTAACGTGCAGGAACAAGCAGCGATGATGAAGTGGCTAAGGCGGAAGGTCATTGCCGGAAAGGAAAGATCTAGGCAGTAGAATGAGGGCAGTAGAATTGAAACAGGGATGGCAGCATTTGCTATTCTGCCGCCTTCATTCTATTGCCTGACATGGCTTGAACGGGAGATCAGAAGGGCAGGGGGGTGTTGGGGGCCACGGCGTCCTTCGGCCAGGAGTTGTCGGCATTGAAGACGAGCATCTCCTCCTCGGTTTCGACCTTGGCGAAGGTCTCGTTGATCTGCTCCTCCTTGGCCCAGACGCGCAGGCTGTTGAGCCCAAGGTGACGGATGAAGAACGGATAGGCCGCGAGACGCTTGCTCGGTCCGTAGTCGTGGCCTTCCAGCGGAAAATGGGCGTTCACGACCTTGTCCGTGGCGCCGTAGAGGCTGTAGATGTGCTGGATGTAGCGGAACTCAACGTCAGGCGTGTTCTGGGTGTAGTCGGCCCCGTTGGAAATGATGAGCTGGGGTCGTGGCGCGGTCATCGCCGCGATCTCGGCGTTATTGGTCTTGTGGTTAGGCCCCCAGTGAATCGGCATGCCGCTCTCACAGGGGCAGCCGCCAAAGAAGTGCGCGGACACCTGGCAGCTCGGCACCGCCACCGCAATGCGCTCATCCAGGGCCGAGGTGAGGAACGTCTGCGTGGCACCGCCGGAGTTGCCGGTCATGCCGATGCGCTTGGGATCCACGCCTTCGATGGAGGAGACGAAATCCAGGGCGCGAATGCAGTTCCACAGGATCGGGCGCTGGATCTCCGGCACCTTGCCATGATCCCAGCCCGCCTTTTTCGAGTCGCCATAGCCCACCATGTCATAGTGGAAAACCACGGCCCCCATGCGGGCCAGCACCGCGCAGCGGGTCTGCCGCGATGGCAGGAAGCGACCGCCGTGCCCATGCGCGGACACGATGCCCGCATAGGGCGGCTTCAGGTCGAGAGGCCGATACAGCGTGCCAGTGACATAGAAGCCGTGCCAGCTGCGGATATGAACGCTTTCAGCGGTGTAGCCTTCATAGGTGCGCTTGTTGGAATACACCGGATCAAGAGGCGGCTTCTCCGGTGGATTCGCCAGTCGAGCGCCTTCGAGGATGCCCTGGCGGATGGCCGCTTTCCGCTTCTCCCAGCTCGCCAGATCCGGCGTGGCTTTTTTGAAGGCTTCCAGCTCCGCGACGGCCTCCGCTGGTGTTTGAGCCTGGCCCATCCGCAGATGCCAGCCTTCAGGCAGCGCAGGCTGCACCTTTGCGGCTTCCGCCCCAAGCAGAGACTGGCCCCACAAGCCGCCGAGCAGCGCAGTGCCTGAGTGGGTGAGGAAAGAGCGCCGGGTGCGGGAGGTCGGGGAGAGGGGCGGATGCATCAAAGGCATGGTTTGGGGTGAATGGTGGCGCCTCGGCGAGGTCGCGATTCAATGCTTCTACGGGCTGCGAGGTCCACATCTATGGATGAATGGTCCACCACGTTGCCACTTGGCGAGATTATCGGTCGAAGGCGAGCAAACAGGCACAGACAGAAGAGTGGCCTCAGCGCCCAAACTCCGTAGGTGTGCCTAAACTGGAACCAACAGACAGGAGTGGGACGCTTGAGATTCGCCGCCCCCTTCCATGGGCCGTTCATGCCAATCCTGCCTTCCTGCTCACCGAATGGAAGGCCCATTTTCATGAGGTCCAAAGATCACGGAAGCATTCCCAATGACGAGCGTTGTCGAAGCGCCTCAAGTTGTCATCAACCGTGACGATCTTGGGGGGATGCGGTATGGCGATCTCCGCGGTGATGTTTAGTCTCCGGCCATACACCTGCTGGAGTCTCAAACATGCCGTTTCCTCCGTTCCAGCCAGTTCATCGCCTGCCGCACCAGTCTTGGCTCCACCATGGCGTGGCTGGCGAGCGTTTTGGCCAGGGCACACCACTTGGCGCGCTGCCGAAGGTGGTGGCTGAGCAGCACGCGAGCCACCATCCTCGCAAGCTGGTAGGGAGCCACCACGCTGTCGGAGGACTCGGTCTCCCTGAGCAGATGCAGGGCCAGCGGACTCTCTGAGGGAAGGTGGTCAGCAGGTGGGTTCATGGCGGCGGACAGCCTGGACATCAAAAGCGAATAAAACCAAAAAACCAGCCAAAAAAGCCGCTGCCTCGGGCCCCGAAACAGAAGCCCGACAAAAACCTCGTGGCTGCGGGGTATTAGCTCCATGCGCCTCTTTTTGCTCCCGCTGCTGATTGTCACTTCCGCCGCCATCGCTTCCGCCTCGGATCTTCATGTGGGCGCGGCCACGGTGGACATCACGCCGGACCGCCCGGTGGCGCTGGACGGACAGATGCATGTGCGTATCTCGGAGAATCCTGAGACGCAGATCTATGCCACGGCATTGGCCCTGGAATCGCGTGAGGACGAAAAGGTGCTGGACCAGGCCATCATGGTTTCCTGCGACATCGTCGGCATCCGCCAGGGGCTTATTGAGATGGTGCGCGAGAAGGCGAAGGGCAGGCTGGCTGGCTTTGATCTGAACAAGCTCTTCCTCAATGCCACGCACACCCACACCGCGCCGGTGACGATGAAGGGGGATCGCTACGCTTTGATCGGCAAGAAGGTGATGCTGCCGATGGAATACACCGAGTTCATGGTGGACCGCATCGTCGAGGCCATGGTGCAGAGCTGGAACAGCCGAAAACCATCGAAAGCAGGCTGGGGGCAGGGGCAGGCGGTGATCGCGCAGAATCGCCGTGCGACCTACGCGGACGGAACGGCCAAGATGTATGGCGCCACCAACGTGCCCGAGTTTCGTGGCATCGAGGGCTATGAGGACCACAATCTCGATGTGCTGTTCTTCTGGGACATGAAGGATGCGCTCATCGCCACAGCGGTGAACGTGCCGTGCCCTTCCCAGGAGGTCGAGGGCCTCAAGGTGATCCATGCCGACTTCTGGGACCCGGTGCGCCGCCAGCTGCGTGAGCGGCATGGCAAGGATCTGCACATTCTCGCCTGGACCGGGGCCGGTGGAGACCAGGTGCCACGCCCAATGTATGGCAAGGCGGCCGATGAGCGCATGCGCCGTCTGCGCGGCCTCACGCGACTGGAGGAAGTCGCCCGTCGTGTCGTGCGCGGCTGGGAGGAGGCCTATGAAGGCGCCAGGCTGGAGCCTGTGACCGGGGCGGTGCTGCAGCACCACACCCGGAAGATCGACCTGCCGTGGAGAAAGGTCACGGAGAAGGAGCTGGCCGATGCGCAGAAGGGCGTCGATCAATACAAGGACGATCCCAAGGAGCAGTGGAAGTATCTTTGGAACAAAGGCGTGGTGGATCGTTACGAAGCCGAGAAGGCGGGAACGGCGGGCGTCTTCCAGATGGAGCTGCACGCCCTGCGGCTCGGGGACGTGGCCATCGCCACCAATGAGTTTGAGCTCTACACTGACTACGGCGTGCAGATGAAGGCCCGCAGTCCGGCGGTGCAGACCTTCCTCATTCAACTCACCGGCTCCGGCGGCTATCTCCCGACACCTCGTGCTGTGGCCGGCGGCAGCTACAGCGCCATCATCCAAAGCAGCCGCGTCGGTCCCGAAGGCGGGCAGGTGCTGGTGGATGAAACCGTGAAGGCCTTCAACGAGCTATGGGAGATAAAAAAGCCGCGTTGAGCGTGCTCAGGGTTTCTCGATCACGAGGCCCGCTTTTTCATCCGGCAGCGCCACGAGCACCTGGGCCGTGTTTCCCCTGGTTTTGCCATCCTTGCCTTTCACGACGGTGTTTTGCGCGATGAGGAACCGCCCGCCGCCGATCGGCGCGAGGCCGACGGAGGCGTTGAACTCCCATCGGCCGTTGAAGCGCAGGTTTTCGTCCGCACGCAGCAGGACTGCGGGCTTGCCGTAGCAGCCAAACCACCAGACCCCGTCCGCCTGAGCGACTGTCTGGATGCCCATGAGCGTGTGGCCGCTGGCGAGCACATGACGCTTCTGAAGGCGGAAGGCGCTGTCATACTCATACACATAATTTTCCTCCACCCCGGTAGGCAGGCCGCCGACGATGAAGAAGCGGCCGCCCTTCCAGGCCATGCCGCCCGCGCCGTGGACCAGTTCCGGAACGCGATGCTTCGCCAGCTCGGCGAGCGTGTCCGCATCATAGACATAGACCCACGAGTCCGCCTCGCCCGCCGGCCGGTTGAACTTGCCAAGGTTCGTGGCCACATACACGCGCCCCTCATAGAAGCACAGGTCGCCATGATGATTCGCCACCGGCACTTTTTTCAGCACACGCCCGTTCGTGTCGGTTTTGACGAGAACATCCGTCCAGCACCAGTAGATGGTGTCCTTGTCATTCGTGCAGATGCCCTGGAGATGTCGTGGATAGACGCCTTCGCAGGTGGTGGCGTGGAAACCGGCCGCGTGAAGCGGCTGAAGCGCGAGGAAAATCAGAGTGAGGAGCAGACGCATGACAATGAGGCTTCGAATACGCGGCGGCAGAGCAGTCATCTTGCTGGGCAAAGCGAGCTCGAGGATTTCTCAGCAATGAAAGCTCTGCGTGAGCTCAAAACGTTTTCTGCAATGGATGCCCCTTGCTCATCTTGCGGGGCAAGATGGCTGCTATCTGGATGATGCGACGCAATACGAGCGCCTCTACGCTGACGTTTGCCAGATTCCCAAAGAGCTGGATCGGAAAACGCTGGGAGCAGGCGATCTGGCAAGGCTGTCTTTCCGCTTCGCGGATGAATGGTCCCCCGGAAAGGACAACGAATGCGAAAGAATGTGGCTGGAGGTGCTTGCCGCAGATGAATACAATCTCAACCACCAAGGGCAGCTGCTCAACGCACCACACCTGCATTCAGCGATTGTCGAAGGCCGCGAACTATGGTTCCATCCTCTTCATGTCTTTGATCCAGAAAAAGCAGAGGACCAGATTGTCTAAAGCGTGCTCCAACTTATGAAGTCGCTCCTCTTCCTGTTCCTCGTCAGCTCGCTTCATGCTGCTGATCCGTCTTCATTGGATGCTGTGCCGCAAAGCACAGTGGATCGCGCCCGCATTCTCTCCCAGGTGAGATGGACGCCGGTCGCGGGGACGATGCCGAATCGGAAGGGCGGGTTCTTTGAAGCGGGGAAGGAAAACATCGGCGTACCTTACTCCAGCGTACGGTCGGAGGGGCGCTACATCGGTTTTGACATCGGATTGCGCACGTTTCTCGCGGCGGTGGAGAATCCGCAGAGCGTGCTGTACACGGAGAACCTCACCGGCAAGGTCTCGAACGCTGCGGCTTATTACGGCAGCGTTTGCTCCGCATACACCAGCTACGCGCTAGGCTGCGGGATCTGGGAGGTGAGCCGTCGCTATGGCCCGCAGATCAGCGATGGCATCCGCTTGGTCGAGCCGCAGTCGGCGGACGCCGCGCAGCCGGGTGATGTGATCTACACGCCGCACGCCACCGAGACCTCCGGCTCGCATGTGGAGATGGTCACAGCGGTCACAAAAGACAACGCTGGCCGCGTGATCTCCGTGCGCGTGGAGGAAAGCCGCCCGCCGACCACCGCCACGACGGAGCGCAGCGCCACCGCCTTCAACGCGCATCTCGCCTCGCGGAACAAGCAGCTCTTTCGCATCACGGACCGCGAGGCCTGGTGCGGTGCGAACCGCTCCGAGCCGCTGCTATTCCCAAACTACAAGGCCGATGCCGTGAAGCCGGCGATCAATCGCGCCCTGCTCCTCGATCTCGGCGACTGGGTGCCGTATCAGATGGGAAAGCCCGTGAAGTTCAACGTCATGGACCGCGATCAGCTTGGCGTGAAGTCGCTCGTCATCCGACGTGGCGACCAGGTGGTGGAGGAAATCGCTCCCGCAGGTCCCGGCGTGCGTGAGCGTAGCTTTGGCACCTGTGGCGACTACACCGCACAGGTCATTCATCACGATGGAAAGCCCAGTCAGGCCTGCGAGTTCGCCGTGTGCGATCTCCAGCTCACGCTGCCCACGGACAAAGTGCCGATGAAAGGCGGCTGGCAGGTCGGTTTCAGCGCGGAGAACATCCGCCCCATCGCCATCTACCTCTGGAACGAGGCCGACAGCTATGGCCGCCATCCACTCTTCCTCACCGACGAGCAACGCCGCAACGGATCAATCACCATTCCCGCCGACCTGCTCCAAAAGCCCGGCAAGCTGCAAGTCTGGCTCATCGGCGAACACAAGCTCGGCCGATTGAAGCTCCGCAAGGATGTCATGATGGTGCCGTGAGGCCCTAAGCTGCTCCTGATTGGGAATGGTGCCGCCGTTCAGGGCGTTGTGGCGCAAGTTGCCAATGCTTGGGACGTTCACAGGGCAGCCATGCGCACTCAACCAACGCTCGTCCTCACCAGCCTTTGCCTGGCATTCGCATCGCCGGACCCTGCCGCTGCCGCGCCGGTTTTTCGTGCGGGCGCCGCCACCAGCAACATCACGCCGCCCATCGCCGCCGAATCCGGAGCCCGCACGAGCCGCCCGCCGGCGACGCATGTCCATGACGATCTGCACGCCCGCTGTCTCGTGCTTGACGACGGCCAGGCCAGGCTGGCGCTGGTCGTATGCGATCTGCGTCACATTTCGGCCGAGGTCGCCGCTGCCGCCAAGGTGATCATCGAAAAGACGACCGGCATTCCGCCGCATTGCGTCGTGATATCGGCGACTCATTCGCACACCACAGGTGGCGCCAGGCTGGAGGAGCGCGAGGGTGAGCCGTATTATGACTACGGCGCCTTTCTCACGCGGCGGATCGCCGACGGCGTGCTGCGCGCCCACAATCAGCTGGAGCCCGCGCAGATCGGCTGGGGCGTCGTCGAGGAGCCGTCGCAGGTCTTCAACCGCCGGTGGTTCGTGACGCCCGAGCGCGGCCCGGTTTACGGTGCTCACGACAACATCGAGAAAGTGGACACCAATCCCGGTTACAAAGGCCTGCTGCGGCCCGCCGGCCCCGTGGATCCGCAGATCACGTTTGTGTCCGTGAGATCCGTTTCAGGCAGACCCGTCTCGGTGTTCGCATCCTATGGCCTGCACTATGTCGGCGGCATCACGCCCGACACGATCTCGGCGGATTACTTCGCGATCTTTGCCGATCGCGTGGGCGAGCTTCTCGGCGCCGATCGGCATCAAGATCCGCCGTTTGTCGGCATCATGGCCAACGGCACCAGCGGCGACGTGAACAATCTCGAGCGCTACTCCGACGAGGAACTGGCCAGGCGCGGCCCGCAGCCGAAGAAGAAGTATCAACCCTTCGAAAAAGCCCGCGAAGTGGCGGACCTGTGCGCCGGCAAAGTGATGGAGGCCCACAAAACACTGCAATGGCACGATCATGTGCGGCTCTCTTCGGTGCAGCGCACGCTCACCTTCGAGCGCCGTTATCCGACGAAGGAGGAGGTTGCATGGGCGGAATCGGTTAAGGCGAAACGCATCAAGCCGATGAGCGCCAGCCGCTACAGCACTTACAGCACCGTGCTTGCCTATGCCTCTCCGGACATGCCGCCGACCCTCGACGTGATCGTGCAGACGCACCGCATCGGCGACCTCGCCGTGGCCGCGATGCCGTTCGAGGTCTTCGCGGAGATCGGCCTGGAATTGAAGAGGCGCAGCCCGATCCAGCCGCTGATGAACCTTTCCATCGCCAACGGCTCCCACGGCTACCTGCCCACGCCCGAGCAGCACAAGCTCGGCGGCTACGAAACCTGGATCGGCGTCAACAAGGTGCAGCTCGACGCCTCGGTGAAGATGGTGAACGCCCTCGTCGAAATGCTCGGCGAGCTGGCGGCGAAGAAGCCGTGAATTAAAGACTCAAACCCACCGCACCATGCAACACACTGTCAAGCTGGCTGCTGCTTTGCTGGCCGCCATCGTGCATGCACGAGCCGCCGACCTCATTCTCGCCTCCGGAGAAACGCAGCCTGCGCCGATCATCGTTTTCAAAGACGCGCCGCCGCGCACACGGGAAGCCGCGGCGGTGCTCGCGGGCTGCATTGAGAAGATCAGCGGGAAGAAGCCCGCGGTGATCGAAGGCGCGCCGCAGACGATGCCGGACAGCGCGATCTGGCTCGGCGTGCAGCCGGAGGTGAAGGCGTTGTTTCCGAAAGTGGACTTCGACTTCAAACATCCTGAGGAAACACTCATTCTCGCCGATGAAAGGCACCTCGTCCTGGCCGGACGCGACCGCTGGAGCCCCTCGCACATGGAGGCCAGGGGCCGCCTGGCGATGAAGACCGGCATCCAGCAGGAATACGGCACGGCAAACGCGGTGTATTCCTTCCTGCAGGAGCAGCTCGGCGTGCGCTGGCTCTGGCCCGACGAGGAGGATGTCATCACCCGGGACCGACTGACGGTTGCCCCGATGGAGCTGCGCTATCACCCGCAGATCCGTTCCCGGTCGGGAATGCTGGTGAAGGCTTCCCTCGGTGACAACAAGGAGACCGGCGAAGAGCTGTGGTCGCGATTTCAGCGGGTCCAGCTCGACTCCATGGACATGAACGGCGGACACGGGTTTGGCGACTGGTGGGCAAAGTATGGCGAGGCGCATCCCGACTACTTCGCCGCCGCACCTGATGGATCGCGCCGAGCGGCAAAGCCGAGCACGAACAACACGAAGCTCTGCGCCTCGAACCCGGAGGTGTGGCGGCAGTGGCTGGAGGACATCACGTTGAAGCTGAAGGCCGATCCCCTGCTGCGCGTGATCAATGTGTCGCCCAACGACGGCTACACCAGCGGACACTGCACCTGCGCAAACTGCCTCGCATGGGATCATCCGTCGGGTGAGAAGGTGGAGTGGAGCTTTGGCGGAGCGGTGAAGTTCCAGGGCGTATCGCAGACCGATCGCGATGTGCGCTTTGCCAACACGCTCGCACGTTTGCTGAAGCAGCGCTTCCCGGATCGCGAGCTGTTTGTCCTGCTCAATGCCTACGGCCTCGCCCGCAATCCGCCCATCGGCGTCGTGCCGGATGAGAACGTGATCATTTCCAGCGTGGCGAATTTTCACATGCGCTCGCCCGAGGAGCGCAGGCTGCCGATGCAGCAGCACGCCGGCTGGGCAAAGGTCGCTAAACACCTCATGTGGCGGCCCAACATCGGCAGCCCGGCCGGCCTGAGCTGGGGCATGCCCGATGTGGCGATGACGCAGGCGGGCGAGGACTTCCGCTTTGCCGCGGAACATCGTTGCCTCGGCCTCTACTTCGACCTGTTCTGGCTGCACTGGTCCACACAGGGTCCGCACTATTATGCGCTGGCCCACCTCGCGTGGAACCCGCAGACCGATGTCGCCGCACTGATGGACGACTACTATCAGCGCGGCTTCGGCCCCGCCGGAGCGGAGGTGAGGGCCTATTGGCAGCTCATGGAGCGCACGCGGATGGAGTTCGTGGCCGCCGAGCCCAGCCGTCATCGCGCCTATCATCTGCCGCAAAAATACACTCCCGAGCTGTTTGCCCGCGCACAATCGCATCTCGATGTCGCAGCGAAGAGACTGGCCGCCGCGGATGAAAAATACCTCCGCCGCCTCCACTTCATCCAGTGCGGCCTGGATTATGCCCGGCTTGTCGCGGACACACGCGCCGCGATGGAAAAACTCGAGGCCAGCAAGGGCAGGGACGACAATGCCAAAGCCCGGGTGCTGGCCAGCTGGACCCGCGCCGCCCAAATGAGGAAAGACTTCCCCGAACACGCCATCAACTGGGTCGCCGTCTTCCGCGAGCCCGGCGGCAAAAGCGGTGGTGATGGAGACAAGCGCGTCATGGGCCTTCACCCCGCCGCCCCGCTCAGCGGCAGAACCCTCAGGGAGCTGAACGCGCCGGGGCTCGAGTGAACCGCCACAGCGCACACTGTCTTTGCACGGTAGGCGGGGCCTTCCAAACTTTGCCGCAGCGCCTCAAGGACGGCTTTCGCCCACGCCTTCACCTTGTCGCCTTGAACGGCGGCGGATCCGTCTTCAGATAAGGCCGCAGCGCCTCAAAACGGAAGTCGATCTCAGCCACTTCGTCGTCCGTCAGCTTCAGCTCGGTGAAGATCGGCTTGTCGGGGATGCTCCTGTTCGTGCCGTACTGCCGTGAGATCATGTTCCTGAAGACGCCGCGCTTTTTCCACAGGTAAAGCTGGAAGCCGCGCAGGTCGCCGCCGGGAAGATGCTGGCCCAGGTTGAAAAGCAGCATGAGCCTTGCGTGGATGTCGCGCACGGCGTCCGTGTCACGGCCCTCCTCCATGAGCTGCCAGAGCCGCGCCAGCACGTCGGCATACACCGCCCGCTCGGTGATCAGCCCCTCGGTGCCGAGATGCGATTCATACAGCCAGCCGTGGGCGCCCCGGGCGCTGAAGACACGCCGGATCGTGGGTTTGGCGGCGCAAAGCTCCCGGGTGCGGGCGATGATCGGCGCGGCCTCCTCCTTGATGTAGCCGAACTGCGAAAACTCCCTCGCCAGCCCGGTCATGAGCTTCACGGAAGGCACCGGGCCTTTGTAGGCCACCCCGCCGGTCGTCTGGAAGATGACAGGACGTTTCACCACCTTGGCCAGTTCTCGCCAGTACTGCCGCAGATCCTCCTCCGTGCGCCCCGAGTCCGGCGGACGCGAGATGATCGCCGCAGGCGCCAGCTTCTCGGCATGCCGCGCATAGACCAGCATCTCCTCCGTGTCCCTCCCCTGCACGCCAAGGCACAGTGCTGAAGTCTTGAAGCTGCGTGCCACTTCCGCCAGCACCTCCATGCCGCGCAGCTTCTCGTCCATCGTCAGCAGGTCCACGCTGTCCCCCGACTGCGGCCAGATCATGCCGGGACAGCCGCCCCAGTCCACAAAACGCGCCTGGTTCGCCAGCACCTCAAAATCCACCGCCCCCGTCTCCGTGAACGGCGTGGACAGGATCGGAAACGGCCCGCGCACCCTGGGGTCCGCGTCAGCAGCCTGCGCGCCGCGCCTGCCATCCTCACTCAACAGGCGGCCGGTCCACAGGGCCGGGACGAATGAAGCTGCGGCTCCGAAGAGTTGTCGTCTTGTGCTGTGTCTCATCATGGCTTTCATCCATGTTCCTCAAAACCACCCCCGGCTGGAAGCACAAAAGCACCCCCAGCCCTGCTCGACACCCGCCCATGAAACATGCCTTGATCGTCTGCCTGATCCTCGCGGCGGCCTGCCGACTACATTCCCAGGACGCCGCCACAAACATCGAAAAGGCCTGGGATGTGGTCTGGAGCCGCTTCTATCTGCCGAAGGTCCAGACCTTCGGCGACTACCTGAGCAGCTATGACAAGGGCAGGGAGCAGGCGCACCTGCCGACCGCCGCCGAGGTGAGGCGGCAGTATCCCAACCCCTGCGGCTACAGCACGGGCATGGAGGATGGCGCTATCCTTGGCGGGGCGATGCTCAGCGTGTTGTGTGACCGGTTTGCCGTCACCAAGGAGGACTCGCTGCGCCAGAGGGCTGCGGATGTCTTCGCCGGGCTCCAGCGCTGCGCCACGGTGCATGGCGTGAAGGGCTTCGTGGCGCGGAATGTGTGTCCGGAGGATGCCACGAGCACTTACATCAACTCATCTCGCGATCAGGTGACGCACTTCGTGCATGGGCTGTGGCAGTATTATCAAAGCCCGCTGCCGGATGAGGCCACGAAGCGACGGATCGGCGTGATCCTCGGCGAGGTGGCCGACCGCATGACCGCCTTTGTCACGCCGGAGAACGACTACGATTTCTGCCGCGCCGACGGCACGCGCTGCCCTCTCGGCATCTGCCGCATGTGGAACGTGCAGCCCCATGAGGCCGCGCGCCTGCCGATGATTCATGCGGCGGCCTGGGACGTGACCCGGGACGAACGCCACCGCGTGCAGTGGCGAAAGTACGCCGCTGAAGCCGTCGCGCAGTCCGCGAACCCCGGTGATCACAAGCCCGCTTACGCCCTGCTCCAGATGCAGTGCTCACTCGAGCTCCTGCATGCGCTGGAGCCAGATGCGGTTCTGAAGGGTCAGATCCAGCAGCACCTGCTCCATGTCCGCGACCTCGCCGCGAAACGTTTCACCAACATTCTCCGCCAGCTTGCCGGCAAGAGCCCGGAGGAGATGCGCATGACCGGCCCCGACTGGCGCACGGTTCCCGTCTGGAAAAACCAGAAGGGCTATCCCAACCCCCAGTGGGGCCCGTTTCGCGACGTCTGGCACCTGACCCGCGAGGCCGGCGAATCCGCGCTCATCCTGCTCATGGTCGAACCGCCGTCGCTCACGTCCGACCAGCAGGGCGCCCTGCGTGACCTCATCGCCCGCTTTGACTACGACCACAACGCCAGCTGCGGCATCCTCTACCACCTCGCCGCCTACTGGAAGGCCCGTCGGCACGGCCTGATCGAATGACGGGAAGGATTCCGCCAGACCAACGTTTGCACAAGCATGCGCACAAAGCTGTCATGCCTGGTTCTCTCGCTCTGCCTCCCCGCCTGGGCCGCCGAGGTCATCCCCCTCGGCTCCAGGCGTGAGCTGTTCGTCGATGACCATCTCACCGCATCCATGAGCAACGTCGAGCTGCGGCTGCACAAGCCGCAGGCCCGGGACGTGGCGCTCGTCTGCGACGCCCCCTGGGAGGGCAACACCTCGGGCTACTTCACGCTCATCCAGGATGGCGGGCTGTTCCGCTGCTACTACCGCGGCACGCACTTTGACGAAAGGCTGAAGAAGGGCGCGCACGAGGAGCTGACCTGCTACGCGGAAAGCCGTGACGGCATCACCTGGACGAAGCCGAAGCTCGGCCTCGTCGAGTTTCAGGGCTCGAAGGATAACAACATCCTCTTCACTGGCGCGGGCTGTCACAACTTCACACCCTTCCTCGACACCAATCCCGCATGCCCGCCGGAGTCACGCTTCAAGGCGCTGGCGGGCACCGGTGACAACCAGACGCGCAAGCAGAAGCCGAGCCTGCAGGCCTGGCATTCGGCCGACGGCATCCGCTGGACGCGCATGCGGGACCAGCCGGTGATCGACGCTGGCGCCTTCGACTCGCAGAACCTCGCCTTTTACGATGCGGAGCTCGGCGCCTACCGAGCCTACTGGCGCTACTTCACCGGTGGTTATACCGACGAGCGCGGCTGGAAGCCGAAGGGCGTGCGCGCCATCCGCACCGCCACCTCAAGGGACTTCTTCAACTGGCAGGACCTGACCAACCTCGCCTACGGACCCAAAGCACCCGAGGCCCAGCTTTACACCAACGCCGTGCGCCCCTACTTCCGCGCCCCTCATCTGCTGCTCGGCTTTCCCACCCGCTACGAAGCAAAGCACGAGCAGGTGGAGCCGGTCTTCATGACCAGCCGTGACGGCGTGAACTTCAGGCGCTGGGAGGAGCCGCTCATCCCCATCACCGCGCCGGAGGACCGTGACGGCAACCGCAGCAACTACATGACCAACGGCCTGCTGCAGCTTCCCGGCAGCGACCGCGAACTGTCCGTCTATGCCACCGAGGCCTACTACACCGGCCCCGGCAGCCGCATCCGCCGCTTCACCTTCCGCATGGACGGCTTTGTCTCGGCCTCGGCGACGGAGGGCGAGCTCATCACGAAGCCGCTCACATTCACCGGCACGAAGTTCGCCCTCAACCTCCTTAGCAGGGGTGAAACCCGCGCGGAGCTTCAGGATGAGACCGGGACACCTCTCCCAGGCTTCACCCTCGCCGACTGCACGCCGCTGAAAGGTGACTTCATCGACCATGCCGTGGCCTGGAAAGGCGGCAGCCTCGCCCCCTTTGCAGGAAAGCCCGTGCGCCTGCGCTTCAAGCTCATCAAGGCCGACCTGTTCGCGCTGCAGTTCCAGGACTGAACACCTCCCTGCCATGAAGGCTTTTGCCCAAGCTTTGCTGATCCTGGGTGCGGGCGCCGTCCTCGCCCAGACGGAGGACCCGCTCTCCCGCCTGCCGCAGCCCTGGATGGAGCCGGTGCATCGCATCTCGTTCGCCGAATACGAGGCCACACTGAGGCATTGGGCGGCGAAGCATCCGGATGTGTTTCACTTTGAGAAACGCGGCGAATCGCATGACGGGCAGCCGGTGCATCTGGTGAAGATCACAGACACGGCTGTGCCGGACGAGGACAAGCAGGTGGCGCTGGTCTCGGCGCTGCATGGCGGGCCGGAGCGCTCGGGCACGACGACGATCCTGCATCTCATCGAGCGCTTGCTGGACGATACCGAGTTCTCCCGCGAGATGCGGCGGAAGCAGATCGTGCTGCTGGTGCCCATCGCCAATCCGTATGCGTTTTTCACCACCGACCGCTTCACGAACAAGCAGAAGATCGACCTCTACGATCCACAAATCAGCTACTGGGACCTGCCAAAGCTGAAGCTGGCCGCGCCGGAGCGCACGCCGGAGCTGGCGGCCTTTCTCGGCATCGTGGACGAATACCGGCCGGAGGTGCATCTTGACCTCCACGGCACCGGTCTGCAGGCATTCCCGGATGACAGGCTCGGCGACCGCACGATGCGCCAGGGCCAGACCATGTTTGAAATCTCCGCCTGCTCGTATTCAAACTGCGGCGTGCGCCCGTGGGACCCACGGGTCACGGAGGCGATGGTGCAGGCGGGCGTGGCGGCCGGCTTTGGCTCCGACCGCGCCGAGGCGGACGCGCAGCGCTGCTTCTACAATCCCGATCACGACCTCTTCCGCGCCCGCTTATGGAATGCGCCGCGGCCGCAGCGCTTTCGCACGATGTTTTACGGCTACATGAGGCATCACACGATGATCTCGACGACGGAGATCGGCTGGGAGCAGAGCGGTGTGGCACGCGTGTGCGGCTTCCTTGCCCTGGGAAACCGCGCCTGGCTGGATGAGCGCTTCACAGGCTATCCCGTCACCCGCGTGAAGGCGCGTGCGGGACGCTTTGTGACCGCATATGGCCGCACTGCGGCAGAGCGCCGCGAGAGCCGCTGCGAGCTTTGGAACCGCCAGCCAGGCTTCGCCGATGGCATGATGTATCCCGAGTATGAAGGCCGCGCCACCTACGTCTGCGCGGTGACGCCCAAAGGCATCGCCGCGCTCGACAACGATCCGGCGAAGTTCCTCGCGAACCTGCGCAGGCTGCCCGGCGTCAACGCGGACCGCATCGAGCGCTTTGTCAAGCTGGGGCCGGAATACAAGTTCACCTCCGACCCTCGCGAGGTGAAGACCGGCAGGCCGGTGCAGCATGGCATCGGCTTTCGCTTCCGTGTGCCGTACCGTTCGCCGGAAATCCTGGAGGTGGCTGTGAACGGCCACGCGCTGCCCGTCAGCGCCACCGACGGCTATGAGGCATGGTTTGCCGATGGCTACACGCAGGTGCAGGTGAATGTGCCGCCGGAGAAATCGCGCTCGATGGACCTTTTCGTCGTCACCTGCGCCTACGACGGCAGGGAAAAGCGCCCCATCGGCTGGAAGCCTCCGGCGGAGGTGGTGATGAAGTTGAAAGAAAAGTAGTGCGGCGCTCATCTGGTTGAATAGATACTCCGACTCATGACCCCACGCAGTTCGGAATAATTCCATTAGAGAAGGCGCTTCCAATATCGTAGTGACAAGCCCCATAACTGGCTAATTAGTGGAGCAGTGTCGCACCAATTATTTCTATGCGCTGTGGTCCTATTGAAATTGATGATCAAATCATCGAAGCCTTGGAAAAAGATCAACTTGTCGTTTTTGCTGGGGCTGGTATTTCCATGCCGCCACCATCCTGCCTTCCAAGCTTTGCTCGGCTAGCCGATCAGATCGCAAAGATGGTCGGCGTGCAAAGACAAAACAAAGAACCAGAGGATCGCTTTCTCGGCCGCTTGGAAGATGGAGATGCCAGGGTTCAGGTGCATCCTCTGGCCAGATCACTGTTGATACGCGAGGATAGCAAGCATACCGAGCTTCATGAACTTTTGCTCCAACTCTTCCAGAGTCCTAGCAAGGTTCGTATTGTGACCACGAACTTTGATGGGCACTTCAACACGGCGGCCAAAGTAGTCTTCGGAGACGATGCCTCAGATATGATCGTGCATCATGGCCCCGCATTGCCATTGGGGGATGAATTTAGCGGCTTGATTTATGTGCATGGCGCTCTCCATGAGCCCCATAACCGATGCGTGATGACAGACAGGGACTTTGGAGCCGCCTACCTCACGCTTGGCTGGGCCAGAAGATTTCTTCTGAGATTGTTCGCCAAATACACAGTGTTGTTCGTGGGATACAGCCACGAGGATACAGTTATGAACTATTTGGCTCGCGGAATGCCTGGCACAGGGAGCAAGTTTGCGTTTGTGCCTCTTGGCGAGGAGGCCAACTGGAACTTTCAGCACATCAAATGTGTAAGCTACCGCAAGCATGAGGCCGATAATACTGACAACAAGCACCTTCAAATCACTGAAGCTTGCCGGGAGTGGGTTGCGGAGCTTGCTCTCACTCCCACGCAACGCCACAAGCGCCTCCAGCATCTCTACGAGAAAGGTCCAGCTTCTCTCAAAGAACAAGATAAAGACTTCGTCTGTCGTTGTCTGGCCAGTGAAGATTTGTCACATGGTTTCTTTAGAAATACTCCAAAGAAGCCATGGATCGCATGGATGCTTGAAAGCGCTCTTCTCAATTATGTGTTTGATCGCAGCGTTCAGCTGAATGACCACCAACATCGGATCATGAGTTGGGCGATTTTTGATGGATTCCTTGAAGCTGAGTCTTTGCTTTGGAAGCAGGTTCAAACATTTAATTTCTGCCTTAATCCCTCTGCATCACGAATGATCGCGATTCAGATTCAACAGAGAGACCGTCACACAGATGACGTTTTCAGAAAATGGCTTTCTGTTTTGCTACATCAGCCCGAAGGCAATTTGTCTCTCGAACAATTGGCCCGGCTCATTGAGGCATGTAAATTGCCCGACGAAGCGGAAGTCGCGCTTACGATACTAGCAACACAACTCAAGCCGAAAGTTGAGGCAAACTCTTGGAGGCGTATTCTTGAGGAAGAATTGGGTGTCGAGCCTTCAGAGGAAACGACTCTGACTCTAAACACTTGCTCTCACAGCATGCATGAACTGCGCACCGCTTGGAATGACCATCTGAATCCACATCTGCGCAGTTACCCATTTTTGGCTCTGCAAACCTTTGTCAGTCTATTAATCGAGCACAGGTCGTTGACGAAGCTCATCCAGCCCCATGACGAGGAGGATCTTGTTTCTCGCAGTCGTGAAAATGTCGAGCCTGGTCATGAAATTTCTGGGAGTGATGCGATTGATTTGATCATCACCGGCGCCGTGCAATCTTTGGAAGCATGGTTGTTGAGCAATCACGGTTCATTTGACGACATTGCCCTGGCCTGGGATTCTCTGGACGTGCCGGTTCTGCGTCGGATCGTCGTTCATGGGCAGTCGAAGAGGCTTGATTGGAGCGCAGACCAGAAGCTCGACTGGCTCATGAGACAGGACTGCATACTGGGTTCTGACAAGAACCGGGAGGCCAATCTACTAATCCTTCGGCATTATGAAACAGCGAGTGAACCAACGCGTTTCCAAGTCATTCAATGGCTCGAATCATGGACAGAGACCGTTCCTGAAACCAAACTTACCCAGCGAACGTTTGATATTTTTTCGATGTTTAGCTGGCTGGCAAGTCATACCAAGTGTGAGATAGCTCAAGAGGCTTTGGACAGAGTAAAAATGATGGTGCCTGAAGATCTAGCGCCTTGGGAACACCCCGAAGTAGGAGCCTGTTCGCTACCCGACAGTCATTTCCGCCCCAAGTCCGCCGATCTGGTAACGATCGATGCTGCGGAGACTCCCGCAGAGAAATTGGAGGTGCTCCTCGAAACCATCCAGCTTGAGAAGCACCAACATCATAAATACGATATAATCCAACGTGCGGTCAAGGCTGGTCGGGATGATGTGGATTGGGCAATCGGTTTTCAGAGCAGCTTGATTGCGAGAAATGTTCAAGATGTTGGGGTATGGAGTGTTTTGTTCCAACTTTGGAGGGAAAAAGATTTATCCACTGAAGAGTGGAATAAACTGCTTAGAAGCTGGGCTGTCATTCAGGCGCCTTTTGTGAAACCTTTGGATCTTGTGGTTGATCTTCTGAATGGAAGGGTGGCATCACAACCTTATCCGATGCCGCCTGAATGTCGCGAGATTGCCGGAGAGATTATGATTCATTGCTGGGCGGAAACTCAGAATGCCCCATATGAGGAACCAAATGCGGATGACGTAGTTTTCTTTGCTCTAAATCATGCTCCCGGTCAGCTTGCTCATTTCTGGGTACAATATGCACTTTTACGACGGAAAGAAACGGGGAACGCTTGGCAGGGTGTGCCCCCAGAGATCATGGCTCCTTTAGTGAGCCTTGTGACTAGCACCTCTATTCGTGCGGAAATTGCATCCGTCATGTTATGCTTCTATTTTGATGATCTGTACCTCATGTCGCCGAATTTTGTGCATGACCACCTCCTCCCTAAACTAAAGTGGCCGGAGGGCGGAGCTGCTACCGTGTGGAGATGGGAGGCATTCCTGAAATCAGACTGTGCCTTACCGTTGGGTATGACTAGCGAATTGCTGCCAAGCTTTGTCCAGATGCTCAAGGAAAGAGTCTTGCCAGAAAAAGCTCGCGAGCACTCACTCGACTTTTCAGCGTGGCTGTCCATCTATCGTTTTGAGAACCCCCTCGATAACAATTGGTTTAATGATTTTCTTCAATTGCTCACAGATGGAGAGAAGGTCGTATTTGCCCACTTGGTCGGGGTTTACCTCATAAAAGCTCAATGGGAGAACCAAACCGCATATTGGCGGCGTTGGGTTCTCTCCTACTGTCAGCAACGAAAGATCGGTGTTCCCACTTCCCCTTCAAAAGACGAGGCTCGTGAAATTTTACTTTGGATTCTTGGATCGGGAGACTGCCTCCCTGATGCCGTGCGTACATTGTTGAGTTGGGATGTGGCACCGATAGAATACTCGGGTCCTGTTCTGCTTGAATTCGAGAAAACCGATCATCCCGAAAAACATCCTAACGAATCCACGGGATTACTGGCCCGCATAATTGATCTTTGCAGTGGTGTTTTAGCCGAAAAATCAGTGACAAAAATCTACAGAAGACTTGAGAAGGCCGGCGCTCAACCTGTTGAACTTGTGAAAGTTCGTGAGGCCGCCATCAAACACGGATTGAATTTGGAAACGGCCAAAGAGGAAGACGCTTGAGTTTCCGTAGATACGTCTTTGCATGACCGCCGCCTCACTCGCATTCGCGAGACCCCTTGCTGGTCCGCCATTTTTATCAAGTCGATCATGCGCAGATTTTGCCCGCGTCGGCGTTCTTGTCTCATGCGTTCACATCTTGTCTTTTGCTGTGCTCTTCTAGTATTGGATGGCATTTCGCCCGCCTCCGAACCAGTTCTCAAGGCCGCCGCGCTCGGTTTCGACGTGGTGCCGGACAAGGGCGGCGTCACAGCCAGCAAGGTCGGGGCCCTGGTGCGCGAGGTCGCGGGACCGCTGCGCACCACGGTCACGCTGTTCGACCACGGCGGCAGGCGCGTGTGCCTCATCACGCCGCACATGAATTCCCCCAAGGGGGCGAACATCAGCCCGCTGATCCGCCGCACCGCCGCGGAAGCGCTCGACATGCCCGTGGAAAACGTGCTGCTCATGCTTTCGCACAACCACACGGACTTCAATCTGGCAAGCAATCACCTCGAAGCCTCGGTGACCTACCGCCTCGCTCCGGGAGAACTGCCGGAGCCCCGGCTTGTGCCCGCTGGAAGAAGCTTCCTTCAGAAGCTCACCAGCACGGCGAAGCAGCTGCCCGGCATGCTCCAGCCCGTGACCGTCTGGTGGGCCGTCGGCGCCGAGAGCCGCATCAGCTACAACCGCAAGGGCCGCCGCGCCGATGGCAGCACCTACCTGATGCGCGAGGAGGATCGCGAACTGATGGGCGCGGATTTCAAAGGCGATGTCGATGAGCAGGCGCCGTTGGTCGTGTTCAAGAATCAGAAGGATGAGGTCGTGACGGCCATCACACACTTCACCGCGCATCCGGTGACCTGTTTTCATCCTGAAAAGCCCGTGGTCTTCGGTGACTGGCCGCAAGTGGCCTGCGAGCATCTGGCGCGGCATTTTTCTCCCGATGGCAAAGTCAGCGTAAGCTTCCTGCAGGGCTGTGCGGGCGATGTGAACTCGAAAGGCATGTTTCGCGGCGGAGTCGAGCTTTCGAGACAATACGGCCGGATGCTCGCGGACAGCTACCTCGCCGCCTTGAAAAACCTGAAGCCCTCAAAGCGCGACGGGCTCGATTTTGCCATCGAGAAGGTGCGCATTCCCTTCGCCCCCCTGCCGTCGGTGGAAGCTTTGAAGGCGGAGATTGCCGAAATGGAGGGATTCATCCTCCGCGCGCGGGCCGGTGATGAAAACACGCGTGAATGCGTCGGCCAGAACTTCCCGCATGAACTCACGCCCGCCTACCGTGCCGCGCTGGTGGAGATGATCCTGCCCTGGAGCCGCTGGGCCCTTGACCTGCATAACGCTGGCAGGGCGGACACGGTGCCGAAGTTCCTGGAGGTCGACATCCAGGTGCTTCGCATCGGCGATGTCGGCATCGTCGGCATGCCCTTTGAGCCCTTTCAAGGCATCGGCCGCCAGATCCGCGCGAGTTCGCCGCTGCCAGTCGTGCTTCCCTGCGGCTACACAAATGTATCCCACGGCTACCTCACCGACGGCCCGAACACTGGCGACCGGGAATATATGAGCGCCAACCATCGCTACAGCAAGTTCCGCCCGCCCTACGCCAAACCCGGCGGCGATGTCATCGCCACGCAGGCTCTCGAAACCCTTCGCCGCTTCGTTAAACCCGAATGAACACCACAAGTAACCGGGCCATCCCTGGCCCGTTTGTCGATGAATCGGCGCAGGAATGCCCCGATTACTTGGTCGGCGCGAATGCGCAGATCGATCCTGATGTCATTCTTGGCTATCGGTACCCCGGCGACTCGCAGCCGACACGCATCGGCGATCACGCCATCATCCGCAGCGGCAGCATCATCTACGCGAACACGACCATCGGGCATCGCTTTCAATGCGGTCACCAGGTGCTCATCCGCGGAGAGATCGTCATTGGTGACCGCTGCGTGGTGCATCACAAATGCACGTTGGAGGGCAGGCTTAAAATCGGCAACGGCGTCAAGATCATGGCGCACGTCTACGTGCCAAGCCGTACGACCATCGGCGACTTCGTCTTCATCGGGCCCGGAACGACCTTCCTGAACGCGAAATATCCCATGCGCGAGGGCACCGTGCAGGGCGCGACGATTGAGGAGCACGTCTGCATCGGTGGCGGCGTCACGATTTGCCCAGGCGTGCGGATCGGGCGCGGCAGCTTCATTGCAGCAGGTGCTGTGGTGAACAAAGATGTGCCTCCCAACACTCTTGCCATGGGCGTTCCCGCCCGGCATCAGCCCCTGCCTCCGAATATTCCCCCTGAAAACCTTCTGGAACAGCTCCTGCCGCAAACCGACCTGTTTGGCGCGCAGCAGGACGAAACCTGGAAAACTGAAAACTGGACCCAGTCATGAAAACACAGCTCACACTCCTCATCCTCGCCTCATCCCTGACCTTCGCCGCAGACCCGACGCCTCCCGTCACGCAAACCTGCCAGCCTGACAGGCTCATCGCCGCCGAGGCCTTTGATAAGCAGGAATCCTTCGCCAAAGAAAAGCAGGCTGGCACCGACGGATGGAGAGGAGGCATCGGCACCTGGAGCATCCGCGACGGCGCGGCCTACGCGGTTCAGGAAGGTCCGAGTGATAAACGACCGAACGGCCACGAGGCCGTCTGCGAGCACCTCGTGGACCTTGGGGACTATGTGCTGACCGGCGAGTTCAAGCTCGGCCCCTCGCCGCAGATCGGCTTTGTCTGCCGCGACACCCACCAGCCCAACCATCACCAGGGCCGGATCGTGATCACCCCCACCGCCCTCTGGATTCAAAAGATGAGCGGCATCTCCAAGGAGACACGCCGCGAGGAGCTGAAGAAAATCGAGGTCAATATCGATCCCGGCACCTGGCACCGCATCACCGTTGAAATCTGCGGTGATCACTTCCTCGCCAAGATCGACGACCACGTGCTCGAAGCCAGCCACGAGCGCTTCAAGGACCGCAAGGGCCGCATCGGCTTCGTCGCCCGTGGCGAAGGCGCCCAGTTCCGCAACATCGCCCTGTGGAGCGCGAAGCCCAAAGATTCTTAGCCGCTAGGGAACACAGGGACCGCAGAGGATCCGATGGTTTTTTTGAGTTCTTGGGCGACCTGCACAAACCAACCAGGTTCATGAAAACCATCTTTGAACTCTGTGACGTCATTCGTGAAACCTCCTATGCCATCCATGAATATCACGGCCAGGGTCACCTGGAGAAGGTGTATGAAAATGCATTGGCACATCGGCTGACGAAGGCGGGCTTGAAGGTTCAGCAACAGCATCCAATCAAGGTTTATGATGAGGATGGCACCGCCATCGGAGACTACATTGCAGACCTCTTGGTCGAGACACGGCTCATCATCGAGCTGAAGGCTGTCAGGGCCATCGCTGACGAGCACGTGGCTCAAATTCTCGGATACCTGAAGTCATCTCGCATCGAACACGGCCTGCTCATCAATTTTGGAAGTTACCGTTTCCAAATCAAAAAATACATCCTGACTCCCAATCCAACCTCCGACCGGCAGATCTGAACCTCCTGCCGATTTTGTGTTCCATGCGTTCTTTCGCGGCCATCCCTGATTCCATCCTGGCACTTTTTTCACCGGTCACCTACGCTCACGATCTCCACTTTCCTGAACCATGAAAACTCCTCAGTCCTCACCCACCTCCTCCCGCCGTCATTTCGTCAAACAAGCCGCCGCTGCGGGCCTGGGTTTCAACCTCCTTCCGGCCTACCTGACCAGCGCACGCGCGGCCGACAACCCGAAGCTGCCGCCGAGCCGCCGGATCAACCTGGGCTGCATCGGGATCGGCGGACGTGCGGGCAGCGTCATTCCCGGCCTCACGGCGGGCGGCATCGCCACCCCGGTCGCTTTCACGGACGTGGACTTCGTCACCGCCAGGGGCGTGGAGAAGAACCTCAAGGCCTTCCCGGACGTGAAGCGCTTCCATGACTTCCGCGAGATGCTCGACAAGATGGGCAGGGACATCGACGCCGTCAGCGTGGTGACGCCGGATCACACGCACTTCACCGCCGCGATCAGCGCGATGGCCCTCGGCAAGCATGTTTATGTCGAGAAGCCGCTGACGCACACCTTTGAGGAGGCCGAAATCCTGATGCGTGCCGAGAAGAAGTTCAAGGTGGTCACCCAGATGGGCAACCAGGGACACACCTCCGCCGGCGCGGAACAGTTCAAGCAGATGCTCGCCGCAGGCATCGTCGATGACATCGTGAAAATCGACGCCTGGAAGTCGCCATCGCTCTGGTTCATGAACGCGGCCGAGCGCATCCAGGGTTATCCACCCGGCGAGCCGATGCCCGAGTCCCTCAAGAGCTGGGACCTCTGGTGCGGACCGCAGGAAGTAAAACCGTTCAGCAAGATGTATCACGCCTTCAACTGGCGCGGCTTCCACCTTTATGGCGGCGGCATGTTTGGCGACTGGGGCGCCCATATCATTGACTTCGCCCATCATCACCTGAAGCTCGGACTGCCCACGCGCATCACGCCCCTGGCGCTCGCCGATTACAACCGGGTAAGCTATCCGCTCAGCTCGGACATCCGCTTTGAGTTCCCGGCCCGTGGCGAAAAACTGCCCGCCGTGGAGCTGCACTGGAAGGCCGGCGGCGACATCAAGTTCGACATCGAGGAGAAGTATGGCGACCCGGGCCCCGACGGCAAGGTGGTGATCCCCAATCCCGGCAATGCAGGATCACTCCTGCACCGCAAACAGGGCGACTACCTCGTCCAGCGCGGATCGCACGACCGCCACTCGCTCCTGTATCCTCGGGCGAAGATGGTGGAGCACAAGGACGCGATGGGACTGCATCCCTTGAAGCGCAATCACTTCGACAGCTTCATCCACGCCTGCATGGGCGAAGGAGCAACGGAGTCGCCCTTCAGCATCGCCGGCGTGCTCACGCAGGTCCTCAACCTGGGCACCATCGCCGAGTATCTGAACATCGACCTGAAGTTCGACCCGCAGACAAAACGCTTCATCGGCAACGACGAGGCGAACGCACGCCTGGCAGGCCCGGCACCGCGCGCAGAGTGGGCGGACTGCTACAAGCTGGCGTAAGAGCGCCAACTTCTTCAGTCTCAAAAGATCGCAAGGAGCGCATAAGACGGATCAAAACCCGCTTTGCGTTCCATCGCGGACAGTCATGCCCTTCCTTGGGTCAGGTCTTTGGAATGTGTGGCGGCGCACCTAAAATACAAACTTGCATAAATACACTTTTGCATAAATGTTCCACCGCAATGAACAATATCCTCGGGCAGCCTGTGGAGGGCGAAGACTTCTTTGATCGCGAAAATGATACCCAGCAGCTCTGGAACACGCTGGAGGAAGGCAATCACGTCCTTCTCCTAGCCCCTCGCCGGGTGGGAAAGACTTCGTTGGCCCACCGAGTCGGCCAGGAGGCCCGGCGGTTTCATTGGCGGTTTGCGCTCGTGGATGTGCAGGGCTGCCGAGATGAGCTGGGCTTTCTCGACAAGCTATTCCAGGAGCTGAAGTCAGCAGGGGTGCACGTCCCAGTGCTGGCACGGCTCACGGAATGGGTAACCTACGCTCGCCGCGAGCTGCGCGGAAAAGTAGGTGCGGGCGATTTTTCGCTCGAGGTCGATCCAGGTGATGGGCATGAGACCTCCACGCTGGAGCATCAGATCGAGCGGCTGTTTCATGACATTGAGGCGTCTGGGGACAAAGTCATCATCGCTGTCGATGAGCTGCCTGTACTGCTGGAGGCGCTGGAGGATGCCGATCCAGACCAGAAGCGTCTCCGTGCTTTTTTAAACTGGTTTCGCGGTCTGCGCCTCCGCTATCGTGGCAATGTGCGCTGGCTCCTGCTCGGTTCCGTGGGGCTGGACACTTTTGCTGAGATGCGCCGCCTTACGGCGACGATCAATGATCTCCAGCCAGCCTCTCTCGGTGCTTACGATGAGCCTACCGCCATTGCTTTCCTCCAGACACTCGCAGCCAGTAAGGGCGTCGAAATGGACGCTTCCCTGTGTCGCCTGGTGCTGGATCAAATCGGCTGGCCGCTGCCCTTTTTCCTCCAGCTCGTGTTTCATGAGATCTACACCCGCCTTGGCCCACCACCTCGGCGCAAGCCGACGCCTGATGATGTGAAGCAAGCCTGCGAGGAACTCATCGCGCCGCAGTTTTATAAACACTTCGAGCCATGGCGTGGCCGGCTCGAAGAAGGACTCGATGTCGAGCATCACAAGAGCGCCGTGGCGATGCTAAATGCGCTTTGCGTGAAACCGGAGGGCCTTCCCCGCGCCCAGTTGACGGGTCTCGTGCAGGCCAAATTTCCATCCAAGGACCCTGACGACATCGCCCGCATGGTCGCCACCACGCTCGGTCAACTTGAGCGGGATGGTTATCTGCTCAAACAAGCCAGCTCGGAGGATGGCGGTGCCACCTATGCCTTCCGCTCCTTTCTTCTGCGCGGTTACTGGCATGCAAGGGAGGTCGCATGAGCACGGCGACACCATCCGCACCACCGCTGGCCCTGCACCGCATGGCCATCTTCACTCCAGGACGGCAGAGCGATGACGAGATCCGCGCCAGCTTCATCGCCCGGCAGGATGTCTTGGACCGAATCTTGGAGGACATCCGTGCCACACGGCCCGGCTCCATCCCGCAGCATCATCTGCTCATCGGCCAGCGTGGCATGGGAAAGACCACCCTGCTCCGCCGCCTCCATGTCGCACTGCGGGAGCAGCCACTCGCGCAGTCCTTCATCCCGCTCGGCTTTCCCGAGGAGCAATACTCCGTGGACCGCCTCTCCACCGTCTTCCTGAACTGCCTCGATGCCCTCGCCGACACCCTGGAGCAGGAGAACGGTTCCGAAGCCCTCATCACCAAGATCGACGAAGCCGTCGAGCGCCTGCGCAAAGACCGCGCGGCTGAGGAAAACGTCGCCCAGGATGCCGAGCGCACCTTGCTCGAAATCGCCGCCGAGATCGGCCGCCGTCCTGTGCTGCTCGTGGACAATCTTGGCCTCATCTTCGAGCGCTTGAAAAAGCCCGAGCTGCATCAGTTCCGCGCTTTTCTCATGAAAAACAGCGCCCCCATCGTCATCGGCGCCTCCGCGCAGATGCTCGATCAGGATTACGCCGCGCCCTTTTACGATCACTTCAAAACACACCCGCTCGGCCGCCTTTCTTATGACGATATGCGCGATGTCATCCTCCGCCTCGCCGAGCGCACCGGAAACACCGACATCCCCGCCCGCATTGACCAGGAAAGCGGCCGCCTCCATGCCCTGCACGCGCTCACCGGCGGGAATCCACGCACCACGCGCATCCTCTTCGATGTCTTCTCCCACGGCTTCTCCCAGGAGGCCTATCAGGACCTCGAAATGCTGCTCGATTGGATGACACCGCTCTACAAATCCCGCTTTGAGGAGCTGTCGCCCCAGGCGCAGATCGTCGTCAGCTCCATCGCCACCCTGTGGGAGCCCGTTGTCCTCAGCCGCATCTGCGAGGCCACACGCCTCCTACCGAATCAGATCAGCCCTCAGCTCGATCGCTTGAAAAAAGCCGACATCATTGAGGAAGTCACCGTCGATCCACCCGACCGCACCGGCCCCATCCCCGAGCAGCGCACCCCGCGTGACCGCACCGGCTACCAGATTACTGAGCGCTTCTTCAACATCTGGTTCCTCATGCGCCAGGCCACCCGCCGGGATAAACGCAATCTCATCTACCTCACCCGCTTTATCGAGTGTCTGCACTCCGCGGGCGAACGTGAGCAGTTCGCCCAGGACCTCCTCGACCAGCCCGCCCTCAGCAAATCGCAAAAGGTTTACGCCCTCGCCCTTGAGCAGGCCATCCAGGACCGCCACCTCAAGCTCCGCCTGCACGACCACGTCGAGTCCGAGTTCATCAAAGCTCACCGTCAGAAGATCGAGGAGCTGGAAGACATCCTAGACCTCGCCGAAATCCCCCCGCACCGCTGGGAGTTCGCCGAACTGCGCGAGCGGCTTATCAAAGCCGTGCCAAAGGATAGCCCGATCACGCCGGAGGAGTTTGCGGATGTAATTTTGAGTTCTCCGCTGTTTGTGAGTCGAAGGGAGGAGATTGCAAGCAAATCACTTTCTGCTTCTGAAGTCGCACAGCTAGCAGAAGAGGCCAAAGCGAACGTTCATTCGCTGACCGAGCTTGTTTCACCTGAGGCAGTTGAGTGGTTCACCTCGTTGTTGCGGAACGGAGTTGTAATCGACGTTCGTGATCCCGCCCACATGAGCGCTGCCATTCTCCGGGCAAATAATTCTGCAAAAATGGAGATGGCAGTTATTGTTGGTGAGGCAGCCAAAAGTCTCGACAAGATTACAGATGAGGCATTTGATGCTGTTTCAGAATTCAAAGCTCCCAAAGAAGGCTCGAAGGATGCTCCTGCGTGGGTAGCGTGGGGGAAAATGTGCCACCAAGAATTCAGGCGGCATGAGGCGGCACTCTCCGCAGTTCGTGGATTCATCTCGATAGAGTCTGATGTTCTTGAGGCATGGGAGCTTTGTGCCTCGCTTCTCGATATGATCGAAGCTCCCCACGAGGAAATTCTCGAAGCCTGCACTAAAGCCACGGAGCTAGGCTCCGAGGAACCCTGGATTTGGTGCCGATGTGGAATACTGCTGGCAGAAAAAGGCAATCAAAGCAGTGCAGCGGAGATAGCTCTCCGAAAAGCCATCAAACTGAAGCCAGATGAAGCCAAATCTTGGTTTTGTTTGGGACTATTACAAGAAGAGCAGCTCGGCCAGTTCCAAAAGGCAGAGCACAGCTATCGCAAAGCCATTGAACTCGAGCCAGACAACTCACTATATTGGAGGTGTCTCGGGGACCTTCTGGCCAATGCATCGAAACGAAAGAGTGATGCTGAGATAGCCTTTCGTCAGGCAGTTGAGCTTGATCCTCTGAACCTGTCTGGCGTCATCAGTTTGGCTAAATTGGTAGCGGAAGAAAAAGGCGGCAGAACCGAAGCCGAGGCCTTGCTGAGAAAAGCAGTGACAGATCATCCTGATTCGAGTTACGCGAAAGGTAGGCTCGCCGAGTTTATTGGTGAGGAGAAACATCGGCATCTCGAAGCCGTCGATCTCTGGCTGGACATTGCAAATCAAAACCCCAACAACTCAGCTGCCTGTGCATCAATTTCTGCATGGCTGTTGAAGTATGGTGACAAAGAGACGGCAAGGTCATTTTTCAACCGAGCCCTCCGATTTGCCTCAATACCAACATTACTAGCTTTTGCTCGAACGAAACTCTTTAGCGGCAAGATAGATTTCATGCGTGATATGCTCGGAACCATATCCGAGGGACTTCTGAAGCCAAAAGAGGGCGCTTTTGACTTCGACTACGCCATCCTAGCCGCCCACGACGAAAACTGGGGCCAGGCATCCGCTTTAATCCGTGGCTTGGTCGAGCGACTGGGCGACCGGGCGATGTTTCCGAAGGAGCAGCAGGACGACTGGCTCACGCTCTCCGCCGCGCTGCTGCATTACGACTACGGCGACAAGCTCCTCGAACTCCTCGCCGATACCGGAGCCGAGCAAAAGCTGCGTCCCTGGGCCGAGGCCATCCGCGCCCACCTGCGCGGCGATGCCAAATACCTCCGCAACGCCCCCGTCGAAGTCCGCGATGCCGCGAAGGTGCTTTTCAGCGAGATTCAAGCCAAGCTCTCCCAGTTGCCAGAAAGCACTCGCCGCTGGAAATCTCCTGCCATGGCTCGCAAGCCAAAGTCTGGGCGCTGAAACAGCTTCTTTGGCATCCTGTTCTCTCCTTGTTCAAACCTCGTGCATACACCCCGCTAAACGATCACCCTCATGCCTCGACGCGTCGTCCGCCTGCGAAGTAGTTTCGATTGGCAATCGAAGCTGAACTGCCCATGGCTTGCGACTTACCTAACGCCAAACACAAACCACGCATTCGACTGCCAGTCGAAGCTACGACTGACATGAAACACCTCCTCCTCGCCTTCGCGCTCTTCGCCACCGCCGCCTTTGCCGAGGACTGGGGCGCCTACCAGATCGTGCCCGTGAGCGCCCCGGCCTTTGTCCTGGAGGCCGCGGGTGACACGGTCTCCATCCAGAAGCCCGAGGACCAGCCTAACAAGAAATGGATCATCCAGCCGCGCGGCGGCGGCTGGAACTGGATCTCGCCCGCCTCGCAGCCAGGCCTCGTGCTCACGGTGGATGGCGCAGGAACAAAGAACGGCACTAAGCTCATCCTCGCCAAGGACAACAAGTCGGATGCGCAGCTCTGGTCGCTCGCGAGGCAGGACAACGGCGCCTACGCGCTCGAACCGAAACACGCGCCCGGCATGGGTCTCGATCACTTGGGCGGCAGAAAGGAACCCGGCGCGAAGGTCGATCTCTGGCAGCACAAGCCCGGCGACGGCCATCTGCAGTGGTTCATCCGTCCGCTCGCGGGCAGTCATGTCATGCAGCCGTCCCCGGCTGCTCCGGGCTACACGCCGCCTGCGCTGGATCCAAAGGACATCCAGGAAGGACGCATCGAGACCTTCCAGTTCACGCAGAGCAAGATCTTCCCCGGCACGGTGCGCGAGGTGACCGTCTTCATCCCGGCCCAATACGATGCCGGCAAACCCGCCTGCGTTTACGTGAAGACCGACGGCTACAACCCGCGTGAGAAGGCGAACCTCGAGCTCGCCATCGCCACCAAGGAGATGCCGGTGACCGTCGGCGTGTTCGTGCGCCCCGGCGAGCTGCCCGCGCCGATGAAAGGCACCGCACCGCGCCGCAACCGCGATTTTGAATACGACGGCGTCAGCGACAACAACGTGCGCTTCTTTGACGAAGAGATCCTGCCATTCGTCTCGAAGCAGTATGCCCTCAACCTAAGCCCACTCGGCAACGACCGCTGCATCGTCGGTGGCAGCAGCGGAGGCATCACGGCCTTCGCGGCGGCCTGGCACAAGCCGGAGGCCTTCAGCCGCGTGTACTGCGTCAGCGGCAGCTTTGTCGCGTTTCGTGGCGGGCATGAGTTTCCCACGATGGTGCGGAAGTTCGAGGCACGGCCCATCCGCGCCTACCTCACCACCGGCACGCGCGACATGGAAAACGTCGCGGGAGACTGGTTCCTCGTCGATCAGGAGATGGACAAGGCCCTCAAGTTTTCCGGTTACGACTACCAGTTCCGCATCATCGACGGCGGCCACGGCGCGGGGTATGGCGACGAATGGCAGGAGGCCATGGCCTACCTCTGGAAAAACTGGCCCGAGCCGGTGAAGGCGGGCCCCAGCGCCCCTCGAGCCCAGGAAATCCTCATTCCCGGCGAAGACTGGCAGCTCGCAGGTGAAGGCTTTAAAAGCACCCGCGGAGCCTCCACGGCGGCGAATGGCGAGATCTTCTTCGCCGACACCTCCGCTGATCAAATCCATCGCATCGGTCTGGATGGAAAGATCAGCGTCTTCGCTGAAAAAACCGGCAACGCGCACTGCGTGACTGTCGCAGCCGATGGATCACTCTACACCATCTCGGAAAAATCCGGGCAGCTTCTGCGCTACGACAACGAGGGCAGGTCGAGCGTCGTTTTGGAAGGCATCCTCGGCCACAGCATCCTCGCGCATCCGAACGGCAGTCTCTACGTCACCGACAACGACGCCAAAAAGCCCGTCAACGGCGGCAGCGTGTGGCTCATCAAGGACGGGCGGAAGAAGCAGGTCGATGCCGGACTCAAATTCGCCACCGGCATGGCCTTCCGCCCCGACCAATGGCTTCTCAGCGTCGCTGAAGGCCACTCCAAATGGGCCTGCAGCTACCAGGTCGCCGAGGACGGCACGCTCATCCACAAGGAGCGCTTCTTCCACCTCCACGTTCACGACTGGGACGACGACGCCGGCGCGGAATGCCTCTGCTACTCCCAGGAGGGCCGCCAGTTCATCGCCACCAAAAGCGGTATCCAGATCAGCGCCGACGACGGCCCCACCCAGGTCATCCTCACCGTCCCCGGCAAAGGACGCGTCACCGCCGTCGCCATCGGCGGCAGGGACAAGGACACCCTGTATGCCTTCTGCATGAACAAGATCTGGAAGCGCAGGATCCAGCAGCACGCCCTGGGTGCGTGGAGTCCCTGGACGAAGGCGGTGCCGAACAAACTCTGAAATCGCGGATCAGGGCTCGTTGCCGGGCTTCCACTTGATGTTGCAGCCGGTGCTCGGCCGCTGGCTTTCCAGCGCCGCCTCACCGGCAAGCATGCGCCTCATCGCCTCGCGCAGATCCGCGCCGGTGACAGGCTCGCTGTTCCTCGGACGCGATGCGTCAAACTGCCCGCAGTAGACCAGCTTCAGCTCGCCGTCGAAAAGGTAGAAGTCCGGCGTGCAGGCCGCCACATAGGCCTTCGCCACCGACTGGTCCGCATCCCGAAGATAGGGGAAGGTCCAGCCATGCTGCGCGGCAAACACGGGCATCTTGTCGGGCGCATCGGCGGGATATTTGTCCACGTCGTTGGCATTGATCGCCACCACGCCGACCCCGAACGACTCGGCCTCGCGCGCGAAAGCCGCCAGGGCGTCCGCCAGATGCACGACAAAGGGGCAGTGGTTGCAGACGAACATCACCATCAGGCCCCGGGCGCCGCGCACGTCATCCAGGGTGAAGGGGCGGCCCTGCGCATCCGGCAGTTCGAACTCAGGAGCACGGGAGCCCAGGGGGAGAAGGCGGGTAGAGGGAGTTTCAGCCATGGTGAAGGATCACCCTCGTTAGGCAGGGACCGCCAGGGCGACAAGCCTGGATTTCACCCTGGCTCAACCCCTGGCCTTCGCCAGCTTCAGGTAATGCTCCGCCGCCGTCTGGTTATGCGCTGCCAGCAGGCCTGTCAGCCGCGCGGCATCCTTCTGCCGGATGGCGCGCACAATGGCACGGTGATCCTTGTTCGCCGCCGCCATGTCCGGCGGCTGGGCCTTGTGAAAGGCGCTGCGGTGCAGACGCTCCCATTCCGTCAGCACGCCGCGCAGGCTTTCCTCCGCACGCCGGAATCCCGCCACCCGGCAGGGCAGCAGATGGAACTCGCGGTTCGCCGCCTCAAACGCGGCCCGGTCCCCTTTCTGCGCAGCAGCCTCAAGCCTGGTCAGCAGGCTTTCCAGCTCGCCCAGCGAATCCTCGTCAAACCGCTCCAGCGCATGCACGGCGGACACGCCCTCCAGCGCCCCCAGCATGGCGAAGATCTCGCCCAGCGACGAGACATCCACCTCCGTGACCCGGACGCCGGTGTGCGGGCGGATTTCCACCAAACGCTCGGACTGAAGCTGCCGCAACGCCTCGCGCACCGGGATGATGCTGACCTCAAAGCGCTTCGCGAGCGCATCAATGACGATCGTGGCGCCGGGTTTCAGCACGCCGCCGAGAATCTCGCCGCGCAGAGCCTCGTAAACCGCCATCTGCTTGGTGGGGATGACGGCTGGCCTTGAAGCGGGGGAGCGGGCGGACATGAAGGGCGATGAAGGGCGATGAAGGGCGATGAAGGGCGATGAAGGGCGATGAAGGGCGATGAAGGGCGATGAAGGGCGATGAAGGGCGATGAAGGGCGATGAAGGGCGATGAAGGGCGATGAAGGGCGATGAAGGGCGATGAAGG
>JBIIRD010000138.1:0-7837 GCA_044341745.1 Prosthecobacter sp. | reverse complement strand
TGAATGGAGGCCTCGTCACCGTGACTTCGGGATTCCATCCGTTTGCATCACCAAATGATGCCGTGAGGTTTGAGTAGGTCGCAGGGTTTGGGAGGTGCCATGGGGTGCGTCAATCGAGTTGCCACCTGTCCGCTAACTGCGTAGTCCTCCCCCATGTCCATGAAACTTCCCAAAGGGGTGACTCCCCATAAATTCGCCCGTGCGCTTCAGGCGTGGCGTGAGAAGAAGGCTTTCAGTCAGCGCGATGCTGCGGAGTTCCTCGGCATCAGCAAGCGCACGCTGGAGAACTGGGAACAGGAACGTGCCACACCGCGTGGCTATGCCGTGGTGGCGCTCATTCGACTCATCGACTCGCCCGCCCAAATCCAACCCTCCACCCATCGTAAGACGCGATGAAAGTTGCATCTCGTTGCGCAACGAAGTCGCGGGTGACTACGGCTCGCGAGCCTCCACCCCGAATCGTGCATGCAACGCGGCACGCACCGCATCCACATCAAAGAGATGCATTCGGGGACTGGTGGCGAGGTAGGGAATAATTCGCTGCGCCACCCAGTTGTCGATGGTTCGTGAACTGACTCCCAAGAGGGCAGCCAGGGGCTTCTTTTTCAGGAGGGGTGATGGAGGATTGGGTGTTGGGTTCATACAGAGATTCGCATGTCAAAGCGTGGATGTGGAGGTTTTAGGCGTGATGCCGAACCACTGGGCAGCAGCCTCCTTGGTCACCAGTTCCCGGTAGTGCTTGAAGATGATCGTCGGCGAATTGCCCGCCTCTAGGGCCACCTGCGCCGCGCTTTGCACCACCGCAATCCGGTAGCTGATGTAGGAGTCTCTCAGAGCATTGTGCGGCCATACGATGCCCAGGCTCCTTGCCAGACAACGTGCCTTGGTAAACAGTCCATCGTCCGGAACCACCGGACCATTCCTTTCGACCTTCTCCAGCCATCTGGCGAGATTGTCGGTGATGGGCACGATCCGCCGAGATGCCGTCTTGGCCTGACCGGCGCGTAGCTCAATGATCTTGCGGCCAAGGTCCACCGCGCTCCAGTTCAGCCGGGCAAGTTCCGCACACCGCAGGCCTGAAAACCCGCCGATGGCCAGGATGGGAATCAAATCCTTCGACGCCGCCCGCATGAGCTTCTCCATCTGCTCGGGAGTGAAGATCCCAACATCCGTGTCCGCCTGCTTACCGCGCTTGAGGGCTTCCGCCACGGTGGCTTCACCTTTTGGCAAGTAACCTCGCCGCTTGGCAAACGAAAACAGCTCCTTCAGACGCTTGAGCCAGTTGTTACGGGTAACCATGGAATGATCACCGCGACGCAGCCAGCTATCAATCATGGCCCCAGTCACCTTGGTGATCTCACCAGGAAAGGACTGGGCAAACTGGCGGAACACGCCTTCAAGCAGTTTAAAGTAGAGCACACTAATGCCGTCCTGCTTCTTGAGGAGGAGAAGCTCATCAACCACCCGAGGAACCGTGATGCCAGCCTCGTAACTGCGCGCCCTCGTCACATAATCCTCCACCGCCGTCAGCAAAGGAACCTGCCCTAGCTTGCGCCGAGCCTGGAGGTATTCCTCGACGACTGAGACCAAGGGCAGTCCCAGCGGCTGGAGCATGCCCTGCACAGTCCGCAAGCTCTCCCGATCCTGAGGGCGCAGGTCATTGTCACTGCTCACGCCGCGTTGGATATTGAGGGCGACCTTGCGGGCCTCTTCCTTGGCAGCATCCAGTGAGCCGAAGGTAAGCCTCCGCCGCTGCTGGTTGAGGTAGAAGGCGACAGTGAACCGTGGCATTCCACGGCAGGTTCCCCGGTAGATGGGCACGGCAGCCGAGCCCTGTTTGACCACCGCCACAGGTTTGCCCTTGCCCCGAGAGGGGAGGGCATGAGTTGTCATGCTGTTGTCATGCATGACCATGGGTTGGGTGTCAAAAGACAGTCCCCTGATGTCGTCCAAAGCCCGTAGAATATGGGCTTCTGAGTGATTGTTTGTCTTGTTTTGAGTGCTCTTTTTGTAAGCCCTCCGGGCCTTGGTTCTTTGTTTGAAGGAGGCTGTGCGAGATGTTTGTGCCGGGCGGGCATCCGCCCGCCTCACTCCCCGGGTTCTTCATCGTCAAGGAAGGCCGCGAGATGCTTCCGCATCTCCGCCCTGGCCCTGAAGAGCAGGCTTTTCACGGCCGGCAGGGACATCTTCAACACCTCGCAGATCTGCTCATACGGCATCTCCTCATACCGGCGGAGAACGACCGCGAGGCGCTGTTTTTCCGGCAGCGCCGATATCGCCTTGTCCAGCGCCTTCTCCAGCTCCTCGTGCTGAACCTGGTGGTCCGGCGCGACGGCGCCCGGGTCGGCGAACTGGCGCTGCGGTCCGTCTTCTGCGTCATGGTCGCTTTCCAGCGGCGTCTCCTTTCTCCGGCTGCGTCGGCGGGTCTCGTTGAAGACGAGGTTCCTCATGATGGTGAAAAGCCAGGTCGTGAACTTGGCCGTCGGCTCATAGCGCGGCGCGCTTTTCCAGACCCGGATGAACACCTGCTGGGCGATGTCGTGAGCGTCATCCAGGTTTCCCAGCATGCGCGCCGCGGCTCCGATCATGACGCCCTGGTGCAGTTCCACCAGCCTTTCGAAGGCGCGCACATCCCCTTCCTTGACACGCAGCATGAGACGCACGCTTTCCTCGTCACAAGACGCCTCCTCCGTGCCCTTGGACACGCTGGGATCAAGATTGGAGGGCCATTCCGGTTCCGGCATGACAGGGTAGGGCGGGAGACCGGCGACGCTAGCGGCAGTCATGTCCGGGTTCAACCCGGCTGATGTTTGGAGGTTGCGGGGAAATTCGGCGGGCTTCCCGCCTTGCGGCACCGTAAGTCGTGCGCTTATTGGCGGCCTGTGACCTTCCGCCATCCCAAAAACGACGTCTTCATCCCCGACAACAGCGACCCATGGACGGCCCTGCACCGGGTGACCCACCTCGGCATCGTCTCCCACCAGGACGACCTGGAGATCGCCGCCTATCACGGCATTACGGAATGCTTCCACAGCGGTGACAAATGGTTTGGCGGAGTCGTTGTCACCGACGGGGCCGGCAGCCCGCGCAAGGGCGTTTATGCCGACTACACCGACGAGGAGATGCAGCGGGTGAGGCTGGTGGAGCAGCGGAAGGCGGCCTTTGTCGGTGAATACAGCGTGATGATCCAGCTTGGCTATCCCAGCGATGAGGTGAAGCAGCAGAACAAGGCCCCGGTCGTGCAGGACCTGAAGTTCATCCTGGAGCATGCCCAGCCGGACATCCTGTATGTGCACAACCCCTGTGACCGCCATGACACGCATGTGGCCACCTTCCTCCGCTGCATCGAGGCCATCCGTGAGCTGCCTGCGGAGATGCGGCCGAAAAAGGTCTATGGCTGCGAAGTCTGGCGCAAGCTGGACTGGCTGCTGACGGAGGACAAGGTCATGCTCTGGGTGGACAAATACCCACACCTGCTGCGCCCCCTCCTCGGCGTGTTTGACAGCCAGATCAGCGGCGGCAAGCGCTACGACCTCGCGGAAGAAGGCCTGCGTCACGCCAATGCGACCTACTTTGACTCCCACACGACGGACAAGACCAGCCTGCTGACCTTTGCCATGGACCTGACGCCTCTCGCCGAGGATGCAAAGCTGGATGTCGAGGAATACACAATTGGTTATGTCCGCCGTCTGGAACAGGACGTGGCGGCGAGGCTGAAGCGATTTGTCTGACCGTCGCTCCGACCTCCATGCGCTGTTCTGCTGCCTTGCGGCCCTGTCTGGTCATGCTGCTGCTGGCCGCGGGTTGCTCGCAGCCGCCCTCTCACGCTCCGGTCAGCACCAGGGTTTTGAGGAGGCTGGAGAAGCGCAGCATTTCCAAGGCGGACTTCATCCAGAGGCTGTCCACGGTGGATGCCGGTCTGCGTGCCGGGCTGCCGGCGCAGCCGGTGACGCTGCCTTTTGAGTTCCGCTCCAACACCCCGGTCATCAAGGCCCGGGGTGTCGATGGCCGGCCCGTGGCCATGCTGCTCGACACCGGGGCGGCGAGGACGGTGCTCAGCTCACGCTCGGCCGTGGATCTTGGTGTCCCCACCATCCGCCCCGATGAGGCAAAGGCAACCCTTCTTGGCGTGGTCGGACAGGAGGAGGGACGGGTCGGCATGATCTCCCCCCTGCAGATGGGAGGCTGGCTCGTACCCGCCTACCCCTGCTTTGTCAGGACTTATGAGACCTCCGGGGGTGGCGTTCTTTACCCTGACAACATCCTGGGCTTCGACCTCGTCTCCCGCTATTGCACCTACCTCACGCTGGACTACCCAGGGCGAGAGGCCACCTTCGGCTTTGGGCGTTCGTTTCTGGCAAAAACGGGGGCCGGTGTGCAGTCGGCCCCGTTTCGACTGAAGGACGATGTTGCCTCCATCGAGCTGGCCTGCAAGGGCGTGAAATGGCCCTGCATTCTCGACAGCGGCTCCTTCAATGGCGTCGAGATCAGTGAACGCATCGCCGAAAAGCTCGGGGTTCAGGACCAGGGTGACATTGTGCAGGGCCTGATGCTGGTCGCCGTGGGGGGGGCGGTGACCTCGGACCATGTCCGGCTGCGCACGGTCAAGCTTCCTGAACTCGCCCTCCTGGGCGGAAGGTATCAGGAGGTGGAGGTGGACATCTCCCCTGGACTGCCGCGGGTGGGCTCGTTCTTCCTCAAGGATTACAAGGTGACCTTCGATTTCCGTAGAATGCGGGTCTGGCTCGAAAGGTGACCCGCTGCTTGGAACGTCGGCCTGCCCTTATCCGAACAGGGCGGCGACGGGCCTGCCTCCGTCGGTGATGGGCACCGGGCGGGTTCCGTCCATCAGCTCTTTCGCAGGGTCAATGCCCATGGCGGCGTGGATGGTCGCATGAAAGTCCACCAGCGGGACGGGGTTTTCGACAGGCTTCTTGGCCAGTTCATCCGTGACGCCGTAGGCACCGCAGTGCTTCAGGCCGCCACCGGCCAGGACCATGGAGAAGGCCGTGCCCTGATGGCCGCGTCCGCCGCGCCCGTCGAACTCCGCTGGACGGCCGAACTCGGTGCCGACGACGATGAGAGTCTTGTCGAGCAGCTTCTTGTCCTTCAGGTCGCGGATGAGGGCGGAGAGGGCGGTGTCGAGCTCCTGGATCAGCAGGTGCTGGTTTTTGTATCCCTCGTTGTGGATGTCCCAGCCGGTGCCGTTCATGAAGTTGAGGTTGTGGGAGACCTCGATGAAACGAACCCCGGCCTGCACCAGGCGGCGCGACAGAAGGCAGCGCTGGCCGAACTCACCACCGTAGTCGTTGCGCAGGGCGGCCGGCTCTTCCTTGAGGTTGAAGTGGCGCATGAACTTCGGGCCGGACAGATGCAGGGCCTGCTCCTGGGCCTCGCGATAGTCGGCCTGTGAGGAATGCCTGGGCGCACGCGCCATCAGCGGCTGCAGGAGCTGCTCGCGGGTCAGGGCGCGCTTTTCATCGACGAAGTCGGGCCTCGTGAATCCGGCCGGGCCGGTGTTGGTGTCGGTCAGGTAGACATAACCCGCCTTGGCCCCCAGAAAGCCCGGGCCGCGGCTGACGTTCGGATAGCCGATCAGGATGTAGGGCGGCACGTCGTCACTGGCCGCGCCCTTCACATGGGCGATGATTGACCCGATGCTTGGATAGACGGTGTTGCCGGAGATCATGCGCCCGGTGTGCACGAGGTTGGTGGCAAAGGCGTGCTCGTCGATGACGTGATGGTTCACCGTCCGCATCGCGGTGACGTGCTCCATGACCTTCGCCGTCTTGCCCAGGTGCTCCACCAGCTGCACGCCAGGCACGCTGGTGTCGATGGCCTTGTAGAGGGAGCCCGCCACCTTGTTCTTGTCGATGTTGTTGCCCGGCTTCTTCGGGTCGAAGGTGTCGATCTGGCCCATGCCGCCGCCGAGCCAGATGAAGATGCAGTGTTCCGCCCTGCCCTTCGGGGTGTTGACGACAGCATTGCTGGCAAGCAGCGGCGAGGCACCCAGGGCGGCGGTGCTGGCAAGGAAGGAACGGCGTTTCATGGCTGTTGGAGTAAACGCTGTCGGCAGCCGGTTTTCACTATTCCGGGCACCTCACTTTCGTGGGGGGCAGGTTATGAAGGCTCATCCAGCTGTGATTTTGAAATAAAAAAGTTACTTATTTTGAATCAGCATTTGGCGCGTTTTTGAAATTTGGATCAAAGGCAGGCGCGCATGATCAAGCTACTTCCACTGGCGAAGCCATTTTTTAGTTCGACTCGTTTTCTGAAAGAGGCGGTTCGGCCCTCGCCGGGCAGTATCGCATTCATTCTTGGGTGTCTGAGTGTTGCTTGTTTGATTTGGGGACCTCAGGCAAAGGCTGCGACGCTGACTTTTGATGCGGATCCGCTGACGTCGGATGTTCAAGAAAGCGGCGGGACTTTTCCATGGTTGTCCGGGGGCGCTGTGTTCTGGAACGGCTCTGCCAATGTGGCGGTTGGAACGGGGGATGTGGCACAGTTTGGCAACGGCGGGCTCCTGTCCTCGCCGGCTGTCATCAGCACGGCATCCCAGTCGGTTGAAGGCCTCAGGTTTGAGACTGTATCCGGCAACGGGTACAGTCTGGCGGGCCTTGCAGCCGGGCAGGTTTTGACACTTGGCAGTTCGGGGCTGGTGGTGAACACCGGCGCCCAGGCGGTGATCCTTGGGGATGCCAGTCTTTCGCTGGCGCTTGGGGCCGCACAAACCTGGGCCCACAAGCCCGGCAATGGCGCTCTGCTGACCGTCAACGGCAGCGTGGACAACCACAGTCATCTGCTGACTTTCACGAGCGACTCAAGTTCACCCGTCACCATCAACGGCATGATGGCCGGCAGCGGCGGCCTGACCAAGGGGGCTGGCCTGAACGAGATCAGCCTAACCAATGCAGCCAACAGTTTCACCGGTGCCCTGACCATCCTGCAGGGGACGCTGACGGTGGCCAGCCTTGCCGACAGCGGTGTGGGTTGCAATGGCACGGGCGCCATTCATCTGGGAAGCGGCAGCAGTGCCGGAACACTCAATTATGCGGGCACAGGGGCTGTGTTGACACGTTCCATTGAGCTGGCTGGAACGACCGGCGGCGGAACTCTTGTCCAGTCAGGGGCGGGCCTGTTGAAGTTGCTGGGTGATCTGACCTTCTCCGCATCCTCGTCGAGCACCAAATCTCTGGCTCTTCAGGGCAGCACTTCAGGGGCGGGAGAGTTTGCCGGCGTCATCCGGGACAACCCGGGTGGTGGTGCCACGCAGGTGGTCAAGACGGGTTCGGGCACCTGGACACTGTCAGGAAACAACACCTACACCGGTGGCACCAGGATTGAAACCGGCGGCACACTGAACATCAACTCCGCCTCCGCTCTTGGCACCTCCAGCCTGACTTTTGGCGGCAATGCAGCCATCGACAACACCAGCGGGGCATCCATCACGCTTTCTGCCGGCAATGGCATCCTCCTCAGCGCGGGCAGTCTCACCTTCGTTGGGTCTAACGATCTTTCGTTAGGAAGCGGGGGGCTGATGATCAGCGGTGCCAACCGATCGGCAACCCTTCTGGCCGGCACGTTCTCTCTGGGGTCGGTCAATGCGGACGCGCCTTCCCGAACCCTGACCAAGAACGGACCGGGGACATTGATCATCACCGGAGCTGCCGGCGCAAATTTCCAGGGCGGGGTCTCTGTCAATGCAGGCCGGTTGCGGCTTCAAAACGGCTCGGCCGCCGGGACTGGAGCCATCACCTTGAACAACACCTCGGCTGAGCTGGAGATCGGCGCCAGCATCACGGTGACCAATGCCCTGGTGATTGGAAACACCGGGTTC
>JBIIRD010000137.1:0-7952 GCA_044341745.1 Prosthecobacter sp. | reverse complement strand
CATGATCGAGCGGGAGCGGGCGCTGAGGAAGGCGTAGAAGAGGTAGGCGGGGATGGCGACAACCAGTCCGAGGGCGGAGGTGATCAGGCTTTGATAAACGCCGCGGGCGACCTCGGCAGGCGTGGTGATGCCGTTGGTGTTGGAGAGGTTGGTGAAGCTGTCCAGCAGCCCCACCACGGTTCCGAGCAGGCCGATGAGAGGGCCGGCGTGGGCGATGGCGTTGAGGATGGCCAGGTAACGCTCCAGACGCGGCACTTCGAGCTGGCCGGCCTCCTGGACAATCTCCTTGAGCTGCTCCCGCGTCGCATTATGACGGAGCAGGGCGGCGTGGATGACCCGTCCTGCCGGGACCCGGGTGGCCACGCATTCCTGAAGCGCCTCGGGGAAGTTTTTCCGGCGGATGAGGGCGGCCAGCCCGGCAAGAAACTCACCGACGTTCATGCTCGCCCGGTGGTAGTAGGCCAGGCGTTCCAGGAAAATGGCCAGGGCAAAGCCCAGGCAGGCCATCAGCAGCCAGACCAGGGGGCCGCCTTTGGAGATGAGTTCGGTCATGATTCGGGAAATGGGGGTTGTAGGGATGAACTCCAGCCTGGCCGCGCCAGTACCAGGAGATCATCAAGAGCAGGATGGATGCCTCTTGATTAGAATTCCAAAAAACGCCACAAGTCCAGCCTGCATCTTTCCCAGAGCCAAACATTTTGACCCATCCTGCCTCCAGCTCCTCCTGCGCCCGGGTTCTCCTGGCAGAAGAGAGCCTGCCTTTCCGGCGGGTCATCCGGGAGGCTCTGATGTCCTTCCGGAACTGCGAGGTGGACGACTGTCCCACCGCCGAACGTGCCTTTGAGCTGGCCCTGGCACGCCCCTACCAGCTTTTGATCCTGGCCCTGCCCCTGCCGGACATGAGCGGCATCATGCTCGACCGTTTGATCGCACGTGCCTTTCCTCTGGTTCACCGGGGCAGCCTGACCGCCCCGCCGGTGATCTTCCTGGCCCGTCCCGAGGATGCCGGGGAGCTGTCCTCCCACCAGCGCGATGCTCGTTTCCGCGGGGCGATCCCTTATCCGCCGCGCCTCGACATTTTGCTTTCGCTCACCCAGGGCCTGCTGCCTGAAAGCCCGGCCCAGCCAGTTCTGCCTCCCCGTGTTTCCTGATCCTTCCCATCCCTCTCCGGCCGTCAAAATCTGCGGCATCACCCAGGAACAGCAGGCCCGGGACATTATCACCCTTGGAGCCGATGCACTGGGCATCAATTTCTGGCCGAAATCGAAGCGCTATCTGCCCATGGCAAAGGCTGGCTGGCTCCGGGAGATTCACGGCATGACCACGCTGGTGGCGGTGCTGGTCAACGCGGACGCCAGCACCCTCGAGACCTTGATCGATCAGCGGCTGGTGCATGTGCTGCAGCTGCACGGTGATGAATCGCCGGCCGAGGTGGAGGCGCTTCAGGCCCGTGGCGTCCAGGTCATCAAGGCGCTTGCCGTACGTGACCGCGACTCCCTGCGGCGCATCGGCGAGTATCCCTGCGAGTCCATTCTTCTCGACGCCTACAATCCCGGCCTTTACGGGGGCACCGGGGAAACCTTTCCCTGGGACCTGGCGCTGATGGCCAGGGAGCAGTATCCGGACAAGCGCATCCTTCTTTCCGGAGGGCTGACGCCTGCCAACGTCCGTCAGGCGGTCGAGGAAGTGCGCCCTGCCGCCGTGGACGTGGCCAGCGGTGTGGAGTCCGCGCCGGGCATCAAGGACCTGGGCATGGTCCGTGAATTCATCGAGCAGGTGCGATCCGCCGTCACGGCTTGATCCTTTGGGGCGGCTTGCTTTGGTGAGAACGATGTCATCTCTGCTGCCCGACCACGCCTCTGTCTCCGCCCTCATTCGTCACCGCCGCTCCATCAAGCCCGCCGACCTGGACCCGGCGCGCGGTGTTGACCGGGATCTGCTTCTGCAGGTGATCGAGGACGCCACCTGGGCGCCTAACCATGGATTGACCGAACCCTGGAGGTTTCATGTCTTCACCGGAGATTCGCGTGCCATGCTGGCGGGCGAGCTCCAGAAGGCCTACCGGGAAAGCACTGCGCCGGAGGAGTTCCGCGAGGACAAGATGCGCAAGATGGGGGAGAACCCGCTGCTGGCTCCGGTGGTGGTCGCCTGCGTCATGGAGCGTCACGGCGGAGGCGGGAAGATCCCTGAGATCGAGGAAATCGAGGCCGTGGCATGCGCGCTTCAGAACCTGCAGATCAGCGCCACGGCGGCCGGTCTCGGCGGTTACTGGTCTTCGCCGCCCGTCCTGGAGGCGCCGGCGTTCCGCCAGTGGCTCGGCATCCGGCCCGAGGATCGTTGCCTGGGACTGGTGTACCTGGGCTGGCCGAAGGCGGAGTTGAAGTGGCCGCGCAGCGTCCGGCGCCCGGTGCTGGACAAAGTGGTCTGGCGCGAAGGGACGGCTTGATTCCCGGGCCGCTGTGGCAAAGCCTGTCCTTGGTTTCCGATTTCACGCATCATGCTTCTCCCTGAACTTCGCTCCCAGATCTGCGAGGCCAACAAGGCCCTCGTTCCTTCCGGCCTTGTCCGTCTGACCTGGGGAAATGTGTCCGGTATTGACCGGGCCTCCGGCCTCTGGGGCATCAAGCCGAGCGGCGTGGATTACGAGGCGTTGACTCCGGCTGACATCGTCCTGCTCGACCTCGAGGGAAGGGTGGTGGAAGGTTCCCTGAGGCCCTCCTCCGACACCAGGACGCATCTGCATCTCTACCGTGAGTTCCCCGAGATCGGCGGCATCACGCACACGCACAGCCTGCATGCCACGGTGTTTTCCCAGGCCGGTCGCGAGCTGCCCTGTTTCGGCACGACGCACGCGGATCATTTCCACGGCACCGTGCCCGTGGTGCGGGCCCTGACGCCTGAGGAGGTGGCGGCGGACTATGAGCATTTCACCGGCGTGGCCATCGTGGAAAGGTTGCGCGAGCTTGGCCTGAACCCGCTGGAAATGCCGGCGGTGCTGCAGCTTCACCACGCGCCGTTCACCTTTGGCCGGACGGCGATGGACTCCGTCAACAACAGCATCGCGCTGGAAATGTGCGCGCACATGGCCCTGGGCAGCCTGAGCTTGAACCCCTCACTGCAGCCGCTGCCGGGCCACATCCTGGAAAAGCATCATCTGCGCAAGCACGGCCCCGGCGCCTACTACGGCCAGGGCAGGCATTGAGCTGGATTACTCGGCGCCGAAGAAACCGCCCAGTTTGCGGATGCGGGTCGGATGCCGGAGCTTGCGCAGGGCCTTGGCTTCAATCTGACGAATGCGCTCACGGGTGACGCTGAACTGACGTCCAACCTCCTCCAGCGTGCGGCCGGCGCCGTCCACGAGGCCGAAGCGCTGCTCGAGCACTTCGCGTTCACGCGGGTTCAGGGTGTCGAGCACGTCCTTGAGCTTGTCGCGCAGGAGGTTCATGGCGGTCAGCTCCATGGGGTCGCGGGCCTCCTTGTCCTCGATGAAGTCGCCAAACTCGGTGTCGCCTTCGCTGTCGCCCACCTTGGCCTGCATGGACACGGGGGTCTGGGCCATGCGCAGCACGGCGTTGACGCGTTCGACGGGAAGATGGATTTCGTCGGCGATCTCCTCCGGCGTGGGGTCGCGTCCCAGCTCCTGGAGGAGCTGCTTGTGGACACGCATCAGCTTGTTGATCGTCTCGATCATGTGCACCGGGATCCGGATGGTGCGGGCCTGGTCGGCGATGCTGCGGGTGATGGCCTGACGAATCCACCAGGTGGCGTAGGTGGAGAACTTGTAGCCGCGCCGGTATTCAAATTTTTCCACGGCGCGCATCAGGCCCATGTTGCCCTCCTGGATGAGGTCGAGGAAGGACAGGCCGCGGTTGGTGTACTTTTTGGCGATGGAGATGACGAGCCGCAGGTTGGCCTCGATCATCTCGGTCTTGGCGCGTGTGGAGTCGGCCACGCAGCGGCGGGCTTCGGCTGCCTTGACGCGGAACGTGGCTGCGGACTGCCAGGCTTCCTGCTCGAACCTGACCAGGGCCTGCCTGGGCTCCTGCTTTCTTGGGTGGGCCTTGATGTCGGCCTCCAGCTTGTCGAGTTCGGCCAGCTTGCGTTCGATGAGGGCGACGAAGTCCTCGTTGATCTTCTGCTTGAAGAAGAACTTGGCGCAGAGCTTGAAGTAAGCGCTGCGGGCGGTGTCAAATGCGGACTGGGCGGACGTCTTCTTCTTCTCGGCCGCACTGGCGATGGCCTTGTAAAGCGTGCAGCACTTCTGGTAGGAATCATCAGCCTGCTGGGCCAGCTGTGTCAGCTTCTTGAAGTAAAGGTCGCGCTCCTCGGTCTTCCGGTCGATGACGAGACGGTCAAACCGCTCAATGCCATTTTCAAGGTTGCGGGCGTACTGAAGGTAGCTGGCGGCGACGAAGCCGATGTTCTGCAGGCTTTGCAGCAGGGAGTTTTCCGCCTGCTCGATGCGTTTGGAGATCTCGATCTCCTGCTCGCGTGTCAGAAGGGGCACCTGTCCCATCTGGCGCAGGTACATGCGCACGGGGTCGTCCAGCATGTCCAGGCGTGCCTCCTCCTTCGGGGGCTGGGCGCTGGCGGCGGTCTTGCCGACCGGGGCCGGGATGCTGGCGCCGGCATCTGCGGAATCCGTGATGCGGATTTCCAGGGAGCGCAGCCGGATGATGATTTCTTCAATCAGGTCCGGTGTGATGATGCCGGAGGGCAGGGCGTCGTTGAGATCCTCCCAGGTGAGCTGATCCTGATCCTTGGCAAGGCGGATGAGGCCGCGGATGCGGGACTGCACCTCGGGGGCGTTGATGTCGTTGTAAACGACGGTGGGGGCCGTTGCCGCCACCGTGGATTTGCGCGGCCTGCCTCGGCCCCGCTTCACCAGCAGGCCTTCCGCCGTGACCGTGGGCTCAGGAGAAGGTTTCTCGACCAAGGGATGCTTGCGCGGCCTTCCGCGTCCACGTTTGACGGGGGAATGTTGTGCCGATGCAGAGGCCGACGAAGAGGTCGCCGTGGAAGAGGCGGCTGATCGGGCTTTGCGTTTTCCGGGAGCTGGTTTTTTGGAGACGGCCATAGGGTGCCGTTGAATGTCTGGAGCGGACAGACACCGCGCATCAGGGGTGATGAACGGGGATGGGGAACTCTGAATATCGAAACGCCCTGTCTGAGGTCAAGGTGTTCTTCCAAGATAATCCCCGGGGCAGTCTCAAATCAGAGGGGCGTTTTTCTAGGTCATCACTGCATCGAAAACCGCCGGAACAACGACCCGCAGGCCACATAAAAGAACCCTGCCATGAACAGGCTGCGGTAGGGCACCGCGCCCCAGTCTCCCTTTTCCAGAGCGATCCAGAGCAGCCAGCCAAAGTAGCCGCCAAGGAGCAGCTCCGCCCACAGGCCCACGGATTTTCCCGCCTTGTAGTGAAAGCTGCGGGCTGCGGCCTCCGCCTTGTGGCTGACGCCATACTTGGGCGTGCGGACAAATTCGGACTGATGGCCGAGAAGGGCCTCGATGACCGCCCTCGCATTGTTGATGGTCATGCCGATGCCGAGGGCCATGTAGAGGGGGATGTAGGGCAGGGCCTTCAGCCAGCCCAGGGGCCGCTGGGCGCCCTGGGCGGTGAGGTAGAAGGCGATGACGGTGATGGTGGCAAAGAAGAACAGCGGCAGGTCCAGGAAGACCGCCTTCTGCCAGGAGTTCTGCGGCAGGAAGTCCCAGGGATAGACGAGCACCAGCGAGATGAGGGTCAGCAGGTTGGCAAAATTGGCGCCGAGATGGGCGGTGGCCTCCAGCTTGGTGTGCAGGGGGAAGTCGCTGCGCCAGACCTGGCCGAGCATCTTCAGGCAGACCTGGATGGAACCCTTCACCCAGCGGTGCTGCTGCGACTTGTAGCTGTCGATGTCCGGCGGAAGTTCGGCGGGCACCAGCACGTCGTTGAGATAAACGAAGCGCCAGCCCTTGAACATGGCGCGGTAGGTCAGGTCCAGATCCTCGGTGAGCGTGTCGGCACGCCAGCCCCCGGCTTCATCGATGGTGCTGCGCCGCCACAGACCTGCGGTGCCGTTGAAGTTGCAGAACTCGCCCCAGCGGCTGCGCGAGGTCTGCTCCAGCATGAGGTGACCGTCGAGCAGGATGGCCTGCAGGCGCGTGAGCAGGGAGTAGTCGCGGTTGCGGTGGATCCAGCGGGCCTGGACGATGCCGACCTGCGGATCGGTGAAATGATGGATCGTGCAGTGCAGGAAGTCCGGGGCCGGGGTGAAATCGGCGTCAAAGATGGCGATGAACTCGCCCTTCACGGTGGCCATGGCCTCGTCCAGGGCGCCGGCCTTGAAGCCCTGGCGGTTGTTGCGGTGGCGGAACTCGACGTCAAAGCCCCGGGCGCGAAGCTGCTCCGAGTGGGCCCGGGTCAGCTCGGTGGTTTCATCGGTCGAGTCATCCAGAAACTGGATCTGGAGCCGGTCCCTGGGATAGTCCAGGGCGCTGACATGGGCCACCAGCTGGTCCAGCACGTCCGCCTCGTTGAAGAGCGGCAGCTGGACGGTGACCTGGGGCAGTTCCTCAAACCGTCCCCGGGGGACGGGCGGATTTTTGCGATGGCGCCAGTAGCCGTAAAGAACCTTGATCTTGTGCGCTCCAAAGGCGGACAGTCCAAGGCAGAGGATGATGTAGCTGAAGAGCCAGAGGAGCGTTTCCCACCGGAGCATAAAAGGGGGCGGAGAGAGGGCGCGGCACGCAGCGCCGTCAAGGGCAATCAGGGGGCCTAACGACCTTTTGAGGAAGGTTTCACCTCGTCCAGGGCGCTTTGCACATCACCGCGGTGCGGGATGCCCTCCTGGGCCCCATGCTTGAGGGTGGACAGGGCTGCGGCGGTGTTGGCCCAGCGGATGGCCTCGTCGACTTCGGCACCTTCGGCAAAATGCGTGGTGAAGACACCGGCAAAGGTGTCGCCGGCACCGACGGTGTCGATGGGCTTCACGGGATGCGCCGGGATTTCTTCGACACCTGACTTGCTGATGTGCAGGGTCGGGCTGCCGCCCCGGGTGATGATGATGTGGCGGATTCGTCTGACGGTCAGCCGCTCCTTCCAGGAGTCGTGATGCTGGGCCGCGGCGGCGGGGGACAGGTCAAAGATCTCCCGGGCCTCGGGCTCGTTGACGATCACCACGTCGAGCTTCACCTCGCCCCAGGGAAAGTCCTTGGCGACCGGGGAGGGGTTGAGAACGACGGCCACCTTGGATTCATTGGCGATGCGGATGGCGTCCACGGCCGCTTCGAGGGGGATTTCCAGCTGCAGCAGGAGCGCCTTCGCCACGGCGATACGGGCGCGCTGCATCTTGATCGAAGGACCGGTCAGGGCACCGTTGGCCCCGGGGATGACGACGATCTGGTTTTCACCGGCCTGATCGACCGTGATGTAGGCGCAGCCGGTGACCCCGCGGATGGTGTTCAGGGCGCTGCAGTTGATGCCTTCGCGGCGCAGGTGATTGCGGTAGTCCCTGCCGTCCGGGTCGTCGCCGAGATTGCCCAGGAACATGACCTGGGCGCCATGTCGGGCGGCGGCGAGCGCCTGGTTGCCGCCCTTGCCTCCGAAGCGTTTGACAAGATTCCTGGCCACGACGGTCTGCCCGGGGCTGGGCAAATGATCGACCTGCGCAATGAGGTCCACATTGAGTGAACCGATCACGACGAGGTTGGCGGCGGAGGGTCGGGCCATGAAATTCAGAAAACGCTGGAAGGGGGCCAAGCCTTCCCATGCCTGACACATTTGGCAAGCCTGCGCCGAAAAACTTTGCGTCCGCTCCTTCCGCCCGCTCTGAATCCTTCGGACGACACGCAGGTCGTCCCTACCAGTCTGGTAGGGCCCCGCTGCGCCGGGGCCGAAGATCCCGATCACGCGACGCGACGTTGAAGGACTGCCACCCTGTCACGAGCTCAAGCTCAGGACTGCATT
>JBIIRD010000136.1:0-8005 GCA_044341745.1 Prosthecobacter sp. | reverse complement strand
GATGAAGTCGGCCGGCTTGTGCGAGATGTCGAGGTAGACGCAGGGGCCGCCGGTGCGCTTGATCTCGTGGTCGATGGCGCGGGCGACGATGTCGCGGGGGGCCAGGGAGCCGCGCGGGTCAAAGCGCTGCATGAATTCCTTGCCGTCGGCCCCGATCAGGCGGGCGCCTTCGCCGCGCATGGCCTCGGTGATGAGGAAGGAGCGCTTTTCCGGGTGATACAGGCAGGTGGGGTGGAATTGGATGAACTCCATGTTGGCCACGCTGGCTCCGGCCCGCCAGGCCATGGCCACGCCGTCGCCGGTCGCGACCCGGGGGTTGGTGGTGTAAAGGTAGACCCTGCCGCAGCCGCCGGTGGCGAGGATGACGCGGTCGCTGCGCATGGTGACGACCTCATGGCTCTCCTCATTGAGCACATACAACCCCAGCACGCGGTCCTCGGAGACGTAGCCCAGCTTGCCGGTGGTGATGACGTCGATGGCGAAATGGTTTTCGAAGACGGTGATGTTGCTGCGTTCGCGGACGGCGGCGAGCAGCTTCTCCGTCAGCTCCCGGCCGGTGGCGTCGGCGGCGTGCAGCACGCGACGGCGGGAATGTCCGCCCTCCTTGGTCAGGTCGAACTCCAGGTGGCCGTCGGCGGCCTCGCGCTGGTCAAAGCTGACGCCCCATTTCACCAGTTCGGCGATCCGGGCGGGGCCTTCGGTGACAATGGTGCGGACGGCGTCCTCCCGGCAGAGCCCGGCCCCGGCGATGAGGGTGTCGCTGACATGCTGCTCCACGCTGTCCTGCTCGCTGGTGACGCAGGCGATGCCGCCCTGGGCCCAGTTGGAGTTGGAATCGAGGGCGCCGCGCTTGGTGACGACGGCCACGCGGCCGTGGTCGCTGGCATGCAGGGCGGCGCTGAGGCCGGCGGCACCGCTGCCGACGATGATGAAATCGAACTCGATCATGGAAAGGGAGGCCCGCAGAGTGTCACGGGGTGGGGACAAACGCAAACACGGGCGTGTCGCCTTGCCACAGGGTTTTCAGCCTCCCCTCCGGCCTAACCAGGACGTGCGGCCAGGGCTTCGCGGATGATTTTCAGGACCTGCTCCCGCTCCTCGCCCGCCAGAGGCAGGCGTGGCTCGCGCACCCATTCACGGCCCAGGCCGGTCTCCTGGCAGAGCAGCTTGATGTACTGGACAAAATGCAGGTGGGTGTCGAGCTTCATCAGGGGCTGCGCCCAGCGGTAGAGCGTGCGCGCCTCGTCCCAGCGGCCCTGGCGGGTCAGCTCCCAGAGGCGCTGGTTTTCCTTCGGGAAGGCGATGCCGCTGCCTGCCACCCAGCCGTCAATGCCCAGGATGCTGCATTCGAGGATGAGGTCGTCCACGCCGGTGAAGAGCTGGTAGCGGTCGCCGACCAGGTTGCGCAGCTCGGTGATGCGGCGCGGGTTGGCGCTGCTTTCCTTGATGGAGGTCAGGTTTTCAAGGTCCGCCAGCCGGGCGAACATCTCCGGGGTGACGTCGGTGTGATAGCCGACAGGGTTGTTGTAGAGCATCCAGGGAAGAGGCGTGGCGGCGGCCAGTGTGCGAAACCAGTGCTCCGTCTCCCGGGTGTCGGACTTGTAGACCATGGGCGGCATGATCATGAAGCCGGAGGCGCCCAGCTTTTCGCCGTCGTGCAGGTAGTCGACGGCGGCGCGGGTGCTCATTTCCGCAAGGCCGCTCAGCACGGGCACGCGGCCGGCGGCGGTTTCGACGGCGCACTTCAGCACGGCGCGTTTTTCCTCCGGCTGAAGGCACTGGTTCTCCCCCAGCGAACCACACACGATGAGCCCGGCGACCCCGGAGTCGATCAGGGCCTCCAAGTGCCGGGCGAAGCCGTCGAGGTCGAGCGACTGATCGGGGTGCATCTGGGTGACGACGGCGGGGAAGACGCCGGACCAACGGGGCAGGGAAGAGGACATGGACGCAAAGTAGGTTCGGGGACGGCAGGGTCTTGATTGCTTTTTCTTCCCGGGTCTGCCAATTCAGCCAAAATGCCGGCCCTTGATGATCCCTTTGCAGCACTCGCCCCGATGGAGGCGCTCTTTGACGCGCTGCCGGACGTGGTTTTTTTCATCAAGGATCATCACGGCCGCTATGTGAAGGTGAACCAGACCCTGGCCGAGCGCTGCGCCGGGGGGGACAAGGCCCGGCTTCTCGGCAGGCGTCCGTCGGAGGTGTTCCCGGCGGTCCTGGCGACCAGCTATGCCCGGCAGGATGAAGCCGTCCTGAAGACCGGCAAGCCGGTGGAGCACCAGCTTGAACTGCACATCTACCCCGGCGGCAAGGCCGGCTGGTGCCTGACGACCAAGCACCCGCTGCGCGACCGCCAGGGCAGGATCCTGGGGGTGGCGGGTGTTTCCCGGGATCTCAATGCCCCGGGGGACAAGGCCACCGGCTTTGCCGAGCTGGCGGCCGCACTGCGCTTCATGCAGGCCCGGTTTGCCGAGGGGCTGCGGATCGAGGACATCGCCACCCGGGCCGGGCTGAGCGTGCATCAGTTCGAGCAGCGGGTGAAGAGGCTGTTTCAGATGAGCCCCCTGCAGCTCCTGCACAAGCTGCGGCTGGACGAGGCCACGCGTCTGCTGCGCGAGACGGACCTGGCCCTGGGGGAGATCGCCCTGCAGACCGGCTGGTGTGATCAAAGCGCCTTCACCCGGCATTTCAGTCGTTATACCGGCATGTCCCCGGGCAAGTTTCGGGGGCTGCAAACCCAGGACTGAGCGCCAATCCCCGGTTGAACTGGCCACCCCCCTGCGCTTCTCTCCGGCTTCCTTTCCCCCAAAACACATGAACTACGACCTCATCGTCATCGGCGGCGGGCCTGCGGGCTACGTCGGAGCCATCCGCGCAGCTCAACTTGGCAAAAAAGTGGCCTGCGTCGAAAACGACCGTGCCGGGGGCACCTGCCTGAACTGGGGCTGCATTCCCACCAAGGCCCTGCTGAAAAACGCCGAGCTTTACCACACGCTCTCCCATCGCGCCGAGGAGTTCGGCCTGAAGATCAGCGGCCTGGAATTTGACTGGAGCAAGGTCATCGGCCGCAGCCGCGGCGTTTCCGACAAGCTCAACAAGGGCATCGAGTTCCTGTTCAAGAAGAACAAGATCGACTACCTTCGCGGCACCGCCGGCATCCCCGCCGCAGGCAAGGTCGAGGTGACCGCCGCCGACGGCAAGAAGGAGACCCATGAGGCCGCCAACATCCTCATCGCCACCGGAGCGAAGAGCCGCCCGATGCCCGGCTTCCCCTTCAACGGCACCACCGTGATCGGCAGCAAGGAGGCGCTCACCCTGGCCAAGCAGCCGAAGAGCGTGATCATCATCGGCGCCGGCGCCATCGGCATCGAGTTCGCCTACTTCTTCAACGCCTACGGCACCAAGGTGACTGTGGTCGAAATGCAGCCGAACATCCTTCCCGTGGAGGACACCGAGGTCAGCCAGTTGGTGGAGAAGAGCCTGTCCAAGGCCGGCATCCGCATCCTCACCAGCACCAAGATCACCGGCACCTCCGAAGACGGCAAGGGCGTGAAGATCAGCGTCGAGGGCGCCGCGAATGAAACCCTGGAGGCCGAGGTGGCGCTGGTCGCCATCGGCGTATCCCCCGTGCTGCCCGGCGGCATCGAGCTCAAGTTGAGCGACCGCGGCTGGCTGGAAACCGACGCCCGCTACCAGACCTCCGTCAAGGGAATCTACGGCGCCGGCGACATCATCGGGCCGCCCTGGCTCGCCCATGTGGCCAGTTACGAGGCCGTGCAGGCCGTCGAGGGCATGTTCACCAAGCACACCCCGAAGAAGGTCGGCACCTTCCCGGGCTGCACCTACTGCCACCCGCAGGTCGCCAGCATCGGCCTCACCGAGCGTGCGGCGAAGGAGAAGGGCCTGAAGTTCAAGGTCGGCAAGTTCCCCTATCAGGCCAGCGGCAAGGCCCTGGCGGCCGGTGAGCCGGAAGGTTTTGTGAAAATCCTCTACGGCGAGCCGCACGGCGAGATCATCGGTGCCCATATGGTCGGCAGCGAATGCACCGAGCTGGTTGCAGAGATCGGCCTCGCCATGAACCTGGAAGCCACCTGGGATGAGATCGAAGCCACCATCCACGCCCATCCGACCCTGTCCGAGATGGTCAAGGAGGCCACCGAAGTGGCCAAGGGGCATCCGATTCATGTGTGAGCTTGGATAGACATGTCTGGCTCTTCAATGCGCCCGTTGGTTTTGGACAAGAGCTTTGCGCACTCTTGTCCGAAGCGTGTTGGAGAGTTCAGCCAAGTTTGGCAAATCGTCGTGCCGTCGGCCTTGCGCATGTTCCCCTTCGGCCCCGACGCAGCGTGACCCTACCGTGGTCTGCGAATCATCTACAGGCAGCGAGGTGGCGCCAGCAGAGTGGCCATCTTGCTCCGCCGAGATGAGCGAAAGGCTTGCGCTGGCAGGAAGGGCTTCCGGAGTTCGGGAACGGTTGGGGCTGCCGGACTGCCCACTCATCTTGCGGAGCAAGATGGCCACTTTGCTTCGCTTGCTCGGCGCTGATGAACCCATCGGCACGTCCCTCTTCGGACGTTCAAGCCCGACGGACTTGTGCATCTTCCTCGTTCTTCGTCTTCGGCCCCGACGCAGCGGTGCCCTACCTGGGGGGCAACGAATCATCTGGAGGCAGCGATGGGGCGTCAGCAGAGTAGCCATCTCGCTCCGCCGAGATGAGCGAAAGGCTTGCGCAGGCAGGAAGGGCTTTCGGAGTTCGGGAACGGTTGGGGCTTCCAGACTGGCCGCTCATCTTGCGGAGCAAGATGGCCACTTTGCTTCGCTTGCTCGGCGTTGATTTTCCATGAGTCCGTCCCTCTGCAGACATTCCAGCTCAAGGGGCGTGCGCAGGTCCCTCGGCCTTCCCCTTCGGCCCCGACGCAGCGGGGCCCTACCATGGTCTGCGCATCATCTACAGGCAACGATGGGGTTTCAGCAGAGTAGCCATCTCGCTCCGCCGAGATGAGCGAAAGGCTTGCGCAGGCAGGAAGGGCTTTCGGAGTTCGGGAACGGTTGGGGCTGCCGGACTGCCCGCTCATCTTGCGGAGCAAGATGGCCACTTTGCTTCGCTTGCTCGGCGCTGATTCTCCATGAGTCCGTCGCTCTGCGGGCCTTCAGGTCCAGGCAGAAGGCCTGTCCCTCCAAGGCTCCTCTGACGCAGCGGGACCCTGCCGGGCTGGTAGGGACGACCTGAGTGTCGTCCGAAGTCTCGGCTTTTTGCGGCAATGCCGGCCGGGAAGCAGCGTTGGAGGTGGCATGCGTGTGCTTGCCGCCCTCATTCTGATGACTCTCCTCAGCTCTTCGTTTTGCGCCGCCGCTCCACCGCCGAACATCATCATCCACTTCATCGATGACCTCGGCTACGGCGACATCGGCCCCTTCGGCGCGGAGAAGCAGAAGACGCCGAACCTCGACCGCATGGCGCGGGAGGGCATGAAGCTCACGTCGTTCTATGCCGCACCGGTGTGCAGCGTGTCGCGGGCTCAGCTCATGACCGGCTGCTATGGGGCGCGCGTGTCTGTGCCTGGCGTGTATGCGCCCGGCAGCAAGAACGGATTGCATCCGCAGGAGCAGACCATCGCCGACCGCCTGCGTCCGCTTGGTTATGCCACGCAGTGCATCGGCAAGTGGCATCTGGGCGACCAACCGGCGTTTCTGCCCACGAAGCAGGGCTTTGATCACTACCTAGGCATCCCTTATTCGAATGACATGCTCAAGACCGCGAGTGTGGACGGCCGCCGTGTCGTGCCGCTCGTGCGCGATGAGCAGGTGGAGCGCCTGCTCGATGAGACGGACCAGGACCGCATCGAGGAGATCTACACCGACGAGGCCGTGAAGTTCATCCGTGGCAGCAAGGACCGGCCCTTCTTCCTCTACTTCCCGCACACGGCCGTGCACACGCCCATCCATCCTGGCAAGGCCTTCCAGGGCAGCTCGCAAAACGGCCGTTTTGGCGACTGGGTGCAGGAGGTCGATGCCAGTGTCGGCCGTGTCTTCGACACGCTGCGCGAGCTGCAGCTCGACACGAACACGCTTGTCATTTTCACCAGCGACAACGGTCCCTGGCTCATCAAAGGCCCCGATGGCGGCAGCGCCGGTCCGCTGCGTGGCGGCAAGGGCACCACCTGGGAAGGCGGCGTGCGCGTTCCCGCGCTGGCGTGGTGGCCCGGCAGGATCGCGCCAGGCAGCGTGTGTGATGCCGTCGCCGGCACCATCGACGTGCTGCCCACCTGCGTGAAACTCGCCGGAGCCGAGCTGCCCGCGCAGCCGGTGATCGACGGCCGTGACCTCTCACCGCTGCTCTTGGGCAAGAGCCAGGCGTCGCCGCGCGAGGCGCATTATTACTTCGCCAGCTACAACCTGCAGGCCGTGCGCCAGGGGCCGTGGAAGCTCGCGCTCATGTCGCAGGGCAACGCCAGGACCAAGGGCCAGGTTGAAGACGACGCGAAGATCAACCCGCGTCTGTACAACCTGGATCAGGAGATCGGCGAGCGCAGCAACCTCGCCGCGCAGCATCCCGACATCGTTGCCAGACTCACGGCGCTTGCTGAGGCCATGGCTGCCGAGATTGGCGGCAGCGAACCCAAGTCCCGCCGCCCGCCCGGCGAGGTCGAAAATCCAGTCACCCTCTATCCGACGAGCGACCAACCGCGCCGCAATGCGAAGCAAGGCAGTCCTCTTGTTTCGCGAGAGGAGCCAGGCGCTCCGAAAACACCTTCAACCTATGACGTCAGCGCCATGCTGCGAAGCGCGCCGAAGGCTCATCTTGCGGAGCAAGATGGCTACTATGCTCACGCTACGCTCGACGCCGCCAAAGCTCCGCAAATCGCCCGCAGGCCCTTCACGCTCAGCTGCGAGCTCAGCACCGTGCAGCGTGACGCCATCCTCATCGCCCATGGCGGAGCCAGCGCCGGCTATGCGTTGCATCTCAGCGGCGGCAAGCTCATCTGGGCCGTCCGTCACGGCAAAACGCTGACGACCGCGCAAACCGATTATCCTGCCGACAAGCAGCCTCATCGCATCACAGCCAGCCTTGCCCGAGACGGCCAGATCTCCCTTCAGCTCGACTCCAGCCTGCCCATCACCGCGAAAAGCCCAGGACTTATCTCCGGCCAGCCCAAAGAAGACTTCTGCCTCGGCCACGACAACAAAGTGCCGGTCGCCACTTACACCACGAAGGGGAGGTTTGAAGGGAAACTGGTCAACATTCAAATAGGCACACCATGAGCGAAACCAGTGCTGAACTACAATTCTGGAGCTGGTTTGCTTCCAATCAGCATTTCTATCGCAGCATGGAGACCGCAGCAGATAGCGGACGCCTGATGAACGAGTTTGAGGAGCAGCTTCATGCGATTGATGAAGATCTATATTTTGAGTTTTCGGAACCCATGGAGAATGGTGGAAACGAACTCGTGATCACGGCATGCGGAAAACAGGACAAATTTGATTGTGTTCGTGCGCTCGTTGCAGCGGCCCCAGAATTGCCTGGTTGGACCATCATCGCATTCAAGCCTGCGATGGGCTTCAGCTTCACGCACGATCACGGAGATGTGGTGCTAAAACCTTCGGAACTGTGGTTCTTGCCGCTGGTTTCAAAAAGCAATCCTCGAATGTTAGGTCTTCGAATGGCGGTCCCTGATCTTGATCCGACCATGAAGGATAAAATCATACATTCGCTCTGGATCGTTTTGGACACAGGTCTTGGAGAAGTGGTTTGTGCCGAGCGAATCAAGCATCTCGAAGCTGCCATGATGCCAACCAACCCTGCCAACGAGGGATTCATCGAACTCAACGAGCTGCCCGATTACTTGGATTGGATAGACCGCCGAGAATCAGCCGCAGAAACGGGTCTTTGGCATTTAGCGCGGTTTTGAGTTGAAGCGATGGGAGTGTTTGGAAGGGTCGGGGGATGACAGATCGCGACTTTTTCTACAAAACGCTGGGACTGAGCGAACCCTGGGAGGTCAGGGAT
>JBIIRD010000135.1:0-8014 GCA_044341745.1 Prosthecobacter sp. | reverse complement strand
CAGCGCGACGGCTTCAGCAAGGGCGTGCCGCCCTATGTCATCACGCCCTTCCCCCACTGCGACAGCAAGGTCTATCTCACGCCCGGCCAGTTCGGCGGCTGCCTCGGCAAGCGCTACGACCCCTACGTGCTCGATGACGACCCGAATGCCGCCAGCTTCCGCGTCCGCAACATGGGACTCGACGCCAGCCTGACGCCCGCGCGATTTCAGGAACGTCTGTCGCTGCTCAGGAACCTCGGTGCGGTGAACGCCCCCATCGCGTCCACGCAGGTGGCGGAGATCGACATCTTCAACCAGCAGGCCGCGCAGCTGCTCCAATCCGGCAAGGCCGCCGAGGCCTTCGACCTCGGCAAGGAGCCTGACAAGGTGCGTGAACGCTATGGCCGGCACAGCTGGGGTCAGTCGCACCTGCTGGCGCGGCGGCTCATCGAGGCGGGGACGCGCTTTGTCACCACCGTCAACGGTCCCTCCATCACCTGGGACACCCACAAGGACAACTTCAACGGCCTCAAAAACCGCCTCGTGCCGCCGATGGAGCAGGCCTATGCCGCCCTGCTCGACGACCTGGAGGAGCGCGGCCTCTTGGAAAGCACGCTGGTTGTCTGGATGGGCGAGTTCGGCCGCACGCCGAAGATCAACGGCGACGCGGGACGCGACCATTGGCCGGGCTGCTACAGCGTCCTGCTGGCGGGCGGCGGCGTGCGCGGCGGCCAGGTCATCGGCAGCAGCGACGAAACCGGGGCCTACCCCAGGGAAAGGCCCGTTTCACCGGCGGACATCCACGCCAGCATCTACACCGCCCTGGGCTATGACCATCGATCGATCAGCTACCGTTCCGCCGACGGCCGCCCCGTGGCGCTGACGGAAGGCGCGACGATCCACGAATTGTTCTGATCGCGAAGTACGTTAGGTCTCGATGCGTCTGCCCATCCTCGCCTCCCTGCTGCTCGCCACCGGCCATTCCGCCGAACCGGTCAAGGTTGTGCTTGCAGGGGACTCCACCGTCGCCTCGCAGCCCAACCCGCCCAAGGACCGCCCCACGCTCGCCGGCTGGGGGCAGATGCTTGGCGAGTTCATGCCCGGCGTCACGGTCGTCAATCACGCCCGGTCGGGCACGAGCACGAAAAGCTTCCGCGACATCGGCCTCTGGGATCGAGTCCTGAAGGAAAAGGGCCGGTGGGTGCTGATCCAGTTCGGGCACAACGATCAAAAGATCCAGGACCCGGCCCGGGGCACCGACCCGGCGACAACCTACTCCGACAACCTCCGGACCTTCATCCGAGAAGTGCGTGAAACCGGCGGCAACCCTGTGCTGGTCACTTCCGTCGCCCGGCGCATCTATTTGGACGGCAGGCTGACAACCACGCTGACCCCCTATGTGGAGGCCGCCCAAAAGGTCGGCAAGGAATTGCAGGTGCCCGTGGTGGACCTGCACCGTGCCAGCTTCGCGCTGTTCCGGCAGATGGGCGAGAAGTTCTGCCAGCTTTATGGCCCCGGCGAAAAGGACAGGTCCCACTTTTCCGGAGAAGGCGCACGCATGATGGCAAGGCTCGTGGCGGAGGGCCTCAGCCGCGAAGTCCCCGCACTGCGGCCGCATCTGCAGCTTGTCCCACCTCCACCCGCCGGACTGCCCTATGAGGTGAAGCTGACGACGGTCTCCAAAGGTTACGATGGCGAGACCTGCTGGGTGCATCCCCGAGCCGGAGCCCTCCCGGGCCCGACTCCCGGCGTGGTGATGACCCTGCAGAAGCTGCTGCTCACGGGCAGCGATGTCTTTGACGCCCTCAACGACACCCGCACCGACGACCTCGGCGAAAGCTGGAGCCCGCTCCGCGAGCATGCCGACACGCTGGGGCGACGGCAGGAGCCCGGCGGCGTCGTGGTCGGCGCCTGCGACTTCACCCCGAAGTTCCATGCCGCGTCAGGCAGGCTGCTAGGCATCGGCCACAATGTTCGTTATCTCAACAACAAGGTCATCCATGAACGGCGGCGCGAGACCGTGTGGTCTGTTTACGATGACAAGGCCCGCACCTGGAGCCCGTGGACAAATCTAAAAATGCCGGATGACCCGAAGTTTCACAATGCCGGCGCCGGATCCGTGCAGCGCTTTGACCTGGAGAATGGCGACATCCTGCTGCCCATCTATTTCAAGGCGGCCAGGGACAAGTATTATCGCGTCACCGTCCTGCGCTGCCGCTTTGACGGCACGACCTTGAAATACCTCGAGCACGGCACCGAGCTCGCCCTTGAATCCGGCCGCGGCGTCTATGAACCGTCGCTCACCCGCTGTGCCGGGCGGTTTTACCTCACGCTGCGCAACGACACCGCCGGCTATGTGGCCATCAGCGAGGACGGGCTGCATTTCGGCCCCATCCAGCCCTGGAAGTTCGACGACGGCTCCGAGCTCGGCAATTACAACACCCAGCAGCACTGGGTGACGCACCGCGACCGGCTGTACCTGGTCTACAACCGCAAAGGCGCTCACAACGATCATGTGGCCAGACATCGCGCGCCCTTGTTCATGGCGGAGGTGGACAAGGCAAAGATGGCCGTGAAGCGCGGCACGGAATGCATCCTGGTGCCTGAACGGGGTGCCAGGCTGGGCAATTTTGCCGTCACGGAGGTGAGCGACAGCGAGACCTGGGTGACCGTGGCTGAATGGATGCAGACCTGGTCTCCCAACTTCATTCTGCCACCGGACAACGCTTTTGGCGCCGACAACAGCGTCTATGCCGCGCGCATCCTCTGGAAGGATTGAGGCGCCCGGCCGTTCGCGCACAACTCACGCATCGGACAGCAGCGAGCCTTGTCCGGATGACCGGGCCTTCTCAAAGCCTTCATCCACCAGAAGCTGCGCGGACCTGGAGGCGGCGACGGCGATTTCATCGCATCGGTTGTTCCCCGGATTGGAGGCATGGCCCTTCACCCACACGAGCCTGACCTTGTGCTTCGCAAGAAGATCGAGAGCCAGGGCCCAGAGGTCGGCGTTGAGGGCAGGCTGCTTGTCCGCCTTCCGCCAGCCGCGTGCACGCCAGCTTTTCGCCCAGCCTTTCTCAATGGAGTCCACGACATAGCGGGAGTCCGAATAGAGTGTGACCTCGCAGGGCCGGGTGAGGATGCGCAGGGCCGCGATCACGGCCATCAGCTCCATGCGGTTGTTCGTGGTCTGACGGTAGCCCTGGGCGAGTTCCTTCTGATGTCTGCCGCTCTGAAGCAGCACGCCATAGCCGCCAGGCCCGGGGTTGCCCGAGCAGGCGCCGTCCGTGTAAATCGTCACCGCTGTCATTCGTGAATCCGCCGCCATAGGACGAAGGCGGCGCTTCGGCGAACGATTTCAGCGACGACCACCGTCATTCGCGCCAGAAATGCTTCTTGCCGGGATCACGGAAGGCGCGCTCCAGGCTGTCAAACAAGGAGTTTAAACGTGCCTCCTCCTTGATCACAAATTCCACGGTATGAGCGTGCGTGGAGGCCGGATAGCTTTTCACCACCTTGGGTTCCGTGAGCGTGGGTGAGATGCGGTTCGCGGCGTCCTGAACCATCTGACGCGCCTTGTCGATCGCCTGCTGGCCGGCGGCGACCACGCCTGTGCCCTCCATGCGGACCGGTTCAAGATAATAGAATCGCACCGCGGTGTTGGAGCTCAGCGTCAGGTTCACCTCCACCACGCGGGCGGCGGCGTCAGCCACATACTCGTGCTTGGAGAGCGCGATGATCTGACCACACTTCACAATGTAGCGACCGCCTTTGAGGGAACCGGTCCAGACCCCGTCCTGAAGCATCTCCTCAGGCACAGGCTGCGTCTGCGTCGGACCGGTGGTTCCCGAACCGGCGCCGCCTGACTGGGCGAAGGCCGTTGCGGAGATGACAAGCCAGGAGGCGAGGAGCAGCAGGGGGGATTTCATAATCCCGGACAGTCTGGCAAAAACGCCTCGCTTTGTAAATCACCGTGTGCCTCGCATGAAGGAGGCTCCCGGCAAGCACGAGGTCGGTCCCCACGTTTACACATCCATGCCCCCGATTCATTCCAAACTGAACCGCCGTAGCTTTGCCGCAGGCGCCGCCGCCATGTTCAGCGCCCCCTTCATCCAGGCCCAGAGCAAAACCGCACCGGAGCACCACGGCGAGATCATCGGCCATGGAGGCTTCCGCTACCGGGTGAACAAGCTCTGGAGCCAGGCGGATCCGGCCAAAGTGCAGGTGAAGGACTGTCATGAAATGGTGCAGGCCGCGGACGGAAGGCTGTTCATGCTGACCAACCATGCCGCCAACAACATGCTCATCTATGACGTGGAAGGCCGACTGCTCGGCACCTGGACGCTGAAGATGGGCGGCGCCCACGGCCTGACACTGCATGCGGATGCAAACGGCAAAGAGCACCTCTATCTCACGGACCCGGGCTCGGGACGGGTCGTGAAGACCACGCTGGAAGGCGAGATCGTCCTGGAACTGCCGCACGCCTCCCAATGCGGTGCCTACAAGCCGACGGAGGACTACCGCCCCACGGAAACCGCCGTCGCGCCCAACGGGGACATCCATGTCGCCGACGGCTATGGCTCCCAGTTCATCCTGCGCTTTGACAAGGAGGGGCGGTTCATCTCCAAGTTCGGCGGCAAAAGCACCCAGCCGGCGAACCCGGGCAGGTTCATGCAGGCCCATGGCGTGGCCATGGACACACGCGGCGACGCTCCCCTGCTCGTGGTGACGGAACGCATCCGCAACGAGTTCAACTGGTTCACGCTGGACGGCGTGCATGTCCGCGGCGTCTACCTGCCAGGCGCCTATGTCAGCCGTCCGGTGATCCATGGCCGCAACCTCTATTCCGGCGTCTGCTTCGGAGCCAGGCCCGACGACTACCGCATGTGGCAGGGCCGCGGCTTTGTCACCATCCTGGACGACAAGGACCATGTCGTCTCCAATCCGGGCGGCCATGAACCCGTCTATGAGGAGGGTCGCCTCAAGGTGATGCTTCAGGACAAGCCCGTCTTCAACAACTGCCATGATGTCTGCGTGGACACGAAGGGCGACCTCTATGTCTGCCAGTGGAACAGCGGTGGCGTGCATCCCTGCAAGCTCCATCGCGAGGCCTGAGCCCGGCGCGTCGCCTAACAACATCCAGTTTCGATTCACCGTCCCATGAATCCCCTCCTTCTCCGCACCGCCTTCACGCTGCTGCTCACAACCTGCCTTGCGCCAGGTGCCGAAAACGGCGGATGGAACTTTGTGTCGCCACGTGAGGAGGCAGCGCCGGACCATGCCTGGAAACCAGACGCCGGGCATGAGTCCCGCGGCTCCCTGCTGCTGGAAACCGGCGAAGGCGAACACTGGATCGGCTGCTGGGAGAAGCGGCTGCCGGTGACCGGCGGAAAACATTACCGCCTTGAGGCCTGGCGGAACTTCAGCAACGTCCCCGAACCGAGACGCAGCATCGTGGCCAGGGTCATCTGGCTGGATGACCAAGGCGCGTCCGTGAAGTGGGAGGAACCCGCCAGATCAGGTTATGCCAAAGGCACCATCCCCACGGCGGAAGCCGAATATCCGGCCGATGACGGAACCGGTCCAGGCCAATGGGGCAGGACCACGGCCGTGCTTCGCGCCCCCGCATCCGCGAAGCAGGCCAGGATCGAGCTTTATCTTCAATGGGCCGCCAACGCCCGGGTGGAATGGAGCGACGTGTCGCTCAAGGACGTTCCCGCGCCGCCTGCGCGCAAGGTGCGGCTCGCCACCGTTCACCTTCAGCCCAAGGACGGCCGCAAACCCGGTGACAAGCCGCCGCAGTTTGCCCCCCTGGTCGCCGAAGCGGCACGGCAGAAGGCCGACCTGGTGGTGCTGCCGGAAACGCTCACCTATTACGGCACCGGCCTGAAGATGCATGAATGCGCGGAAACCATCCCCGGACCGAGCACCGACTACTTTGGCAAGCTCGCCAGACAGCATGATTTGTACATCGTTGCCGGACTGGTCGAGCGTGACGGAAAAACGATCTACAACACCGCCGCCCTGCTCGGTCCCGACGGAAGCCTGGTGGGCAGATATCGAAAGGTCACCCTGCCGCGCGGAGAGATTGAGGCGGGCATAACGCCAGGGCGCGATTACCCCGTCTTCGACACCCGCTTCGGCAAGGTGGGCATGATGATCTGCTATGACGGCTTCTTCCCGGAGGTGGCCCGGGCGCTGGCCATCAAGGGCGCGGAGGTGATCGCCTGGCCCGTGTGGGGCTGCAACCCCCTGCTCGCGCGCGCCAGGGCCTGTGAAAATCATGTCTATGTCGTCAGCAGCACCTACACGGACGAGCGGCAGAGCCAGTGGATGATCTCGGGAATTTTCGACCACTATGGCGACGTGCTCGGCAAGGCCGTGGAATGGGGCACCATCGCGGTGGCTGAAGTTGACCTGAACGAACACGCCCATTGGAACAGCCTCGGCGACTTCAAGGCCCAGATTCCCGTGCATCGTCCCGCGGCGCTCCGCGAATAGGCGGGGCGGCCGATTGTTCATGTGCGCTGAAAAGCCGCGCCCGCGCGGGCGTTCATGGCTTCCACCCTCATGATCCGGAAGCTATTCATCCTGCTGCTCGCCTCCCTGTCCACCGGCCTTGCCGCCGCCGCCGAGGACAGGCCTAACATTGTCTTTCTCATCTCCGACGACCACGCGTGGACCGACTATGGCTTCATGGGCCACAAGCAGGTCGAGACGCCGAACCTTGACCGGCTGGCGGCGAGAAGCGCACTTTTTTCGCGCGGCCACGTGCCCACCGCCCTCTGCCGTCCGGCGCTGGCGACCTTTGCCAACGGCTATTATGCGCACCAGCACGGCGTCATCGGCAATGATCCCGCCCCGCTTCCCGGCGACGCCGCCCGCGCCAAGGGAAAACGCAAGGGCAAGGCCGGGGCGGCATCCGGAGACAGCCCCGAATACGCCGCGCTGCGGGAGAAGCTGATCGCCACCGGCTACCGCAAGGACACCCTCGCGCAGATGCTCGGCAAGGCCGGCTACATCAGCCATCAGTCCGGCAAATGGTGGGAGGGCAGCTTCCAGCGCGGCGGCTTCACCCAGGGCATGACACGCGGTTTCCCCAAGCCGGGCGGACGTCACGGCGACGACGGCCTGAAGATCGGCCGCGAGGGGCTGGAGCCGGTGTTCAGTTTCATCGACGAGGCCGTCGAAGTGAAGAAGCCCTTCTTCCTCTGGTATGCCCCGATGATGCCGCACACGCCCCACACGCCGCCGGACCGTCTGTTTCAAAAGTACAAGGCCAAGGGCATCACCTCCGATCACGTCGCACGCTATTACGCCATGGTGGAGTGGTTTGACGAGACCTGCGGACAGCTCATCCGCCGCATCGAGGAAAAGGGCCAGCTCAACAACACGCTTTTTGTTTACGTGGCCGATAACGGCTGGATCCAGGATCCAAACGGCCCCGGTTACGCGCCGCGCTCCAAGCAGTCGGCCAACGAAGGCGGCACGCGCCAGCCGATCCTGTTCTCCTGGCCCGGTGTCATCCAGCCTGGCGACCGCGGCGAGCAGCTCTGCTCCAGCATCGACATCGTGCCCACCGTGCTCGCTGCGGCGGGCGTGCAAGGTTCACCCGACCTTCCAGGACTCAACCTTCTGCCCGTCCTCAAATCGGGCGCAGCCACCTCACGCACGGAAGTTTTTGGCGAAACCTTCGCCCACGACGTGGCGGACATCGACAACCCCCAGGAGACGCTGCTTTACCGCTGGGTCATCGATGGCCGCTGGAAGCTTCTGCTGACCTACGACGGCAAGCTGGACCGCTACGCCAGCAGTCATCCGCGCACGGAGAAGCGCCCCCAGCTCTTCGACCTGCTCGCTGACCCGCATGAAGACCAGAACCTGGCGTCGAAAAACCCAGAACTGGTCCAGCGGCTTGCTGACAAGCTGCAGGCCTGGTGGCCCGTGACCCAGCGGCAGGTCCTGACGCGATGGACCGATGAACCCGGAACCTGGCGCTGAACCTCCGTCCGCAAACGCATGAAGGCCGTCCTTTCCC
>JBIIRD010000078.1:0-23378 GCA_044341745.1 Prosthecobacter sp. | reverse complement strand
CGCACTGAGGAAGCAGTTCCGCGTAAACCTGGGCGCCGCCGATGACAAAAACGGTGCTGTCGGCCGGGCAGACGTTTTGAAGTTCCGCGACATCGCGGATGACCGTGATGCCTTCGCGGGGCGGCATCGTGCGGCTGAGGACGATGTTCTGACGGCCGGGCAGCGGGCGGCCGATGGATTCAAAGGTCGTGCGGCCCATGAGGATGGGATGGCCGAGGGTCGTGCGTTTGAAGAACTTCAGGTCCTCAGGGAAGTGCCAGGGCAGGGTTCCATCGCGTCCGATGACGCGGTTGGAGGACATGGCGACGATGGCGATCAGGCGGGGCATGGCAGGCAGGCGCAGCCCTTACTCCTCGCCTTTGAAATAATCCACCTCCTGCATCTCAAAGACCTTCTTTTGCGGCTTCACCAGCCATTTGCCGGAATCGGGGTAGTGGATGACATCGGCCTGCGGGTGGTCGGCGATGACCAGGAAGACCAGCTCTTCATCGCCGGTGTTGGTGAACTGGTGGGCCTCGCCCGGCGGGATGACGAGGTAGTCCCCGGCGATCACGGGTTGTTTGCCGGCCGGGGTGCGGACCTGGCCGCTGCCGCTGAGAATGTAATAGGCTTCCCACTGAGCGGCGTGTTCGTGAAAGGGGAAGTTGGACTTGCCGGGCGGGATGCTGTGCACCTCCACGTCAAAGGGGTGGCCGCCGCCCCAGGTGCCGGTGTCCTTGATGCCACCGGTCGCCTGGCTCAGGGCACGGCGCATCACGGCAAAGGCGCCGCCCGGTGAAGACTGGGCGGTCCAGGTCAGGTCTTCGGATTGAATTCTTGTCATGGTGTTTCAGGGGGTCACGAGCTCAGCCTCAAGGCGGTACTCCGTTCGCTTCCGGATCATGGCATACTCCCCGTGAAAACGTGAAACGGTTTTTCAATCCTCAGGCCCAGGCATCCTCCTCAAGGCCCATAAAAAAACAACTCTGTCGGGAATTGACGCTCAGGAAAAAAACCCCCAAAACCTGAAGCCAATTTGTTGTCCCCGACAGAGTTGATATTGCGTTTATATTCGGTCGGTGAATCGGCAGGCAATGCTAAAAATTCCCCCGCCCGGCAAAAAGTTTCCATATCGTGCATACCATGTGATGACAGCCCTATGAATCGCGCCTGTTTTCCATCCTTTCGTGCCGTTTCGGCCTGCATCGCCACCGCTGTTTTTCTCAGCCTTTTACCGGAGGCGCAGGCCCAGCTTGGCCATGCCGTGCGGCAGGTGGTGGTCGCCCGCTCCGCAGGCTGGAACGCGCACACGGCCTCATTGCAATGCTATGAGCGCGCCTCGTCCCGCGAGCCCTGGCGTGCGGTGCTGGCGAAGCCTGTGCCGGTGCTGCTTGGCAAAAAAGGGCTGGCCTGGGGACGCGGCGTCTTCACCCCGCCGCAGAACGGCGTGCCCATGAAGGTGGAGAAGGACTGGCGTGCGCCTGCGGGCGTGTTTCAATTGGGCATGCTTTTTGGTTATGCCGGCGCTCCACCCTCGGGAGTGCGCTGGCCCTATCATCAGGTCGGTCCCTTCGACGCCTATGTGGACGACCCGCAGAACCCTTATTACAACCAGCATGTGCGGGTGCCGTCGAACAACGTGCCGCCCTGGTTTGAGAAGCAGAAGATGCGGCTCGGTGACGCGGCCTACAAATGGATGCTGGAGATCCGTCACAACCAGCGTCCCGCCTGGCCGGGCTACGGCAGCGCCATCTTCTTCCATGTCCGCCGAGGACCGGACAAGCCGAGCGCCGGCTGCACCACGATGGCGGTCGAAAACCTGGAACGTCTGCTGCGCTGGCTGGACCCAGCCGCCTCGCCTCATTACGTGCTGCTGCCCGCCGCCGACTACGACTACCTGCGCGGCCCGTGGAGGCTGCCGTGAAGCACGCGACGTTTCAGCGGATCCAGAGGCCGCGGCCCGTGCCGCCCTTTGGCGTGGTGCGCGGATAATCCGCGTTGGGCTTCAGTTCGATCACCCGCACGACCCGATCCAGCGGCAGATCCTGCGATGACCCGGCTTCGCGCACGCCTTCCACCGTGACCTCCCGCACCGTGCAGTCGATGTCCGGAGAGAAGACCTCCCGCCAGTTCGACGGATCGGGCCCGGCCTTGTAGGTCATCGACTTCGGTCCCAGCGCGAGCAGATGCCAGGAGGCGTCCAGCGGATGATGCACCGTGACGTTGCGGAGGTGGATGCCTTGAGCCTCCGCATGAACCTCGATCCTGCCCGGCACATGGAAGACAAGGTCCTCAAACCGGACGCCCCTCAGGCTGCCCAGTCCAACGCTGAAGTCCCGGTCGCGACCGAGCTCGAGGTTGGGCTGGTCGTAGAGCTTGAACTCGCGGATGTCCGTGATGCGCCGCAGGGTGATGTCGTGAACCGGACAGGGCAGCAGCGTGCCGTCATCAAAGCGCTTCACACCGGGAAGCAGCCGGATGGAGTCGGCGGCATGCGACCTGCCGCCGGTGCCGGTGACATCCTCGATGACGATGTCATGAATGGGGCCGTAGCTGGGCGCGTAGTTCCGCCACTCCCAGGCGTTCAGCGCCACCGTGTCGTCGGCGGAATCGCCGCGCACCTGACGGATGAGGCCGCGCCCGGCGGGCCCGTTCACATGCACGCCGTCCCGATGATGACGGTCGAGCGTCACATCCTCGATTTGGAAATCCTGCACGTTGCCGAGGTGCACGCCAAAGGCCCGGCTCTGCCGCACGGTGATGTGGCGCACGGTCGCACGCCGGACGTTGTGCAGCAGGATGACGCCGTGGGTTCCGAACACCGGTTGGTCATGCGCCGAGGCACCGCGCAGGTTGCCGTTGGATTCACGCGCCGAGGTGGCCAGGGTCGTCCAGACGCCGCCCTCGATGTGGATGTCCGAATCCGGCCGGGTTTCGCCGGGAACCGGGCCATTGGCATAACCAATGATGTTAAAATTGCGCACCAGGCAGGTGTTTGAGCCCGGCTTCAGCCGGATCTCCGCGCCTGGATCCGCCCTCAGGGACTGCCCCGACTTCAGAATGAGCGGGCCGTCGAGGTAATAAGGCCGGCCGCGGTCGGGGATGTGCAGGCTGCCCTGCGCCTCGAGCGCCGCCTGCATCGCCCGGGTCCAGAGCTCGTCCGTGACCTTGCGCTCCTCGATCTCGCCATCGGCTGCGGGCCAGCGTTCCGTCCAGGTGTCGATGCGTACCAGGTGTCGCCAGGACGCCCAGGGGTCCGGCGCTTCCTGCGCCCCGGGCAGGGTGGAGGCGGCGCAGGCGAGCAGCAGGAAGGAGAAGACGCGGCGCATCAGGATCAGGCGAGGATGGGCTGGATCACATGGCCGTGCACATTGGTGAGGCGCTGCTGGAGGCCGTTGAAGTAATAGGTCAGCCTCTCGTGATCGAGCCCCAGCAGATGCAGCACGGTGGCGTAAAAGTCGTACACCGTGGCCACATCCACCGCGCTGCGGCGGCCGAAGTCGTCGGTGGCGCCGTGGCTGACGCCGCCCTTCACGCCCGCGCCCATCATCCAGGTCGTGAAGGCGTCCGGATTGTGGTCGCGGCCGCTGGTGCCCTCCTGGTGCGTGGGCATGCGGCCGAACTCCGTGCACCAGACCACCAGCACGTCCTGGAGCATGCCGCGCTGCTTGAGGTCGGTGAGCAGCGCGGCGGTGGGCTGGTCGAAGACCGGGCAGTGGCGCTCGTAGTCCGCCTTCAGCGTCTTGTGGGCGTCCCAGTTGAGCAGGCCGTCCACGGCGCTGGCGCGGGAGGCGCAGTAGAGGCTGACATAACGAACTCCTTGTTCAAGGAAGCGGCGGGCGAGCAGGCAGTTGCGGGCGTAGGCGGCCTTGAGGTGGTTGGGATCGTCGGTGCCGTAGAGCTGGTGGACATGGGCGGGCTCGCCGCGGAGGTCGCTGACCTCGGGCGCGGTGAGCTGCATGCGCGCCGCCATTTCATAGGCCGCCATGCGGGCGCTGAGCTCGGTGTTTTCCGGACGGGCGGCGGCGTGTTCGCCGTTGATGCGGCGCAGGAAGTCGCGCGTGGCGCGCTCCGTCTCCGGCCGGATCGAGGCGGGTGTGGCGAGGTTGCGAAGCTGCTGCTGGGCCGCCATGGCCACCGCCTGGTACTGAGCCGGCAGGAAGCCGTTGCTCCAGTTTGCCTTGCCGTTCGGCGGCTCGCCGCGGATGTCCTGGATGGCGACGTAGGTGGGCAGGTTTTCATTCAGGCTGCCCAGAGCGTAGCTGACCCAGGAGCCGGCGCTGGGATAGCCCTCGCGCGTGAAGCAGGTGTTCATCGATACGCAGCCGGGGCCGTGCGTGTTGGTCTGGCTGGTCATGCTGTGGATGAAGGCGATGTCATCGACATGGCGGGCCATGTTCGGCAGCATGGACGAGATCTTTTTGCCGCTCCGGCCCGACTCCACAAAGGGCCAGGGAGACTTCATGAGGTTGCCATTCTTGCCCTGGAAGGACACCTCCTTGTCACCGCCCGGCATGGGCGTGCCGTGATACTTCTCCAGCATCGGCTTGTGCTCCCAGAGGTCCACATGCGAGGCCGCGCCAGGGCAGAAGATCTGCAGCACCTGCCTGGCTCGGGGCGCAAAATGCGGCCGTCCATGGGAGGAGGATGCTTCGGCGGCCAGCAGGCGTGAAAGGGCCACGCCGGTGAGGCCCGAGGTCATGCTGCCCAGAAACTGACGCCGGGTGTGTTCGAGGACGGAGTTCATTCGAGGTGGAAAAGTTCGTTCGCGTTGAGCATCGCACGGGCAAAGGCCTCGGCGCCGTGCGCGGCGATGAAGGCCTCGGAGGCCTGTCGTTCGGTGACGGAGGGTGCGCGTTGAAACAGCCGGGCATAGGCGCCGCCGACCGGGTCCCCGCCCTGGATGCGAGCGGCCAGCGCCGCCGCCATGTCGAGGGTGAAGCCGTGGTTCATCAGCGTCAGCGCCTGCAACGGCGAAGTGGTGCTGGCGCGCTTCGGCGCCGCGAAGGCCACGTCCGGAAAGTCGAAGTCGGTGAGCACGTCGACCACGCTGGCGCGGGCGTTTTGATGATACACCGAACGCCGCCAGGTTTCCGGCCCGTGGCGGTCGAGCGGAGAGTAGGTGCTGACATTGTTCTGCATGACCTTGTAGAGACGAAAGCCCGGGCCGCCCATCGGCTCCAGCTGAAGCCGTCCGGCGACGGCGAGCATCGTGTCACGGATCTCCTCGGCGGCGAGGCGTCGTGGAGGAAAGCGCCAGAGCAGGCGTGAGTTGCCGTCCGCCTTTGAGCCATCCTCACGCCAGGCCGCCGACTGCTGGTAGGTCTTCGACAGCAGGATCTCGCGATGCAGCTCCTTCAGCCGCCAGCCGTTCGCAACCAGGCGCGCCGCGAGGTAGTCCAGCAGCTCCGGATGCGAGGGCTTGCCGCCGAGGAAGCCGAAGTCACTCGGCGTGTCGACGATGCCCGTGCCGAAATGATAGTGCCAGACACGGTTGGCCAACACGCGTGGCGTCAGCGGATTTTCACGCGCGACCATCCAGCGCGCGAGCTCCAGACGACGCTGCCCTTCCGGCGTGTCGGAGGCGAGCTGGTAGGGTTTCACCGTGCCGTCGAGGATGCTCAGCGAGGCAGGCACGACCTCCGCGCCCGGCTTCATCGGATCCCCGCCGCGATGCAGGAAGGTCTTCTCCTTGGGCTGGACAAAGTTGCCCGCCCAGATCTGCGGCAGCTTCGGCACCCGCGCGATGCGGGCGTTCACGTCCGCGATGCGTTTTTCCAGTCCGGCCAGCCGGGCGCTTTCGTCCGGCGTGATGACGCGGCTGCGGGCCTTGGCGATGCCGTGGGCCGGCGACCAGGGTTCGCGGCCTTCATCCGTGGCAACGGTCTTCCAGTTCATGCCGTCCATGGAAACCTGCACCTCATACTCTACCGGCGTGGCTCCGCGCACCTTGCTTTCATCCGTGTCGCGGTCGCCACGCGCGTTGACGAAGGTGATGCGCTCCACCTTCTCCGGTTTCGCAAAGGTCAGCGTCAGCACGGCCGGGCTGCCGATGAACCAGGCCTCGCCGGTGGCTCCGTCGATGCAGTACTGCGGGCCGTAGGCTTCCGGGAAATCCTCCGCGACGGCGGACTTGGCGCCCTCGGCCTGCGTGCCGTTGGAGGCCAGCGCGACGTTGCGCCCGTCGGGGCTCCAGACCCGGAACTCCGTGAGCTTGCCGCCGCTGCGCGCGGCCCGCGCCGCCGTGTCGCTGCTGAGACGATGGATGACAAAGCGCAGGTGCCTTGCCTCCACGGAGGGAAAGGCTTCGTCCGTGCCATGAGGATCCACCTTCGGCCGGACAGGCTTCTGCCTGGCCAGCTCGGCCCGGGCGCGTTCATCAACCGTCTTGTCGAGGGCGGCGCGTTCGCGTGTCAGCGCGGCCAGCTCCGCGTTCAGCGGCTTCATCGCCGACTCGAAGGCCTCTCGCTGTGCCTTCGTCGCCACGACACGGCGGCCGTGCACGACGCCTTCATAGGCGGCGCGGACGCGGTAGTAGTCCTCGGCGGGAATGGGGTCAAACTTGTGGTTATGGCAGCGCGCGCAGTTGAGCGTGAGCCCGAGGAAGGCGCCGCCCGTCGCGGTGATCATGTCGTCGATCGTCGCGGCGCGGATGTTTTTCTGCGCGACGACATCCTGGTTGCCGACATCGTCATAAGGCCCGGCGACGAGGAAGGCGCTGCCGACCTCGACCTGCGGGTCGTCACGGCCGATCACGTCCCCGGCGAGGTGCTCGATGATGAACCGGTCGAAGGGTTTGTCCTCGTTGATCGAGCGGATGACGTAGTCGCGGAACGGCCACAGGTCGTCGATGATGAAGTTGCGCTCAAAGCCGTTCGACTCGCCGAAGCGAACCACGTCCAGCCAGTGCCTGCCCCACTGCTCGCCGTAGCGCGGGCTGGCGAGCAGACGGTCAACGAGGTCCTTCACGGCGCGCGTGCCATTCTGCGAATCCTTCACAAACTTCTCCACCTCCTCCGGCGTGGGTGGCAGGCCGTGCAGGTCGTAGGTCATGCGGCGGATCAGCGTGCGAGGGTCGGCGGGCGGGTTGAAGCCGAGGCCCTTCGCCTTCAGCCCGGCCTCGATGAAGCCGTCGATGCCGTCCGCGGTGTTCAGATCTGTTGGGTTGGGCTGAAGCGACCACCAGCTCTTGTCCGCACGTTTCACCTCCGCCTTTCCCTCGCGTGGATCCGGGGCGCCCATGCGGATCCAGGCTGCGAGGTCCGCGATGACGGCGTCGGGAAGCTTCGGCTTCTTCGGCGGCATCTCCAGGTCGGGCTCCTGATGGCGGATGCTGCGCATGAGCAGGCTTTCATCCGGCTTGCCCGGCAGAATCGTCGGTTCGCCGCTGTCGCCGCCCTTCATCCAGCCGGCGCGGGTGTCGAGGAGCAGGTTTCCCTTCAGCTTCTTTGCGCCGGCGCTGTGGCAGGAGTAGCAGTGTTCAACAAGCACGGGCCGGACCTTCTGCTCAAAGAAGGCCACGCCGTCCGCCGACGGGCCGGCGGCGAATGCCGCGGGGCCAAGCAGTGCGGGGAGCGCCAGGGATGGGAGGGTCAGTTTCATAGGCCGAGGTCGTCGCGGGCGTTGAGCAGGTGATGTTTCATGGCCTTCGCGGCCGCCGTGCCGTTGCGTGCGACGATGGCGGCGAGGATTTTTTCATGATCCTTCACGGCCTGGTTCTTGGTGACCCGGCGGTAGCCGTGGCTGAGGCTGGACTGCAGCAGGTCGGAGAGCGACTGCATGAAGAGGGCGCTGATCTTGTTGCCGGAGGACTCGGCGATGAGGCAGTGGAACTCCATGTCGGCCAGCACCTGGGTCTCGAAGTCCGTGCTGCCGACGAAGCGTGCGTGGCATTCCTGGAGGCGTTTGAAGTCGGCCCTGGAGCCCCGGGCGGCGGCGAGGCGCGCGCTTTCGGGCTCGATGGCGAGACGCACCTCGGTGAGCTGGACCAGGCGCTGCTTTTCATCGGGCACCAGCAGGTGCACGGCGCTGCTGAGAGGCTTGTGCAGCTTGTCCACGACCTTCATCCCGCTGCCCTGGCGGATCTCCAGCAGGCCCTGGAGCTCCAGGCGCTTGGCGGCCTCGCGCACGACGCTTCGGCTGACGCCGAGCTGGGAGGAGAGCTCGCGTTCGGTCGGCAGCCGGCCCTCGCCCTCCCGCAGGCCGCGCCGGGCGAGGGTGGCGAGCTTCTGGCAGACCTTCTCCACCAGGGAGGGCGGGCGGGCGATGGCATCGAGAGTCATGGCAGGGTGATCAGGTGGTCAGACCAATTCTAAAGCAGGTACGGGAGTTTGGGCGGGGAATGTTTCAGCAAACTTCCGGCCGGGGCGCGGATTTCCAAATCCGCAGCAGGGTGGCTCGCCTCTGCGCATGAAACCTCCGCTCAACCTGCTTCAACACGCAGGACGGGCCTGGGGTTCGAGGAACCTGGAAGCGTCTGTTCGCTGTCTGCACCTGCGTTCGTGGTGCTGCGGAATCGGAGTTCCGCGCTCCACTGAGAACCGCTGCGGAGTCGGAGTTAGCGCAGTGGCAGGCCGAAGAGGCGGCGGCGGAGCATGTCCAGCGCGGCCTGGCTGGCGAGCAGCTTGAAGCGGTCGCGGGTGCCGGGGTGGAAGAACTTCCGAACCACGGTTTCCTCGCCGCGCGAGGCGAGGCCGACAAAGACGGTGCCGACGGGCTTGTCCTCGCTCCCGCCGGTGGGGCCGGCGACGCCGGTGAGGGCGAGCGCGTGATTGGCGCCGGAGGCGGCCAGAGCCCCTTCGGCCATGGCGCGGCAGACGGGTTCGCTCACCGCACCATGCTCGGCGAGCAGGGCGGCCGGCACGCCGAGGTTCTTCTGCTTGGCCTCGTTGGCGTAGGTGATGAAACCGTGGCCGAAGACGCCTGAGGAGCCGCTGACGTCGGTGATGCGGCTGGTGAGAAAGCCACCTGTGCAGGATTCCGCAGTGGCCAGCCACTGGGCGCGTTCGGCAAGGGCGTGGACGACGACCTCCTCGATGAGGCGGCGGTCGGTGGAGACGATGTGCTCGCCGAGGTGCTCACGGACGATGGCCTCGCCCGCGGCCACGGGTTCCGGCTGGCCGGAGAGGCGGACGTCCACATCGCCCTGGCGGATGCAGTAGCCGAGGATGAGGCCGGGCACGGCTTCCAGCTTCTTCTCGACGCGCTCGACGATGTCGGACTCGCCGAGGCCGGTGACCTTGAAGTAGCGGATGGCGCGGCTGGCGCCGTCGGGGAGCAGGGAGCGGAGGCGCGGCTCGACGTGGGTTTCCATCATCGGCTTCAGCTCGCGGGGCGGGCCGGGGAGGAGGAAGAAGTGGGTGTTCCAGCCGCGGGCATGGCCGAGTTCAGCGGGAAAGTAGAGGCCGGGCGCGGTGCCGAAGGGGTTGTCGAGCACGAGGGCGCCGCGCGGGACCATGGCCTGCTTCAGGTTGGAGGCGGACATGGCGCGGTTGCGGCGGGCGAAGAAGTCCTCGAGATGGGCCTTGATGGCCTCGTCGAGCTCCAGGGGGAGGCCGAGCAGCTCCGCCATGGACTCGCGGGTGAGATCATCGTTGGTTGGGCCGAGGCCGCCGGAGACGAGCACCACGTCGGAGCGCGCCGCCGCCTCGGAGATGGCGTCCTTGATGACCGCGCCGTCGGACACGACGAGGTGGCGCGAGACCATGAGGCCGAGGGCGGCGACCTGCTGGCCGAGCCAGGCGGCGTTGGTGTTGATGGTGTCGCCGAGGAGGAGTTCGTCGCCGGTGTTAACGAGTTCGATGCGCATGTGAGGGAGGAGTTACGCCTCTGAAAGCCAGGGGCGACGCCTCGTCCAGGGGCAGGGTGTGAAATTGAGCCTCACGCGGCCCAGAGGCCCTTCTGGAGGACGATTTCGGGGACGAAGGACCTCCAGGCCGGGTTGCCGTCGCGGATCATCTGGCGGACGGTGGCGCTGGTGACGAAGACGCAGTCCTCGAGGCAGTCCTCGATGACGCGCACGCTGCCGGTGTCGAGCAGGTAGCGCAGCAGGTGCATCTGGTGGGGCTGGACACGGGCCTGGGCGCCGGTGCGCAGCTTGCCGGTGATGGGGTCCCCGGCCGGATAGACGTAGAGGCGCACGCGGTTTTTAAACAGGCGTCCAAAGGCCTCGAGCAGGCCGCCGCCGAGGTCGGCGTACCAGCGTTCGTTGAAGAGCTCCTCGAAGAGCGGCAGGCCGAGCACGATGCCGACGGGCTCCTGGGTGTAGCGGGCGAGGTAGGAGCTGAGGCGGTGGAACTCGGCGTATTTGGAAACGAGCACGTTCTTGCCGAGGGCCTGGAGGATGTCGGCGCGGGCGAGGAAGTTCGGGTACTCGACCTCGCAGTCGTCCATGCAGAGAAGGTTGTGCATGGTGATCTCGCAGATCTCCAGGTGGCCTTCGGCATCGGGACCGAAGTCCTCCTTGAAGGAGCCGGTGCCGCGCTGGAGCATGTCGAGGTTGACCCGCGTGATGGGGTCAAAGGTGCCGCGGCTGATGAAGACGGGCTTTTTGTAGAGCACATCCGCGGCCTGAAGGATCTGGCCGTCAGGGCCGAAGAGGGCGGCGTCGGAAAGGCCGCTGCGGACGAGCTGCAGGGCGACGAGGCGGTCCTCAAAGGCCTGCGCCGGAAAGGCGGGGCCGCTGAAGTCGATCATGTCGATCTCGACACGCCAGCGGTTGAGCTCGTCCATGAGGCTTTCGAGGAAGAGCGGCAGGCTGTCGCGCAGGTGGAAGGCGGCGTAGAGCAGGTTGACGCCGAGGATGCCGAGCGCCTCGGCCTGGAGCGGGTTGGTGGTGTCGAGCAGGCGGACATGGAGCTGGATGTCGCTGCTCGGGCCGCGGGGGTCGGTTTGAAAGCGCAGGCCCATCCAGCCGTGACACTCCTCCTTGGTGTCGCGGAAGCCCTTGGCGCGCACGGTGTTGGCGAGGGCGAAAAAGGTGGTGGTGTCGCCACGCTTCGCGGCCAGGCGGTCCTGGACGATCTGGTACTCGTGTTCGAGCATGGCGGTCATGCGCTGGCGGGAGACGTAGCGCTGGGCCTTGCCGTAGATCTCGTCGCTGAAGGTCATGTCATAGGCGGACATGGTCTTGGCGACGGTGCCGGAGGCGCCGCCGGCGCGGAAGAACCAGTTGGCGATCTCCTGGCCGGCGCCGATTTCGGCAAAGGTTCCGTAGACGCGGTGCGCAAGGTTGATGCGCAAGGCCTTCTCCAGGGTGCCTGGACGTTCGTGGGGGGGGACGTTGCTCATGCCGTCCTCATGCTACGCCTGGAAGCGGGTTTGTCAGCCGATCTTCACGACACCGACCGTGGTGTTGTCCTGGCGTTCGTAGTTGATGCGGCGGATGGCGAAGAGGATGGCGTCGGCGATCTTGTCCGCCGTGGTGTGCCTGCCGAAGTTGAGCAGCTCCTCCAGCGCCTTGTGGTCCAGGGTGAAGATGCCGTCGCTGGCGGCGATCACGATGTCTCCCGGCTGCAGGGCCATGGGCTCCTTGGGAAAGTCGATCAGCGCCATCGGCATGCCCAGCAGGGCGCTCTGCAGCGTGTGGCGTTCGGGGTGATGCGCGGCCTCCTCCTCGGTCATGAGGCCCTGCTTCACCCGCTCCTCCAGGATGGGGGTGAGGGAGTGGTCTGCATTGATGCGGAGGAGCCTGCCCTCACGATGCAGGAAGAGCGGCGAGTCACCGACGCTGATCCACTCGAGCTGGGTGCGTGAAACCAGCGCGGCGAGCATCGTTGTGCCCATGGGCGGGGCGACGGCGGGCATGCGTGCCGTGATCATGCCGATGGTCTCGTTGGCCGTGTCGAGGGCGGTGCGCAGGCGGAAGCTCTGGCTGCCCGGATGCTCATGAAAAGCGCGCACGAAGGCGTTCACCGCGATGTAGCTGGCGACGCTGCCGCCGGTGTGGGCGCCGAGTCCGTCACCGACGACGAGCAGCAGCCGTTCCAGCGAGTGCTCGCCGTTTTCCGCAGCATCGGCAAACGCGTAGTAGTCCTCCTGGTTCTCGCGTTTTCCACGGTACTGCCGGGCTGAAAAATCCTGTTCCTGGACAAAGGCCGGCGAGGGCGCTGGCGGCTGGGACATGGGGGGAAGCGTGGGGCGGGCGCTCACTCGGCGGAGAACTGGAAAAGGGTCGTGTGCTGGTAGGTTTCGCCCGGGCGCAGGACGGCGGTGGGGAACTGCGGCTTGTTCGGGCTGTCCGGATACTTCTGGGTTTCGAGGCAGAAGCCGTGGCGCTTTTCGTACACATGACCGCCCTTGCCCTGAACACCCTTGAGGTGGTTGCCGGTGTAAAGCTGCACGGCGGGATCGGTGGTGCTGACCGCCATCACCCGGCCGCTCTTCGGTTCCTTGACGCGGGCGGCCAGCTTCATGCCCGCGCCCTTGAGGACGTAGTTGTGGTCGTAGCCGATGCCCTGGACGAGCGGCTTGAAGCTGGAGCCGATGCGTTCGCCGATGACATGCGGCGTGGTGAAGTCCAGCGGCGTGCCGATCACGCTTTCCAGCTCGCCCGTGGGGATCAGGGCGTCGTCGGTGGCGGTGAACTGCTCGGCAGGGATCATGAGCTCATGGCCGAGGATGTCGCCCGCCCCCTCGCCGGCCAGGTTGAAATAGCTGTGGTTCGTGAGGTTGACGACCGTCGGTTTGTCGGTCACGGCGCGGTAGTCGATGCGCAGGCCTCCTTCATCCGTCAGCGTGTAGGTGACGGTGCAGTCGAGCCTGCCGGGGAAGCCCTCCTCGCCGTCGGCGCTGGTGTGGCGCATCTCCACCGCGTTCTGCTCCGGCAGTGCGGCGGCCTGCCACAGCTTCTTGTCAAAGGCCACCGTGCCGCCGTGGATGTGGTTCTTGCCTGAATTCGCCGTGACCTGGTGCTGCACGCCGTCGATGACGAAGGAGGCCCCGCCGATGCGGTTGGCGTAACGGCCGGTGATGCAGCCGAAGTGAGGATGCTTGCCGAGGTAGGGCTCGAGCGTGTCAAAGCCGAGCACGACATCCGCAAGAGCGCCCGTCTTGTCCGGGACCTTCAGGGAGACGATGATGCCGCCCCAGTTGGTGATGCGCGCCTCCAGGCCCTTCGCGTTCTTCAGGGTGAAAAGCCGCACCTCCTCGCCGGCGGCGGTCTTTCCCCAGGGCTCGGAGGTGACGGAGGCTTGGACGGCGGCGGACATGATCAGGAGCAGAAGGAGGTTGGAAAGTGTTTTCATGGCGGAGGCGGGCGGCCCTGCCCTGGGCCCCTAGTTCTCAGAAGCCGCCGCCTTCCACAAGGCAAAAGTCATGCTGCCGTGCCTGTGGTGGCACGCCGCGGCGTGCCGGGCCGGCCCCTTTCAACGCCGGCTGCGGGAACAGTTGCAAATGGACCTACTTTTGGTCAGGTGCGGCCCGTGACTGTCCTCCCTGATTCCAACGCCTGGTTCCACATTGACAATGAAGCCGAAATCGCCTCCCCGGCCCTGCTGCTCTACCGGGAGCGCATCGAGCACAACCTGCGGCTCATGATTGAGATCGCCGGCGACCCGGCGCGCCTGAGGCCGCATGTGAAAACCCACAAGCTGCTGCCCCTTGTTCAGCGTCAGATCGAGCTGGGCATCACCAAGTTCAAGTGTTCCACCATCGCCGAGGTCGAGATGTGTGCGATGGCGGGTGCGGCCGACATCCTGCTGGCCATGCCTTGTGTGGGCCCCAACGGCCATCGCCTGGCCGAGCTGGCCCTGAAATATCCGCAGGCCCAGTTCGCCGGCATCGCCGATGACGAGGAGTCCATCCGCAGCCTGGCCTCCGCCGCCCAGCAGCACGGGGTCAACCTGGGCGTCTTCCTGGAGCTCGACTGTGGCATGGCGCGCACCGGCATCGTGCCCGGGGAGGCGGCGGACTTCCTGGTTCATGCCATCAAGGACGCGCCCCGGCTGATGCTGCGCGGCCTGCACGCCTACGATGGCCACATCCATGACACCGAGCTGGAGGTTCGGCAGCAGAAGTGTGAGGCCGCGTTCGAACCCATCGTGGCCTTCAAGAAGCGCCTCGAGGGTGAAGGGGTCATCATCCGGGAGTTCCTGGCCGGCGGTTCGCCCACCTTTGGCATCCATGCCCGGCACAAGGACCGCGTCTGCAGCCCCGGCACCACGGTGCTCTGGGACTTCGGCTATGGTGACAAGCTCGACGACCTGCCCTTTCTGCCGGCGGCCGTGCTGCTGGCCCGGGTGATCAGCAAACCGGGGCACAACCGCATCACCCTCGACCTCGGGCACAAGTCTGTCGCCCCGGAAAATCCCCACCCGCGCGTCCGTTTTGAGGAGCTGCCCGACGCCACCGCCGTCATGCAAAGCGAGGAGCATCTGGTGCTGGAAACTGAACGCGCGCACGAATTTGTTGTCGGTCAGGTGCTGCACGGCATCCCGCGCCATGTCTGCCCCACCGTGTCCATGCATGGCGAGGCGGTCGTGATCGAGGGAGGCCGGGCCGTGGAAGTGTGGCCCATCACGGCCCGCAACCGCAGGATCACGGTCTGATCCACCGCCTCCATCCCGTCACCCCATGCACCCTTTATTGTGCCGCTGGCCCTCCAGCGGACTCCTCGCCCTGTTCCTGGTTTTCACGCTGAACCTGCCTCATGCCAGGGGGCAGGCTCCAGCCCAGCCTGCGGCGCCGGAGCTGCACCTGCTGGCGCTGGGCGACTTCGGCACCGCCGATGCAGGCCAGGAGGCGGTCGCCCATGCCATGAGCGACTTCGTCACCCAGCGGCACGTCAAACCCGACGCCATGCTCATGCTGGGTGACAATTTTTACGGGGCGTCCTGGTTTGGTTTCACGGTCAACTCCTGGCGCTGGCTGACCACCATCGAGAACATGTATCCTGCCGACGTCTTCAACTGCCCGATGTATGCCGTTCTCGGCAACCACGACTACCAGGACAACGAGGGCGGCCAGGACGTGGAGATCGCCTACGGTCAGAAGCCGGGCGTGCGCTGGAAGATGCCCGGCAAATGGTATCGCCAGGACTTTGGCCCGCCCCTCACCGTCCTCTTTCTGGACAGCAACCTGCCTGTTGGAAGAAAAGACAAAAACGGCCAGTTCAGGCCCTCGCTCACCCCGGAGGAGGCGGCGCAGGAAATGACCTGGCTGAAGACCGAGCTGTGCAAGCCCCGTGGAACCTTCACCCTCGTCGTGGCGCACAACCCCCTTTACTCCAATGGCGACCACGGGGACAACAAGCTGCTGACCGCCGCCTGGGAGCCTCTGTTTCAGGAGCACAAGGTCCACGCCTACCTCTGCGGACACGACCACGACCTCCAGCATCTGGAGATCCAGGGCAGGTTCACCTCCCACATCGTCTCTGGTGGCGGTGGCGCAGAAACCCGCAGGCTGGAACACCCGGAACGCCCCATGCCCTTTGGCAGGGACGTTCATGGCTTCACCCATATCACCGTGAAGCCGGACGCCCTGGACATCGCCCACCATGACGTGAACGGCCGCCTGTTGCACGAGTTCATCAAGCGGCCCGACGGCAGGGTGGAGAACCTCCATTGAACCGGCAGCCACCGGCGGGCGGTGCGGACGTCAGTCTCAAGACCCAATGCCCTGTCCGAAGAAGGCTTCCTGGCCTAGATGACCGCATTCTTCGGGGATGACCGGGGGTTTTTCAATCCGGTGAATCCTCGGGCCAGGCCTCGCCAAACAGGATCGCGCAGGCCCTGGACTGGATGGAGCATGCCCCAACTTGCCCCTTGACCGTCGGCTCCTTCACGCTTCACGCATGCAGGTTCATGCAAGTCCATCCCGTCATCACCATCGATGGTCCCGCCGCCTCCGGCAAAAGCAGCGTCGCGCGCCTGGTCGCCGGACGTCGTGGCGCCATCTACGTCAACACGGGGAACATGTACCGGGCCATGACCTGGGCGGTGCTGCAGAGCGGCGTGGACGCTTCGGATGCCGAAGCCGTTCGATGCGCCGCCGCCGCCGTCACCCTGGACTCCCCCGTGGCCGAGGGCCGCACCCAGGTCAGCGTCAACGGCCAGGTCTTGGGCGACGAGGAATTGAACAGCGACCCGGTGAACAAGGCTGTGTCCCTGGTGGCGCGTGTTGCTGAGGTGCGCGAACGCCTGGTGGCCGCCCAACGAGCCCTGGCCTGCCTCGGCCCCCTGGTCATGGAGGGCCGTGACATCGGCAGCGTGGTGTTTCCGGACAGCCCTCTGAAATTTTACATCGACGCCAGTGAGGAGGTGCGCGCGGCGCGTCGCCGCGCCCAGGGCCACACCGACCAGGTGGCCGAGCGCGACCGTCTCGACAGCACGCGCAAGACCTCCCCGCTGGTTGTTCCCGAAGGCGCGGTGGTCATCGACAACAGCCATCTCACCCTGGATCAGGCCGTGGAGGCGGTGCTCAGCCGCCTGCCGTGAAGCCCCCTGCCTGATTGACATCGCCGCCCACCACACCTCAGCTTTCCGGACATGCATCTTTCCTACTGGATCGGTCACCGCCTCTTCCGCGCCGTGGCGCGTGGGCTTTACGACTTCCGGATCGTGGGTGCGGAAAACCTTCGCTTTGCAGGCTCGGCCATCGTCGCGGCGAACCACGTCAGCTTCCTGGACCCGCCCTTCATCGGCCAAGCCTTTGACGAGCCGCTCTACTTCTTTGCCCGCAAGACGCTCTTTGACCACCCCCTGGCCGGCTGGCTGCTCAAGGAATGGCAGTCCATCCCCATCGACCGTGACAAGCCGGACACGGCCAGTCTGAAGGCCACCATCCGCCTCCTGAAATCAGGGAAAAAGGTGCTCATGTTTCCCGAGGGAACCCGCAGCCCGGATGGCAGCCTCCAGCCTGCGGAAGCCGGGGTGGGCCTCTTTCTGGCGAAAACCGGCGCGCCCGTGCTGCCGGTGCGGATTTTCGGCAGCTACGAAGCCTATCCACGCGGAGCCAAGTTCCTGAGGCCCTCTTCCATCACCCTGGTGGTGGGCAGGAAATACCAGCCTGAACTGCCGGCGGGGGTTCCCCACACACGGGAACTCTACCAGACCCTGGCGGATGACGTGATGCAGCGCATCTCGGCCCTGGTCGCCTGAGGAAAGGATGCCTTTGCGTCCGGGCCCGATCCGCGTTTGATTGCGCGCCCCTCTCCAGTCATGATCCACGCCCTGACCCGCACCGCCCGTGTTCATCGCGCCGCCTGCGCGGCCCTGGTGTGGGCAGGCCTGGCTGCCTCTCTGGGGACGGCCCAGGAAGCCCCGGGTCCGGAGACGTTGCGCCGGGCCTTTTTGCAGCAGGTCATCACCGACTCCCAGCTCCTCGCCGAACAATACGAGCGTGCACTGGCCAAGCTGGAGAGCGAACTGGCCGCAGCCGCAGATTATGAGGAAGCCCGGCGCGTCAAGCAGCGGCGGGAGGAGATCCGGGCCGTCTATGCCACCCTCGGGGACGCCTCCACAAATGCCATTCCTCTCCTTCCCGAGCGCGCCCGCCTCAGTGGCACCGCCGAGGCGCGCGGCGAGGAAATCACCGGCTGGCGCAGCGCCAGCAGCCTGGCAGAATGGTCCGCCGTGCGCGTGCAGCCCGGCACCTATCATCTCGACCTCGAGACATTGCTGGGCGACCTGCCCGGGGCCGCTGCCATGCCGCTGGCCAGCCGCATTCAGCCCCAGGACCGGGCCGGGTTTGTCTTCCACGAGCTTTCCCTTCTGGCAGGAGCCCAGGAGAACCGGCGCGCATTCGAAGTACTGCGCCCCACCGGCGACGGCCAGTGGACCGCCATGCGCATCGGTCCCTTGACCTTCACCCGCAGTCCGGTGACCCTCAGGCTCGCGCCTGCCGCAGGCTATCCTGCCAACGTCATCTCCTTCCGCCGCCTCCGCCTCGTGCCCGCCGATTCCGGGGTCATCCAGGCCCCTCCCGTGCCGGAGGCCGACCCCTTTGCCGCTGCCGGTGAAGCCCTTTGCAAAAGCCTGGCCAGCGCCCAAAAACCGGTGCTCGAAGCATATGCCGCCCGTCTGCACTCCCTCGCCAACAGTTCTCCCACGCTCAAGGATGCCGTGGCGGCGGAAATGGCACGCCTGGACCAGCTTCAAACCGCCCTGGCCGAGCGCGGTGAAGAAGTGCTGCTGAACAGGCTGGAGCGTCAGATGGGCGGCGTCGCCGGCTTCGAAAGCATTGAGGATGCCCGCCTGGTTGAGCCCGAAAAAGCCACAGGTGACCGCTTTGTCATCGAACACGCCGGGGGGCGCACCGACATCCGCCTGCTCTGGGTCAACTGTGCCCCGGCTGAGGAAAAGAGCCGCCGGTTCAAGGCTTTCGCCTCCCACTTTCGCATCGATGTTTCCGACATCCCCGCCCTGGCCAGGTCCGCCCGCGAATTCACGCTCGGCTACCTGGAAGGCCGGAAGCTTCGCGTCCTCCTGCGCCCCGGCAAGGAAACCGGGGGCACCCGCGCCGCGCTGGTCTTTCTGCCGGAGGTCGGGCTGTATCAAAACATCCTCGTCGAGCAGGGCCTGGCCGCCGTGGAAACACCCGCCGCCGGAGCCCGCCTGGGCATCACCGAACGCGGCCTGCATGCCGCCCTGCTCCAGTTTGAGGAGACCGCCCGCCGCCTCAAAAACGGCGCCTGGGCCATCGCCAGTGAAGACCGGAAGGAGGAGAAAAAATGAAGCTCCCCGCCCGCACCCCGCTTTTCCTCACCGGGCTCATCGCCCTTGCCGCAGCCGCTTCCCTGCACGGCCAGGCCAGCTCCACCCCCACGCCTGAACCCGGCGATGCCACGACGCGCCTCAGCCAGCTCGACCTCATCTACCAGCAGCAGCTCCGCGTCCGGCACATCCCGCTTTTGTCCAAATATCTCACGGACCTGCAGATGGAAGCCGCCCGGGCCGCCGACCCTGCCCCGTATCAGAAGGAGATCGCCCGCGTCCAGGGCCTGATCAGCAGCGGCGGAGTCATCGACCTGGTCTCCGCTGCCCAGGAATTGACCGCCCCCACGACACCCGGCCTGCCGTCTCCCGCTCCTCCGCCCGAAAAACCCGCCCTTGCCGAGAAAATCGGCAAGTCCGTACTCAGCCTGACCCCCTCCCTGGCCAGAAGCATCCAGCCCACCCCCGAAGGCAGCGCCAGCCCCACGGCCGCCGCCATCGGCCGCCTTGCCTGGAGGATCGACACCCTCCCGACGGGCAGCTACGAGGTGATCCTGCACTACGCCAGCCTCGACCCCGAGGCCACCGTGCCGGTCGTGGTGGAGTTTGCCGGCCACAAGCTGGAAGCCCTGATCGACAAGGACCGCGCCACCAAGAACACCCGCAGCTACCGCCTCATACGGCTGGGACGACTGAAGCTGGAAAACGCCGCCACGGGTGATGAGCTCGTGCTGACCGCCGGCAGCACCGACACAGCCTCGCTGCTGGTGCGTCACCTGCACATCAGTCCGGCTCCGGCGCCATAACGGTTCCCGGCGCGGCATCAGACAGGTGCAAGCAAGGCGCGGGCAGCTGTCCGATCAGCCCCATTTTTCGACCTTGAATCCCACCCTCGCGCCAGTAAGGAGGGCCTCCCCCGCGCCTGGCCGCCTCTGGCGCTTGATTGACCCAAGTTGACCCATCGATTGCTGACCCATGAATAAAGCCCTCCTCGCCCAAGCCGCCAATGAAGCCCGTGGCCTCGCCATGGACGCCGTGCACAAGTGCTCCTCCGGCCACCTCGGCCTGCCCCTCGGCGCAGCCGACATCGGCGCCGTCCTTTTCGGCGAATCCCTCCAGTGCAACCCGGCCGAGCCCCGCTGGCTCAACCGCGACCGCTTCATCCTTTCCGCCGGCCACGGCTCCATGTTCATCTATGGCTGGCTTCACCTCAGCGGTTATGCCGTCAGCCTGGAGGACGTGAAAAACTTCCGCGTCCTGCATTCCATCACCCCCGGCCACCCCGAATTCCATGAAACCCCGGGCGTCGAATGCACCACCGGCCCCCTCGGCCAGGGCATCGGCAACGCCGTCGGTTATGCCCTCAGCGGCAAGATGGCCGCGGCGAAGTTCAACACCGCCGACCACAAGATCCTCGACAACCACATCTTCGCCCTCGCCGGCGACGGCTGCCTCCAGGAAGGCGTGGCCCGTGAAGCCGTGGCCTTCGCCGCCCACAACGGCCTCGACAACCTCATCGTCCTCTTTGACTCCAACGACGTCACCCTCGACGCCATGGCCAGGGTGACCCAGAGCGAGGACACCCAGGCGCTCTTCACCGCCCTCGGCTGGGACGCCGTGACCATCGACGGCCACGACCTCGAGGCCATCAAGACCGCCATCGACAACGCCAAGGCCGCCGACAACGGCCGGCCCAAGATCATCATCGTCAAGACCATCATCGCCAAGGGCATCCCGGAAGTCGCCGGCACCGCCAAGGGCCACGGCGAAGGTGGCGCCAAGTTCATCGACGCCGCCAAGAAGGGCCTCGGCCTGCCTGAAGGCACGCATTTCCACGTCAGCGACGAGGTGAAGGCCTACTTCGCCGACCTCAAGGCGAAGCGCGTCGCCGCCCACGCTGAATGGACGAAGACCTTCAACGCCTGGGCCGCCGCCAACCCGGCCAGCGCCGCCGAGCTCCAGGCCGCCCGTGAAGGCAGTCTGAAGGCTGAGGACCTCCTCAAGCTCATCCCCGAATCCCCCGCCGAAGGCAAGGCCGCCACCCGCAACAGCGGCGGCGAGATCCTCAATCACATCGCCAAGGCCGTCCCCCACCTCATCACCGGCAGCGCCGACCTCTTCGGCTCCACCAAGAACTACCTCAAGGACGGCGGTGACTTCTCCGCCGCCAACCCGACCGGCCGCAACATCTGGTTCGGCATCCGCGAGCACGCCATGGGCGCCATCTGCAACGGCATCGCCTACGACGGCCTCTTCCTCGCCTCCGGCGCCACCTTCCTGGTGTTCGCCGACTACTGCCGCCCGAGCATCCGCCTGGCCGCACTCGCCAAGCTGCCCGTCACCTACATCTTCACCCACGACTCCGTCGGTGTCGGTGAGGACGGCCCCACGCACCAGCCGGTCGAAACCGTCAGCGGCCTGCGCGTCATCCCGAACCTCGACGTCATCCGCCCCGCCGATTCCGAGGAAGCCGCCTCCGCCTTTGCCTCCGCCTTCAGCCGCGCCGACGGCCCGACGCTGCTGGCCCTCAGCCGCCAGGACCTGCCCCACCAGGGCCATCTCAGCGCCGCCGCCCGCCGCGAAGGCACGCTGAAAGGCGCCTACGTTCTCGTCAAGGAAAGCGCCCCTCTCGAGGCCATCGTCATCGCCACCGGTTCCGAAGTCCAGTGGGCCGTCGAAGCCGCCAAGGGCAGGCCCGGCGTGCGGGTCGTCTCCATGCCCAGCATGGAAATCTTTGATCGCCAGGACGCCGCCTACCGCGAAAGCGTCCTGCCCGCCGCCTGCACCAAGCGCATCGCCATCGAAGCCGGCGTCACCGGCCTGTGGTGGAAATACGTCGGAACCCAGGGCCAGGTCATCGGCATCGACCGCTTCGGCATCAGCGCCCCCGGCAACCAGGTCTTCAAGGAGCTCGGCATCACCACCGAAGCCGTCGTCAAGGCCCTGGCCTGAGCCTGAACAAGAGATTGTGGCAGAGTGCTAGTGGTGTTCCGCACACAGCCCCGTGCGGAACACCTTGCCACACCTTGGCTGAGGACACGGCAGCTGCGGCAGCAGTCCATGAGAGAGCCTGCCACACCGCCAGGTCCGGTGATGGCCGGCTACCTCTGCATGAAGTCAAGATGGTAGCGGGTGCTCTTGAGGGTTCCTGTGCGACCAAGCGCCTGCTTGTCCACGAGGTCTTGCAAGTCGCGGGTGGCCGTGGCTCGCGAGGTTCCGGTGAGGAGGATGTAGTTCTCGGCGCTGAGTCCGCCTTTGAATCCGCCCGGTCCTTCACGGAACATGCGGGCGATCACTTTTTCCTGGCGTTCATTGAATTGCCCTCGCAGGCGGTCGTAAAACTTGGCTTTGGCGATCAGGAACTCGACAAGCTCTTGTGCGTGCGCCTGAGCATCGAGGACCGTTTGGGCAAAATAGACGAGCCAGCGGGTAATCTCGTTCCCCTTGTTGCTGCGCTCCAGCAGTTCGTAGTAGGTCTTGCGGCCACGATTGATGGTGAGAGATAACGCAAGCGCGCAAGCGGCGCGGCGTGACCCAACCCCTCGGAAAGGGCCTTCTCGGCAAGGGCACGGCCAATCCGACCATTCCCATCTTCAAACGGGTGGATGGTGACGAAGTAGAGATATGCGATGCCGGCGCGGGTGAGAATGGGCAGCGGTGTCCTGCCCTTGGGCGACGTGCGGGTGAACCACTGCCTAAAGCCCTTCATCTCGGCGGGCACGGCAGACGAAGGTGGTGCTTCAAAGTGAACTTTGGGATGGTGAAGCGGACCCGACACGACCTGCATCGGCTTGGAGCCGGTGCGGTAGCTGCCGATGTTGGCAAGATCACGCCTGCCGCTCATCAGCGATTCGTGCCAGCGAAAGAGCAGGGCGTCGCACATCGGGGCGTCGAACTCCCGGTAGAGCTCCACCATCATCTGCGCGATCCCCTGTTCCGCAGGCGGAGTCTTGCGATGATCTGTGGCGAGCCCGAAGTTGCGGCGGATGGAGGATTGCAGGCTGTCGCGGTTCAGAATTTCACCCTCAATCTCGGAGGTGTGGAGAGCTTCCTCGCTGATGAGCTCGACGGTGATCTGCTCCTTGTCTCCTTCGTTGATGTGGCGGATGCAGCCTGAGAACACGCCCGACTGCCGCAGGAACGCTGCCTCCAGAGCCTCCAGTTTGCCTGGGTCGTAGCGGAATTCAGGCCAGTCAGCCTGCTGCCAGTTCCATTGGGTCCAGTCTGCCATGATGCAAAGACCTGATGTTTATAACTCATTAAATAGCGGATTGTGAGTTATAAATCCAACGCTCGTTGCTCATGCCTGCTTCCCCCAACAGCATCGGCCTCAATCTCAGCGCAGGGAGCGTCGCGCAGACAGCCGCCAGGACCTCATCCATTTCGCCAGCGCCGAAGGTTTGATCGTGCTGTGCTGCCATGAAAACCCATCCGCTCGTTCATCCTGGTGAAGTCCTGCTGGAGGATTCGTCGGCGTGGCAGGCTCTCCACATGGACTGCGGCAGCCCTGCTGGCGTGAACCACCCTGGGGTTTCGATGGTGTCGACAACCTGCACCCCAGTGGTTCGGAGACTGGGTGCGGCGCGGAGTCTTCGACCACCGCAGCAGGCTGCGGTTTGAAGGCGGCAGCAGGCTCTGAGCTTTACCCACAAGAGGGAGAATGACGTAGTCTGCGCCAGACCTCGGTGATGATGTCGAGCTTGGCGAGGCCTTGCCAGAGCACTTGCGCCCCTGGATGACCGTCGCCCT
>JBIIRD010000134.1:0-8155 GCA_044341745.1 Prosthecobacter sp. | reverse complement strand
GCTGTCGTTGCCGATGTAAACATAGGGCGGCAGGGCGGGGTTGCCCGGGCCCTGGAAGAAGCTGAGCCAGGCACCCATGCCGGGGTGCTTGATCGTGCTGCGCAGGCCGAAGCTGGTGTGCATGAAGTAGTTGGCCTGCTCATGCGCCGCCGTGTTGGTCGCCACGGCGTTGAGCACGCAGGCGTGGTGCATCTGCTTCGCCATGCGCGGCAGGTATTCGCCGACCTGCACGCCGTCGGCGCTGGTCTTGATGGCCTTCGTCGGGCCCATGACCTCGGTGTTGCCAGGCTTGGGATCCCAGGTGTCGAGGTGGCTCTGGCCGCCGGTCATGTAGAGGAAGATGACGTTTTTGGCGGTCGGCACCTGCCTGGCGGTGGCCGCGCCTTCACCAGCGGCGAGAGCCCGACCGGAGAAAAGATGCTCCCCGGCGGGCAGGAGGCCGACCCCCAGAAGGGAGCGGGCGGTGCCGGCCATGAAACGGCGGCGGTCGAGTTCGTGGCGAAGAAGGGGGGAGGTGCGGGTGTTCATCACGGCGGCGTTGGGTTCGTGAAAACCAACGATCCCCCGTGCCTGTCATGTCAGGCCCGCCGGGCTTTGCCAAGGGCTGCCCAACCAACGACAAGATCAGCACATGGAGCGGGCCTTTTCGGCGCTCTTGGTTAGGTCAGGGCGCGCTTCAGGGCGTTGCGGGTGATCTGCTGCACCCGGGCGTCAGGGCCGTGCGGCCGTGAATAATGGCTCCAGGGGATCATGTGCCCGGGCGGATCGGCGAGGCCCTGGGACCAGAAGATGGTGCTGGCGTTGAAGACGATGTTCTTCCTCGGCCCTTCAAACACGGTGGCGGCATACCTGCCGAGTCGGGTTCCGCCCGCCCAGACGTTGCCCTCGGCGACCACGTCCAGGCCCTGGCGCGCGGTGTCGGGGTCGCCATGAAACTCCCAGCCGACGAGGCCGGGGATGCTGTCGCCCTTCTTCATGCCGGTGCCTTCAAAGAGCCAGTGGTCCGGCTTGGCACAGGTCCAGTCCCCTCCGCCGTTGAAGGGCACGATGGTGCGCGCTCCGATGATCTCTCGCTCGTCGGGGCCGGGGTTTTCAAAGGGGCCGAGCACTTTGGAATACGCCTCCTTCTCCTCCTCGCGGAACTCGCCGTAGCAGGTTTCCCGGGTGAGGCGGCGGTTCGGCGCGCCCTCGGCATTGGCCGTGAAGGGCGTGACCATGTAAACGTCGTTGGCGGACAGCCAGAGCACGTTCAGCCCGTCGTTGACGGCCTTTTTGACGTTTTGAAACTGGCGCAGGTCCCAGTATTCGTCATGACCGGCGCTGATCAGGGTTTTGACACGCGCCAGGTTGGCGGGGTCGAGGTTGTCCACGTTGGAGCAGTAGGTGACGTCATAGCCCTCCTTCTCCAGCCAGTAGCAGAGCGGGTACTCCCAGAGCAGGAACTCGCCGCTGCCCATGCTGAGCGGGTTTTCGAAGATCTGGACATACTTGCCGTAGGGGCGGTCAAAGCTGACGCTCACGCCCGGGGCATGGGCGGCACGCGGGTCGGTGTAGAGGGATTCATTGACGGGCCAGCGGTTGTAGGCCTGCCAGGTGTTGTCACTGCACTGGAAGAGGATGTCCGCCGGGCGGTCGTCCTTGACGATGAAGACGATGTAGCTCTGCCAGTAGGGCTTGTCGGGGTCGGAGGCGATCGTGCTGAGCCGCCCGAGATAGACGCCGCTGGGCCAGTCTCCGGGAATGGTTAGGCGGGTCGAGGCCTGCCAGCGGCATTCGCGCAGGCGGTTTTCCCCCATCTCAGGAACCGGCTGCGGCCTGCCGTCAAACGGGCCGAGCGTGGTCATGAGGCGGGCGCCTTCACCGCCATAGTAGCCCATGCGAAAGATCTCGATCTGGAAGCGCGCGGCGGGCTGGGTGCTGACGAAGATGTCGAGCGGTTCGCCGGCCTTCACGGACTGGCGCGAGCAATAGCCTTCGATGAGCGAGGTGCGGTAGGACTTCGCGTTGTCCGGCATCACTCGGGTGAGCTGGAAGCTGGCCCCGGGCCGGGCGTTTTCAGTCCGGATCAGGTCAGGCTGACGCTCTGCGGCGGCCCTGGCTGGCAGGAGAGCCTGCGCCATGCCCACGGCGGCGCTGGTCTTGAGGAAGTCACGACGGTCCATGATAGGACATACGGGGCCGGAGGGAAGGGTATAACAATCCGGCGCCCGGCGGCCTCGTTTTGTCCGTCACTCGACGTTCTGCACCTGCTCGCGAATCTTCTCCAGCTCGGTCTTGGCGGCGACGACGTGATGGGCGATGGCGGCGTGGTTGCACTTGGATCCCATGGTGTTGAACTCACGGAAGAACTCCTGCACCAGGAAGTCGAGGCTGCGGCCCACCGGCTCCCCGGAGGCGAGGTAGGATCGGAACTGCTTGAGATGGCTGGCTGCCCGGGAGAGCTCCTCGGAGATGTCCGTGCGGTCGGCAAAGAGGGCGATCTCCTTCACCAGGCGCTCGTCCTCCAGGGGAATCGGCAATCCGGCCTGCTGAAGGCGCTGGTGCAGGACCTGGCGCTGGTGCTCCGGCACGGTGGGGGCCAGCTCGGCGATGCGTGCGGCCAGGCTTTCCACGGTGATCAGGCGCGATTCGATGTCGGTGCGCAGATTGACACCCTCCGCCGAGCGCATGGCCACGAGCTGTTCCAGGGCGGCGGCCAGGGCGGTTTGCACGAAGGGCCAGACTTCCTCCGGCGGTGCCTCGGTGGCTTCACTGACCAGCACGCCCGGCAGGCGCACGACTTCGCTCAGGGACAGCTCGGGGGCGATCCCCAGACGGGTGGCCATGTCGCGCAGCTTTTCGACATAGGAGGTGGCAAGGGCTTCGTCGATGCGTGGCATTGTGCCGATGGCGCCGCCCTGGCTGGAGCGGACATGGACGTTGACGCGGCCACGTGAGCAGAGGGCGGAAACCTGGTTGCGCACCTGCGTCTCCAGGTCGCCGATTTCACGCGGCAGGCTGACGCTGACCTCGAGCTGCTTGCGGTTGACGCTGGCACACTCGACCACCCAGGTGGTGCTGGTGCTTTCCTGCCGGGCCTCGCCGCGGCCAAATCCTGTCATGCTTTTCATGGACGGCGACCTAAGCCCTGGCGCTCTGGCGTGGCAAGCCCTGCTTACGACGGTGCCAGCAGCGCCAGCTTCAGCAGCCGTGCCAGATCCTGCGATGCCTGCCTGCCCACGGCCATGACTTCGCCATGGTCAAGCGTCTGGGGCTTCAAACCGGCGGCCCAGTTGGTGAGCATGGACAGGCCCGCCACCTCCATGCCAAGCGCCCGTGCCTGGATGGCCTCCGGCACGGTGGACATGCCGACGGCGTCCGCACCCAGGGTGCGCAGCATGCGGATCTCCGCCGGGGTTTCATACTGCGGGCCTGACAAGGCGGCGTAAACGCCTTCATGCAGCCTCATTCCGAGCTCGGCGGCGGCCTGCTGGAAGCGCGTCCGCAAGGCCTGTGAATACACCTCGCTCATGTCGTGGAAGTGCGGCCCGCCTAACAAGGGGGAGGTGCCCTGCAGGTTGAGATGGTCGGTGATCAGCATGAGGCCGCCGACTTCAAATCCGGCGTTGATGGCTCCCGCGGCATTGGTCAGCACCACCCGGCGGACGCCCAGGCCGTGCATGAAACGAATGCCGGTGGCGACCTCGTGGGCGCTCAGGCCTTCATAAAGATGCCGCCTGCCCTGGGCGACAAGCACGGCCTGGCCTGAGAGCCGGCAGAGCGCCAGGCGGCCGGCATGACCGGGCACGGTGGAGGCACCCAGACCGGGAACCTCGGCAAACGGGACCTCGGCCTCCACGCCCAAGGACTCGACCACACCGCCCAGGCCTGAGCCAAGAACAAGGGCGGTGGCCGGTCGGGCGGCGGAAATCAGGTCGAGGCTCATGGGAGGATCATCTCCCGGGATTGTCCGGGCGCAACCCGTCGCGAATCCTTCGTTGCAGCCGCCCGTCTCCTCGCTAGGCAAGGCCAGACCATGACCCAAGCCTTCGAAATCCTCGGCAAATTTGATCACGAAAGCGACTGCCAGAAGCTGCTTTACGCCCCCCTGGCGCAGAAGCTGACCTTCCGTGAGGGCAATGTTTATCGCGTGGATTACGAGGGTGACCCCCAGGCCTTGGAGGCCTTTGTACGCCAGGTGCTGCTGGACCCGATCAGCCAGGAGATCCGTGATGCCACCACGCCTGCCTTTGAGAAGGCGGCCTTCGTCCTCGACTACGGGATGAAGGGCGGTGCGCTGGACCTGGAAAAGGAGACCATCCTCGGCTATTTCAGGTCGCTGCAAAACCCGGGCTTCACGATTACCCGGCTGACGTTGCGCAAGCGCATCTACGTCTTTGGCGACAACGCCCCTGACGCGCCGTTTGTCCGCGACATCTGCAATCCGGCGATCCACACCTGGGAAGTCCGGCGTGCGGCCTGAGGCGGGTGACTTCTACCGCCAGAGCCATTTCATGGCCTCGGGAAAGAGGCTCGCGCCATGCTTGGAGTTATGCGCGCCGTCGCCCAGGGCGAAGGTGTGGTCATACTTCATGAAGGCCAGCGCCGCCGCCATCTGACGGTTGGCGATCGGCCAGTTGCCGAAGGGATTGTCGAGGTCGTTGCTGCCGTCCTGCAGGTAGATGCGCAGCGGTTTGCGCTCGGTGATGCGGATCAGCGAGGGGTACACATGACCGCCCGCCAGATCGACATAACTGCCGATGGTGGAGAAGACCTTGCGGAACTTGTCGGGGCGCTCCCAGGCCACGGTGAAAGCGCAGATGGCGCCGCTGCTGGCTCCGGCCATGGCCCAGCCCTCGGGGTTGTCGGTCAGGCGGTAGTCCTTCTGCACCTGCGGCAGGATTTCCTCGAGAAGGAAACGGGCGTAGGTGTCGCCAAGGGAGTTGTATTCCTTGCCACGGTTGTTGTTTTTCCAGGCGCTGGCGGGCTTGCTGTCGCCGCTGTGGCCGGGGTTGAGGAAGACGGCGATGGTGGGTTGCATGTCCCCGGCGGCGATGAGGTTGTCAAAAACCACCGGCACGCGCCAGGCGCCCTTCACGCCGACGTAGTCATGGCCGTCCTGAAACACCATGAGATGGGCGGGCTTTTCGGGCGTGTACTGAGCCGGCACATAGATCCACCAGTCGCGTTTCGTGCCGGGGAAGATCTTCGAGACATGCTCCGGCATCTGGATGACCCTGCCCTTGGGCGTCGCGGGGTTCTCCTGGGAAAGCGGGCCGAGCTTGTAGTCGTCGGCGGCCAGGAGGGGCAGGCAGGCCAGGAGGGCGAGGGCGAGAGGTCGGATCATGGGCCGCATGTAGGCGGCGTTTGGCCGCAGGCAAGAACGAGAGGAGCCTGGCTGCAAGGCCCTGGGTGAGATGCTGCGAAACTTTTGGATGGGCGGCGGGGTTTCAGACGCGCCCATGCACAAGCCGCGTCTTCTTTTCCTGATCGCCCTCGCCAGCCTGCCGGTCCTGGCCCAACAAACTCCATCGCAGGAGTCGGCGGGACCGCTCCGCCAGTTTGAGTTGATGGACGCGGACAAGGACGGGCGGCTGTCCCGGGACGAACTTCCTGGACGTCTGCGTGAGAACTTCAGCCGGGTCGACACCAATGGCGATGGATTCATCTCGCGGGAGGAGCATCTCGCCGTCGTGGGCCGGGGAAGGCCGGGGCAGGGAGGTGTCGTCAGACAGCAGCAGGCACCCGCAAGGCCCCTGCCTGCCGGGATCAGGGCCCTGCGTGACCTGCCCTACGCCGGCACGGACAACCCGCGTCAGACGCTGGACCTTTATCTTCCGGAGAAGCGCGGCTCGGACAAGGCGCTGCCTGTGATTGTGTTCATCCATGGCGGCGGCTGGCGCGGGGGCGACAAAAACGGCGGCATCGGTAGTCTGTCCAGGTTTGTGCAAAGCGGCGATTATGCCGGCGTCAGCGTGGGCTACAGGCTCAGCCATGAGGCGCAATGGCCCGCCCAGATTCATGACTGCAAGGCCGCGATCCGCTGGATCAAGGCGCATGCCGCCGAGCATGGGCTCGATGCCACGAAGATCGGCGTGTGGCGAAGCTCGGCGGGCGGCCATCTGGTCTCGCATCTGGGCGTCAGCGGCGATGTGAAGGAGCTTGAAGGCAGCCTGGGCGCCCATCTGGATCAGGACAGCCGGGTGACCTGCGTGGTGAACTACTACGGCCCGGAGAACTTCCTCACCATGATCCGCCAGCCCAGCAAGGTGGATCGTGCGAAGACCCGGGATTATCCGGAGGCCCTTTTGTTAGGCGGGCCCGTGCCGGAGCGTGAGGCGGCGGCGCGCGAGGCCTCGCCGGTGACGCATGTGTCAAAGGGCGACGCGCCGTTTTTCTCCGCGCATGGCACGGAGGATCCCCTGGTGCCCTTTGCCCAGGCGCAGGAAATCCACGCCGCGCTGACCAAGGTCGGCGTTGCCTCCCTGCTTCAGGAGATGACCGGCGGCGGCCACGGCTTCCGCAGCCCGCTGCTGGATGAGCGCGTGAAGCAGTTCCTCGACCTTCATCTGCGCGGCATCCCGGTGCAGATCTCCACGACACCGATCCCGGTGGAGTCGCGCCGCTGATTTCCCGGTCGAATCGTTGCTTCAGTCCGGCTCTCACGAGCAGGGCCATCGGATCGGGGTCGCGGCCCATGAAGTTGCGGAAGAGCTTGGGGGGGCCTCGCTGTTGCCTCGGCTGATCTCCCAAGTCTCATTGCCAAGGATGGATGCCGTCGAAACAGAGTCCTGTTTCATGAGGAAAGAGAGATTTGCGACGCTTTGAGTGAGCTGCGTCAAGCATGCTTCACCTTATTTCTAAGAAATAGTATAAGTTACTTCGAATAAGTGTTTAGACAAAGTCAGAAGAATGATTCTGACTTATGGGGTTATGCATTGCCTGGAGACTCCAAACTCCTGGTGAGGTGTTTCAAACGTCTGCTCAAGAGTTCACTCCTGGCAGAAACTCACCCCAACAAGCAAGCGGCCCATGAAATTCAGACAATGTCCTAAGTCATCCATTGAGGGGGCGCCTTGCCGGTTTTCAAAACAGCCTGCAGTGACGGGTTCTGCCTCATCTGCGGTCCTTTCGAATGCCCTCTCATCCTGTTTCGAAGCATGAGAGCGCAGCACTTTCTCATCCTGGCTTTCCTGCTGATGGTCGCAGTCCTGGCCGGATACTTTTTCGCGACCGACAGTGGTCAAGGGCTGGCGCTTTCGCGCAGCTCGCCAACCACAAAATCAGGCACCGGTGACAAAAGTCGGCCCTCTGCGGTGACCGCTCAAGCTCAGTTCGAAAATGCAGGCTGGTCATTCAAGGGCCCGAAGTCAGAGGTCTTCATCACCCGCATTCGGGCTGAGGACCTCGATGAGTATCAGCCGGTCCGTTATCCAGAGGATCGAATCGCTTATGAGGGAGAACCCGTGACGGCTCATGTTCTGGTGCCTTCATCCAACAAGCGACTGGCTCTCACCCCGAACCAGAATGGCGAGTATCCCAGGGTTTTGACGGAGCCAGGCGAGCCGGTGGAGGTTCTGCTGACCTTCAGCCAGTCGCCTCCTGGCAGCGTCCTGGCGGTGTCCGCCCAAGACGGAGGCTTGCTGCACACGGGCGCCGCCGCCGCCGCCCTGAAACTGGATGACAACCGCCGGGTGGCGCTGGGCTTCCTGGTGTCGGGCAATCCGGGCATCCATCGCATTTCACTCACCACGCCCAATGGCGACACCCGGACTCTGCAAATTTGGGCAGGCCCGGAACTCCCGCTGAATTCAAGCCTGATCTCCCGGCAGTAGCAGCCTCCACGCTGAATCGAAGCCCCCATCTCTTCAAGTCACCCTGCATCACGATGAACAAACTGATTCACCCCCTGCCTAAAGCGGTTCCGCTGCTGCTGACGGCTGCCTTGGCCTTGAGCTTCATGGCCTATGTGTCCACCCGGCCGGTCTTTTCTCAGACAGCCTCGGGAGGCATGCAGAGCTGTGGCAACCAAACCCCCGGGGGGCCAAGTCAACCCTGTGGTGGAGGAGGCGGCGGTGGCGGGGGCGGAGGGGGTGGTGGCGGCAAAAAGGACCCCTGTGGTGGCGGAGGCGGTGGCGGCGGCGGTGGTGGTGGTGGTGGTGGTGGCGGCGGGTCT
>JBIIRD010000028.1:0-64095 GCA_044341745.1 Prosthecobacter sp. | reverse complement strand
AACAAACGACGCGGCCGAAAGGGCACCCTCTGGATGGACCGCTTCAAGAGCGTCATGGTGGAGGGACGCGGCGAGCCGCTGCACACCATGGCGGCCTACATCGACCTCAACCCCGTGCGGGCGGGCCTGGTGGAGGATCCCAAGGACTACCGCTGGTGCGGCTATGGCGAGGCGATGGGCGGCAGCCGGAGGGCGCAGCGCGGCCTGGCACGGGTGACGGGCAGCCGCCTGGAGAACCGGCACATCACGAACAGCCACCCGGCCGGCGCCCCCGCTGAGCCTGGAGAGGAGGCTGGCGCACCAACTAACGAAACAAGAAACCACGACCCAGCACCCGTTTCCGCAGTTTTCCGCGAGACCAGCGTGTCCTTGATGCCACAGGTGGCCTGCCAGGAAGGTTCGCAACAAACCCCAGGCTCAGCCTTCTCCGAGGCGCCAAAACGAACGTCCGCGAGTGCCAGCCGGGTTCACAACGAAGCCTGGCAGGAGATCCCGGGCAACGATGCCCCCCATGAGGCATCAAGCATCGAGGTTCCTTCCCCCGAAGCCCATGAGGGATGGACCGAGGCGTACCGCTGCCTGCTGTTCAGCAGCGGCGTGGAGGTGAGGGACGCTCAGAACGAAAACGTGGTTAGGCGTGGGGTGAGCGCGGAAGCGGCGCGGGCGGTGCTGAAGGCAGGCGGCAAGCTGGGTTCGGGGGATCTGGTGCGGCTGCGGGTGAGGTATTTCAGCGACGGCCTGGTGCTGGGGAGCCGTGAGTTTGTGGAGGGTGTGTTCGAGGAGAACCGGGAGAAGTTCGGCCCGAAGCGGAAGGACGGCGCACGCAGGATCGCCGAGGCGACGGGCGGCCTGCATGCCCTGCGAAGGTTGCGGCTTCGTTCCATCGACTAACCGCAGAACCTGGTTTGCCAATGACAAGCCCAGATGTTCTCCAGATCTCCATTCCTGATCGGCGCGCCTCTTCCAAGACCTAACCAAAATAGGTATCCTCATGGCTGTAAGGCGGCGCGCAGCAGCAGAGGAAGCGGAGGGTCTGGGTGGCGGTGATCTGGTGCCAGGCGCCGGGGGGGATGAGGATGGCGTCGCCGGGCTTCACGGGGCGCTCCTCGCCGTCGATCTCCATGAGGCCCTCGCCTTCCAGGATGAAGTAAAACTCCTCGCTCAGCCGGTGGTAATGGCGCTCGGTCGGCCGACCTACCGGCACCGTGGCCTCGGCAAGACTCTGGTTGGAGACCGGCGCGTTAGTCAGGTCGAGGATGCTGCGGATGGTGCTGCCGTCCTTCGTGGTGAAGGGTTTCTGCTCGGAAAGCGGGTTGATGGTCATGATCCTGCTGTGGTAGGTCTGGATCCATCTTATGGCGAATGGATTCCCCCTACAAAACTGTCGTGCCGTCATCACCGGCGCCTCCTCCGGCCTCGGCGCGGAATTCGCCCGCCAGCTGGCCCCCATCGCCTGCGAACTCGTGCTCGTGGCCCGCAGGCCGGACGCCCTGGAGGAGGTGAAACGCGGCCTGCCCGCCGGACAAGCGCGCATCGAATGCTGCACGGCCGACCTGAGCACGGACGAGGGCCGGACGAGCCTGCTGCAGTTCCTCAACGCCCGGGATCTGCGGCCTAACCTGTTAATCAACAACGCCGGCCTGGGCGACTACGGCGGCTTCGCCAGCTCGGCCGTGGAAAAGTCCCGCCTGCAGATCGACCTCAACATCACCGCCCTCACCCTGCTCAGCCATGCGCTGATCCCGCGCCTTGGCCGCCCGGGCGGCATCCTCAACATCAGCTCGCTCGCCAGCACGCTGCCCATGCCGGACCTCGCCGTCTATGCGGCCTCGAAGGCCTACGTGACCAGCTTCAGCGAGGCCCTGGCCGTCGAGCTGAAGCCGCAGGGCATCACGGTCACCTGCGTCTGCCCGGGGCCGACCCCAACCAACTTTAGCAAGACAGCACGCCGTCCCGACGGCGGCGACACGGATCGCAGTGGGCAGGGCCTGCTGCGCATCCCGCCCTCCCGGGTGGTGGCGGAGGCCCTGGCGGCGCTGGCGGCCGGACGGCCCTGCGTTTTCCCCGGCGCCGGCGTCACTGCGGCGGGCACGCTTTTCCGCCTGATGCCGCGTCCGCTGATGCGCTGGTTCTTGCGTCGTCGCTTCAACAAAGGCAAAGTTCTGGCCGATTAACGCCCCATGCAGCCCCCGCCCCCCGAGAACACCACCACGCGCAACGAACGCCAGGGACCGTCCCCCTGGGACAGCGGACGCCCGAAGCGCGGCATGCTCAGCTCGCTCATCCGCCTGCTGGTCCTGGTGATCATCGCCCTGCTTCTGGTGATGCCCTTCACGCCCTTCGCCGGCAAGATCAAGCAGGGCCTCAAGGAGATCATCGCCGCCCGCGGCGGCGAGGCACGAGTCGTGACCCGCGAGGTTGAAAAGCGCGTCGAGGTTCCCAGGGAGGTGATCAAGGAGGTCATCAAGGAAGTGCAGGTTCAGCCACCGCTTCCGGAAGCCTTCATCCCACGCAAGGACGCTGACGTGGCCACCTTCTTCAACGGCATCACCATCAAGTCCAAGCTGCTCACCGAACAAGGCACCTACGCCAGCCTGGAGCGGCTTTCACCGGACGCCTACAAGGCCGAGTTCCAGCTCAGCGTACGCGTGCCGAAGGCCAACCAGACCGTCGAGGAGCTGTCACGCATCAACCCCGCCCTGCCCTCCCTGCTGCCCGAGCTCAAGGCCATGCTGCCCACCGCCAAGGTCTCCGGCTTCTACCACAAGCTCTACGAAAACAAGACCAGCGCCATCCAGCGCGACATCACCCGGCTGAACAAAATCCTCGATCGCCACAACTTCTTCGACTGCGAGACCATCCTGGAGCTGACCCATCCCACCTCCAGCCGGCGCACGTTGCTCATCCAGTCCGAGATGGACGTCGTCTGCGACGGCTCCGACGGCGACCGCCAGCCCTCGCTCGACGAGTACATTTATCTCTCCGACTACTACCAGCCCTTCACCAGCTACGCCTGGTCGAAGAAGACCAAGACCCCCAACCCGCTGCTGCCGCGCTGGGAGGAGCGGCTGAAAAAGGCCAAGGAGCAGTATGCCACCAAGGGCCTGTCCGCCGACAAGAACCGCGAGCTCAAGGCGCTGACCGACCTGCTCACGCTGGAGATCAAGGACATGAAGGCGCGCAGCAGCCTCATCGCCGAGAAGGACCCCTTCATCGTCATCTCCCTGCTGTTCCGCGGCCATTCCAACACCAACAAGTTCACGCCGCAGATCGGCGACTACGCGGTGGTCATCCATGGCGACAAGATGTATCCGGCCATCTGCGGCGACTACGGGCCGACTCAAAAGATGGGCGAGGCCTCCCTGTTCATGGCCAAGGCGATCAATCCGCAGGCCACGCCCTACCGCCGGCCGGAGAGCGACCTCAAGGTGACCTACCTCATCTTCCCCGGCACCGCCGAGAAACCCAACAGCCCGCCGAACCTCGACCGCTGGCATGAAAAATGTGCCTCCTATCTCAAGGAGATCGGCGCTCCGGGCAGCGGCCATGAGCTGCATCGCTGGGCGGACCCGTTCAAGAAACCCGAACCGCCGCCTGTGGCAGTCACCGGGCAGGCAGCCGGCACCCCACCGGCCCAAGGCGGCACGACAGCGGCAGGCCCGGTCGCGGCACCCAACGCGCCTCCGGCACCTGCAGGCACGGATTCACCCACCAACGGAGCGCCATCCTCGCCCGCAGCGTCAACACCGTCCGCGACGCCCGCTCCCATTCCATCCGCCCCCCTTCGCCCCTGAAACCTCGGCCCCGACGCAGCGGGGCCCTACCCGGTAGGGACGACCTGCGCGTCGTCCGAAATGTCCGGGCGGGCGAAGGCGGCGCGGAGCACGCGGCGAACCACCGCGAAGTTCAGAAGCTTCCACAACTCCTTGTTCGGCCACCCAGGCCCTGAAATCTCGGCCCCGACGCAGCGGGGCCCTACCCGGTAGGGACGACCTGCGCGTCGTCCGAAATGTCCGGGCGGGCGGAGGCGGTGCGGAGCACGCGGCGAACCCGCATGAAGACGCCCTCATGCAATAATCCTGCCGCAGGCCGGGTATTGAAAGGCGACCCATGAAAGCCTTTCTCCTGCCCTGCCTGTGTGCGTCTGGAATCCTTGCCGCCGCCGATCTTCCGCCGGACAAGGGCCTGGAGATCCCGGAGTCCGGCAAACGCCCGCCGGTGGTGACGGCCAAGGTGGCGCAAAACCTGCCGAAGCATGACCTTCCGGAAGGTTACGCCCTGGAACTCGCCGCCGCCACGCCGCTGGTCACGCATCCCATCATGGGCTGCCTGGATGATCGCGGACGTCTCTTTGTCGGCGACGCGGTCGGCGTGAACTGGAACAAGGCCCAGCTTGAAAAAGCGCCACCGAACCGCGTGCTCATGCTCGAGGACGCCGATGGCGACGGCATCTACGACAAGAGCAGCGTCTTTGCCGACAAGATGACCTTCCCCCAGGGCGCCTGCTGGCTGAACGGCAGCCTTTATGTCGGATCGCCGCCCTCCCTCTGGAAGCTGACCGACACCGACAACGACGGCGTCGCGGACAAGCGCGAGGAGATCGTCACCGGCTTTGATTACACCGGCAACGCCGCCGACATTCACGGCCCCTTCCTGAACCCCGTCAACGGCCGCCTCTACTGGTGCCACGGTCGCAAGGGCCACAAGGTGACGCAGAAGGACGGCACGCTCGTCGATGAATCCCTGGCCTGCGGCATCTGGAGCTGCCGTCCCGACGGCGGCGACGTGCAGTGGCACTCGCTCGGCTGCGGCGACAACCCCGTGGAGGTGGACTTCACGCCCGAGGGCGACGTCATCGGCGTGCAGAACCTTTATTATTCGCAGCCGCGCGGCGACACGATCATCCACTGGCTCTACGGTGGCGTCTATGAGCGCGCCGACCAGCTCAAGGCCATCGAGCACCTGCCACGCACGCTCGAAAAGATGCCCGTGATGTACAACTTCGGCCACGTCGCCGTCAGCGGCGCCTGTTTCTGGCATGGATATGGTTCGGGCAGGGAGCTCAGCTTCATGGTCACGCACTTCAACACCCAGCGGCTCGTGCGCATGGAGCTCACGCCCGAAGGCAGCACCTACAAGGCCGTGGAGAACGAGTTCCTGAAGCTGCACACCCCTGACATCCATCTCACCGACGTCATGGAGGATCCGCGTGACGGCTCACTGCTGCTGATCGACACCGGCGGCTGGTTCCGCATCGGCTGCCCGAGCAGCCTGATGGCCAAGTCGGACATCCTCGGCGCCATCTATCGCATCAAGCCGGTCAAGCCGCTGAAGCATCTCGTGGCCGCAGGACAGGGCACGCTTCGGAAGAACACCCAGGCGCTCATCGCCGAACTCGGCTCCGCATCCCCCCAGGTCCGGCGCCGCGCCCTGGAAGCCCTCGCCCAGGACATGCCGGAGGACGCCTCCAAGGATCACGCCGTGATCGCCCGCCAGCTCCGCCAGATGCTGCGCGCCAGCCTTGATCCAACCCTGGAGCACAGCGTCATCCAGCTCGCCCAGCAGACCGGCCTGGTCAGCCTCGACGACCTCCGGAAGGAGACCGATTCAACCGCCCTGCGCCGGATGCTGGTCAGCTTCGTGCCCGACGACGCCTCCAGCCTCAACCTGAGCATGAGCGTGGCCGCGAAGCATCTGGACTCCACGGATGCCGCGCTCGCCCGCACCGCCCTCGGCATCGTCACCAGCCACGAGGATGCCGATGAATCCATCACCCCGCGCCTGATGAAGTGGCTCGACGACGGCAGCCTGTCCGCCGAACGCCAGGCGGCCCTCGAGGCCTTCTGCGCGGCGCTCCTGGGCAAGCCGGAGACCCAAAAGTTGGTTGGGCGCATGCTGGGCAAGGCGGGGGCTGAAGCCATCGCCCTGCGCGTGCTGGCCGCCCAGACCACCGGGGCGGTGAACGACGCCTGGCTGGCGCCCCTGGACCACATCCTCGCCACCACGCCGACGCCGCTGGTGCTGGATGCCGTGAAAAAGCTGCGCTCACCCCACTTTGACCCCGCCCTGCAGGCCCTCGCCGCCGACACCCAGCGTCCCCTGGCCATCCGTCTCAAGGCGCTCGACGCCGCCCGCAACGTCAAGCTGACCGGCGACACCTTCGCCATGGTGAAGGGTGTGCTGGTCGATCCCGCCGCCTCCGCCGCGGCCAAGATCCAGGCGGCTGGCATGCTTGTCGCCGCACCGATGAGCCCGGAGCAGTGCTCCGAGACCGCGCCCCTGTTTGCCAGCCTCGGCCCCGTGGAGTTGAAAACCCTGCTGCCCCTGCTGAAGAAATCCAAGGACGCCGAGGTCGCCCGGCGCATCGCCGCCGAGATCGCCAAAAACCCGGCCATCGCCAGCCAGCAGGAAAGCCATTACCGCACCGCCCTGGCTGACCTTCCTGTGGACATCTTTGAAACCATCATCCATCCCGCCTACGCCCGGGCGACCGAGGCCCTGGAATTGAAAAAGCGCCAGCTCAGCCCGCTGGCAGAGAAGGTCGCGGCCTCCGGCAGCGCCGAACGGGGCAAGGCCGCCTTCGCCGCCGGCAAGGGCACCTGCATCGCCTGCCACAAGATTGGCGACCAGGGCCGCGCCATCGGCCCCGACCTCTCCAAGATCGGCGCCATCCGCACCGAGCGCGACCTGCTGGAAAGCATCCTCTTCCCCAGCAACACCCTTGCCCGCGACTATGAGGCGCACATCATCGAGACCGCTGACGGCCAGCAGACGCTGGGGGTCATCAAGAGCCACACCGCCGAGGGCCTGCTGGTGGTGGACATCGCGGGCCAGGAAAAGACCGTGCCGCACCAGAGCATCACCGGCGACACCACGCTGACGACCAGCCTCATGCCCATGGGCCTGGACCAGACCCTGCCGGAAAGCGAACTGCTCGACCTGGTGGCCTACCTTCGCAGCCTGAAGTAAAGCGCACAGGCCCAACAAAAAGGGCGCCTCACAGAGTCTTCTGTGAGGCGCCCGGAAAATGGTGCCCAGGGAGGGATTCGAACCCACGACCAATTGGTTAAGAGCCAACTGCTCTACCACTGAGCTACCTGGGCATATAAAACCATACCGATGGTACGCGGGGAGGGGATCGAACCCTCGGCCAATTGGTTAAAAGCCAACTGCTCTACCGCTGAGCTACCCGCGCGGATGGGGGGCGTTTAGTATTCATCTTTGCCCGGCTAGCAAGCTGAAAACACAGATGCAGCCCGACTTTTTGATGCCGCCTTCCTGAACCCACCCCATCCGCCGCAACCGTCACCCTCGGTTTTTTGCAAAGTTGAGAAGGCCTCTGTAAACAAAAATCCCCTGGGTTCTTGCGATAGCCCCGCCATCCTGGGCCGTTCTTTCACCTCTCATGATCAGCCGCCGCCATTTTCTTTCCACCAGCCTGGGAGCCCTCAGCGTCTCCACCCTGCCCGCCATCGAGCCGATCAACCGTCCGGGGAAAAGCCGCATGCAGCTCGGCGTCGCCGCCTACAGCTTCCGTGAATACTTCCAGTGGATGCGCGGCAAGGAAAACAAGGCCAAGGAGGGCCACAAGCCCTGGAGCATCCTCGACTTCATCGACTGGTGCGCCGACAACAACGTGCCCGGCGCCGAGGTGACCAGCTACTTCTTCCCTCCGGACGTCGATGAGAAGTTCCTGCTCGAGGTGAAACGCCGGGCCTACCTGCGCGGCGTGCAGTTGGCCGGCACGGCCGTCGGCAACAACTTCGCCCTGCCCAAAGGCGAGAAGCTGAGCGCTGAAATTGCCGACGTGAAGCGCTGGATCGACTACGCCGCGATCATGAACGCACCGCACATCCGCGTGTTCGCCGGACCGCAGCCCAAGGGCCTGAGCGAGGAGGAGGCCGTGGCGAACTGCCAGGAAGCCTACCAGGAGTGCCTTGATCATGCCGGCAAAAAAGGCATCTTCCTCGGCCTGGAAAACCATGGCGGCATCGTTTCCGAACCCGAGAACCTCGTGAAGATGGTGAAGGCCGCGAAGAGCCCCTGGGCCGGCATCAACTGGGACAGCGGCAATTTTCACACCGAGGATCCATATGGCGACCTCGCCAAGATCGCCCCTTATGCGATCAACGTGCAGCTCAAGATGGAGATGAGCCCGAAGGGAACCAAGAAGGGCGAAGGCCAGCCCGCCGACGTGCCGCGCCTGCTGAAGATCCTTCGCGACGCCAACTACCAGGGCTGGTTCACGCTGGAGTATGAAGTCGCCAAGGATCCCTTTGTCGAAGTGCCTAAGATCCTGGAGATACTGCGGCCGCTGCTGGCCTGAGGGTTTGGTTTACAATTGTTTACGATGGTTGACGATTGTTGACCATGGTTGCCGGGCCGAATGCCGGAGCCATCGCATTATCGTCAACCCCGTAGATCAATTTCAGCCTCATGAGAAAGCAGTTTCCGTTCGAAAAGTTAGAAGTCTGGCAGGAGGCCCGTCATCTGGTCGTGTCAGTCTATGATTGTTCGCGCAGCTTCCCGAAGGAGGAGCGGTTTGGCCTGACCAGCCAGCTGACACGCGCCGCCGTGTCAGTGGCCAACAATCTTGCAGAAGGCTGCGGCCGGGCAAGCTTCAAGGAGCAGGCCAATTATTCCAACCAGGCTCATGGATCATTGATGGAGACCGCTTCGGATCTCATCATCGCCACGGATCTTGGCTTCGTCACGGAAACCGTCACCGATCCGATCCTCTCGCAAGCCTACGACCTGGGCATTCGGATTCATAATCTTCGCGAATCCCAACTGCGCCGAGCCGACCCACACTCCTAACCACCGTCAACCACCGTCAACCACCGTCAACCACCGTCAACCACCACCGCCCCCGCTCCATGCCTCCCAAACTCACCACCACCCACTGGCTGATCATCGTCATCGCCAGCATCGGCTTCCTCTTCGACACCTATGAGCTGCTGATGACGCCGCTCGTGGCGGCCCCGGCGATCGCCGAGCTGCTGAAGCTGCCGCCGAGCAATCCGATCGTCACCAACTGGGTGGGCAACCTGCTCACCATCGCGGCTGTGTGCGGCGGCGTGTTCGGTCTTTTGGGAGGCTGGCTCGTGGACAAGTTCGGCCGCAAGACCATCATGGCGGCGAGCATCTTCCTCTACTCCGCCGCGCCGTTCTGCGCCGCGTATTCGACATCGCTGACCACCTTCATCATCTTCCGCAGCGCGACCTTCATCGGCGTGTGCGTGGAGTTCGTCGCCGCCGTCACCTGGCTGGCCGAGGTCTTCCAGGACAAGAAGCAGAAGGAGAAGTGGCTGGGCATCACCCAGGCCTTCGCCTCCATCGGCGGTGTCTGCGTGACCCTGGCCAGCATGTGGATCAACACGAAGCTCAAGTCCGGCGGCCTCGACGGTTTCGGCCTTCCCTCGGGCCTCGACGGCACGGTGGGCGCCTGGCGCTACCTGCTGATGACCGGCATCCTGCCCGCCATCCCCATCGCCCTGCTGCTGCCGTTCGTGCCGGAAAGCCAGGTCTGGCGTGAGAAGAAGGCGAGCGGCGCCCTCAAGCGCCCGAGCTTCGGCGGCCTGTTTTCGCCTGAACTCCGCCGCGTGACGCTGGTCACCACCATCCTTTCCGCCTGCGCCTACGGCATCGCCTTCGGTGCCCTGCAGGTGACCGTGGCCCGCGTGACCCCCGGCCTGCCCGAGCTCGCTCCTCAGGCCAAGATCATGAAGCCGATGATCGACGAGGCCAAGGCGCTCAACACCCAGCTCAACGCCCTGCCCCCCGGTGACCCGGGCCGCAAGGAGATCGTCGCCAAGATCAAGGAGAACGCCATCCAGCAGGCGCCCCACAAGAAGGTGATTGATGAGATGAGCAGCAAGGTGCAGTTCCGCCAGGAGATGGGCGGCCTGGTGGGGCGCATCCTCCTCGCCGTGCTGCTGATCGTCGGCATCAGCCGCGTGGCTCTCTTGAAGGTGTTCCAGGTGCCCGCGCTCATCATCCTGCCGGCGACCTACTTCATGCTCTTTGCCAAGGGTGGTGAAACCTTTCTCTGGGGTTACTTCCTCTGCGGCCTGGTGACGGTGGCCCAGTTCAGCTACTTCGGTGAATACCTGCCGAAGATCTTCCCGCTGCACCTGCGCGGCACCGGCGGCAGCTTCGCCACCAACGTCGGCGGACGCATGATCGGCACCTGCATGGCCACCGTGAACACCGGCTGGCTGGCGCCGCTGCTGGCGGACGGCATCCAGAATGTCCGGCCCACGCACGTCGCCCTCGCCGCCGGCTACATCGCCACGGCGATGGCCGTGATCGCCCTCATCGTCGGGTTCTTCCTGCCCGAGCCGAAGGACGCGGACTGATTACGAAGGCCACGCTTCTCCAAACGCCGGCCGGGTGTTCCCGCCGGCGTTTTTGGTTAGGCAGACCGGGGCTGACGCCTGATGATGGAAACAGAAAGGTGGCTGGAAGCTGCCGGAACACCCAGCCTCACACAGCACCCAATGCCATGAATCTGTTTTTCCTGCCTTTCACAGCCGGGCTGTTGTTGATCGGAACCCTCCAGGCCAATCCAATCGCCATCGATCCAAGCCGCCGTCTGGTTGCGATGACTGCCGAAAACGTGACCATCACCATGCAGACGGGGGCATCCCTGGTTCAGGGCCACTACACCTTTGAACTTCAAAAGGACGACTGGCCGGAAGATGCCGACACGCATGTCATCATCTTCATTCCCGTCCTGTTGCCGGCGAACGCAGGGCGTCAAAAACATTCTTCCCCGAGACTCAAGCTTGGGTCTCGAAGCTTTCTTGGATCGATCCGCCATGACCTGGCTCCCCAAGGTGCCCCCAGGTCGGTCGAAGGCATGCCCAAGGGCTGGTTTCTGTGCAATTATGAAGTGATCATTCCACTGCATCTGCTGAAGCAGGCCTTCACCGTTGAGGTTTCATATTCACAGCCTCACCTCCCCGGAAACATCTGTGGTTATGTCCCGATGAACCCACCCAAGTCTCCTGGTGCCTCCAGGATTCGATTTGTTGCAGGAACCGGCGTCGCACTCAAGCGCCAGGGATGGCTTTGGAGGCTGCCTTGGAGTTCTTCCGCTGCCTGCCTGGACTTTGTTCCCGAAGACAGGCGTCTGATCTGCGTCAGATGCGTCCCACAAAGACCAGGGTATTGAAGCTCTCTCACCCCAGCCTGGCGCCCGCTTCCAGCGGATGACCCCGCAGGAAGTCGGCGGCGGCAATGCGCCTGCCGCCCTCGGCCTGCACCTCCTCCAGCTTCAGCAAACCCACGCCGCAGCTGACGATAAGACCCGCCTTTGGATCGGCGGATACCAGGGTGCCGGGAGCAGGACAGGCGTCACCTTCGATCAAGCTGACACGATGCACCTTCAGCACGGACGACTTTTCACCGGGGAGTAGGCAGCTCGTGCCCGGCCAGGGATTGTAGGCGCGAACCATCCGCTCAAGTTCAGCCGCGTTTTTGGCCCAGTCCAGACGCCCGTCCTCGCGCTTCAATTTTCCACAGTGCGTGGCCAGGGCGTTGTCCTGGGGCGTGCGCGGCGGCTGTCCGGCGGCAATCAGGTCCAGCGCCTTTTCCAGGCTCGAGGGAGCGACCAGGGCCAGCTTGTCATGCAGAAGGCCGCCCGTGTCGCCCGGCAGGATGGGCAGACGATCCATCAGCAGGATGTCTCCGGTATCGAGCCCCTCGTCCATGAACATGATCGTCACGCCGGTCTCAGCATCGCCTTCACGGATCGCAGCCTGGATCGGCGAGGCACCGCGATGACGCGGCAGCAAGGACGCGTGAATGTTCAGGCAGGCCAGCCTCGGCACCTCCAGCACGCTTTTCGGCAGGATCTGCCCGTAGGCCACCACGACGGCGACATCCGCCTCGAAGGTCCTCAGTTCCTCGACCATGGCGCGGATCTTCGGCGGTTGCAGCACCGGCAGCCCGGCGGCCAGGGCGCGCACCTTCACCTCGGGCGGCGTCAGCACCAGCCTGCGACCGGCCGGCTTGTCCGGCTGCGTGACCACCGCAGCCACCTCATGCTTGGGCGTCGATACGAGCCAGTCGAACGAAGGCAGGCCGATGTCGCCGGTGCCGATAAACAGTATGCGCATGAAAAGGGAGGGTGCGTGAAAAGCGACGGCGCAGGGCGGGACGGGCCACCGCGCCGGAATCAGATCCTCATCTTCTCGAGTTCCTTCCAGGCATCCAGCGTCATCACGCCGCCGATGATGTCATAGAGCACCTTGGCGGGGGGCTGGCTGGCGTCGATCTCAACGACACGGTCGCCCTTGTAATAATCCAGGATGGGCTTGGTTTCCGCCTCATAGGTGGCGAAGCGCTGCTGGATGACGCTTTCATTCGCATCATCAAAGCGGTTGTCCTTGAGGGCGCGCTTGCGCAGACGGCGGGCCAGCTCGGTGCGGTCCGGGCAGCTCAGATGAAACACCTTCAGCACCTCGATGTCCTCCTCCATGAGCTTGGCCTGCTCCATGTTGCGGGGGATGCCGTCGAGCACCAGGAAGTCGATCTCCGGCTTGAACTGGTGGCCGTCCACGCGCTGCTTGATGTTGGCGCGCCAGAGGGCCACGGTCACGTCATCCGGCACCAGCTCGCCGCGGCTGGAGTATTCGACGAACTTCTGGCCAAGCACGGTGCGGGTGTCCAGCGAACGAAAGACATCGCCGCAGGCCAGGTGGTGGAAGCGCGGAATGGACCCAAGCACCTTGCCCTGGGTGCCTTTGCCACTGCCTGGGGCGCCCAGGATGAGGAATGTGCGGAAGCGGGGATGGTCAGACATGCGTCGCTCATAGCACGTCACGGACTCGTCACAAGCCGCGCTTTCAGTCCAGTTTTGGCACAAAAGTCACCCCATCAACGGCAGCACCACCCGGCGCACCTCGTCGATCGACAGGGACTGAAGGTCGCCTCCCGGGGCCTGCACCACGGTCACGCCCGGCTGCGGAGGCGCCCAGGTTGATGGATCCGTGGGGCCGAAAAGCAGCACACAGGGCACGCCGCAGGCCGAGGCCAGGTGCGAGATGCCGCTGTCATGCCCCAAAAAGAGGTCGCAGGTGGCCAGCCGGTCCGTGAGTTCCGTCAAAGGCAGGCCGTGCCAGCGAATGAAATGATCGTCCAGCCCGTCTGGCAGTGTGCCGCGTTCGGCCTCCGCCTCGCCGCTGACCAGACAAACCTCGACCTCCGGCCACCCCGACCGGATTTCCCCGGCCAGAATCAGCCATCGGTCCGCCGGCCAGTTCTTGGTGAGTGAACCGCTGCCGGGATGGATGGCGACCCGTCTGGGAGGCCGGCGGGCCGCACTTTCAGGGAACAACGGCGCACGCCAGCCGGGCTCCTCCAGGAACATCGCCAGCCGTTCCAGAGGCCGGGCAAGCTGCTGCGCGGCATGCCCCTGCCCTGGCAGCACGCGATGTGGGCAGGAGAGGAGCGTGCCGACGCCCAGCGCCTCCAGGTTCGCCTTCAGAATGCCGTCCGGGTCAAACAAATAGCTCACCACCAGGGTGAAGCCGCGCAGGTAGTCCGCCAAGTCCGGGGCCAGCTCCGAATTGCGGGCAAACAGCCGCGCCAGACGCGGATCGCCCAGCGAGCGCACCTGGTCCGCAAGACCCGCCTTCACCGCCAGTTCGGCGATGCCCGGATACCCCAGGACCTCGAGATGCACCCGGGGCACGGATTGCCTCAGCAGGCGGATGGCGGGCAGGGTGAGGATGAAGTCGCCAATCGCACCGCCACGGATCACCAGCAGGCGTGGCGTATTCGGAGCCGTGCTGCCGGAGGTCGCCTGCTCCATGCCGGAATCAATAGGTCGTCACCGCGAGCAGCAGCAGCAGGGCCCCGTAGCCCACGCCGCCCCAGACGGCCGCCTGCCAGCGGCCTTCACGGGCCAGCAGCCAGTTCACGCCGTCGCGCATCAGGTAGGGCATGCCCACCAGGTAAAGGCCGCCGATGATCCAGGCATAACCAAGAATGGGGAGAAGCAGGCGCGTGACCTGCGGCTGCAGGAAGGCCGAGGCCAGCACCGGCCCGGCCAGAAGCAGCAGCAGGCTGCCCAGGGCGCGCACGGCCAGGAACTCCCTCACATAAAGCAGGACCAGCACAAAACCGGCCGGCACCAGCATGAGGAACCATTTCCTCAGGAAGAAAAACTCCCCCATGTCCATGTTCTGCAGGACGATCATGCCCCAGATGAAATCGACCGTCAGCAGCAGGGCCCCGAACCCGTAATGACGGGGGAACTCACGCAGGAAAGCCTTGGCTTTTTCCGCATTTTTCCAGGCCCACAGGTGGCTGGCCAGAAGCGCCAGGCCGAGGGTGATGCCCACGGGCTTCATCGGCAGGCCGCCCTCAGGGGCAAGGTGGTAGAGATAGTCGTGAAGGTCCTTGAACATGCGTTGGAATGGCAGGAGGGCCGGGAGACTGGCGCAGGCACGCGGATTGCGCAAACGGGAGTTGCCCAGCCCCAGCTCCCTGGCTACCTCACCCGCAGAAAACCCTCATGGAACTGTCGGACAAGCCCGCCTGGTACGTCATCCACACCCGCCCCAAGTGCGAGCACGTCGCCGCAGGCCTCATGCTTGCCCTGGAGGGCGTGGAGGCCTACTGCCCGCGCATCAAGTTCCAGCGCAGCACCAAACGCGGCAAGGTCTGGTTCATCGAGGCCCTGTTCCCGAGCTACTTCTTCGCCCGCTTCACCCCCGCGCAGTCCATCCGGGCGGTCAAGCATTCCCAGAACGTCATCCGCATCGTCGATTTCGGCGGCCGCCTGACTCCCGTGCCGGATCGGGTCATCGAACTGATCCGCAATGAAATGGACGGCCAGGTGGTGAAGGAAATCCACGCCGGCCTGAAGGTGGGAGACACCGTGGAGCTCACCGAAGGCCCGATGCGTGGACTGAAGGGCATCGTCAACAGCATCCACAGCGGCGACGAACGCGTGAAGGTCCTCATGGAATTCCTTGGCCGCGAGAGCCTCGTCGAGGTGAAGGCCTCCCAGATCCTCACCGAACACACCCCACGCCAGGCGCTGAATGAACGGCACCCCTGAGCGCCTGAAACCCAGGTTGATCCAAGCCCCAAAGCAGGGCTGAAAAATGGGATGTCAGAGGTCTCGGCCCCGCCATCAAACCGCGACCTTTTTCACCCTGGTTTGTGACAAACACCCTCAATCTTGCCGCATTGCCGACGGACGGGATGGAAGATTCGACCCGAGTTAATCCACATTCGTCCTAATCGTGAAATCTTTCTAATGCTCTCGTTATTCTCACCATGAAGCCCTCCTTCATCCTGTTTCTTCTCGCCACCAGTGCCAGCGCCCTCGACTTCAACCGGGACATCCAGCCCGTGCTTGCCGAGCACTGTTTCCACTGCCACGGCCAGGACGAGCAGTCGCGCAAGGGCAGGCTGCGCCTCGACCTGCGTGAGGACGCCCTCAAGGGAGGCAAGTCCGACGGACCCGCCATCATTCCCGGCCAGCCGGACAAGGGCTCCCTCCTCGCCCGCATCCTCACCCACGATGAAGACGAAGTCATGCCGCCCCCCGACGAAAACAAGCCCGTGAAGCCGGAGGACATCGCCAAGATTCGCCAGTGGATTCAGGATGGTGCCGTGTTTTCCGGTCACTGGGCCTTTGCCAAACCCGTCAAAGCTGCCGCAGCCCTCCCGACAGGCCAGTCCCCGGTCGATTTCTTCATCCGCCAGCGGCTGGCCAAGGAAGGCCTCCAGCCTTCGCCTGCCGCAAAGCCCGAAACGCTCTGCCGCCGCCTTCATCTCGACCTCATCGGCCTGCCACCATCGCCTGCCGAGGTGGACGCCTTTCTCGCCGAGGTGAAATCCAAAGGTCTCCAGACCGCCGTCGAAGCGACTGCGGACCGACTCATGAAAGATCGCCGGTTCGGCGAAAAGTGGGCCCGCCACTGGCTGGACGTGGCCCGTTACGCCGACAGCAATGGCTTTGAGAAAGATCTCCCGCGCGAACAATGGGTGTGGCGCGACTGGGTCATCCAGGCGCTGAACCAGGACATGCCCTATGACAGGTTCATCACCGAACAGCTGGCCGGCGACCTGCTGCCCAAGGCCACCCGCCAGCAGGTGATTGCCACCGGCTTCCTGCGCAACGGCATGATCAACGAGGAAGGCGCCATCATCCCCGAGGAATGGCGCATGGAGGCCATGTTCGACCGCATGGACACGCTTGGTTCCGGCGTCCTCGGCCTCTCGCTCAAATGCGTTCAGTGCCACTCCCACAAGTTCGATCCCATCACGCAGACCGAATACTACGGGCTCTTCGCCTTCCTCAACAACACCTACGAGGCCAAGTCCTGGGTCTACAGCCCCGAAGATGAGGCGGCTCTTGCCAAACTGAATGCGGAGCTGACACGCATCGACTCGCGGTTGAAAAAAGATCATCCCGGCTGGGAGAAACAGGTCGCCGGCTGGGAGGCGGCGGAACTGAAACAATGGCAGGCGGTGAGCTGGAACATCGTCCATCCCGAGGACACCCATTCTTCCACCGGGCTGAACCACCCCGAGGTTCTGCCGGACGACAGCATGCTGACCCTGGGCCATCCAACCTCACGCGGCGACCTGCACTTCTTTGCCGAACCAACGATGGAAAAAGTGACCGGGGTGCGCATCGAGGTGCTGAAGCATGGCGACCTGCCAATGGGCGGCCCGGGCCGGAGCTACAAGGGCTCCTGGGCGCTGTCGGAGCTGATCATCGAGGCCAAGAAACCCGGCTCGGAAACCTGGGAGCGCCTGAAGCTCAAAAACGCCAGCGCCGATTTTGACGAGCCTGCCGCAGGCCTGGAGCCGGAATGGCACAGCAAGGCCTTCAACCCCGAGAAACGCCTGCGCGGCCCCGTCGCCTTCATGGCGGACGGCGACCCGCTCACTGCCTGGCGTGCCGACCGCGGCCCCGGCCGGCGCAACAGCGAGTCCGTCGCCGTCGCCCAGTTCGAACAGCCCGTCACCCTTCCCCACGGCACCAAGCTCAAGGTGGCCCTGCTGCTGGAGCATGGAGGCGACACCAGCGACTACCGCGTGACACAGATCGGCCGCTTCCGCATCGCCTTGACGCAGGCCGCCGACCCGAAGGTGACCCACACGCCTTATGCCGCGCTGCTCGCCATGCAGGTGCCGGCCGCCAAGCGCAGTGCCGAACAAAAACAAGCCATTTTTGACGCCTGGCGCGCCGCCACACCGGCCCTAAAAACCTACTCCGACCAGATCGAAAAACAGTGGGCCTCCCATCCCGAACCCCTCTCCACCATCATGCATCTGGCCGAACGAAACGCCGAGGATGCACGCATCACCCGCAGGCTTGACCGCGGTGTCTGGAACCAGGGCAAGGAGGAGGTGAAACCCCAGGGCATCGCCACCCTGCATCCGCTGCCCGGGGATGCCTCGCCGAGCCGTCTCACACTCGCCCGCTGGCTCACGGACAAAAACTCGCCGCTGACCGCCCGCGTGGCCGTGAACCGCCTCTGGCAGGCCGTGTTCGGCACCGGCATCGTCGAGACGGCCGAGGATTTCGGCACACGCGCCCCCGAGCCTTCCCACGCCGATCTGCTCGACTGGCTTGCCGTCGATTTCATGGAGCAGGGCTGGAGCCAGAAGCGCCTTTTGCGCACCCTCGTCACCTCTCAGACTTATCAGCAGAGCTCCCAGGCATCGCCTGCCCTGCTTGAAAAAGATCCCCGCAACCGCCTGCTCGCACGCGGTCCCCGCTTCCGGGCCGAGGCCGAGGTCGTGCGCGACATTGTCCTCTCCGTCTCCGGCCTGCTTTCCGACAAGTTCGGCGGCCCCAGCGTCTTTCCGCCCATCCCACAGAGCGTGCTAGATTACAATTTTTCCAAGCCCGAATACTGGACGCCGGCGGAGGACTCCACCCGCTACAGCCGGGCTCTTTACGTCTTCCGCAAACGCTCGATGCCCGACCCCGCCATGATCGCCTTTGACGCGCCCACCGGCGACACCTCCTGCACCCGCCGCCCGCGTTCGAACTCACCCCTCGCCGCCCTGACCTCGATGAACGAGCCTGTCTTCGTCGAAGCCTCCCAGGCCCTGGCTCTTCGCGTTCTGCGTGAAGGCAGCCCGGACGACGAGTCGCGCATCCACCATGCCTTCCGGCTGTGCACGAGCCGTCTGCCGGACAAGCGCGAGAGCGAGCAGATTCAGAAGCTTCTCAGCAGCCGCCGCGACCAGTTGAAGAAAGGCGTCCTCAAGGCCTCCGACATCGCCTTCAACGCCCTGACCCGGACATCCTCCCTGCCCGCCGACGCCACCCCCAACGACATCGCGGCCTGGAGCATCGTTTCACGCGTGCTGCTCAACCTCGACGAAACCATCACCAAGAACTGAAGATGAAAATCCGAAATCCGATGTTCGAAACCCGAAGGCCTGGCACTCATACCTCCAGGCAAAAAGCAATGGATCATCACCGGAACGAAACCGCGACTGATGATCTGCTTGGTGAGGCAGATCTGGCTTTTTGGCAGGCCCTGGCAGGCCCCTCCCTGGCCACCTTGGACGACTTTGAATATCAGCATGACGCAGTCCGTGAGCCTGCGAATGAAAAATGCTACAACCTGTCTGAACGAACTGATCAATTTGGGGAGAATGTCATCCGATTCGCCAAATCCCTGCCTACCAGCCCCGTAAACAACCGGATCATCGAGCAGTTTGTGGCGGCAGGGACAAGCATTGGCGCCAACCACTGCGAGGCAGAGGACCATGTTCCCCCCAAAGACTTCAGGCATCGCATTTCCATTTGCCGGAAAGAGTCCAAGGAAACTCGTTTCTGGCTCCGAATGATCGCCAGAGCCGAGCCCTCCCGCAAGGATAAAGCCCGTGTGCTGTGGTGCGAAGCCACGGAACTCAACCTCATCTTTGGATCCATCTGGCGCAAATCCTCACACTAGCACAGCCCTCGAACTTCAGACTTCGAAATTCGAAATTCGGACTTTCATCCCCCACATCGAATGCAACCTCCCACTTCTCATCCTTCGGATTTCGGATTTCAAACTTCGAACTTCATCACCCGCCGCTGGTTCCTTCGTGACTGCACCATCGGCTTCGGCGGCATGGCCCTGAACAGCCTGCTTACCCGGGACGGCTTCGGAGCCACCGGCCCGCTTGCCCCGCGCCGTCCTCATCACGCAGCGAAGGCAAAGCGTGTCATCTACATGTTCAACGCCGGTGCGCCCAGCCACCTCGAGCTTTTTGACTACAAGCCTGAACTTGAAAAGCGCAGCGGCCAGCTGCCCCCGGCGGAACTGCTCAAGAACTACCGCGCCGCCTTCATCAAACCCAATTCCGCCCTGCTCGGCCCCAAGTTCAAGTTCAGGAAGAACGGCGCCAGCGGCATGGAACTCAGCGAGGTCATCCCCCACATCAGCGGCATCGCCGACGAGATCTGCCTCATCCGCACCATGCAGACCGACGCCGTCAACCACGCCCCGGCGCAGATCCTGATGAACACGGGCAACCAGAACTTCGGCAGGCCCAGCTTCGGCGCCTGGACGCTCTACGGCCTGGGTTGTGAAAGCGAGGACCTGCCCGGCTACGTCGTCCTCACCAGCGCCAAGGGCACGAGTGGCGGCGCCAGCAACTACGGCTCCGGCTTCCTGCCCAACATGTATGGCGGCGTGCCCTTCCGCAGCACCGGCGACCCCCTGCTCTACCTCTCCAACCCCGCGGGTTATGATGAGGAAACCCAGCGGGCCTCCCTGGACACGCTGAACGCGCTCAACCACATCTCCCTCGCCGGACAGGGCGACCCCGACATCGCCGCACGCATTCAAAGCTTCGAAATGGCCTACCGGCTGCAAAGCAGCGCGCCGGAGCTGATCGACCTTTCCGACGAGCCTAAACACGTGCTCGACATGTATGGCATCAAGGACGTCAAGGAGCCCGGCTATGCCAGGAACTGCCTGCTCGCCCGCCGCCTCATCGAGCGCGGCGTGCGCTTCGTGCAGCTCTTCCATGAAGCCTGGGACCAGCACGCCGGGCTGACCAAAGGAGTGCAGAACAACGCCCGCGACACCGACCAGGCCAGCGCGGCGCTCGTCAAGGACCTGCGCCAGCGCGGCCTGCTCGATGACACGCTGGTGGTCTGGGGCGGTGAATTCGGCCGCACACCCATGGTGCAGGGCGGCAACGACGGACGTGACCACCACAACCGCTGCTTCTCCTTCTGGCTTGCTGGCGGCGGGCTCAAGCGTGGCCATGTCCACGGCGAAACCGACGACCTCGGTTTCAACCCGGTCACGCCGCCCGTCCACGTCAACGACCTCAACGCCACGCTCCTCCACCTGCTCGGCTTTGACCACAAACGCCTCAGCTACCGCGTCCAGGGCCTCGACATGCGCCTGACCGGCATCGCCGGAAATGTGGTCAAGGATGTGCTCGCCTGAGGCCCGGCGGATCAGACAGGCGCAATATCGGCTGCGGAAGGTCGGTTTCAGGGGCGTACTTCTCCTCCATGAAGCGCCTGCCCCTCGCCCTTCTCTGCCTGCCCGCCCTTGCCCACGCCCTCGACTTCAACCGGGACGTGCGTCCCGTGCTCGCGCAGCAATGCTTCACCTGCCACGGCATGGACGACCACGGCCGAAAGGGCAAGCTGCGCCTCGACCTGCAGGCGTCCGCCTACGGCTCCGGCAAGTCCGGCGAGACCGCCATCGTGCCCGGCAAACCCGACGCCAGCGAGGTGGTGAAACGCATTCTCTCCACCGACGAGGACGATGTCATGCCGCCGCCGCACACGAAGAAAGTGCTCTCCGACAAGGAGAAGAACATCCTCAGGCAATGGATCACCGAAGGCGCGAAGTATGAGGCGCACTGGGCCTACACGGCTCCGCAGCCTTCGAAAGATCCGAAGGCCGGCATCGATCACTTCATCCGTGAACGGCTGAAAAAGGAAGGCCTCACACCCGCCCCCGAGGCCGACCCACACAAACTCGTGCGCCGCGTGTATCTCGACCTGATCGGGCTTCCCCCCACACCCGCCGAAGCGGATGCCTTCGTCAAAGCGTCCGACTCGTCGGACAAGTCGGCCCCGTCCGACAAGGCCTACGAGCAGCTCGTTGACTCCCTCCTCAACTCCCCCCAATACGGCGAACGTTGGGCCCGACGCTGGCTCGACCTGGCCCGGTATGCGGACACCAACGGCTTCGAAAAGGATCGTCCGCGCCAGATCTGGCCCTACCGCGACTGGGTTGTGAAGGCCCTCAACGAGGACATGCCCTTCGACCAGTTCAGCATCCGGCAGCTCGCCGGTGACATGCTCCCCAACGCCACGCCGGATGACATCATCGCCACCGGCTTTCATCGCAACACCATGCTCAATGAGGAAGGCGGCATCGACCCGAACGAATATCGCTTCTATGCCATGGTGGACCGCGTCGGCGTCACCGGCACCGCGTGGATGGGCCTGACGATGAACTGCGCCCAGTGCCACACGCACAAGTACGACCCCATCCTGCACACCGACTTTTACAGCGTCATGGCCCTGCTCAACAACGCTGACGAACCGACCTACCATATCCCCACGCCCGACATCGAGCAGCAGCAGAAAGCGCACGCCGAGCGCATCACGAAGCTGGAGGCCGGTCTGCCCAGCAAGTTCCCAGGAGGCGCAGCGGCGATGCAGGCCCGTTTCACCAGCTGGATCAAGGACGAGTCGAAGCGGGCCTCGAACTGGCAGATCCTCCGCCCCACGGCCATGAAGTCCTCCATGCCGCAGCTGGAGCAGCAGAGCGACGGCTTCATCCTCGGCAGCGGGGACATCTCAAAGAGCGATGTCTATGACTTGAGCTTCAAGGCGCCGATCAAGGGAGTCACCGCGATCAAGCTCGAGGTCGCCAGCCATCCGAGCCTGCCCAACGACGGCCCCGGCCTTACCTACTACGAAGGCCCCATCGGCGGCTTCTTTCTGAGCGAGCTCCAGGCCTTCCAAAACGGTCAGCGAGTGCCCATCATCCGTGCCGAGGCCACCAACGAAGAGGAGGAAGACAAGATCAACGACGCCGCCACCACCGCAAAGCCGACGAAGAAAGCCGCACGCAAGGCCGCAGCGAAGAAAACCAACAACGCCATGGCCACGCTCGACGCCGAAATGTCCAGCGGCTGGCAGGTGCTCGGCGGTTACGGTCAAAGCCACGCGGCGGTGTTTCATTTCGAAAAACCCATCGATCTGACGAACGGCTTTGATCTGAAGATGCTCTTCGAAAAGCACTTCGCCTGCCCGCTCGGCCACTTCCGCCTCTCCGTGACCACCAGCAACCACGCCGAGGCCACCGGGCATCCCTTGGAAGTTGAAAACGCCCTGGCGACCAACGACTCCACCAAGCGCGAGGCCCTGATGCGCGAGTTCCTCGTCACCACGCCCGAGATGAAGCAGGCCGCCGCGCCCCTGCTTGCCGCACGTCGCCAGATGCCACGCGGCCAGCCCACGCTGGCGATGAAGGAGCGTCCCGCCTCCAATCCACGCCCCACCAACCGCCACCATCGCGGCGAATACCTCCAGCCAAAGGAAACCGTGCCGCCCGCCGTGCCCGCCTTCCTGCCCTCGCTGCCAAAGAATGCTCCCGCGAACCGTCTCACCTTCGCCAAATGGCTCTTCAGCCCTGAAAACCCGCTCACTGCACGCGTCACCGTCAACCGCCAGTGGCAGGCCTTCTTCGGCCGTGGACTCGTGAAGAGCCTCGAGGACTTCGGCTATCAAAGCGAGGCCCCAAGCCATCCCGAACTGCTCGACTGGCTCGCCGTGCAGTTCGTCAAAGACGGCTGGAGCCTGAAGAAGCTGCACAAGCTCATCGTGATGAGCGCCACCTACAAACAAGCCAGCCATCGGTCCAATCCGTCCGATCAGACGGATCCCGAAAACATCCTCCTCACTCACGCTCCGCGCTTCCGCCTCGATGCCGAAATCATTCGCGATTCCGCGCTGAAAGCCGCGGGCCTGCTCTCCCTCAAAATGGGCGGTCCGGGCGTGTATCCGCCCCAGCCCGCCAGCGTCACCTCCGAAGGCACCTACGGCAAGGTGGAATGGAAGGTCAGCGAAGGCGAGGACCGCCACCGCCGCAGCCTTTACACTTTCACGAAGCGCACCGCGCCCTTCGCCATGGCCACCACCTTCGACGCGCCCACCGGCGAGGCTTGCCTCGCCCGTCGCGATGTCTCCAACAGCCCGCTGCAAGCCCTCACGCTCCTCAACGACCAGATGTTCATGGAAGCCGCCCAAGCCATGGCCAAGGCCGTCCTCGCCGAATCCCCCGACGACGACTCCCGCCTCACCAACACCTTCCGCCGCTGCCTCACCCGCCCCCCTGCCTCCGACGAGCTCACGATGCTCAAAACCTTCCTCCAAAAGCAACGCGACCAAAAACTCGACGGCGAAGCCCTGTGGACTTCGGTTTGCCGTGCGGTGCTGAACCTTGATGAAGCCATTACTCATCCGTAACCACATGAGCAAACCGACCATTATTGCTATCGATCACGACGACTATCACGCAAGTCACGTCGGGCGTGACTCAGTTGGCCGACAATTTTTCCTCACGACACCATTTGTTCCGGCGATAGGTGGAAAGTCTGGTCGAGAGTTCGTTGCTCTATTTCTTTTCGATCCAAGTGGAAACTTTCTGGAGGCGAAAGTCGACGATATGGGGCCGCGTTCTCAAATTGACGAAGCCACTTGTCGGGCAGCCTTCGAGAAAAGGCTCTCAGAATTGGGCGATGTTCGCTACGAGCGCATCGAAGTTAAGCCATTTGAAACAGAGCAGTTCGGAACTGTTTTTGGCCTGATCCCTCGTCCACCAGAGGAAGATGACGATGATTGGTGGGTCGAATTACAACCCGGCAACTACATGGCCTTCACCGAACCCTGGGATAGCGGCGATTACGATACTTGAAGAATACCCAATACCATTTCGCACTCACACTTTGCACATAATGAACACCCCCAACATCACTCGCCGTCACTTCTTCAATGATTGCGCTGTCGGCACCGGCAAGATCGCGCTGGCTTCGTTGCTGGCGGAGTCGGCTTATGGAGCGTCGAAGAGCCCGAATGTGGCCGCGACCTCGCATTTTCAGCCGAAGGCGAAGGCGGTCATTCACATGTTCATGGCCGGTGCGCCGTCGCAGCTCGAGATGTTCGATCACAAGCCGATGCTGACGAAGTACGAAGGCAAGCCGCTGCCGCCTTCGGTCATCGGCGGGCAGCGTTATGCCTTCATTCGTCCGGATGCGGCGGTTTTGGGGCCGCGCTTCAAATTCGCGAAGCACGGACAGTGCGGCGCGGAACTCTCCGAGGTGCTGCCGCATCTGGCGGGCATTGTTGACGACATCGCCATCGTGAAGTCCTGCCGCACGACACAGTTCAACCACGCCCCGGCGCAGATTTACATGAACACCGGCTTCTCTCAGCCCGGACGGCCCAGCATGGGATCGTGGGTGACGTATGGCCTCGGCGCGGAGACGCGGGATCTGCCGAGCTTTGTCGTGATGAGCACCGGCAGCGGCATCAGCGGCGGTGCGGCCTGCTGGAGCAGCGGTTTCCTGCCGAGCGTGTATTCCGGCACACGATTCCGCAACACAGGCGACCCCATTTTGAATGTGAGCACGCCGGAAGGCATCACGCCCGGCACGCAGAAGGACACCATCGACCTCATCAACGCGCTCAATCATCGCCGTCTGAAGCTCGATGGCGATGGCGAGACGGCCACGCGCATCGCGAACTACGAGATGGCCTACCGCCTGCAAACCTCCGCGCCGGAGCTGATGGACCTCACGAAGGAAGATGAGGCCACGCTGAAAATGTATGGCTGCGATCCGAAGGTGCCGTCCTTCGCCAGGGCCTGCCTGCTCGCAAGGCGCATGATCGAGCGCGGCGTGCGCTTCATCAACATCTACAACGAAGGCTGGGACGCGCACAGCAACGTCGAGGGCAACGTGCGCAACAACTGCAAAAACACCGACCAGGCCAGCGCCGCGCTGGTGAAGGATCTCAAGCAGCGCGGCCTGCTCGACAGCACGCTTGTCGTCTGGGGTGGTGAATTCGGCCGCACGCCGATGGTCGAGGCCAGCGTCTCGCTCGGCCGCAGCATGGGCCGCGATCACCATCCACAGGCCTTCACGATGTGGATGGCCGGCGGCGGCATCAAGGGCGGCGTCACCCTTGGCGCGACCGACGAGATGGGCTTCAACATCATCGAGGACGAAGTCCACGTGGCCGACATCCACGCCACCATCCTTCACCAACTCGGCATGGATCATGAACGCCTCAGCTTCCGCGCTGCGGGTCTCGACTTCAAGCTCACCGGCGTCGAGCCCTGCAAGGTGATCCGGCAGATTCTCTCATGATCCCCGCCATCATCGTTCCAGGCCACCGGGTCGCCTCCGGCTTGAATGGCAACCCGCGCTTTCCAGGCGGAACCATCCGCATGCAGCTGCCGCACTTTCTTGAACGCGGCCTGGACTTGAACGGCTTTTATCCGGGCACTCTCAACGTCAGCATCGCACCACGAAGCTTCCGCACTCTTGCCGCCAGGCACACCTTCAAGGCCCTGAAATGGCATCCCGAGGATCCGGCCGAGGACTTCTCCTTCTTCAATGTCACGGTGCATCGTGAAACCGGGGCGCCGGTCAGCGGCTGGATCTATTTTCCGCACCCCGACACCAAGCCGACGCACTTTCAGACACCCGACGTTCTGGAACTGCTGCTGCCATGGACGGAGGGGCTGGAGTATGGCATGAAAATCCACCTGGAAGTTCCAGCCGGGCAGATGGTTTTCGAAAGTTGACACTCGCAGGGCAAGGAGGTGGACTGGCGGACCCGGTCCAGTTCCGTCCATGCCCATGAAAAGCCTCGCCCTTCTCCTGCTGCTGCCCGCGCTGGCCGCCGCCGCCCAACCTGTTTTCCAGTCCAAGCTCGTCACTCCGGACACGCCTAACCATTCGGTGGACATCGACGTGCCTCTGGACGGGGCCAGGGAGCTGTTCCTGGTCGTCACCGACGGAGGCAACGGCTATGCCGCGGACTGGGCGGACTGGGCCGAACCCAGGCTCATCCGGGCTGATGGCGGCGAGATCCGGCTCACCGAGGTCGAATGGAAATCCGCCCTCAGCGGCTGGGGCGGCGTCAAGGTGAACGCCAACGCCAGCGGTCAGGAGCTGCGCAGCGCCGGAAAGGCCCTCGAATACGGCATCGGCACGCACGCCAACAGCGTCATCGCCTACAACCTGCCCGCAGGCGTGAAACGCTTCAAGGCCCGCGGCGTGCTCGATGAGGGCGGCTCAAGGCAGGGTGGCGACAGCGTCGTCTTCGCCGTTTACACCGAGAACCCCGGCCCCCTGGCCGCGAGCGACGTGAACAGCGCCTCCCACGAGCCCGACAAGGCCGTTGAGCAGCTGGAGGTGCATCCGGAACTCAAAGTGCAGCTTTTCGCCAGCGAACCCATGATGCTCTCGCCTGCCAGCATCGACATCGACCACCGCGGACGAGTCTGGGTCTGCGAGGTCGTGAACTATCGCAAGCACAACGGCGAACGCGCCGAGGGCGACCGCATCCTCATCCTCGAAGACACCGACGGCGACGCAAAGGCCGACAAATCCACCACCTTTTACCAGGGCACCGACGTCAACAGCGCCCATGGCATCTGCGTGCTCGGCAACAAGGCCCTCGTGTCCTGCGGGGACGACGTCTTCTGGCTCATCGACGACAACGGCGATGACAAGGCCGACCGCAAGGAGCTCATGTTCACGAAGATCGGCGGCGCGCAGCACGACCACGGCATCCACGCCTTCCACTTCGGCCCCGATGGACGCCTCTACTTCAACTTTGGCAACGCCGGCAAACAGCTCTGTGACAAGGATGGCAACCTCATCACCGACATCCACGGCGTGAAGTGCACCAATCAAAACAACCGCCCCTACCAGCAGGGCCTGGTCTTCCGCTGCGAGCTCGACGGCAGCAACGTCGAGATGCTCGCCTGGAACTTCCGCAACAACTGGGAAGTCGCCGTCGATAGCTTCGGCACGATGTGGCAGTCCGACAACGACGACGACGGCAACAAAGGCGTGCGCATCAACTACGTCATGGAGTTCGGCAACTATGGTTATTCTGACGAGATGACCGGCGAAGGCTGGCAGGTCCCGCGCATCGGCTGGGAAAGCGAGATCCCGCAGCGTCACTGGCATCAAAACGATCCCGGCGTCGTCCCGAACATGCTCATGACCGGCGCCGGCAGCCCCACCGGCATGCAGGTCTATGAAGGCGACTTGCTGCCCAGCATCTTCCACGGCCAGCCCATTCATTGCGACGCCGGTCCCAACATCGTCCGCGGCTACATCACCCAGCCCGACGGCGCCGGTTACAAGGCCGAGATCGTCAACATTCTCGACGGCAGCCGCGACCGCTGGTTCAGACCCAGCGACGTCGCCGTCGCTCCTGATGGCTCACTGATAGTCGCCGACTGGTATGATCCCGGGGTCGGCGGGCATGGGATGGGGGATGTGACGCGCGGCAGGTTGTTCCGCGTGACGACGAAGGCGGCGGAGAGGTATAAACCCGTCCAAAGCATCACTCGCGGAGACCAATGGGCGTTGGCATTTCAACTTCTTCAATCTCCCAACGAATCAGCCCGTTACGCTGGATGGCAGGAACTGTGCAAGCCAGGAGCACCAATCGACCGCATTCAGGCATTGTTCGAAGACATGAAAGCCGAACCGCAGCATCGCGCGCGGGCGTTGTGGTTGCTCGCCACATTGGGCAAGAAACAATACAATGTCTCGCCAGCATCTGGAGTGCTGGTGGAAGCGAACAGTCACACCGCTTTCGGCTCACTGCATGAATCGGTTCTCGAAGACACTGATGAAAACATCCGCATAACCGCGATCCGTGCGGCGCGCCAAGTGTATCGTGATCAGCCCGAGAAGCTCCGCGAAGTCATCGCGAAAGTCGTGAATGACAAGTCTCCCGCCGTGCGCCGCGAAGCGGCGATCGCGTTGAGGTTTGATGGCTCAGATCAGGCCAATAGCGTATGGAGCAAGCTGATCAGCATGACGGATGACCATGATCGCTGGGCCTTGGAGGCCTGGGGCATTTCTCAAGATCTTCATTCAAAATCAAGGTGGGCGGTTCTTCCCCATGAGGCACCAGTGTATGTGACCGACCTCCAAAACTGGCGTGCAGCACTCCACGATCCTGCAAGGGCGACAGGTGTAGGCTTCATGGACGCCAACAATGCACTCAAGGTCCACGGTCTCCGCGCCCTCCAGCTCCTCGCCTACCACCACCGCGAAGAAGTCTCCAAAGCCGCGCTCACCATCTTCCTCAAAGCCGATGCCGACACCGCCCTCGCCGCCACCGCGTTGCTTGACCGCAATGCCATCGCTTCGAATCCGGAGGCCAAGACGCGGCTGGAGGCGCTTTTGAAGCCGGTGATCGGCAAGGCGGACTTTGTGGCCTTGGTCGAAAGGCTCAACCTGACGGGATTTGAGAAGGAACTGCTCGACTTCATCAGCGCGAACCCGAACGCGCCGGAATCGGTGAACGCGGCGCGGCTCATCGCTGCGAACCGGGATGGTGCGCTGCGCTTTTTGAAGGATGCGGACGCGAAATCCGCCAAGGCGCTCATCGCGGCGCTGGGGCGCGTGAGCGATCGAGCGGCGGTGGCGGTCATGAACCAGCATTTCTGGCCGGAGAAGCGCGAGGACGTGCGCCGCGTGCTCATCGACGCCCTCGCGCTCAGCGGTGAAGGCGGTCGCGCGATCCTCAAATGGCAGTCCGAAGGAAGGCTGCCACCCGAATTGAAAAATCAGGCCGCTCTGGTCCTCAGCCGCAGCACCGACGCCAGTGTGCGCAACGAAGCCGCGAAGACCCTGCCTCTTCCTGCCGCACAAGGGTTGGCGAATTTCCCGAAGCTGCCCGAGCTCATGCAGATGAAGGGCGATGCAGGCAAAGGTCAGGCCATGTTCATGCAGGCGGGCTGCGTGGCCTGTCATCGCGTCAAAGGCCAATTCATCGACTTCGGCCCGGACCTCTCGCAGATTGGCGCGAAGCTCAGCAAGGACGGCCTCTTCACCGCCATCCTCTATCCAGGAGCCGCCATCGAGCACAGCTTTGTCGGCTTCAACGTGTCAACGAAGGACGGACTGGCGATGATGGGCTATGTCGTCAGCGAAACCGACACCGAACTCACCCTGCGCATGGCCGGTGGTGCGTCCACCACGGTCAAAAAGGCGGACATCGTCAGGAAAGAGGAAATGAAGGACTCCCTCATGCCACCTGGACTCGCCGCCGCAGTCGGCCCACAGGGCCTTGTGGATCTTGTCGCCTGGCTGCAAACGCTGAAATAAGCCCGTCCCAGACCTCTTAACCTCACCTTCTTTTTTCATGAGCGACTCCCTGCTGACCCTGCGCGTGCATCCTGCGGATGACCTGATCGTGGCCCTGCGTGACCTGCGCGCCGGCCAGGCCGTCGACGGCCTGACCCTGTGCGAGGACATTGCCGCCAAGCACAAGTTTGCCTGCCGCGACTTCGCCGAGGGTGAGCGGGTGAAAATGTATGGCGTCATCGTCGGGCGCACGACCCGGCCGATCGCCGCCGGAGCCCTGGTACACACACACAACCTGAGGCATGAAACCTCGGAGTTCACCGGCAAGCAGGGCGCTTATGCCTGGACACCGCCCGACGTCAGCCGCTGGTCTGGCCGGACCTTTCAGGGTTTCCGACGAGGCGACAGCGTCTCCGGCACGGCCAATTACTGGATCGTCATCCCCCTGGTGTTCTGCGAGAACCGCAACCTCGGCTTCATGCGCGAGGCCATCACCCGCGCCCTCGGCTATGCCCGCACCTCCCCCTACGAACGTTTCACCCAGGCCCTGGTCGAGCGCCAGCGGCGCGGCGAACCGCTGGAGGACGTGACGCTTCCCGAGGAGTTCTTCCAGGCGCCCAGGCCGCTGTTTCCCAACGTCGATGGCGTCAAGTTTCTGGAGCACGGCCTCGGCTGCGGCGGCACACGCCAGGACGCGGACGCCCTGGTGCGCCTGCTTGCCGGATACATCGCCCATCCAAACGTGGCCGGCGCCACCGTGCTGAGCCTCGGCTGCCAGCATGCCCAGGTGAGCCTGCTGGAGAAGGCGCTGACCGAACTGCACCCGAACCTCAGCCGCCCGCTGCACATCTTTGAGCAGCAGAAATGCGCCTCGGAGCGCGACATGATGTCGGCCGCGATCAAGGCCACGTTGAAAGGAGTCTCTGCGGCCGATGAACAAGGCCGTGAACCCTGCCCGCTCAGCGATCTCATCGTCGGTGTCGAATGCGGAGGCAGCGACGGCTTCTCCGGGATCTCCGCCAACCCGGCGATCGGTCACACGGCGGACCTCCTGGCCGCTCTGGGCGGAGCGCCGGTGCTCTCCGAGTTCCCCGAGCTCTGCGGCGTCGAGCAGAGCCTGTGCGACCGCTGCGAGACCCCGGAGCTTGCCGACAAGTTTGTTCGGCTGATGCGAGCCTATGAAGGCGCCGCGAAGGCCTGCGGGTCCGGCTTTGACGCCAATCCCTCGCCCGGCAACATCCGCGACGGCCTGATCACCGACGCCATCAAGTCCGCCGGGGCCGCCAAGAAAGGCGGAACCTCGCCCGTCGTGGACGTGCTCGACTATGCCGAGCCCATCCGCAGGCACGGCGGCCTCACGCTTTACTGCACGCCCGGCAACGACGTCGAGTCCACCACCGCCATCGCCGGCGGCGGCTGCAACCTGATCCTCTTCTCCACCGGACTCGGCACCCCCACCGGCAACCCGGTCTGCCCCACGCTCAAGATCGCCACCAACAGCACGCTGATGAGCCGGATGAGCGACATCCTCGACTTCGACACAGGCCCGGTCATCACGGGCCGGAAAAGCGTGCCGGAGATGGGCGAGGAGCTGCTGGAGCTCTGCATCGCCACCGCCAGCGGCGAGCATGTGCCGAAGGCCGTGGCGCTCGGCCAGGACGACTTCCTGCCCTGGAAGCGCGGCGTGTCGCTCTGACATCGCCTGGTGGCCGGTTTGGTTTCCCGGTGAAACCACCGCAAAGCCCTCGTCAGCGACGAGGCAAACGCGTTTGCTTCACTCATACACCCCATGCATTCCGTCCTGATCATCGGCTGCGGCAGCATCGGCGAACGTCATCTGCGCTGCTTCCAGAGGACGGGCCGGTGCTCGGTCACCGCCTGCGACACCAACCCGGCCCTCCTCGCCGCCATGAAGGAGCGTTACTCCGCGCCCGGCTTCGCCTCGCTTGACGAGGCCCTGGCCTCGGGCAGGTTCGACGCCGCCGTCATCTGCACCCCGGCGCACCTGCACCTGCCGATGGCGTTGAAGCTGCTCGACGCCGGGCTGCACCTGCTGATTGAAAAGCCGCTCGCCCTCGACCCGGCCCTCGTGCCCGAAGTTCGCGCCGCCATCTCCCGTGCCGGCCGCTTTGTCGGGGTCGCCTATGTCTACCACTGCATGCCCTGGATGGTCGGCGCTCGCGAGTTCCTGAAGACAGGCGAACTCGGCCGCGTGCTCCAGGCCAGCGTCGTCTGCGGCCAGCATTTCCCCACCTTCCGCCCCGCCTATCGCGACATCTACTACGCCAGGCACGAGCACGGCGGCGGCGCCATCCAGGACGCCCTGACCCACATTGCCAACGCCGTGGAATGGCTGATCGGGCCGTGCTCCCGCGTCTTCTGCGACGCCTCGCACCAGATGCTTGAAGGCGTGACGGTCGAGGACACCGTCAATGTCTGCGCCCGTCACAAAGACGCCCTGGTCAGCTACTCGATGACGCAGTTCCAGGCACCTAACGAAGTGTTGTTTCAGTTTCATGGCGAGCGGGGCAGCGTGAAGATCGAGGTTCACAACCGGCGCTGGGGCGTCATGCGTCACGGCGAGGCCGGATGGGACTGGCATGAAACCCCGCCGCTGGAGCGCGACGACCTGTTCATCACCCAGGCCCGGGACTTCCTCGAGGGCATCGAGGGCCGGCCGAACCTGCTGAGCACCTTTGACGAGGGCGTGCAGACCCTGAAGTTCAACCACGCCGCGCTGCACTCGGTGCATGTCGGCATGCCCATCACCATCGAATGAGCACGGAAATCCGCCTGGCCATGCTGGGCATGATCGAGGGCAACGGCCACCCCTATTCCTGGAGCGGCATCATCAACGGCTACAACCCGGGGGAGATGGCCTTGTGCCCCTATGCCGCCATCCCGGCCTACATGGGCAGACAGCCGCTCGAATCCGTGCGAATTCCCGGCGCGCGCGTCACCCACATCTGGACCGACGACCCGGCTGATGCGCCCAAGGTGGCCGCCGCCAGCCTCATTGAGAACATCGTCACACGGCCCGAGGATGTCATCGGACAGGTGGATGCCGTGGTGATCGCCACCGATGACGGCACGGATCATGTGCGCCGCGCACGGCCCTTTGTGGAAGCCGGGCTGCCCGTTTTTGTGGACAAGCCCATGGCCGTCAGCCCCGACGAGCTGAGACAGTTTGTGAAATGGCATCGTGCCGGATACATCCTGCTTTCCACCAGCGGCATGCGCTATGCACCGGAGATGCGTGCCGACTTCTCCGCGCTCGGCGACCTGCGCTGGATCACCAGCTTCACCTGCAAGACCTGGGAGCGCTACGGCATCCATGCCCTGGAGGCGGTGGAGCCGCTGATCGGCCCCGGCTTTCTGACCGTGACCACCCAGGGCGGCGAGAATGGCGACGTCGTGCATCTGACGCACTGCAGCGGCGTGCGCGTCACCCTTGGCGCCCTGCATGACGCCTATGGCAGCTTCGGCGCCGTGCATCTTTATGGCACCAAGGGCGAGCTGGCGCTGAAGCTGACCGACACCTATCACGCCTTTCGCGGTCAGCTGGTGGCGTGGATTGACATGCTGCGCACCGGCCGGCGTCCGCTGCCGTTTGAGGAAACCGTCGAGCTCATGGCCGTGATCATCGCCGGCATCCGCAGCCGTGAGCAGGGCGGCAGGACCGTCGCCATCGCGGACATCCTGGCGGAGATCTGAGGCCGCCCGACCAAGGATCAGTTCATCTGCACCTGGTCCCAGAACAGCTTGGCCACCATGGCGAAGACCACGAGGATGAAGACCAGGCGGATGAAGCCCGCGCCGTGCTTGATGGCCATGTGGGCGCCCAGCCTGCCGCCGATGAGCTGCCCGGCGATCATCGCCGCGGCGATCGGATAATTCACGCGGTCGGAGGCCACAAAAACAAACAGCGAGGCAAAGTTGCTGGCCAGGTTGGCCACCTTGGTGAAGGCGGTCGCCCGGGTCAGCTCCAGGCCGAGCAGCGACACGCAGGCCAGCGCCCAGAAGGTGCCGGTGCCAGGACCGAAGAAGCCGTCATAAAAGCCGATCACGCCGCCCGCCAGCCAGGCAAAAAGCGCCGGGCTGAGACGGGCCCTGACGCTCGTTCTGCCCAGGCCCGGGCTCAGCAGCACATAAACGGCCACGGCCAGCAGCAGCCAGGGCACGACCTTTTTCAGCACCTCGTTGCTGACCTGCGTGACGGTCCAGGAGCCGAGGCAGGCAAAGCCAAAGGTGACCAAGGCCGTGGCGCGCACTTGTGACCAGGACACCAGGCCCGCCCTGGCATACTTGCGCACGGCCATCAGCGTGCCCCAGGTGGACTGCATCTTGTTCGTCCCGAGGGCGATCTGGGGCGGAAGCCCGGCCGCCAGCAGCGCAGGCAGGGAGATGAGCCCGCCGCCACCCGCGATCGCATCAATGAATCCCGCGCTGAGGCCGGCGAGGAACAGCAGGACGACGATCTCCCAGGTCATGACCTGCGGCCCAGGATGCGGTCCATCGAGTCCGAGGTCTGCCAGATCAGCGCCTCCGGATAATGGGCGTAGGGATGGAAGTATTCAAAGGTGAGGAAGCCCTTGTAGCCGGTCTCGGCGAGCGCGTCGGTGACTGCGGGCCAGTTCGTGGTGCCGTCGAGGAGGGGACGAAAGGTCTCCAGGCTGAAATCCGTGCCCTTCTTCGTGAACTCCTTCAGGTGCACGTTTTTGGTTCGGCCGCCAAGCACCCTGGCCCAGTGCTCCGGAAACTGGAACATGCTGATGTTGCCGGTGTCGAAGTGCACGCGCACATGCTCGCTGCCGAAGCCGTCCACGAAGGCGTTCATCTCCATCGGGGTCATCAGGTAGCCGTTGAAGAAGATGTTCTCGATGTTGAGGCAGACCTTCAGCTTCTCCGCCTCCTTCGCGAGCCTGCCGACCGCCTCCCTCGCACGGTTGTCACAAACATCGTTAGGCACCGGCTCGTGGTCGTCGCGCCAGGGGATGTGCACGGCTCCCGGCACCACGAGCACGTTCTCCACGCCAAGGTCATGGGCGCAGCGCGCGATCTTCCCGGCCAGCTCGATGCCGCGCTCCCTTTTGGCGGGATCATTGCTGGTCAGAGGATAAGGCCAGAACAGGAAGGAGCAGAGGCCGCTGATCTGGATGCCGATCTCGTCCGCCATCCGGCGGATCTTCACATAGTCGGACGTGTCATGTTTCGGCGACAGGTCGTTGTCGAGGTCGTAGTTGAGCTCGATGCCGTCAAACCCGGCGTCTTTGGCAAGCTGCAGGCATTCGCGCAGGGTCATCCGTTCAGGATAGGGAAAGGCCCAGAGATTGATCGACTTGAGCATGTCATGCCGCTTCGGGGAACCACGCCTCTCGTCCGGGGCCCTGGGGGCGGCAACAGCGGTGGTCGGCTCAAAGGCCATGGCACCAAGCCCCAGGGAGGCGATGGTGGCCTTGAGGGCATCACGACGGGAAAACGGATCAGGGACGGCATCCATGAGGTGAAGTTTCCAGGGAAAGACGGAGGTCGGCCAGACAAATCTGATTTGTCCAGGCTTCACAATTCAGCCTTGTGCAGGCCGCTGAATTGGGGAATTCTTCACTTCCCCGATGAGCTACAACTGCATCGTCACACCCAGTCTGCTCCGCCTGATGCGCGCGCTGACCGTGATGGCCGTGTGTCTGTCGGTCGGGCTGCACTGGGCGGCCCTGCAGTCGGCCGCCTGGGTTGGCATGGCCGTGAGCTACTCGATCGAAAAAGGTTCGCTCTCCGAAGGCTTGAGCGACACCTTTGACGGTGAGCACCCCTGTCCGCTCTGCCGCGCCGTGAAAAAGGGCGTGGATGCAGAGCAGGAATCCGGGAAGAATCAGACTCCCCTGAAAACGCTGAAGGAGATGAAACTTACCCTCGCCGTGGTCGAGGTGCCCCATTTTGTCTTCCCCCCTTCGGAGCCCAATCGCTGGAGCACGTTCTCCAGCCCGGCGGCCACGCGTTCCCAACGCCCGGCCACCCCTCCCCCCGAATTCGACCTCGCCTGAGCCTCAGGAACTGCTTCCTTTTCACAGGCTGGCATCATCCGCCCGGCGCCATGGGATACTCAACCTTCCGGTCTCATCACCCGGGTTGAGAACATCGGCCCTCCCAGGGCTCGCTCATCCCGCCGCATCCTGATAAACCGGTCCGTGTTCAAGCTGCGCTTTTCTGAGGCTTGAAATCCTCCCCCCCAGCGGGGCCGATCCGCACTGCCACTCCCTGAACGGGAGCCCATGCCAGCGCACGACGGCAACCATTCTGACCGACACCCTACCCCCACCTGTCCCGTATATGATTCGCACTTCTCTTTTCTCTTCAATGATCGTCCTAGTATCGGCCTCCGGCCTGGCACCGGCCCAGGAGCCTATCTCCCCCGAGGTCATGACCCAGGGCCAGCAGGTTTACATGCAGGTCTGCTTCGCCTGCCACCAGCCCACCGGCCTGGGCCTGCCCAACATGTTCCCTCCCCTGGCCGCCTCAGACTGGGCCTCGGCTCCGAAACCTGACCGCCTCATCCGCATGGTCCTGCATGGCGTCACCGGCCCCATCAAGGTCAACGGCAAGGCCTTCACCACGCCGGCCCCGCTCATGCCACCCCAGGGCGCCGCCTTGAATGATCAGCAGATCTCCTCGGTGCTGACTTTTGTGCGCAACAGCTTTGGCAACAAGGCCGGAGCTGTCACCCCGGAGCAGGTCAAGACGATCCGCGAGGCGGAAAAGGCACGCACGGCCATGTGGACCGAGGCCGAATTGGAAAAAATTCCCGTGGAGTAAGATCACATGAGCCATCATTCCACTTCTCCAAACTCAGCGGAAAGCACCGGCGCCAGAATCGCCGGCATCGGATTCAGCGCCTTCGGAATCGTCGTGGCAGGCTTCGCAGCCTTCTGGGGCGTCGCCTTCCTGATCGGCGGTTTCAAAGCCGCACGACCACAGCCTGAACCGGCTGACAAGGCTTCCTCCACCAGTCCTGCCGCCACTGCTACCGCCGCTGCAGCAGCACAGGCGGCCGCAGCCAGTCCGGTTCCCGCAGGAAGCACTCCACCTCCCTCAGCGCCGGCACCTGCCGTCGCGGACAGCGCCTCACTGCCGGGGTATGAAGAAGGAAAGACCCTCTTCACCACCATCTGCGCCGTGTGCCATCAGCCCACCGGCCTCGGCCTGCCCAACATGTTTCCGCCCCTGGCGGGCTCGGACTGGGTCACGGCTCCCGGGCCTGAACGTCTGATCCGCATTGTGCTGCACGGCTTCCAGGGACCGATCAAGGTCAACGGCACGCCCTTCACAACACCAGCACCGATGATGCCTCCCCAGGGCGCCCTGCCGGACCATCAGATCGCCGCGGTGCTGACCTATGCGCGCAACGCCTTTGGCAACAAGGCCGGCGCCGTGACGGTCGAGCAGGTCAAGGCGGTCAGGGCGGCCGAAAAGGAGCGCGCCGCCATGTGGGACGAACCAAGTTTGCTTCAAGTCCCCCTCTCCGGGCCCAAGTCATGACACCGCCATCCTTCATCCCGCCATGCCAGACGGCGTGGTCCCGCACGGGACTGCGCGCCTGTCGTGGCCAGGGCGTGAAATTCCGGGGCATGCTGGCGGCTCATCTTGTGCTGGCGGCAGGCCTGACCGCAGCGAACGCCCTTGCACCCAGGAACCTTGTTCATGACCTGTTCCCGGTGATGACCACCTCAGAACGACAGATGATGCAGGGAGCCGCGGTCTACCGAAGGGCCTGCTCCATGTGTCATGAACCAGCGGGCCTGGGGCTGCCAGGACTTGGCACCCCCCTTGTCGGCTCACCCTGGCTGCAAGGATGCAGGGAGGTGGATTTTGCCGCCATTCTGGTGCACGGTGTCTCGGGACCCATTCCTGGCACGTTCATCAGGCACCCGATCATGCCCGGGCTTGGAACCTGGCTCAATGACCGGGAGATTGCCGACGTAGCCACCTTTGTGCTTCGCACCTGGGGACAAAGGCCGCTCCAGGTGAATGACGTGACCATTCGGCAAATCCGCAAGGCCAACCCGGGTCGTTTAACCCCCTGGACGCTGGACGAGCTCTCCAGGCGCACCCCCACCAAGCCCCTGCATCCGCCCGTCCCATGAGCACACCCGCCGCCAGCAGATCCCTTCCAGAAACCGCCGAGTTCCGCCCGGTGCGCTTCTGGCTGCTGACAGGCGGGGCGATCACCCTCATCATCGGCCTCAGCCTTGCCTACAACCGCGTGCTTCAGACTGTCCTTCCCAAGGCTGATCTGCCTGTCTATGCCACGATCAAGGGCGATCTTGAAGCCATCGAAAGAAACGGAAGGGCCGTCCGCTTCTCGGATCTCCGGGGCAATGTCATCGTGGCGGCCTACCTTTACACCCAGTGCCCCCACGGCTGCGCCGCGGTCACCGCCCAGCTTCAAAAACTGAACCAGGAGTTCGCCGGCCACCCGGGATTCCACATGCTCTCCGTGGCCATCCAGCCTGAGCGCGACAATGTCGCACTGCTCAGGGCTTATGCCGACGCCGTCGGCGCCAAGGAAAACTCCCCCTGGTGGTTTATCACGGGCGACCGGGGCAGGCTCTGGAGCTTCATGACCGACGAAGTCGGCATGACCGCCGCCAAACCCATCCCCGTGGAGGAGCGAATCACCCCCGACGACGAGTTTGAGCACGACCTGCGCATCGCCCTGATCGACGGCCGGGGCCGTGTCCGCGGCTACTACTCCGTCTTTCATCCCCAGCCTGAAATCGCCAAGCTGATGGGCGAGCGGCTGCACGAGCACGTCCACCAGCTCCTCGGCCGTCCCCATTCCTGAACCACCATCCCGCCATGAAAACCCTGCTCCTTCTTGTTTCTACACTGTTGGTTGGGCTGGCCCCGGCCGCCGAGCCCGCGCTGACCTACGAGGGCGAGGTGGCCGGCATCTTCTGCAGCGCCTGCTCCAGCCATGTGAAGGCCGCGATGATGACCGTGAAGGGCGTGCAGTCGGCCCGCATTCTCTCTCCGCAAAAGGGCGGCCTGCCCAGGCTCCAGATCATCTCCTCCCGCCCGATCACCCGTGAGGAGGCCGTGAAGGCCCTGGGCGCCCAGGCGAAGATATACAACATTCGTTCGTTAGACCCGGTCAAAGGCTGATCCGTCATGAGAACACTCCTGCTCATCCCCCTGCTCCTGGCCGGCCATGCCGGAGCCGCCTGGCGGCACTTCGAGGCGCGCCAGGTACACCCTCTCGCAATGACGCCCGACGGCTCCCGCCTCATCGCCGCCGACTCGCCCAGCGCCAGGGTGACGGTCTTCGACCTCAGCGGCGCCACCCCGTCCCGGGTGGCCCAGATCCCGGTCGGTCTCGAACCCGTCACCGTCCGCGCCCGCACCAATGACGAGGTCTGGGTTGTCAACGAGGCCGCTGACACCGTCTCCATCCTCAGCCTTTCCACCAGCGCCGTCATCGAGACCCTGCGCACAGGCGACGAGCCCACCGACGTGCTTTTTGTCGGCGGCCAGGCCTGGATTGCCTGCGCACGCGCCAACCAAATCCGTGTCTACGACGCCGCCTCCCGCGCCGCCGTCGCCACCATCCCCCTCAACGGCGTCTATCCCCACGCGCTCTCCCTGAGCCCCGACGGCACCCGCGTCTACGCCGCCTTCCTCCTCTCCGGAAACCGCACCACCGTCCTGCCCCGCCAGAAGGCGCCACCACAGCCGGCGCCAGCCAATCCCGCCCTGCCCGAAGCCCCCGACACCGCCCAGATCGTCGCCGCCAGCCACCCCGATGTGCCTAACATCATCCTCGACCAGGACGTGGCGGAGATCGACACCACCACCCGCGCCGTGGTCCGCTACATCAGTGACGTCGGCACCAACCTCTTTGACCTCGCCTGCCGCCCTGGCACGGACGAGCTCTGGGTCGCCAACACCGACTCGCTCAACCTTGTCCGCTTCGAACCCACCCTGCGCGGCCACTTCGTCGACAGCCGCCTTTCCGTCGTCACCCCCTCCGACGTGACGGTTCACGACCTCAACCCCGGCATCGACTACAACACCCTTCCCAACGAGCCCGCACGCTCTGTCGCTCTCGCCCAGCCGGCCAGCCTCGTGTTCTCCGCCGACGGCTCCAGCGCCTGGACCGCCGCCTTCGCCTCCGACCGCATCGCCAAGATCGATCCGGCCACCGGCGGCGTGCTTCAGCGCATCGACATCCGCACCGGCGCGGACACCAGCGCCTCCGCCATGCGCGGCCCACGCGGCCTGGTGCTCGACGAGGTGCGGGGCAGGCTCTACACGCTCAACAAGATCTCCAGCTCGGTCTCCGTCATCAACACCACGAGCTTCGCGCTGGAGGCCGAGGTCGCCCTCGGCGCCAGCGACCCGGTCCCGGCTCTCATCCGCAAGGGGCGCGGACAGCTTTTTGACGCACGTCTCTCCGGCAACGGCACCAACTCCTGCGGCATGTGCCACCTCGACGCCGACCGTGACGGCCTCGCCTGGGACCTCGGTGACCCTGGCGGCAGCATGGTCACCGTCTTTGGCGCCAACCTTTCCGTCCATGACACGACACCACGGCCTTATGACATGCACCCGATGAAGGGGCCGATGACCACGCAGACCCTGCGCGGCATGCAGGCGGGAGCCCCCTTCCACTGGCGGGGGGACAAGCCGACGCTGCAAAGCTTCAACGGCACCTTCCACAACCTCATGGGCGGCTCCGAGCTGTCCAAGGACGACATCGACAACATGGCGGACTACCTGATGTCCGTCGTTCATCACGCCAACCCCAACCGCAACCTTGACCGCAGCCTGCCCGCCACGCTTGGCTCCGGCATTCCCGAGGAGGGACGCGACCTGTTCAACAGCCACGTCAAGAGCCACTGCATCACCTGCCACATCCACCCCGACGGCAGCAACCACAACATCGACCTGCCGCAGGAGGCGGGCCTGAGCCAGCCGGTCAAGAACCCGCCGCTCCGCACCCTCTATCAGCGTCAGTTTTATGATGGTCGCGCCGGCGCCGAGTCGCTCAGCGGTTTCGGCCTTCTTCATGACGGCACAGGCTATGTCATGCCCATCGTCCATCCCTATGTTCTCGACCTGCTGGAGACGCCGCAGGAGTTCGCGGACGTAACGGCCTTCCTCAACTGCTTCGACACCGGCACCGCACCCACGGTCGGCTATGGCCCCACCGTCACCACCGCCAACCGATCCCAGCCATCGGTCACCTCCGAGCTCGCCCTGCTCGAATCCCGCACCATCCCGGACGCCATCGGTTTTTACGACTGCGACCTCGTCGCCCGCGGCTTCATCGGCGGCGAGCCCCGCTCCTACCTCTGGAAATCAGGCGCCTATCGTTCCGACAGGGCCTCCGACGCGCCGCTGTCCCGTTCCGCACTCCTCAGCTCCCTCGCCTCCGGTGACTGGCTCAGCTTCATGGGTGTGCTTCCCGGCGCAGGCAGCCGCTTTGGCGGCGACGAGGACGAAGACGGCTTCCTCGACAAGGACGATCCCAACCCCGGCCTGGTCAACGGCAAGGCCATCATCCGCAGACAGCCTGTCGGCACCACGGTGGTTCCCGGAGCGGCGGTTCAGCTCAAGGTCATCGCGGACGGCATGGGACTCTCCTACCAGTGGAAGCGCGGCACCACGAACGTCGGCGGTGACTCCCCCGTGCTCGACCTAGCCCCGGCCTCCACCTCCGACGGCGGCGGCTACAAGGTCGTCATCACCAACGGCGCGGGCAGCGTCACCAGCAGCATCGCCACGGTCAACGTCCTGCCTGTCCCTGAAATCAAGAAGCATCCCGCCTCCGTCACCGTCAAGCAGGGCACCAAGGTCACCCTGGCCGTCACCGCCAGCGGCACCGGCCTGAAATATCAGTGGCGCAAGGGCACCTCCGAAATCAGTGGCGCCACCAAGAGCACCCTGGTGCTCACCACCCTCGACACCGCCCAGGCCGGCAGCTACTCCGTGCGTGTCTACAATGACGCCGGCGGATCGACCAGCCAGGACGCCACCGTGACCATCCTTCCCTGGCCCGTCATGGATGACCTCCTCCTGCCTGACGCGATCGTCGGGCAGAACTACACCGCCCAGGTCAGCGCCAGCAACGGCCCAACCAAATATTTTGCAACGGACCTGCCCGCAGGACTGAAGCTCAACCCCGCCACCGGCGCCATCACCGGCAGGCCCACCACCGCGAAAACCTACTTCGTCCGCATCAAGGCCGCCAACGCTGCGGGCACCGGTTACGACAAGGTCAAGGAGGTCAGGGTTGACCCCTTCCCTGCGGATTCCCTCGGTGTGTTCCAGGGCATCGTGCCACGTCACGCCTCAGCCGCGCTCAACCGCAATCTTGGAGGACTGCTGACGGTGACCACAACCAAACTCGGCACCTTCTCCGGAACCCTCAGCCTCGGCACCGTCAAGCACAGCTTCAAGGGCGAGCTCGCCGTCCTGCCTGATGCGGACCCCGCGGGTGAGGCAACCATCATCCGCAAGGATCTTCCTGACATCGACATCACCTTCACCCTTCTGCGCTCATCCAGGCGTCTCACCGGCGAGATCAAGTCCGACGGTGTCACCCTGCTCCTGGATGCGCGGCTTCCCGCCTCCGCCCCCGCCCCCTATGTGAACGGCTACACCTTCGCCATGAAACTCGGTGCCGGGGACCTCGGCGATGACAACAAACCCCAGGGTCACAGCTTTGGAGCCTTCAAGGTCAGCAGCAAGGGCGCCGTCAGCGGCGTGGTGCGTCTGGCCGACAATTCCGCACCTGTCACTCTTTCAGGCACGCTTGGCCAGGGCGGTCGCCTCCCCGTTTTCACCCTGCTTTATTCAAAAACGGGCTCCCTGCTTGGCACCCTGGAGATCATCGGTGGTGGAGCGGGCTGCCTCAACACCTCCGCCATGAGCTGGTACAAGCCCCGGCAAACTGCCACCACTCGCAGCTACAAGGACGGCTTTGATCCTCTGAGCCTTGACCCGCTCAACCCGGCTCCGCTCAGTCTCGTGACCCTGGGCGGTGCTTATGAGATTCCCGGCAAGGACGACATTGCCATGGGTCTTCTCGCCGGTGCGGGCAACGCACGCCTGACCTTCCGGGAAGGCAGGGCCCCCTCACCCGCAACACGCCTGGACTGGAACCCCTTTGAAATCCTCAAGGGAAGCCCCGCGAAACTGGACCCGCCGGATAGCAACCCGGGCCAGGTGAAGCTCACCCTCACCCCCGGCAGCGGCACCACGTTCACACCCGGCGTCACCGGGGCCTTTCAGGGCAGCTTCAAGCTGGTGGACTCCGACACAAGCGTATCTCCGGCCAAGGACCTCCCGCGCAGCGCCACCTTCCTGGGCATGATTGTCGACGATGGCGGCGGCCCCGCTGGCTATGGTTTCTTCAACCTCGCAGAGATGCCTGCCGCCTCCCCCAAAACAACTCCGACGACCACCCGCATCCTTTCCGGCCGTGTCGAGCTGTCCGACACGAATCCCTGACCGCTTTTCAAACCTCTCCCCCTCCACGAAATGAACATCCCCATGCCCCACCTGCTCCGGCACGCCTTGTGCGGAGCGCTTTGCATTGCCGGAACTCTCCGCTCTGCCGACATCAGCAGTCCCGAACCCTCCGAAGTCGGAGTTCCCTACTCCCGCATGGTCTCGATGACCGGCAACGATCTGGCGGAATTCTCCGATCATGCAGGGGCCTGGAGCTGGGAGGACAACTCTTTGTTCGGCAACCCCGGACAGGGCACCCAGCCGGTCGGCTGGACCCACACCTCACGCTGGGTGGGCCTGTCACTCACCCAGCCGACGGTCCTCGTCGTCAAGCTGGAACGGGACGCCAACGTACCCTGGCCTGATGTCTCCGATCCGGACAGGAAGGCGGACATCAGCAGCATGTTCCCCAGTTTCACTCTCTGGAACGGCTGGGACAGGGATGGCGACGTCCTGCACACTTACAACAACCGGGGCAATGTCAGCTGGGCCGAGAAGCTCACCTACCGCGACCACTACGACAACAGCACCGCCACCAGCATCACCCGCAGCTATCTGCTGCCGGCCGGCCTCTACACGCTGGTCCTGGGCAGCAACGCTCCGGCCACCAATCTCAACCGCCAGGGCTTCAAATGCACCCTGACATCCTCGATGACCGCCGCCTTCGACCCCCAGGCCGGTGGCATTGGCTACACCCGAACCGTCATCACCGACGGCACGTCCTCAGGCAGCTTCTCCAACCATGTCGGAGCCTGGAGCTGGGAGGACAACGCCCTGTTTGGCAACCCCGGCCAGGGCACGCAGCCCGTCGGCTGGACCCACACCTCCTGCTGGATGGCGCTGCGCGTCTCCCGCGCCACAATCTTCACCCTGACCATGGAACGTGATGCTTCCGTCCCCTGGCCCTCGCCTGAACTTCCTGACCGGCTCGCAGACACCAGCAGCATGTTCCCCAGCTTCACCCTCTGGAACGGCTGGGACAATGACGGTGGCGACTCCCACAGCTACAATAACCGGGGCAATGTCAGCTGGGCCGAAAAGCTCACCTACCGCGACCACTACGACAACAGCACCGCCACCAGCATCACCCGCACCTACTTCCTGCCCGCCGGGGACTACACGCTGGCCCTGGGCAGCAATGCACCGGCCACGAACCTGGACCGCCAGGGCTTCAAGCTGACCTACAGTTCGGCAACAGTTTCCAAGTCCGACCCTGTGCCCAACACCTACCCGGAGGACGCCCCCTCCACCGGGGGTGTCGGTTATGCCCACACCCTCCTGCTTGGCAACGGTGACTCCGGCAGCCTCTCCGACCATGTCGGCGCCTGGAGCTGGGAGGACAACGCCCTCTTTGGCAATCCCGGCCAGGGCGCCCAGCCTGTCGGATGGACCCACACCTCCTGCTGGACTGCCGTCAACCTGGAGGAAGCCTCGCTCCTGACCATCACCCTGGAAAGGGACGCTCAGGTGCCCTGGCCGAGCATGGACAATCTGGACCGCAAGGCCGACACCAGCAGCATGTTCCCCAGCATGACCCTCTGGAAGGGCTGGGACAATGACGGCAGCGACTCCCACACCTACAACAACCGCGGCCACGTCTCCTGGGCCGAAGACCTGAGCTACGTCGATCACATCGACAACAGCACCGACACCACCATCTCCCGCACCTGGAGGCTGCCGGCCGGTCAGTATTCCCTGGTTCTGGGCAGCAATGCGCCGGCAATCAACCCAAACCGCCAGGGCTTCAAAATGTCTTATTCCGTGATGACAGGAAACCCGGGCGCCTCGGGAGGGGATCCTGTCGCCAACACCTATCCTGAAGGTGCCCCATCGACAGGGGGCATTGGCTACAACATGACCTTTGTGCTTGGGCCGGACAGCAGCAGTGGCAAGTACAGCGATCATGTGGGCGCCTGGAGCTGGGAGGACAACGCCCTGTTCGGCAATCCCGGCCAGGGCAGCCAGCCCGTCGGCTGGACCCACACCTCCAACTGGATCGCCCTGACCGTCACCCAGACGCTGACATTTGAATTCACCGTGGAGCGCGATGCCAGCGTGCCCTGGCCGAGCGTGGACAATCCGGACCGGAAGGCCGACACCAGCAGCATGTTTCCCAGCATGACCCTCTGGAGGGGCTGGGACAACGACGGCGGCGACTTCCACACCTACAACAACCGTGGCAACATCGACTGGGCCGAGGACCTGACCTACATGGATCATGTCGACAACAGCACCCGCTCACGCATCAGCCGTGCCTGGACCCTGCCGCCCGGCAACTACACCCTCGCCCTGGGCAGCAACGCACCGGCCACGAACCCGAACCGGCAGGGCTTCCGCTACAGCTACACCACGAGGGCTCCCGTGCTCGCCGCACCCAGAATCACCTCCCAGCCGACAGACATCACCCTGGTGAATGGAAAGACCTTCAAGCTGCGCGTGGCGGCCAGCGGGCCCGAACTCGAATACCAATGGTTCAAGGACGGCGTTCAACTCAATGACGCCGTGGTGCCCGTGCTTGAAGTGGCAGGGGCTTCCCCTCGCGATTCCGGCCTCTATCACGTCCGGGTCCGCAACGCCGCCGGCCGTGTGGACAGCCTTTCCGCCCAGGTCCTGGTGCTCGACACCCCTTCCATCTCCGACACAGGGCCGTTGCCTGTGGGTTTGATCGGCCAGCCTTACAACCACACGCTAGTCGTCGACAACGCCCCTGCCCTTGTCAATGTCACCGGCCTGCCGCCCGGGCTTTCCGTCAAAACCTCCACCGGTGTGATCTCCGGCCGCCCACTGAAAAGCGGCAGCTTCCCCCTCGTCATCCGAGTCGCCAACGCAGCAGGGCGCTCCGAGCCTTTCCGCACCACACTGGTGATCAACGCGCTTCCCACAGGGCTGGTCGGAACCTTCACCGGCAACATCCCGCGTTCCATTTCGCTGAATGAATTGCTCGGCGGCAGCCTTTCCGTCACGGTGTCCAAACTGGGGGCGCTGACCGGCACAATGCAGCTCGGTGACAGCCGGCGCACCTTCTCCGGCATCCTGACCGGACTGGACGGCAGGCCCTCTGGCACCGTGATCCTGACAAGGCCCGGCCGACAGCCCCTGAGCCTGACGCTGAACTACAACATCTCATCCGGCCGCATGACGGGCGAGCTTGATGATGACCAGGAAGCCGTGTCCCTGGAACTCAGGCTGCCCAGCACCGCTCCAGGCCCCTACCAGGGAAGGCACACCTTCGCCCTCCGCCTGCGCGATGTTGAAGCCGATGCACCTTCAGGCCATGGCCTCGGCAGCTTTCAGGTTGCGGCCAACGGCCTCGCCACCGGCACGGTGAAGCTTGCCGACGACACCTCGCTCACCTTCTCCCGGCCCGTGGAAAACGACGGGGGCATCAGTCTGCAGCAGGTGCTGCGCTCCAGGACAGGCATGGTCTGGAACAGCAAGGCATCCGTCCTGCGGGCGGTCACCTCGCTTTCAGGATCCTTCCTGGCGCGCCTCGTCATGGACGGCGGCCCTGAGCACCGCCTGGAGGGATCCCAGGCTTCCTGGTACCGCACCCCCACAGCCACCAAGCTTTATCCAAACGGCTTCGGCCCCGTGGACCTCGAGGTCATCGGCGGGAAATACGTTGCCCCCCCGGCGTCCAGCCTTCACCTCGCCTTGGATCATGAGGCGCTGGACGGAGTGCAGGCGTCCCCGGACGTGAATGGCTCGCTTTCGGCATCCGGCGCGGCACGTTTTCCGGCCAATCCCTGCTCCGTCACCTTCGCCCTGACCTCCACTTCAGGCCTGTTCCAAGGTTCCTTCCAGGTGAAGAAGTCCGGCGTGACCCGCAAAGCCTCCTATCAGGCCGTGATTGTGAATGATGGCGAGGGCCTTGTGGGGCTCGGCTACTTCCTCATGAACGAGTTTCCAGCCGTCGGAGCAGAAGAGGCCCAGGTTTCGGGAAATGTTTCCATGACCATGTCCTCCACGCGCTAACACCCTTTCCAGCATTCACCGAGCCCCTTCCTCCGGCCCGACATGCCGCGTCCACTGCCTTTTGTATTCATGCTTCTTGTCTGGGTCATCCACCCTGCCCATGGCCACCATGGACGCGATTTTATCCTGGTTCAGGACAGCGCCATCCCATCCTCAATGGGTGGCGTGGGCATTGCGGGATTCGAATGGACAAGGGATGGAGACAGCAGCGAGTTCTCCAGCGAACCCGGGTTCTACCTCGGCCTGGCCTCGTCCCTGGCCTTCGGCCTGACGGCGGGATTTGCTGATGATGGGAGCGGCTGGGACAACACCGGCATCACACCTCAGTTCGTCGTCTCCCTTCTGCCGCCGACCGGACCGCTGAACTTCAGAGCCGGCCTGTGGACGGGCTACGAGTTCGCCCAGTCCTCCGGGCATTCGCACCAGGACAGCGCCGCCCACGTCCACGACACCGGCAGCGGTCCAGACGCCCCTCCGCCCACCCCTCACTCCCACGGCCATTCCGGGACCGATCACGGCAGCCATGGCGGCATTCATCGTCACGGCGAAAACGGCTGGCATTCCCGCGTCATCCTTGAAGCCGACCTGATGGAGGGCACCCGCATGGTGCTCAACCTGGTCAGCTTTGTCTCCGGCGACGGCGGAAAACCAGGTTTTGGTTATGCCTTGGGCCTTCGCCATGAGATCAACCACGACCTGTCCGTCGGCCTGGAGGCTCTCGGCGACTTCGAGGAGAAACAAGGCTCTCATCAGGCCCTTCTGACCACCATGCTGGGCCTGCCCGGAGGCTTCTCACTGCGCCTCGGCGTTGGCGGCGGCCTGACACCCTCCGCACCTGACTTCACCCTGCACACCAGCGTGCTGTGGCGCTTCTGAAACATCCGTCATGCAGACAAGCAGCCACAGCCTCCCGGGAAAGGTGATCCGCTGGATCATCCTCGGGATGATGTGCCTGTCCCTGGGCCTCCAGTGGGCTGTGATCCAGGGCATCGCCTGGACCTCCATGCTCGTGAGCTACTCACAGTCGGACGGCCTCTTCCAGGCCGTGACCAAGACCTTCGACGGCCAGCACCCCTGTCCTCTCTGCGAAGCCGTCGAGGAAGGCGGCCGCAAGACCCGCGGCAAGGATGCCGAGGGAGCGAAGCCTTCCCTCAAGAAGTTTGAGGCCGTGGTCGCCGACACCCTGCGGATCGTGCCTCCGGCGGCACGCCGCATGACCTATCCAAATTTGATTCAAAAGGCGGAGGCAGGAAACCACCCGCCCCCGGAAGGGCCTCCACGAGGCCGGGCCTGACCCTCTCCGCTCAAATCTCCGGCGCCACGACGCGCCATCATTCTGCACGTCCCTGGCTCAAGCCGGAGCTGCACCTGCCTTCAGATCTTCATCCACTTAACGAAACTATTTCATGAAACGTTTACTCCCCTGCCTCGCCCTCTCCCTGCTGGGCGGCATCCACGCCTTCGGGCACATCGGCTACACCGGACGCGACTTCGGCGTCCTTGACCCCGCCGTCTCCACCACACCCGTCACCATCTCCAACCAGGCCGTCACCGGCAGCCATGGCTGGGCGGATGGCACTGACGCCGACTACGGTGACAGCCACAAGCTGCGCTACTACCGCTTCAATGTCGCCACCGCCTCCTTCGTCACCATCACCTTCTCAGGCTCCACCAACGGCGGCGCCAAGGACGGCACACTCAAGCCAGGCTTCAGCCTCTTCCGCGGCCTGGCTCACCTGAGCGGAGGAGCCGATTACGACTACTCCGCCATCAGCGCCTCCTACACCGCCACCCGCACCGGTGTGGCCAAGGAGGGCTGCTACCGTTCGCTCGACAACTGGAAGGTTGGCAACGATGCCGGCACCTCCTTTGCCGACCTGTCCGACTTCCTCTATGTCGGCCATGCCGTGGACGGCACCTCCGCCCTCTTCGGAGATGCCCCCGGCATCCTGGGTGATGGCGTCGCGGATGGCACGGTCACAGGAACCTTTTTCCTGCAGCCCGGCGACTATTCCATCTTCGTCGGTGGCGTCGACTACGCCAGTCAGACCACCGCCTCGGCGGCAGTCTCCTACGGCCTTACCGGCACCGTCGCTGTGTCCTCCACCGACTCTGTCGGCCTGGCCTTTGCCGCTTCGGAGTTCCATGCCCTTCAGGGCGCCACCTCCATCAACGTCGTGGTCACCCGCAAGTCAGGCGGTCCTGGTTCGGTGACGGTGGCCTTGAACTCCACGGACGGCACCGCAGCCGCCGGCACGGATTTCACGGCCCCTGCGGGAACGGTGAATTTCTCGGCGAGTGAAACCAGCAAGGTGGTCGCCATCACTCTGATTCCCCAGGCCGGCGCCCTCACCACGAGGACCTTCACACTCTCCCTCGGTGCAACCACAGGCGGAGCCGTTGTCGGCACCCCCGCCACCACCACCGTCTCCATCGACGTTCTTCCAACGGTTGAAACCAACCTGCCCGAAATCGCCTTCATCTCCCCTGGCATCAACGCCTCCTTCGGCGAATCCGCCACCAGCGTCAGTGTCACGGGCTTTGCCCAGGATGACAGCGACATCGACCATGTCGAATTCTCGCTCAACGGCGGCGCCTATCAGAACCTCGCCGTCTCCTCCAGCTCTTGGAACACCGTCGTCACCCCTGTCAGCGGCCTCAACACCCTTCATGCCAGGGCCATCGACGTGAACGGCAATGTCTCCGCCACCGCCACCCGTCTCTTCACCTCCGTCAAAATGCGTTCGCTTGCCGCCACCGTCGCGCCGGGTGACACCGCCAAGGGAAGCATCAGCGGCCTGAAAGCCGGCAACGCCTACCAGATCGGCGGCACCTACACCCTCAGCGCCGTCGCCAAACCAGGCTTCATTCTCGACTACTGGGAAAGCAACCAAGGCATCCTTGTCGGTGACCGCTCACCCATCCTCAGCTTCACCTTCTCTGAAGGCCTGACTCTCGTCGCTCACTTCCGCGCGACTCCCTTCCCAGGCGTCAAAGGCGTCTTCAACGGCCTTCTCACCGCAGGCGGCTCCACCACTCCCAGCAATGCTTCAGAAGGCTTCATCAACATCACCGTCACCGACAAGGGAACGGGCTCCGGCAGCATCCAGATCGACGGTCAGAAATTCTCGATCACCAACATCACCTTTGCCAGCTCCGGCCAGGCGCTGTTTGGCAAGGATCTTGCCGAAACCCTCATTCTTCCCAGGAAGGGCAAACCCTCGTTCGTCCTCAGCCTCGGCGTCGAAATGAACCCGCTCGTGGCAGGCGCCAACAAGCTTCAGGGCATCCTCAGTGAAAAGGACAGCGTTAACTTCTCCTTCGTGGAGGCCGACCGCGCCTACTACAATGGCAAGGACCTCAAGCCCACCGCCCTGCTGAACAAGACGACCAGCGGCTATTACACCCTGGCCTTCCCCCGTCAGGCAGACCCGAACAACGGCTACACCGCCACCCAATTTCCCCAGGGCGACGGAGTTGGAACGGTGACCGTCTCGCCGACGGGCATTGCATCCATCACCGCCACCCTGGCCGACGGCACCACCGTGACGGCAAGCGCCCCGCTCTCCCATGGCAACTTCATGCCCTTCTTCGCCTCCCTGTATTCAGGCGGAGGATCCATCAGCGGCCCTCTGGAATTTGGCACGGCCCACGGCGACATCACTGGCGAAGACCTACTGTGGTTCCGTCCGGCATCGGCCAAGCCCACCCCCGTTTACACGGCGGGCTGGCCTAACGGCATCAAGGTCGACGGGGATGGCATGCACTATGACGGCACGACGACCTTCAACTCGTCCCTTGGGCTGGGGGCCGGCGCGGCTGAGCTTTCCTTTGAAGGCGGCAAGCCATCCATCTCCATGACCAAGAATGTCTCGGTTTCCGCCACCGACAAAGTGACCCCCGCTGATAACAGCTACACCCTGTCCATCGACACGGCCAAAGGCACCTACAAGGGCACCTTCACACCGACCGGTCAGACCAAGAAGGTCAGCTTCATGGGCGTGCTGCTTCAGGCACATGCACCTGAAGCCCCCCACACCCACGGCTTCTTCCTGAGTTCGGGACCGGATGGAGGAGCAGGCACCGCCCAGCTCGCCGCCCCGTAACGGACGGCACATCCAACAACCTCATCGGCGGGCCTCCCACTTCGGGAGGCCCGCTTTTTTCATGGCAACAACACACAAGCATTAAAAGTCAGGTCATTGTAAAAATTTACTCATTATGGTTTTTATCTTGATATTTTATGATTTGTTTAATAAATTTAAAATAATCATAATAAATGCTATGAATGCCAACTGCCACTTCTCGACGAGATTGCTGGGGGCCGCTGCTCTCACCCTCGCTCTTTCCTCTTGTGCCCTGCCCTCTGAAGGTCTGTTCAGCCAGGGAGGTTTAAAGTCCTCAGGAGCCCCTCTGAAACCAGGTGTCCGTTACGAAGTTCGAAAGGCACTTTCCGCCGGAGTCCCCTTCAGGCCAAGCGAGGTCAAACGTTACTATTTTGTCCTCGAATCCCCTCGGCCTCCCCTGGTCGCAGCGACCAGCATTCCGGGGAAAAAGATGACGGTGCGCACCACCGCTTACTGTCATGATGAAGCGGATCATCTGGCCTACGGTGCCAGAAACGCCCTCGGGACGCCACTCAGGTTCGGACAGGTCCGCAGCGCCGCCGCAGACTGGTCTCGCTATCCGGTCGGCACCCGCTTCCGGATCACGGACCAGCCCCACATCATCTATGAGGTGGACGACTACGGCAGCGCGCTCGTCGGCACCGGCACGATTGACATTTACAAGCCGACCCGCGGCCTGATGAACGCCTGGGGCGTCCGCCATGTGGACATCGAGGTGCTTCAATGGGGCTCCTGGGAGCGCAGCGCGGACATCATGCGCGACCGGATGAAATGGCCTCATGTCCGCCAGATGATGCGCGGCATCCAGGAGCGCATGTACCAGGTGCGCGCAGGCAACAGCCGCATGCCTGTCACCGCCGCCTTGTGATTCTGTGGAAGGCTCGCGCGGATTGTACCGTTGGAGGGCGCTGTGATCATGCGCCCTCTTTTTTTCTTCTTCTGCCTCGCCCTGGCGAGACTGGCTGCCGGCCAGGACAGAGGCACCTTGGAAGCCTCTCCATTGAACCTGGAAAAGGCACTCTCCACAGGTCGGCCTGTGCCCGAGCTTCGTGAGCAGGTGATCCGCCTGTTCGGGCGGCAGAACCTTCTCAAAGGCAGGCCCCACGCCAGGGTGGAAGAACGCACCGCCGCCTGGGCCATCATGGACAAGCTGCCCGCCCAGGTCATTCGGGCAGACGGCACCCTCCTGGGCCAGATGACCCCGCTGGGTGAGGACGGCCTTCAGGTGCTGGTGAAAACCCTGCCCAACTTCTCCGACTTCCAGTACCAGATCGTCACCGACGGCATGCCCCGCATCGGCGGCAGCGTGCATGTCGAACACTACGACTACACCCCTGACAGTCAGCGAAAGGCCGGTGTGTCCCAGGGGCGGCTGGAAAAGTTCGAATGGCGGACCAGCCGCATCTTTCCGGAAACCGTCCGCGATGTCAGCGTCTACATTCCTCAACAATACCGGCCGGGCTCCGAAGCCTGCCTCATGGTCTGGCAGGATGGCACCCGCCATGCGGACCCCAACGGCCCCATGAAGGCCACCGTGGTCTTCGACAATCTGATCCATCAGAAGCAGATGCCGGTCACCATCGGCGTGTTCATCGACCCCGGCCGTCGCCCGGGTCAAAAGCCCCAGGACAAGGCCGGCAACCGCAGCTTCGAATACGACAGCCTGGGTGACAGCTATGTGCGCTTCCTCCTGGAGGAAATCCTCCCCGAAGTGCAGCAGCGCTTCCAGGTGCGCTTCCGTCCGGAGCCTGAAGCCAGGGCGATTGCCGGCGGTTCATCAGGCTGCATCTGCGCCTTCACCGCCGCCTGGGAAAGGCCGGACAAGTTTCATAAGGTGCTTGGCTGGGTGGGAACCTTCGTGGACATCCGCGGAGGCAACGCCTACCCCAGCCTCCTGCGCATCACCGAACGCAAGCCCCTGCGCATCTACCTGCTCGACGGCACCAACGACCTCGACAACAAGTTCGGGAACTGGCCGATCGCCAACCGCATGATGGAGGCCAGCCTGAAATACATGGGCTATGACCACCGCATGGACTGGACCGAGTGCTTCCACGGCAGCAAGGGCATGTCCCCCAGGCTGCCGGAAGCCCTGCGCTGGCTGTGGCGGGACGTCCGCTAGCCGGCCCCGGGCTTCGGCACCTGCCGTCAGGCAATCAGCGCCTTCACCGGCTTCGCCGGCATGATGCCGATCAGCTTGGCATCGAGGCCCTGGAACTTGTAGCTGAACCGGTCCGCGTGGAAGCCCAGCAGGTGCAGCACCGTCGCATGAAAGTCACTGATGTGCAGCGGGTCCTTCACGATGTTGTAGCTGAAGTCATCCGTCTCACCGTAGATCGCACCGCCTTTCGCGCCACCGCCGGCCATCCACATGCTGAAGCAGCGCGGATGGTGGTCGCGTCCGTAGTTTTCCTTCGTGAGGCCGCCCTGGGAATAGATGGTGCGGCCGAACTCCCCGCCCCAGATGACAAGCGTCTCATCCAGCATGCCGCGCTGCTTCAAATCCTCCAGCAGCGCGTAACAGGGCTGGTCCACGTCCTTGCACTGGCTCGGCATGCGGCCGCCGACATTGCTGTGATGGTCCCAGTTGTTGTGATAGAGCTGGATGAAGCGCACGCCGCGCTCGGCGAGCCGACGGGCCATCAGCACGCTGTTGGCAAAGGAACCCGGCTTCTTCGCATCTTCGCCGTAGAGATTGAAGATGTGCTCAGGCTCCTTCGAGAGATCGGTCAGCTCGGGAACGCTGGCCTGCATGCGGAAGGCCATCTCATACTGCGAGATGCGCGTCTGCGTCTCCGGATCGCCCAGCTGTTCATACTCGAGCGCGTTGAGCGCGTTGAGACCCTCGATGGTGCGCTTCCGCACGCTGTCCGGCACGCCGGGCGGGTTGTTGATGTAAAGGATGGGGTCGCCCTTGCTGCGGAAGGACACGCCGGCATGCTGGCCGGGAAGATACCCGCTGCTCCACAAACGGGCGGAGATGGCCTGCTCCTGCTCACGGTTCGTCGGCGTTGCCACGAGCACGACAAAGGTGGGCAGGTTCTCGTTCATCGATCCCAGGCCGTAAGAGGCCCAGGAGCCGAGGCAGGGACGGCCGGTGATCTGGTTGCCGGTCTGCATCGCGGTGATCGCAGGCTCATGATTGATCGCCTCCGTGTGCAGCGAGCGCATCCAGCAGATCTCGTCGGCCTTCTTCGCGAGGTTCGGCAGCAGCTCGGTGTTCATCATCATGCCGCACTGCCCCGCCGCGCTGAACTGATACTTCGAAGGCGCGATGGGAAAGCGGGCCTGGCCGCTGGTCATCGTCGTCAGCCGCTGCCCCTGGCGCACACTGTCCGGCAGGTCCTTGTCATACCACTTCATCATCTCCGGCTTGTGGTCGAAGAGGTCGATCTGCGACGGCCCGCCGACCATGTGCAGGTAGATGACACGCTTGGCCTTCGGCGCAAAATGCGGCCCTCCGGCCTTGTGCGACATCGCCGCCTGCAGCGACTGGCCGAAGAGCGACGACAACGCGGCCCCACCGAGAAGGTGCGAGCCGTTGGTGAAGAACTGGCGACGGGTGAAGGGGTTCATGAATGTATGGGGTTAAGTGTCAAACCAGGTGATGTAGAGAATGTGGTCGCTTCCTTCCTTGCCGTAGATGCAGCCAAGATATTGACTGCCTTTGATGGTCATCGTGCGTGCTATAGGCGTGCTCATCGAGCTGGCTTTCCACCAGGGTCGACCGGGGCCGATGCCTTGAGTTGGCTGCTTGTTTTCGCCTTTGGTGAAGACTTCCACAGAAAGCAGTTCGGCCTCTTTTTCTGGCGGAATGCGAACTTTGGCAGCCATTGCCCCATCGATGCCACCGTCATCAACCAAATATGCGAGACCTTCAGTTCCCACCGGAAGTGGAATCAAGGTAATGTTGCTGATTTGTTCCAAGTGGGACTTTGTGACATCAGGAGCAATCCATTCGGTTTGCTCTCCGAAATCAAGGCAGGAAGACAGCAAGGTGATGCTTAGCGTCAAGACGGCGAGTAAAGCTACCCTTGTCGCGCATTCGAGCAGCATTGATGTTCGCGCACACCTTTGCCTGAGACCTTCTTGGAATTTTCGTGCTTGCCACGCACCAGGCTCATCTCCCGGAGCGAGATGGCTGCATTGCTTCGCCGATGCGGTGCTGGATGGCGGGTTCGACATCACTTGTTGAGGACTTCATCCAGATTGAAGAGCTGGTTCGTGAGCATCGTCCACGCGGCGAGCTCGGACTTCGGCAGCTTCGCATCCACCGGCGATTCACCGACCTTGAGGAGCGCTTCGGCATCGGCGGGCGTCTTGGTGTAGTGGGCGCGCAGGTCTTTGAGGCTGGCCTCGATGATCGGCTTCTCCTTGTCCTTCAGCGGACGACAGAGGATGCGCTCGGCGATGCAGGCGAGGGCCTTGGCGTCGTCGTTGCACCCGCAGGAAATGGCTTTCTCGGCGAGCTTGCGCGCCGCCTCGATGAATTGCGGGTCGTTCATCGTGACAAGGGCCTGCAACGGCGTGTTGGTGCGCTCGCGACGGACGGTGCAGACCTCGCGGCTGGGGGCGTTGAAGACCTCCATGCTCGGCGGCGGGGCCATGCGCTTCCAGAAGGTGTAGAAGGTGCGGCGGTAGAGGTTTTCACCCTTGTCCTGGACGTAATTGCGCGTGTCGCCGCCGGGCAGGCCGACCACATCCCAGATGCCTTCGGGCTGGTAGGGCTTGACGCTGGGGCCGCCCATCTTGCCGGAAAGCAGGCCGCTGGCGGCAAGCGCATAGTCGCGCAGCATCTCGGCATCCATGCGGTAGCGCGGGCCGCGGCTGAGGAGCGAGTTGTCGCGGTCCTTCTCGAGCTTGCCCGGGGTGGTGGCGGCCATCTGACGGTAGGTGGCGCTGCTGAGCATGAGCTTGAAGAGCTTCTTCACGTCCCAGCCGCCGTCGCGGAACTCGACGGCGAGCCATTCGAGCAGCTCAGGGTGGCTCGGAGCCGCGCCCATGATGCCGAAGTCCTCCGGCGTCTTGACGATGCCCTGGCCGAAAACCTCCTGCCAGAAACGGTTCACCGTGACACGGGCGGTGAGCGGATTCCCCTCGCTCACAACCCATTGGGCGAGCCCGAGGCGGTTCTTGGGCGCCCTTTCAGGCAGCCTGCCAAAGGCGGCGGGCACGGCGGCCTCGACGCGTTCACCCGGCTTGTCGTAGGCGCCGCGCGCGAGGATGTTCGCCATCGGCGCGACGTTCATGACTTCTTCCTGAACATGCGTGATGGGGCTGCGGGCCTTGATGGCCTCCTTTTCGGCCTCGAGCTTCCTGGCCGTGCTGTCCTGCTTCATCCACTCGCTGTCACGGGTGGCGAGATAGTGGGCAAAGAGCGCATTGCGCTGCTGCGGCGTGCGTTTGTCATTCGCGGCGGCGAGGATGGCTCGCAGCGGGCCGACATTCGAGAGCGTCTTGATCTCCGCCTCACTGAGCTGGCGGTCATACACGCGGGCATCCTGGACGGAGCCGTCTGTGAAGTGCTGGCCCTCGCTGCGCTGGCCGATCTTCAGCGGCACCGTGGTGCGGATGCTGGCCTTGGGCTTGATCGTGTTCGTGTTCACGATGAGCCGCTTCTGCGGCACGCCGTTGATGTAAATCTGGATGCCAGCGGCCTTGCCGCTGCCGTTGTAGGTGACGAAGACATGCTGCCACTCGCCGGGCTTGAGCACCGCGTCCCTCGTGGTGACCTTGAGGGCGTTGTCCGACCATCTGTCGATGATGTGAACGGCGATGCCTCGGTCACTTTGCCAGAGGTCCCAGCCGCGGTAGCCGTTTTTCTCGTCCATGCGCGACATGATGGCGCCAAAGACGCCATTGCGGCCTGCCTTGACCCAGGCGCCGTAGCTGAACTTTTGGTTCAGCTCGAAATCGCCCGCGTCGCTGACTTCAAAGGTGCTGCCGGGCTTGATCACCGGAGCCGGCCCAAGCTTGCCCCCGGGCGTCCAGGAGATCTGGCCGAGCGCCCTGGCCTTCGCCGGCGTGCCGCACACGTTCGCCACGTCGTTGCCGACGCCTTCATTGAGCGGCAGATGCACCTGCAGGCCCTTCGTGGGCACATCCTGGTCAAGATGCTCCGGCTTCGCGGAGGCGAGCCAGGCGTTGAAATCTGCTCCCGCAGCCTTGCGACGTTCGTCGCGCCGCCTGGTGGTCTCGGCGATTTCGGCGGGCAGTTTCTGCCAGCGCTGCCTGTCCTGCTCGCCCGGGATGACCAGGATGGGACCGCGGCCGTCCTTGATGTTGCCGTCCTTCGCGGGCTGCGTCGTGTTGCGGAAAAACGCGGCCATCGAGTAAAAGTCCTTCATCGTGAAGGGGTCGAACTTGTGATCGTGGCACTGTGCGCAGTTCGTTGTGAGGCCGAAGTAAACCCAGCCCATGGTCTGCACGCGGTCCACGGCGTAGTTCGCCAGGTTTTCCTCGTCAATGGTGCCGCCTTCGTTCGTGGTGATGTTGCAGCGCTGGAAGCCTGTGGCGATGAGCTGGTCATCGGTGCGGTTGGGAAGCAGGTCGCCCGCGATCTGCTCGACGGTGAACTGATCAAAGGGCTGGTTCGCATTGAAGGCCTTCACCACCCAATCGCGGTAGGGCCACATCTCGCGGTAGTTGTCGAAGTGCAGACCGTGCGTGTCGCCGTATCGCGCGGCATCCAGCCAGTAGCGAGCACGGTGCTCGCCATAGGCGGGGGATTTCATGAGCTCATCAACGAGGGCGCTGACCTGCGCATCGGCCAGCCTATCAGAAGTGGCGTATTTTTTCAGCAACTCCGGCGCAGGCGGCAGGCCGGTCAGATCAAGCGAGATGCGCCGCACCAGGGTGTGTGCATCGGCCTCGGGAGCGGGTTGGAGGCCCGCCTGGTCGAGCCTCGCGAGCACGAACCGGTCAACGGGCGTTTTCACCCAGGATCCATCCTTAACGGCCGGCAAGGCGGGCTTTTGCGGCGGGATCAGGCTCCAGTGCGGCTGCCAGGGCGCACCTTGCTCGATCCAGGCCTTGATCTTGGCAATCTCCGCCGGCTTCAGTTCCTTGTGGGAATCCGGCGGTGGCATGACCTCGTCCTCGTCCTTGGAAAGCAGGCGCTGGTAGAGCGAACTCGCGTCCGGCTTGCCTTTGATCACGGTGGGCTGCTCGCCCTTCTTGGCGGTGAAAAATCCCGCCTCAGTGTCGAGGCGAAGCCCTGCCTTGCGGGTTCCCGGATCGGGTCCATGGCAGTGAAAGCAGGCGTCCGCAAGGATCGGGCGGATGTCCTTGTTGAAGACCACTGGCTGGGTTGCGGCCCCCAGGAGTCCGCTGGCGGAAGCCAGGCTGATAATGACGTGAATGCGTATCATAGTCACATGAAGATACGGGCATGCGACTGCCCTTTTTCTTTTGATTAAAAATAAGTCAGAAACCCTGGAATCGCTGAACCAGGGAGTCATAGCCGAGCACACGGTCAAACCTGGCCTCATGCTCGACACGCTCGACGGCCTGGATCGTCTCGATTCTCTTCACACGCTCGCAGCAGAGCCTGAGCAAGGTGCGCAGGATGAGGCGGGCATGTGGCGCCCCGAGGCAGAGGTGGGTGCCGAAGCCGAAGCTGAGGTGAGGGTTGGGCTTGCGATCCAGCTTGACCTGATCCGGGTCCGGGAAGGCAGCATCATCAAAGTTCGCGGACGACCAGCAGAGTGACACACGCTCGCCCGCCTTCACCGTGGTGCCGTTCACCTCAGTTTCCCCGGGGCAGACGCGGCCGATGTGGGTCAGGGGCATGAACACGCGGAAAAACTCCTCGCTCGCCAGGGTGATGCGCCGTGGGTCCTCACGCAGGAATTCCAGGGCCTCCGGATGTTCGGCCAGATAGCCCAGCGCGCAGACGATCGTGAGGATGATCGTGTCCCTCCCTCCGGCAAAGGCGAGGTTGGCAAAGCCCATGCACTCCTCCCTCGTCAGCGGCCGCCCCCGGTATTCGGCCTGCACCAGCGCGCTGAAAAAGTCCTGACCGGGACTTGCCTCAGCCTCGTCGAATTTCCTGGCGAGGTAGTCCTCCAGCACCGTCCCCTTTTTGAATTCGCCCCCGGTCACCTTGAAAACGTGGATGCCCCAGCCAATCCAGGTCTCCGCCTCTTTCTCGGAAGTGTTGAGCAGATACGTCAGGGCGCGTGACTGGATGGGTAGGGCGAAGTCATTGACCACCTCCATGCGGTCCTGGCCGAGCGCCTGGTCGATCATGCCGCCAATCAGGGCCTCGACCCGGGAGATCATTTCCGGATCCTTGGCACGCTGGAAAAAGGGCTCGGCGATCGCCCGGTAGTCCGTGTGCTCGGGCGGGTCGGTCTCGATGGGAAGCTGACGCATGCTCCGCACCTCTTCCTCCGAGGGGATCGGCACACGAAACGGGGCGTTGGAACTGAAGGTCTGCCAGTCCTTCGCCGCCTTTCTGACATCCTCATGGCGCAGGATCATGGTGATGTTTTCCCCATGGAAGGGGCATTGAAGCACACCGGATTCGGCGCGTGCCTGGCGAAAGGGGTCGGAAAAGGCTGACATGGCTTAAGAGAAGAAGGCCCCAAGACTGAAACCGCCTCGCAAACAGGCAAGTTCTTGAAACGAGTTTGTTTTGACCTGCTGAATGCTTTTTTTGCCCTGTCTGCGTCCATTATTGGCATGCCTGCCAGGCGGTGAGCCAGGCCTAACCAACACTTCCAGCCTCCAGACGAGGGATTCGGGGCGCTTGCATCCCCCGCCGGACTCGCCACCATGGCGGCCCCTTTTCCGCCATGGCCTACATCAACGAAAACTACAACAAGCTCAAAGCCGGTTACCTCTTCCCTGAAATCGCCCGACGCGTGAAGGCCTTCACCGAGGCCAACCCCGAGGCCGCCAAACGCCTCATCCGCTGCGGCATCGGTGACGTGACCGAGGCCCTGCCCCAGGCCGTGCGCGACGCCATGCACAAGGCGGTCGATGAAATGGGGGATCGTGCCAGCTTCCGCGGCTACGGCCCGGAGCAGGGTTATGACTTCCTGCGCAACGCCATCGCGGACAACGACTTCAAGGCCCGCGGCATCCAGGTCGAGGCCGATGAAATCTTCATCTCCGACGGCAGCAAGTGCGACACCGGCAACATCCTCGACATCTTCGGCAGCGGCAACAAGATCGCCATCACCGACCCGGTCTACCCGGTCTATGTCGACACCAACGTCATGGCTGGCAACACTGGTGAGGCGGATGAAAACGGCGCTTATGCCGGGCTGCACTACCTGAAGTGCACCCCTGAAAACGGCTTTGTGCCGGAGATCCCGTCCGAGCCGATGGACCTCGTCTATCTCTGCTATCCGAACAACCCCACCGGGGCCACCGCCACCCGCGCCCAGCTTGAGGCCTGGGTCCAATACGCCCTCGCCAACGGCACCACGCTGCTCTACGACGCCGCCTACGAGGCCTTCATCCAGGACCCCTCAGTGCCGCGCTCCATCTACGAGATCGAAGGCGCCCGCGACTGCGCCATCGAGTTCCGCAGCTTCTCCAAGAACGGCGGCTTCACCGGCGTGCGCTGTGCCGTGGTCGTCATTCCCAAGGGCCTCATGGGCAAAACGAAAGCCGGAGGCAAGCAGGCCATCCATCCGCTCTGGAGCCGCCGCCACAGCACCAAGTTCAACGGCACCAGCTACATCGTGCAGCGTGGCGCCGAGGCCATCTACAGCCCCGAGGGCAAGAAGCAGGTCGCCGAACTCATCGAGCACTACATGGGCAATGCCAGGCTGCTCGTCGAAGCCTGCAGGAAGGCCGGGCTGGCTGTTTTTGGCGGCGTCAACGCCCCCTATGTCTGGGTGGGCTGCCCGAACGGCCTGACCAGCTGGCAGATGTTCGACAAGATGCTCAACGAAGCCAACGTGGTCATCACCCCCGGCAGCGGCTTCGGCAGCGCCGGTGAAGGCTATTTCCGCATCAGCGCCTTCAACAGCCGCGCCAATGTCGAGGAAGTCTGCCGCCGCATCGCCGCCCTGGTCTGATCCCCGGCAGGTTTTTCAGCCCGATGCTGATCTCGAACGTAATTCAAAAAAACCAGTCATCGCCCGTCAAACAGGCACAACATCCCAAACCCATGAGCCAACCCAAGATCACCGCCTACCTGAAAACCTACTGCGGCTGGAGCGAAGGCGTGCGCGCCATCTTCCGCAAATACGGCCTCGATTACGAGGAGAAGGACATCATCAAAAACCCCGCCTTCCGCTGGGAGATGGAGCAGAAGAGCGGCCAGCCCCTCAGTCCCTGCGTCGTGGTCAATGATGTCATGCTCGCCGACATCAGCGGCGAGGAAGTCGAGCGTTATATGATCGAAAACGGCCTGTTGACCGCTAGCGACGCCGCGCCGGACGCCCCCATCAACAGCTCCTGCACAGACGCGCAGCACGCCGCCATGGCCGCCGGCCAGTCCGGAAGGATCACCTTTGTGAACTGATCAAGCCCTCGTCTCCTGCCTTCAAACCCGGGTTCTTCAGCTTCGGCCGGGACCCGGGTTTCCTGTTTTTGTCAGCAACTCGTCTGGCCGGACCCGCCAGCGTTCGGCGATCGCCGCGCAGTAGCCTGAGGCCAGGGCCTCCAGGTCAGGGCGGGTCAGGGCGCTACCGTCCGAAATTGACTTGCGGATGGATCGGCGCAGCGACTCCAGGCACCAGCGGCGGGCAAAGCCCCCGCGCCAGGGCTTCGAAGTCTCCCGGTCAATCAGGACCAGTCCTTGCTCAGCCCTGATCAGGTCCTTGAGGCGCACCGGCTGGTAGAATCCAGCGGCATGCAGCCTGCCCAGAAGGGTGCCGACTTCCTTCAGCAGGGGCTCCCTTTCATCTCCTGCAAGCGTGGACAGCAGGCGGTCCGCCAGCTGCCCTCGCACTTCATTGACGACAAGGAACCCGCCGACCGGAATGCCCAGAACACGTCGCTCCCCCCAGGCCAGGGGCTCCATGGCTGGAAAACCCGCCTGCCGCAGCGCCTGGAGCATCAGCAGCTCCCGCATGGCCATCGAGCAGGGCCTCCGAAAAAACAGCAGGGGCCGCAGGAGGTGCTTCAGCGACTCCCTGCCACAGCGCTTCAAATAGCAGCCCTGGTCCTCAGTCACCGGCACACGCACCACCTTCGTGGCCTCCGACTGCCAGACCTGGCCGGCGGCGAGCACCCCGCCGGGCTCAAACAAGGCGCAAACGGCGGGCTCGGCATGAAAACTCTGGGTCAGAAACAAGCGTGAAGGCATCCCGGCACCAAAGCAGCCGAATCAACTTTGCCAAGCTGCGCCTTGCCGGGGGGGCGGGCCTGGACGCGCAGCCAAGACGGCCCTTGCCTTCACCGGCCCAGATGGCATTCTTAGGCCCCCCCCCAACCATGCGCTGTCCCAAATGCGGTAGTTCCCAAGACAAGGTCATCGACTCTCGTGAGGCGCGTGAAGGCCATGCCATACGTCGCAGGCGCGAATGCATGCGCTGCAACTTCCGCTTCACCACCTATGAAATCGTCGAGCGCGAGGAGCTGCGCGTGGTCAAGCGCAACGGCGCCCGACAGAACTTCGACCGCGAAAAGCTGATGTCGGGACTTCGCAAGGCCTGCGAAAAGCGCCCCGTCAAGATGGAGCAGCTCGAACAGCTCGCCGACGACATCGCCAACGAGCTGGAGGAGGAGGGCTACCGCGAAATCCCCTCCACCGTCATCGGCGCCAAGGTCATGCGCCGCCTCGAGGGCATCGACCATGTGGCCTATGTCCGCTACGCCTCCGTCTACCGCCAGTTCGAGGATGTGGGCGAGTTCATCGACGAGATCAAGTCCCTCGACCGTCGGCGCTCCCGGGACGACGACCAGGAGGAGCTGTTCAACTGATCCCCGACCATGTCCGAAAAAACCATCTTCCAGAAGATCATCGACCGTGAGATCCCGGCGCCTCTCGTCTATGAGGACGATCTGGTCGCCGCCTTCAACGACATCAATCCGCAGGCCCCCACGCATGTGCTGATTGTCCCCAAAAAGGTCATTCCGCGCGTCGGCGAAGCCGGCTCCGAAGATCAGGCCACCCTCGGAGCCCTGCTGCTCGCCGCAGGCAGGATCGCCGAAAAGCTGGGCATCAAGGACCTCTCCAAGGGTTTCCGCCTCGTCATCAACCACGGCAAGGACGCCGGGGAAACCGTCCCCCACCTGCATGTGCATCTGCTGGCAGGCCGCGCTCTCGACTGGCCGCCGGGCTGATTTTTTATGCCCCTCCGCAACTTGAGGGGCTCAGGCGGGTTATGACCGACTGTCATGGAACCTCTCACGCCCAACGACCCGCTCTGGAACCTGCTTGGCAAGGCCAGGCATGCCGAGCCGCGGCCTGATTTTGTCCAAAACGTGGTTAGGGCCGCCCGGCAGACTCCCCAGGACCTCGGCTGGCTGGCTGGCATCAGGGCTTGGTGGCATCAGCGTGACTCGGCGGCGGCCGGACTTGCCTGGGCGGCGGCGGCCGTGATCACCCTCCTCGGCATCTCCCTGGTCGGCACCCCTTCGGCTGAAACCACGGCCGCCCCCCAGGCAGCCGTTCGCAGCGCCGTCCAGGAACCCGTCCTCAACGTCGACGATTTTCTGGTACCCGAATTCGAGACCGAATGGAAGAACTTGGAAACCATGGGGGACCTCCTCGTCGTCCATGACACTTCCCAGTTCACGGACCGCGAGATCCAGCTGCTGCTGTACTGACCCGCGTCCAAACCACCCGCCGGCAGCGATCAGGCGAAGCAAAGTGGCCATCTCGCTCCGCGAGATGAGCTCAACGCCCCGCAGCCTCAACCATCCCCGAACTCCGAAAGCCCTTCCTGCCAGCGCAAGCCTCTCGCTCATCTCGCTCCGCGAGATGGCTACTCTGCTGGCACGGCCCTCGTTGCCTCTTGATGGCATTCAATCCAGAAAGCCGCCCTCGCCGAAAATATTGGCGGACACGGGCTGCTCCATCCAGCTGCTGCCCGACCGATCCGCACTCGAACCAGCCACCGGCAGCGATCAGGCGAAGCAAAGTGGCCATCTCGCTCCGCGAGATGAGCTCAACGCCCCGCAGCTCTACCATCCCCGAACTCCGAAAGCCCTT
>JBIIRD010000077.1:0-23822 GCA_044341745.1 Prosthecobacter sp. | reverse complement strand
CCAGCGTGACGGCCGGAGGCATCCGCACGGCGGCCTTCACGGTGCTTCCAGGCCTGGCGCCGGATGAGACGAACGGTGAAACCGGCTTCCTGTTCTTTGATGACGACAGCTTCGACCTCGACTCCGACCTGACCATCGACATCGGCCTGGCTCCCAAGCCGCTCCTCGTGGGCAACCTGGTGTTTGCCGATGTGGACGGTGACGCCCGCTTCACCGCCGGAACCGACCAGGGCGTCACTGGCGTCCAGGTGAACCTCTATGCTCTTGGCTCCGTGCCGGGCGCCGACATGCCTGCGGCCTCCGCCTACACCGACTTCCAGGGCGTTTACAGCCTGCGTGCGCCCGCTCCTGGCAGCTATTTCGTCCATGTGCCCGGCACCGAGTTCATGGCCGGCAGGCCTCTGGCTTCCTCCCAGCCTGCCACCGGCTTTGGCAGCGATGACGGCAGCGATGACTCGCTCAATGAGGACACCCTTGCCGCTGCGGATCCTTCAGCCACGGGCGTGTATTCCATCGTCTTTGACCTCGACTATGGCACCGAACCTGTGGGCGCCCAGGAGGGTGGCTTCATGGGCGGCAGCGACGATTCCATGGATGCGGATGTTGATCTGAGCATCGACCTCGGCTTCACCGGCGTCGGTTCGCAGGCGAACCTCGGCATTGGCAACCTGGTGTTTGTCGACGCCGACGGCAACGGCCGCCACGATGCCGGGGAAGGGAAGCCCGGAGTCTGGATGCTGCTGTATCGTGAATCAGACCTGCCCGGCCAGGCAACGCCCTACCGCAGCACCCACACCGACGCCTCCGGCCGTTATGTCTTCACCAACCTGCCGGCAGGCGATTACACGGTCCATGTCGCTGCGGACAACTTCAAGCCCAACATGCCCAACCCGGGCCAGCCTAACCAGACAGGTTCCGGCAACGGCCCGCTTTACGGCCTGGTTTCCGCCAGCGGCAGCCAAACCGTCGTCGCCGATGACAACCTCGGCGAGGACGGTGTGGACGCCTCCGATCCGATGCTGGTCGGCATCAGCAGCGAACCCCTCAGCCTGCAACCCGGCGCGGCTCCGGCCGGAACGGCGGAGGCGGGCTTTGACACGGCCTATGACAACGGCTTCGACACCAACTATGACCTGACCATCGACTTCGGCTTTGTCATGCCTTCCGGAGCTCCCCTGGCGCAGCGCGAGCGGAATCTGGCGCCTGCGGCAGCGGGGCAGGAGACCCCGCCGTCCACCTTCGCCACATGGCAGGCCGTTCATGCGGGAGCTCCCGGCGACGACACGGATGCGGACGGCGCCGCCAACCTGCTCGAGTACGCCGTGGACAGCCTGCCTGAAAGCGGCGCCTCCCTGCCGTCGGTAAGCCTGACGGCGGATCCGGCCACCGGCCGCATCGACGCCCTCTTCATCCGTCCCAGCGGCGGTCGCGCCGACATCCGCTATGTGCTGGCGGCGAAGGCCGGCCTGCGCGACACGGTCTGGACGACGCTCGCCATCACCCCTTCGGTGACGCAGAACAATGATGGCACCGAAACAATTCGTTATGCCGACGTGGCCTCGTCCCCGGTCTTCGCGGGTTTCCAGACGGGCCTGGTCAGGCTGGAGGCCAGGCTGGACGCCAACCTCGATGGAACCGCCGAGGCCAGCGCCGCCTCCGTTCCCCAGTCCTGGATGCGCCGCTCCATCACGGAACGCATGACCCTGTCGATGCCGCTGCTGAAGCCAGCTCTGTTCACCGGCAGGGCGGCTTCCGTCGCGGGCTCGAAGGTGACGCTGCCGGTGACGGTGACGCTGCCGGCCGCGGCCGCCTGCTACCTGGAGGTTCACAGCACGGGCGACCGCTTCGAAATCGACGAGGAAGCCTCCTCCGGTCTGGAGATCCGCCTCGTGGGCGACCAGGCTCCGTCCGCTTCCCAGGTCTTCTCGATCCGCGCTCACTGGACCGTGGCCGAGCTGATGCAGGACGCCTTCAGCCTGGATGACCGGGTGATGTTCTTTGACGAAGCCGGCGCCGCCTTCAAGACCTCGAGGCTGACGGCGGATGGATGGACGGGGGATTTCACCGGCGCGCGCAGCGTGCCGCCTGGAGAGGGTCTGCTGCTTCATGCCCGCAGCGCCCCGGTCACGCTCACCTTCACCGGAGCCGTTCGCACGGGTCGCTTCAAGCTGCCGCTCAAGGCGGGAGCCCAGCTCGTCGGCAGCGGTTATCCGACGGATCACAGTCCGCTCAGCCTGGGGCTTTCGGCGGCCAACGGCTTCACCTCCGGCGATGATTCCGCCGGCGCCGACCGCCTGCGCCTCTGGCAGGGGGATGTGACCGAGGGTGGCTCCAGCTATCGCAACCTCTTCTTCCTGCGCACGGCCGAAGGCGCTGCCTGGGTGGATGAAGCCGATCCTTCACTGCTGGACGTGACGCGCGCCCTGCTGATCCAGCCCGGCCAGGCCTGGTTCATCCTTCCCAAGGCCGCGCACCCGGACTATCAGGAGCCGTGACCCTCACGGAGCCGAAGAAGTCGATCAATCCCGCCATTCAGGGGCTGCGGGGTGCTGCGGCACTGACGGTGATGCTGGTGCATGTGCACTTCATGGCCCTGCATGGCGGTCTGACTCAGACGACGGGCCCTGCCTGGATCGAGGACCTTGGGCCTTATGCGGTGATGCTGTTCTTCTGCATCAGCGGTTATCTCATCACCTCCACGCTTTCTCGTCACGGCGATGTCCGGCGCTTCGCCTTCAACCGCGTGGCGCGCATCTATCCGGTCTTCGGGCTGCTGCACCTGGTCATGTTCACGGCGGGGCCGGTCATGAACTATGAATGGATGGGCGCCCTGCGCGGGGATCCGCTGGCCTGGGCGGGTCACTTTGTTTCCAACCTGCTCTTTCTTCCCGGTGTTTTTGACCTGCCGATCGCGCAGAAGAACGCCTGGTCGCTCAGCTATGAGGCATGGTTTTACCTGGTCACCGGCCTTCTGTTTGCCGGACTGCGCAGACCCTGGACAGGTCGTGGAATGATCTTGTCAGGCCTGGCGCTCTTCATGGTCTGCGTGGTGGTCTGGTGGGAGGTGAAGGTGGTTTTCTTCGCGGTCGGCACCTTGGTCTGGTGGTCACAGCAGCGCGGCCTGCTGAAAGCGCCGCCCCTCGCCGGAATTCTGGGCGCCCTGGGCTGTGCGGGCGGTTTCTGGCTGTACTGCCAGGGATATTATCTTGTCTCGGCGGCGGCGGCGCTGGTCTTTTTTGCCGGACTCGCGGCCGGTGTCGGCGGATTGGCAAGGCTTCTGTCGATGGCTCCCCTGGTCTGGTTCGGGAAGATCAGCTACAGCCTTTACCTTCTGCATCCCTTTGTGCTCGACGTGCTGAGACGCCTCTGCGTGAAGACGGCCTCCCTGCTTTCCTGCGTGCCTTCCCTCGTCGTCTTCTGGAGCGCGGGCATCGTCGCGACCCTGCTGGCCTCCTCCGTCTGCCATTCGCTGGTGGAGGTGCGTTTGACACGCTTTTTGTTCCCGAAACGCGGCTGAGGCCGCGGATGCTCAGGCCTTTTTGACACGCTTGTGGGTGATGGTCCCCTGAAGGGTGGTCTCGCCCTGCTCGCCGGTGAAGGTGACCTTGGTGAGCATGACGTCCCTGCTGTCGTCGGCAAAGCTGTCCTGAACGGCGATGCTGCTGCTGCCGTTGCCGGTGATGGCCTTGAGATCTAGGGTGCCGGCCACGTCCGACAGGCTGCCTTCAAACCGGATCGGCTGGCCGTCCTCTCCCGCCAGGATGGCCTCGTAGCTGTCCGTCGCGGGATTGCGCGTGAAGGTCCAGGTGAACTTCCGGGTTTCGCCGTTCATGGTGCGCGTGCCTTCGATGGAGAAGGTGTCCTCGGCGTCGGCCTGCCCCTTCCAGCTTTCCTGGATGCTGACCTTGTTGTTCTCATTCCCCTTCAGCTCGCCCTCGGCGGTCCATTCGCCGACCAGGTGCCTGAAGAAGCCGTGCGTGGAAAGGTCCAGCGCGCTGACGGTCTGGCAGCACAGCAGCGCCAGCAGGAGGGGAAGGGCGGTCTTGCTCATGCGGGAACCCTGCCATGGGCGCGGCTTCCGCATCAAGTAGGAAGTTGAGCCTCGGCGTTGCCACGCCGGACGGCCTGGAGCACGGCCTCGTCCAGGACCGACTCCTGCAGCTTCAGCACGGCCGCCTCCCAGTAGAAAAAGGGCGCGTGGCTGCCAAAGCAAAGTTTGTCAGGCGGCCAGAGGTCCAGCAGGTTCTCGACGCCGCCAACACCTTCGATCATGGCGATGTCGAGCCAGGCTCCGGGACAGCCGCGCAGGGCGGTGTTGATCATGGCGGCGTTGGCGTTCAGCACCATCACCCGGGCCTCCGGCCTCGGCTTCAGGATGCCGGCCAGCGGCTTCAGGTCCACCGGCGGGAGCTGCATGAGCGGCGTCTGGGTGCGCTGATCCTCGAGCTGGGCGACGATCTGCACGAGCATCTTTTGTTCGGTCGCCGCCTCCAGGAGGCGGGTGAAGGAGGCGTCCGTCAGCGTGTAGCCGTGATGGTTGGGGTACAGCCTCAGGATGCGCATGCCATGCACCTCGGCGCAGCGCTTCAGGTCGTCCTCCCAGGCGGGCAGGACCGGGTTCACGCAGCCGGCGGGACGCAGCCTCGGCGTGGCCGCGCAGCGCCTGGCCAGTCTCGCGTTCACCTGGGCGAGGTCGCGGTGCAGCAGGGCTTCAAAGCTTCCAGCCCAGGCCTCGTCAACGCCGCGTGCTGCCAGGTAGTCGTTGTCGATCTCCGGCAGGCTTCGGTGCGGATGCGGGCCCAGGTGGATGTTGCAGTCGATGAGTCCGCTGCGCGCTTCCTTCGCGGGCAGGGAGGCTGCGGTCATGGCCGCGGTTTGAATCATGAAGTGACGCCGGTTCATGCCTGGATTCCTTTCGCCTTGAGGATGGGCAGCATCAGGCTGCGCAGGTTGTGGCAGAAGATCTTCGCCTTGTCGCCCTCGCTGATCTGCGCGCCATGCACCTTGGCGAGCTGGCTGGCAAAGCTGCGGCCGCCGCTGTCGCTGCCGTAGATGACCCGCCCGGCACCCAGTTCGCGCACGGCCATTTCGGTGATGCCCCAGGTCGGGTCGCTGCCGGCGAGGTCGGCGAATAGGTTCTTCTGGTCGCGAATGGCGCGGATGCCCTGCTCCCAGGAGCCGCCGGTGTGGCCGCAGATGATCGGCACCCGTGGAAACCGGCGGGCGAGCTCCACCAGGTCGTCCGGGGTGGATTCGCCGGCATAGTTGCCGTTGGTCTTGAACCAGGTGTGCTGGAAGATCACCGCCTTCAGCTCGGCGGCACGTTGAATGATGGGGTCAATCTGCGGGTCATTGCAGCGTTTCGCCACCCAGAGCTTCACGCCGACCATGGGGCCGTTGGCCACGCAGCGCTCGAGCTCGGCCAGGCTGCGCTCGACATGCCTGGCGCTGAGATACACGAAGCCGAAGGCGCGGTCGGAATGCTTTGCCAGCGCGCGCAGGACGTCGTCGTTCTGCCGGGTCAGGTCGTCCGGCGTGGGATCCTGCGCCCACTTCATGCCCATGTAGACGCACAGCCGTTCGATGCCGACACGGTCGGCGTAACGGAGCAGGCTGCCGAGCCGTTCCTCCGGTGTCAGTCCGGCCACTCCGCTGAGGTGGCAATGCAGGTCCCAGATGCGCATGGAACCTTAACGCAGGGTCCTCGGTGCTTCCGTCAGTCCGGTCATCGTTCCTCGCAAATAGTCGAGGCTGATTCCTCCGCGTCGGCCTAACCGGGTTCGTTGACGGTCACAGGCATCGCCTCATCCATAGGCCCTCACCTCGACCACGCGTGCATGATCGATGCCGTTGCTGGCGGTGAGGGTGAGGCGCAGGCGGGTGACGGATTCAACAGGATCAAAAAAGTGCCTGCGCAGACGTTGGTGATTGTGGGTGACTTCGGCCAGGGTGCGCCAGCCATCGGCGGTCTCGAAGCTGATCGCGTAATCGCGAACCGTCTCGGGCTGCGGGCGTCCCCAGAGCATTTTCTGCGTGTAACCGTCGGCCTGCGACAGGGTGAGCAACCTGTGCAGGCCGGTGTCGAAGACCAGGATGACTTCGCGAAGTGAAACGGGTTCGTCCCAGTGGATTTCAAGCGTGGCGGGCAGCCCGCGGCTCATCCAGCGATGCAGGCCCGGCTGCTGACGCTCTGCCGGCAGCTTGGTGACGATGCGCGTGACGCCGCTGCGCACGGCCTCGGCCTCGGCTTCATTCGCCGAAGATGAGGCGGTGATCCGGACGGCGCTGCGCACCCGGTCGCACGGGTCTTGATTCGTGCAGCCGATCAGGTGGCAGTCGTCACGCAGGAGCTGCTGCTGGATCGCGTGAACAAGTTCTGTGTCGGCGGCGATGTCGGCGGGAGGCACGCCCTGCCTCAGGGCAAGCGCCGCGGCGGTGCCGACGCCCTGGCCGACGACGGCGCAGGTGGCCATGACGCGGGTGGAGGCAAAGGCGATGTGTGTGGCCGAGAGGTTGCGTCCGGCGAACATCAGGTTGCGTGGTCCTGTGGAGACGCAGCAGCGCAGCGGAATGTCGTAGAGGAAGGGCAGGTGATGCTGCGTGCAGGGCGGCTCATGCGGTGCGTCAACGCCCTCGGGCGGATGCGTGTCGATGGGCCAGCCGCCGTAGGCGATGGCATCGGGGAAGGTGGGCGGGGCGTGCAGGTCGCCCTCGGTGAGGATGTGCTGTCCGATGAAGCGGCGGCTCTCGCGCTTGCCAGGCACAAAGCCGACCCAGTCCAGCGCCCAGTGCGAGGCGTCGATGCCGGAGCGGTTCTTGACAAAGTCCCACACGCCCAGCGTGATGGCGAGCAGTTCATCCCTGATCTTCTCGTTGTCCTTCAGCGTGTCGAGGCAGCCGCCCCACTCAATCCACCAGTAGCCGTACTCGAGGCCGAGGTCGAAGCCGCTCTGCCCATACGGCCGCAGCCTGAAGTCGTCCTCAGTGAAGCGTCGCGCCCATGGCGGAGCCTCGAAGGGCATCGGCTGTTCGTGCCTTCGGGCCTGGAACATGATCGATGAACCGAGCGTCCTGGAGTCCGCCTCGTCCTGCGCAAGGGATTCTCCGAACTGCGCCTTGTCCTCGCGCCCGCGCATGAATGGCGCGCCGGCTTCCACACCAAGGCGTCCGTCGCCCGTGCAATCGACGAAGCTTGCCGCCCGAAGGATGAAGGCATCCTCCGTGGACGGCCTTTCAGCACGCACCTCGCGGATGAGCCCATCCTCGACCCGGGCGCTGACGACGGTCGTGTTTAGAAGCAGCGTGAGATTCGGTTCACGGCGGCACTTGTCGTAAAGCAGCAGGTCCATCAGCGTGGGAGAGCGCTGGGGGTTCTGCACGGCGAGGTCGAGCCGCAGCTCCTCGATGATGCCGCCTTCACGCAGTTCGTCCCGCAGCTCCTCGCCGCCCGTCAGGCCCGTGGCGCCGACGATGTGCATGCGCACCTCGCTGCTCGCATTGCCGCCAAGGACGCTGCGGTCCTGGCACAGGATCACACGGGTCCCAAGCCTTGCCGCCGCCAGCGCGCAGCAGACGCCTGAGATGCCGCCTCCTGCCACCAGCAGGTCCGTATCAAGCGTGTGCAGGGTCACGGGCATGAGGCGCTTTGATCAGAATTCCACCGCCGACCGTGCCGCCTTCATGCCGCTGGAGACGCAGCGGAAGTCGCTGATGACATTGAAGAAGCGGAAGCCCATGGCGTGATACTTTTTCACCTGCTCCGGCGCGCAGGGGATGGCTGCAATCTTGCCATGACGCCGGCAGGCGGCCGCGACCTTCTCCAGGATGGCCAGCACCTCGGGATCCTCCGTCCTGCCGAACCTGCCGAGGCCGAGCGTGAGGTCCGCAGGCCCGACAAAAAGCACGTCCACGCCTGGGATCGACGCGATTTCATCAATGTGCGGCACGACCTCCGGCTCCTCGATCTGCACGACGAGGAAGTTTTCATCATTCGCCCTCGCCAGGTGGTCCGCCGGCGCAATGCGGCCGAAGTCCGCCTCCGCATGGATGCCGTCGAAGCCGCGGGCGCCGAGCGGCGGGAACTTCATCGCGCGCACGACCTCGCGCGCCTCGTCGGGATGCCTGACGCGCGGCAGCATGATGCCGCGGGCCCCTGCCTCGACGAGGTGCAGGACGTCCGTGTAATTGGATGGGCGCAGCCGGATGAGGGCGTCCGCGCCGCCAAGCCGGCAGGCCTGGATGAGCGAGTACGTCATCGCGGCATCGACGCGCTTGTGCTCGAGGCAGATCCACACGGCGTCAAAGCCGGATGAGGCGATCATTTCGACCAGCTCGGGATCGGTGTAGCAGGACTTGGCCGTGATGACTGTCTGGCCGGAGCGGATTTTCTGAAGAACGACGGAGGGCTGCATGAGGAATCAGATTTCGCCCGGCTTCGGCGCCACGAAGGGCGCACAAGATTCGCGGCTGAGCAGGACGGATGGGATACGCGGAGAAAAAATGCTTTTGATTTAACAGGGCCTGATTGGCTTGTCCATGGGGTGCGGCCCTTCGGGTTGCTCAGAGGCGTCCGGAGGACTCAATCACACTCACTTTTGCAAACTCAGCTCCGCCATGTAAACCGCCGTGATCGTCTTGCCGGTCTCGTCCTTCTCGTGGCTCGAATACCAGGAGATGAGGCCCTGGGTGGGTGAGAGCTCGACGAAGCCGGGGTAGGAGTTGTCACCGCCGCTGGGGAGTTCGGCGAACTCCTGAAGCTTGTCTCCGACGAGCCAGCAGAGGGAGGTCCGGGCTCCGTTTTCCTTCGTTGTGTGCCTGCCGCCCACGAGAGTGTGCTCACCCCATTTCGTCACGAGAGGACCGCCTACGGCGCGGTCGAACTGCCGACGGCTCCAGTCGGTGTAGGGAGGTTTTGAGCGCAGCAGGAAGGCTTCCTTGCCGCCGCCGTGGCGGCCGATGGCGAGGACGCTGCCATCCTGTTCGAAAAGGAAGGCGGTTTCATCACCGGCGGTTTCATTGAAGTAAGCCCGCTTTTTCCAAACCAGCCCGTCATCGCTTTCGAGCATGAGGGACTGGACACGGCTGCCTTCACCTTTCGGGCCGATGTCATAGCCGGGCTTGCGCCGGCCGCAGAGGTAGGCCTTGCCGTCAAAGGCGGCTGCACGCCAGATGTAAAGGCCGAAGGTGCCCTCGAGCATCGTGGGCTCGCTCCAGGTCGTGCCGTCGTTGGAACTCACCGCGAAGCCGAGCATCTTGTTCATGTCATAATCCTTGGGCTCGATCCTGCCCGGGCCGCTCCACCAGGTGCCGGTGTAAACAAACAGCCGGTCCTTGAAGACGAGGAAATGCGGGTCGCGTGTGTCGCGATCCTGGATGCTGAAGCGGTGGACCTGCTTCCAGGTGGCCCCCTCATCCGTGCTGCGCATGATGATCGAGGAGGCGGTGTTGAACACCATGTGGCCGTCCGGACAGCTGCGGAAGCAGAGGTAGAGGCTGTCTTTGAAGCGGACCAGGTCGGTGAAGGCGTTGTGTTCGCCGTTGTGAAAGACGCGGCGGATGTGGGTGGCCGTGACGGCGGGTGGTGCCGCCGCAAATGCCGATTGCAAAAAGATCAACGACGAAAGGAGGATCAACGTGCGCATGGAGTCAAAAAAGTAGTCATGGGCTTCAGCCCGTGAAGATTTGGAAGGAGGGTTAAGTCAGGAAAGGGATGACGTTTGGTCTCACGAGCAGAGGCTCACGGCTACTTGATCAGCTTCGCGGCCTCCGCCCTGGCCCTGGCGAGCACTCCGGCCAGTTCAACAGGCCTGCCGCCCTGACGCAGGCTTTCATCCGCGGCTTCCATGAAGGTGAAGATCTCGATCGTCTCCTCCGCGCTCACCGGCGGCTGGCCGGTGCGGAAGAACCTGCCGATCTGCCGGCACAGGCCCTCGTAGCTCACCGCCTTGGCGGCCTGCCCGACAGCCTTGCTGCCGAAGGCCACCGCGCCGAAGTCGGCCTTGCCCTTCACGATGCCGCGATAGGCACCGACGCGACCGCCCTTCCACACGCCGGTGGCCACGTCATGATTGCCGGCCTTCACCCGCGACACGGTTTCGCAGCCGGTGCCCATGAGCGTGTAGAGCGCCTCGACACCATGAATGCCGTAGAAGAAAAAATCCGGGGTGCCGTCCTGATAAGAGCAGGGGCCCCAGGTCTGGGCGCCCAGCAGCTCGCCCAGGTCCTTGTTGTTCCTGAGCGCCACCATCTCCGCACCAAAGCGCGATGACGAGCTGCTGAAGAACGGCACGCCATGCTTCTTCGCCAGTTCGACGATTGCAATCGCTTCCGCCAGCGTGCCCGCGAGCGGCTTGTCAATAAAGACCGGCTTGCCCGCCTTGAAGATTTCACGCGCTTCCTGCAGGTGGATGCGGCCGTCCACGCTCTCCAGCAGCACGACATCAACCTTGGCGAGCAGTTCGGGGATTGTCGGCACGATCTCCACGCCCATCTCACGAAGCTGCTGGGTGAACTTCTCCTTGCGGTCCCGGCTCGCCGGCATGTCGGTGCCGCCGGTGTATCCGGTGGTCACCTTGATGCCCGCCAGTTCACCCTCGGCCTCGCCTTTGTTGAATAGTTTGGTAAACGCGGGCACATGCGAGGTGTCGAGGCCGACGATGCCGGCGCGGAGCTGCTTGAGGCCGTCCTGGGCGGCGGCGGCACCGGCAGCCCAGAGGGTGATGAGGAGTGCTTTGCGGATCATGAGGTTGGATGGATCAAAAAGGGGGCTGGCAGGAGATTTGATCATTTTTTATGGCATCAAGCGGGTCTCAAGGCGCTCCAGCCCCGGCATCCAGCAGCCTGCGCATGGCGTCCAAAAGCACCTTCTCAACCGCCGGTGAGGTGTTGGAGCTGGCAGCCTGAACTTCATAACCTCCCTGTGAGTAGGCAGTCTCGGTGCCGATGTAACCAGGCGCGTAGTCGCCGTAGGCCGCCATGCAGACGGTGGCGTCCGGACGCATCTTCTGGGCGGCGAGCTGGTATTCGACGAACAGTTCGCCGGGCATGTGCAGGAGATGAATCTTGCCAAGCCGGAGCCTGGAGAGCTCGAATTGATGTCCGGCCTCCGTGCGGTTCAGCAGGGCGAGCTTGGTGGCGGCGTTGAGTCGGTTGCGGGCGTCGGCCTTGTCATCGGCGAGCTGTTTCTCCAGGACATTGCGTTGCAGGGATGCGGCCAGGGGCAGCCGGACCGCTGCCACGCGCCAGTCGAGATCAGCCGCGGTGACTGGTGACTTCACCGTGGCCTGCCAGGCTCGCTTCATGCCGCCGGCCATGCGTTCAGTGAGCTGAACACGGGCCTCGGGAGAACCGTCGTTGTACTTTCCGGCAGCGACATTGCCGCTGGCTCCGTTGAAATGGATGTGCGGCAGGCCGAGCTCGTTTTCACGCCGGTTGCGGGCCAGGCCGACGAACTCGGCGGTGACGTCGCCCTTGCCATAAAAGCTCTGGGGATGAGTGGCATAATAAGTCAGGCAGGCCAGCGGCGTGTCGCCGTCCCAGAAGCTGACCAGCTTCAGCATGGGGTCGATGGTGCCTTCATCAGCCTCCCGTGCCTTTGGGTCACGCGAGGCGCTCATGCGGCCGAAGAGCACGCGGCCGTCCGGGCCGAGGATGCGGCGGTTGGAGGCCACCTTGACAACCTTTGCCTCGCCGATGCCAAGATGCGTCACGGGCTGCGCGGATTTCATCGCCTCGCGCACGGCTGACGCAGTGTCGTCGATGACCTTCCGGCAGAATGCCGCGTCCATGCGCGTGCCACCGAGGCCGTGTTTTGTCAAAAGCACCTCCGCCGTGAGGTCGCAGCGGACAGCGTCATGCTGGTGCAGCGTGTGCACCGTCACACGATCCGTTGTCGTGCCCGCTGCTTCTGCAAGACCTTGCCGCCATTCATCATGCCCGCCGTTGCCGATGCCGATCCAATCCACCGCACACATCACCACCGGCTTGCCATCACCCATCAGGACCACGCCACGCGCACTCAGCGGGTCCGAGATCGACCGCGCCTTCACATAGGCCACCGGCATGCCGATCTTCGGCGTGGCGTCCGCCTTGAAAACCGCGATGCGGAGTGGTTCGGCGCCTTGGAGCAGCGGGAGGCCGGACAGGAGAAGCAGGGCAGGGCTGCGCATGAAGAGAGGGCGGATGCTTCAGCGGCGGTGGTGCTTGGCCTGGACTTCTATTGAAACGCTTTTTGTCAGGCAAGGATGTCGGTGACGACCCTGCCAAAGACATCGGTGAGCCTGAAATCCCTGCCGGCGTAGCGGTAGGTCAGCTTTTCATGATCGAGGCCGAGCTGGTGCAGGATCGTTGCGTGGAGGTCATGAACATGCACGGGGTTCTCAACCGCGTTCATGCCAAGTTCATCCGAGCTTCCATAGGCAAGGCCGCCGCGGATGCCGCCGCCCGCGAGCAGCGTGCTGAAGGCCGTGTGATGATGGTCGCGACCGCGTCTCATCGGGTCGGTCTTCTTGTTCTTGTCCTGGGTTTCCTGGGAGTAGGGAGTGCGGCCGAACTCCCCCGTCCAGACCACCAGGGTGTCCTCGAGAAGCCCGCGCTGCTTGAGGTCGCTGATCAGCGCGGCGGAGGCCTGGTCGCTGTCACGACAGAGCTCCGGATGGCGTTTGTAATGGTCGTTGTGGGTGTCCCAGGGCTGGTTGTTGCTGCTGGTGTAATAGACGCTGATGTAGCGGACTCCCGCCTCGGCCAGACGACGTGCCAGAAGGCAGGAGCGGCCAAACGGCGTGTCCCCGTACATCTCACGGATGCCGGCGGGTTCGCGGCTGATGTCGAAGGCGTCTCCTGCGGCGCCCTGCATGCGCCAGGCGGTCTCCATGGCCTTGATCTGCGCCTCGAGCGCGGAGTCCTGGCCGCGTTCTGCGGCATGCATCTGGTTCAGTCTTCCGACAAGGTCGAGCTGGCGGCGCTGGGCCGCCGGGGGGAGGACGGGGTTGCGGACGTTGGCCACCAGCCTGTCCACGCTCATGTCGGAGGTGATGACACCGGTGGCCTGGTATTCGGCGGGCAGGAATGAATTGCTCCAGAGCGCGGGGCCCACGACGATGTTGGGCGTCGGCCTCAGCACGACGAACCCGGGCAGGTTTTCATTTTCGCTGCCCAGGCCGTATAGAACCCACGAGCCCAGGGAGGGGCGGATGGGCTGGATGTTGCCGGTGTTCATCATGAGCAGGGCGGGCTCATGATTGGGCACATTGGTGTGCATCGAACGGATGATGCAGCAGTCGTCGATGATGCCTCCGAGCCTGGGCAGGCTTTCACTGACCTCAATGCCGCTGCGGCCGCGACGGTGGAACTTCAGCGGAGAGGACATGAAGCCGCTGGTTTTCGGCGCCTTGTAGAGCTTGCCGGAAGGCTGCTGGCCTTCGTGACGGGCGAGGACGGGCTTCGGGTCGAAGGTGTCGATGTGCGACGGTCCGCCGTTCATGAACAGGAAGATCACACGCTTCGCACGGGCGGTGTGCTGCTGCTTCACGGCGGCCTTTGCCTGGCCGCCAAGCATGCCGGCGAGGCCGATGGCGCCAAAGCCTGCGGAGAGGCGGCCGAGGACGTCGCGGCGTGAGGCAGGCATGGAAGATTCAGTCCACATAAAGCATCTCGTTGGTGGCCAGCAGGGCCTGGGCAAGCTGTTCCCAGGCGCTCATGCCTGCTTCGGAAGGCTGGCGAAGGTAGTCGAGCGCCAGGCTCGCCTCCTCCGGACGCGGGTCGCGTGCAAACAGCAGTCTGTAGGCAAGGCGGATACGGTCCGGGGCGTCAGCCGCCTCTTTTTTCAGCCTTTCGGCCAGCTTTTTCGACTGGCTGATGATGAACGGGCTGTTCATCACGAAGAGCTTCTGGGTGGGAGTCATGCTGGAGCCGCGGCGCGCGGCATGGACGTTGGCGTCCGGATAGTCAAAGAGCATGAGCGTCTTGTTCAGCTCCTTGCGGCTGACCTGGGAATAGAGGGTGCGCCTGTGATGAGCAGGGGAGTCGAGGTCCTGGGAGGGACCGCCTTCGGAGACGAGGGAGCCGGAGACGGCCAGGATGCTGTCGCGCCAGGGCTCCACGGCGAGCTGCCGACGGTTCATCCGCCAGAAGCATTCATTCGCCTCGTCGATCTGTTCATTCGCGGCGCTGCCGGTGCTGGACTGGCGGTAGGTGGACGAGAGCACCAGCTCACGGACCAGGCGCTTGACGGACCAGCCGTCCTGCATGAAGCGCGCGCCGAGATCATCGAGAAGCTCCGGGTGCGTGGGGCGCTCGCCCATCATGCCGAAATTGCTTGTGGTGCGCGCCAGCGGCCTGCCAAAAAGCATGTCCCAGATACGGTTGACGAAGACCCGTGCGGTGAGCGGATTCTCAGCGCTGGCGATCTGCCTGGCCAGCTCGCCACGGCCGCTGCCGTTCTTGAAGTTCACCGGACCGTTTCTGCTGAGCACCTGAAGCCAGCCGCGTGGAACCGTTTCGCCAGGTGATTCGACATCGCCGCGTGCATACACGGGGAGGTCATGAGGCAGGTGATCACGGACGATGTGCAGCGTGCCCGGGTCCATCTTCTCCGCATTGGTCTTTTCATCCTCGTCCTTTCCATCAGGGCGCAGGCTGACCTTCTTCAACGACGCAAACACACCTGCCATGGCGTGGTAGTCACGGGTGGTGATGGGATCAAACTTGTGGTCATGGCAGCGTGCGCAGGCCACGGTCAGGCCCAGGAAGGTCTGGGAGACGGTGTCAACCTGCTCGGCCCATTCCTCCGCCTGAACATCCAGCCGGCTGCGGGCGTACAGCTTGTGACCGAGCCCGAGGAATCCGAGCGCGGGCAGGTCGGTCCGGCCGCCGGGCTCCACCAGGTCCGCGGCGAGCTGCTTGAGGATGAAGCGGTCGTAGGGCATGTCGCCGTTGAAGGCGGCGACCACCCAGTCCCGGTAGCGCCAGGCGTTGGGAAGGTTCAGCGTGGTGTTGTTGCCGACCTGGTGCGCCTGGTCCTCGGCATAGCGGGCAAGGTTCAGCCAGAGGCTGGTCAGGCGTTCGCCGAAGGCGCGCCGGCCGAGAAGGTCGTCCACGAGCCTTTCATAGGCGTCGGGGCGTGTGTCCGCGAGGAAGGCCTCCAGCTCCGAAGGCGTCGGAGGCAGGCCGGTCAGGTCAAGGAAGACGCGGCGTAGAAGCATCCTTGGTTCGGCCGGCGCCGAGGGCGTGAGGCTCCTTTCCTCAAGCCGGGCGAGGATGAAGTGATCCAGCCTCTGGCGCGGCCACCGGCTGTCCTTCACCGCCGGCGGCGTGTGCTGGCGGGGCGGCACAAAGGCCCAGTGCTGCCTGGCCTGGTTCCAGTCAATCGCAGCCGGTTCCGCCGCGTGTCCGGGCACGGACGCGAGCAGCAGGGCGAGGAGAAGGGGACGGGCGGCTTTGGGCACGGGCAGAATACGCGCCCCGGGGCGGTGTTTTGCGCCGGATGCAGGTTCAGGCCACCAGTCCCTTCACCACCTTCGCCGGGTTGACGCCGGTGAGGCGGAAGTCGAGGCCCTGAAAGCGGTAGCTGAGTTTGTGATGGTCCAGGCCGAAGAGGCTGAGGATGGTGGCGTGGAAGTCGTGGATGGACACGGGGTCGCGGGCGACGTGCCAGGCGAAGTCATCGGTCTCGCCATAAACCTGGCCGCCCTTGACGCCGCCGCCGGCCATCCAGAGGCTGAAGGCGTAGGGATGATGATCGCGGCCGGTGACCTTCTTGAAGCCCTTGCGGTTCTCACCGAGGGCGGTGCGGCCGAACTCGCTGCCCCAGACGACGAGCGTGGTGTCGAGCAGGCCGCGCTGCTTCAGGTCCTTCAGCAGGGCGGCGATGGGCTGGTCAACCATCTGGCAGTTGTGCGCGAGCTGGGGGTCGAGGCTGCTGTGATGATCCCAGGAGGCGTGGATGATGTTCACGAAGCGCACGCCGCGCTCGACCATGCGCCGGGCCTGCAGGCAGTGGCGTGAGAAGGTCTGGAAGTTGCCGATGCCGCCGAGGTTGCTCTTGATCGGAGGTTCCACGCGGTTCAGGCCGTAGGCGTCCAGGGTGGTCTGCGACTCGCCCTTGAGGTCCACCAGCTCCGGCGCGGCGCTCTGCATGCGGAAGGCGAGCTCGTAGCTGTTGATGCGCGCCGCGATCTCGGGGTCGCCGATGTGCCTGTGCTGGAGGCGGTTGAGGTCGTTCAGCGCTCGGATGCTTTCCGACTGCATCTCCGGGGTGATGCCGTCCGGGTTGTTGAGGTTGAGCACGGGCGAGGCACCGTTGCGGAACATCACGCCGCCATAGGAGGAGGGCAGGAAGCCGCTCGACCAGGTGGAGCTGCCGCCGGGCAGGCCGCGGCCCTTGCTGACCATGACAACATACGAGGGCAGCTCCTGCGAAAGGTTGCCAAGTCCATAAGTCACCCAGGAGCCGATGCTCGGGCGTCCGAGCAGCGCCGCGCCGCAGTTCAGCATGAGCTGGCCGGGCAGGTGGTTGAACTGGTTCGTGTGCATCGAGCGCACCAGGGCGATGTCGTCGGCGCAGGTGGCGATGTGCGGCAGCAGGTCGCTGATCTCCATGCCGCAGCGGCCGTGCTTTTGAAACACGCGGCTGGTGCCCATGACGGTTGCGGTCTCCTTCTGCAGAAACGCAAATTTGGCGTCACCCACGATCGAGTCGGGCAGCGGCTGGCCGTCGTACTTGTTGAGCAGCGGCTTGGGATCAAAGAGGTCCATCTGGGAGGGGCCGCCTTCCAGGAAGATGAAGATGCAGCGCTCCGCCTTCGGGGCGAAGTGCGAAAGCCGGGTGGACAGGGGATTGGCGGGAATGCTGGCCTCCTCGGCGAGAAGGCCGTCCTGTTTGAGCAACGAGGCCAGGGCAAGCGTGCCCAGGCCGCAGGAGCTCGTCGCGAGGAAGTCGCGGCGGGTTCTTGTGATGAGCTGCTCGTAGGGGGACATGCGTGAGAGGTTACGACACCTGAGTGACGGCTTTTGCGTGGCGGGTCGTGATCCGTTTCAGAGTGACTTCAGGTAGGCGAGCAGATCGGCGATCTGCTGAGGGCCAAGCCCGAGCTGCTCCACGGAGAGCATCAACGAGCGGCGCAGGGGCTTGTTAGCCTGAATCTTGCCGGCGGGGATCATCTGGGTCATCCCACCCTGCGAGCGGACGATCACGGGATCGCCCTGCGACAGCAGCATGCCGTGGATGGTTTTGCCATCCTGGGTCAGGATTTCACTGCCTTCAAAGCCGTGCGAGATGTCTGCTGAGGGCTCGATCAAGGCGCGCAGCACGACCTCCGAGGGCTGCATTCTGGCATAGGCGGTGATGTCCGGTCCGTAGTCCACGCCCTGGTCCTGGATGCGATGGCACATGAGACAGATGGAGGCGGTGAGCTTGCCGCGCGCGACGTCTCCCTGGAGTTTCAGAAGTTCCTCCACCGGAGGCAGTTTCACCGGCGGCTGCGGCGGCACCCGGGCCTCGGTGATTTGCACCTTGTCGGGATCATAGATGCCCGCGGTTTTCAAACGCTCCGCCAGACCCACCTGCTTCCATTGATCATCCTTGCGGTTGAGCAGCCACCAGACGGCCTGCGACTTCATGGGTTCAGCCGCCTGGGTGGCAATATCCGCCATGGCGAAGGCGGCCTCGTTGGTGGGAATGCAGCCAAGGGCCACGAGGGCGGCCTGGCGTTCCTCCTCGGTCAGTGTCGAAGCCAGGGCACGTGTCTTCATGGCTGCGGCGACCTGCGGCGGATGCAGGCGCCAGGCCAGACGAGCAAAGGCCGGCGACCATTTCAAGGGATCGTCATGGCCCATCTTCGCGGCGATGGCCTTGAACACCTCAGCCTGCTTGCCGGTACTGCCGATGCCGATGGCCTCGATCTCGGTGCGGTCTTTCGCATTGCAGGCCTGGGCGAGGGTGACAAGAAGATCGCGCGCATTGGCGAACGGCACATCGCGCAGGGACGTGGCGACCTCACGGCGCACGGCGGCAGACGCATCGTTGGATAGGCGGTTTGCGAGCGGCAGGACGTCGCTGGCATTCTGCCTGAGGGCGCGGAAGGCGGTGACGCGCAGCTGCGGGTTCTTGTCGGCAAGCAGGGCCTCGGCCTTCGCGCGGCCGGTCTCGCCCAGGGATGCCAGGATCCACACGGCCCTGGCGCGGACAAAATCAGACGGGTCTTTGAGAAGTTCGGACAGGGCCGGGACGGCGCCTTCACCCTGGGCTCGCAGCCTGGCGGCGGCTGCGGCGCGAACATGAATGGCGGGGCTGCGCAGCGCGGCGACCTGGCCGGAGGTCTGGCTGAGGTCGAACCTGGGAAGGGATGGCTTGAAGCCCTTCGGCGCGATCCGGTACACGGCGCCGGAGGCGGCTTCATCGAGATACTTGTGACCGCCGCCGACCACGGGATCGAACCAGTCGCTGACATAGACGGCACCGTCGGCCCCCACGACAACATCGGAGGGACGGAACAGGAACTTGTCCTCCAGGCGCACCTCCTTCTTCGAGCCGAAGTCGGAGCTGTTGAAGGCGTGGCCGGGGTTGCTGGCGAGAAATGGAAAGCGCTCCAGCTTGAAGCCGGCACCGTCGGGCTTCGGCAGGTAGCCAAACACTTCGTTACGCCCGGCCTCGCAGCTCAGGAGCAGGCCGGACAGCTTTTCACCCAGGGCGCCGTTTTCATAAAAGGCGATGCCCGTGGGTGCGCCGCCGCCATAGACATCACCCGCCGGCATGGTGCCCGGGTCGTCCTGCCGCCATTCCGCCACGGCCACAGGCTGCCCGGGGCGTCGGTCCGCCTGCCAGGTGCGCCGGCCGTCGAGGGACGAGTAGCCCGCGTTTCCATGCGTCATCACATAACTGGTTCGGCAGGCGGGCGGGTCGTCGTTGTCGTTTTGAAACACGTCGCCGAAGGAGGTGACGGTGTGCTCGTAGCTGTTGCGGAAGTTGTGCGCGATGACCTCCACCCGCGAGCCGTCCGGCCTCATGCGTGCGGCGAAGCCGCCGAGATAGACGTGGCCGTCGTCGCTGCGTTGTCCGGCGAAGTCGCGCGGATCCATGTCCAGCGTCATGCCGTAGCGGATGTCATAGGGGCTGCCGATGCGGAAGGTGCGGCCTGACTTGTCGGTGAAGACCGCGCCGCAGTTGCCCATGCTCCAGTACCACAGGCCGTCGGGGCCGACGGTGAGCGAGTGCAGTCCATGGTCGTGGTTGTGCCCGTTGAAGCCGCTGAGCAGGACCTCGCGCCGGTCCACGGCGGGGTCAAACCTGCGATCGCGGTTGACGTCCGTGTACACAAGAAGGTTAGGCGCCATTGAGACGACGACCTGGTTGTCGATCACCGCGATGCCCAGCGGGGCGCGCAGGGCCGGGTCCTGGACAAAGGTCGAGGACTTGTCCGCCACGCCGTCGCCGTCCGTGTCCTCGACCACCACGATGCGGTCCCCTCCCGGCTGCGTCTGGTAATGCCTGGCACCGTAGTCCACACCCTCCGCGACCCAGATGCGGCCGTCGATGTCCGTGTCAATGCTTGCCGGGTTTCGCAGCAACGGCGAGGCCGCCCAGAGCGTGACCTCCAGCCCCTCCGGAACCTGGAGGAGGTTCAAGGGCACCACGTCCGCGGCATGGAGTGCGGAACTGACAAGCAGGACGAGGGGAAGGCGGCTGGGCATGAGGAGGATGACGGGAGAAACGAGGGGAGATGCAGATGGCGGAGGGCCAGGCGCAAGGATGACGAAGACATTCAGGGATCAACACGGTGAGTGTGCAAGGTTGCCAAGTAGGAGGCAAGCTTGGGAGCTGAGAACCCTTCATTCATCTGACAGGGGCCTCGCATCCGCCACCTCTGGAAGCAGTTTCTCAACAACATCAACCCCCGCAAGCCCGCCCCAGGCCCCGACTACGGCATCATCGCCAAACACCCCGCCAACCTCGGCAACCGCCTCGGGTGGCAGCAATTAAAGAGCGCCCACCACGGCGGCGCAAAAAGGTTCACCTCCCTCCGCTGGATGCCCGGCGAATGGCGCGAGGACGACCCCGGCAACCCCGTCTGGCTCGAACCCCAGTTCTCACGCTCCACCACCTCAACCTCCATCCTCCCCGCCTTCCGCCCGCCCTCACGCCACAAGGCCCGCAACCTCGACCACTTCCGGCTGATTTGCCATGCGGAGGAGTTTGTCGAGGCCGTCAAACGGGGCATCAAAAACGGCTGCATCTAACTGGCTGAACGGGAGCAAACGGAGCACCTTCACCGGCTGGCAACGGCGCGGAGCACGGTGACCAATTGCCCAACGCTTACGATGCCAGTTCAAAGACGATTGAAGCCCCGTCGGGCAGATCAACTAGTTGAGTGGCAATGCTGCCACGCATCCTCATTGCTTTCACTGCCTCCATTGCCTCAAGATTGCTTAGCCCAAACTCACCGCCGCAAACAAAGGGACGCTTCGGCACCAAGCGCATTCCAGGTGGCAACGGCCCGTTCTTATTCTGCCAAGCATGCGCAAGGCTGAAGCCAAGATGATAGTTGGGTTCAGCCAACATCTCGGAGGCCCACCCCTCTAGCGTCTCGGCAACCGGTTCAACATCACCAGTTTCAGGATCGAGTTTCACGAAGCGTCCACCGGACAAACAAAATTGCTCCCCAAAAACATTCTCCGCAAAGCATGAAAGCTTGCTCAGATCATGCTTCGCATAAGCAGACTTCCAGAGGCTCGGTTCATTCCACGATACCAAGTCCATGCCACCTTCTCCCAGCGGATAGAAGTGCAGTGCAGACTCAAAGGCATAAAAGCCGTTTTTGATCATCAGTGCATCAAGGAGCAAAGCCCACTGACCATCAGCTACAGCAGAGACATTGCGCAAAGGCGGAACCGAACAAAGAGCAGGCCCCGCATAGTCTCGGATCATTGTTTCAAGCCGCGTCACTTGGCATCCTCCTTTGGTTGCGGACTTCTTTGAATGGTGATGATCGCCTTCTCTCCGTCCTTCACATCTTTGATCTGATTACCCATGCTCGCACCAGAGCCACGGTTGTCACTTGATGGTATCGGACGCACGCTCTGACTCCCCTCCATGAACACCGCTGGCGGGGCTTCGTCGCGATCCATGCCCGGAACAGTTTCATGGTCCTTAAGCGCCGCTCTCCGTCGAGCATCTCGTCCTGATCGGTCAACAGTCAGCGGCACGCCAACGGCTCCAGCATCCTCTAAGTGTTTGGCTGACTCAGGATACTTATCCCCGTTGATCTTGATGATCTTTGCATCTGTTTGGGATTTGACATCTCGCTGCGATGTCGTTGGCGATTTGCCTCCGCCACCAAGAACCGCAGTGGCAACCACAGCCCCCATCTCCGCACCACCTGAGCCGACCTTGTAGTTCAAGTTCTCGGTGTCCGCCTGGAGCGTCTCGGCCATGTTGTGGTCGATGGCCGCATCAATGCGCCCGTTCATGTGGGCGATGGTCGCATCCCCCCCGCCGCCACGCATCACCTTGGTTACAACGGTGTTGGCGATCTTCGCCACGGCCTTGAGCACGCCGCCAACAATGCCAGCCGCCCCATTCTTCTGCGCCTCGATCTCTGCCCGCTGGAAGTCTGGCCCCAGGCTCTGAGTCGAAGGCAACGACGAGAACGACTGCCAGTGCAGCCCCTTCGGATCAAACTTGGACCAGGGGTTCTGCTGGACATAGGCATAGAGGTTTGGGCCATCGCGCACATCTGGCGCGAGGTCGTAGCTCGATGCGGGCAGCTCCCAGGTACAGTTTCTTGGCTGCACGTCCATCACCGCCGATGCGGGCGCGGCTGCAAGGAGCAGCAGCAACCACAGCATGAGCATGGACACCAGGCGGGACATTGCCCCCTACCTAGCAGCCTCAGGCGGCTAAAGGAAGGAGCTTTTAGGCGGCTCAAAAGTAACCGTCACGCCAAGCACCCTTTGAATGCGCTGGCAGGTGTCATGGCCATATCGCAGGGGTGGGGGCATGAGCAAGCAATCCATCGTTCTGACTCCTCGTTCCCGCAGGCGCGTGCCGCCCGCCAGGCAGGCTCAGCTTGTGCGTGAGTTTGAGCGCAGCGGGCTCTCCGGCCCGAAGTTCGCCGCACGTGCGGGCCTGCCCTATGCCACCTTCGCCGCCTGGCGGCGAAGGCACGCTCGTGGCGCCTCCTCCTCCCCGGTCCTCTGGCTGGAGGCCGAGGTGGACGCCATGCCTCCTCCCGCCTCCCTCCGCGTCGAGCTGGGCGGCGGCGTGGCCCACCTGATCCTCACCGACGCCAGCCAGGCCGCCCTGGCCGCGCGTCTCATCCAGGCCCTGCACCCGCCATGCTGAGCTTCACCGGCAGCCTGAAGGTGTTCATCGCCCTGGAACCCTGCGACATGCGCAAGGGCTTCGAGGGCCTGCACGCGGCGGTGGCCTCGGGTCTGGACGAGGACGTGCGCGGCGGCGCCCTCTTTGTCTTCAGCAACCGGCGGCGCACGCGGCTCAAGGTGCTCTACTTTGACGGCACCGGCCTGTGGCTGATGACCAAGCGGCTGGAACGTGGCACGTTTTGCTGGCCGCGCGCGGCCCAGGCCGGGCAGAGGAAGATGCGGCTGACGCCGGAGGCCTTTGCGCTGCTCACCGACGGCATCGACATGCACGGGGCGAGCCCGCGCGGCTGGTATGAGCGTGCGTGAGCAAAAAAAGCTCCGCACACCATTAGGACAGGGATGAGTTGGTACATCTCCTGCTTGTCATCCATGCCAGAGCATGATGACACCGCTGGAAGCCCGACTCACCGAGGAAAACGCGGCGCTGCGCCTGGAGAACAGGCTGCTGCGTGAAAAGGTGGACCTGCTCATCCGGCGCATTTTTGGCAAAAGCAGCGAACACCTCGACGAGCAGCAGCTCATGCTGCTGCTTCAGGGAGGGGATGACGGGGCAAAAAAAGAGGAGGCCTCCTGCGCAAGCCCCGGCGCCTTGGAGGCTGAGATCGCACAACGGGACAAGGAGCCAAAGGCCGCCAGACCACGCAGGGAGCGCGAGGCACGAGTGCCGGAGCATCTGCCGGCCGTGGATGAAGTCATCGAGCCCGAGGAGGTCACCGCCGCACCTGAAGCCTGGCGGCACATCGGGGAGGAGGTCACCGAGCAGCTGGACTACGAGCCCGCACGGTTCCTGCGCCGCCGCATCATTCGCAGGAAGTATGTGAAGCGCGACGAGCCGCACCAGCCCCCCGTCATCGCGCCGCTCAACCTCCTGCAGGAGCGCAGCATCGCCGCACCGGGGCTGCTCGCGCAGATCATCGTGGCGAAGTATTGCGATCATCTGCCGCTCCACCGGCAGGAGCAGATCTATGCCACACGGCACGGCATCGCCATCCCGCGCCAGAGCATGGCACGCTGGCTGGCCCAGGCCGCCGACTGGCTGAGGCCCCTGCATGAGGAGATCCACACCGGCGTGATGGCCGGGGGCTACGTGCAGATCGATGAGACTCCGGTGGAGTATCTGAGTCCTGGCAATGGCGAGACCAGGCAGGGTTACCTGTGGGCCTGCAAACGGCCTGGAGGTGACGTGAGCTTCACCTGGGCCACCAGCCGTGCCGCGCAGTGCCTTGAGCGCATCCTTCCCGCCGACTTCAGCGGCACGGTGCAGTGTGACGGCTATGCGGCCTATCCCTCATTCGCCAGAAGCAGCGAGGGCCGCATCACGCTGGCCGCGTGCTGGGCGCATGCCAGGCGCAAGTTCCACGAGGCAGCCGAAAGCGCCCCGCAGCACGCCGGGTGGGTGCTGCTGCAAATCCAGCATCTCTACCGCATCGAAAAACAGCTGCGCG
>JBIIRD010000133.1:0-8253 GCA_044341745.1 Prosthecobacter sp. | reverse complement strand
TCGGCGTGCTCAAGCACGACACGCCTTTTGTCCCCAACTTCGCCAAACTCCAAGCCTGAAAAATCTCCATTTTCACTCTTGCCCCTGACCATATCTCGGAGGAAGCTGAGGCGTGCAGCCTTGTGGCGAAGCGAAAGCGGATCAAGGCCAATGGGCCTGAAGCTGTGGCAGGAGGAGCTTCCGGCGCTTGGAAAGCCAATCCACCTCACCCTGAAATCCGAGTGATCCCGTGTTCTGTCATGCTGCCGCATTCATAGTCATCGCCCATGGCAATGCCGTGGGCGTGTCTCGGCTAAACTCGGCCCCTCCGTAAAACACGCGGGCCACCTTTTCCGCTTCATCTAAGCTCAAGGAGCGGCCACCGCGCGGATGCGCAGATACCTCCCCATCGATCCATCCTCCGGAATGCCGCCTTCGATCACCGATCCGCTGCTGAAGCCGGTGACTCCGGAGGACTGCCAGCTCCCCAGATCCTCCGAACGCTCCACCTCCAGCGTGGCATCAGGCCGGGAGATGAAGGGGACCGCCGCCCGGAAGAATCCTGCCGAGATGCCCAGGCTGACCTGCGGCCGGACATGCGCGGCATCCAGGCGCGTGCCAGCTGCATACTCCAACAGGTTGGAATAACCATCTTCATCACTGTCGCGCAGCGGCAGCTGACGCACGGCATGGGAGACGGCGGTGACGGCGTTCAGGCGTCCCCCGGTCAGGCAGACTCCCCCATAGGCCGGGCGCGTGACGACCGAGGAGAGAATGCTGTTCTTGATCTCCGCAGCCTGCCAGGAAGGATTCAGATACTTGATCGCCAGCGCCACCGCCGTGACATAGGGCGTGGCCTGGGAGGTGCCCGTGTAATAGGAATACGCCGTCCCGAGCACCGACGAAAGGATGCTCGTTCCAGGCGCAAAAAGATCCACGCTGACATCCCCATAGTTGGATCCCGTGTAACGGACGTCGGTCCGGTCATGATTGCCGACGGCGATGATGTTGTCCTGCGTGTGACAGCTCGGATAATTGGGCGTGACGTCGTTGTCCACGCCCTGGTTGCCCGCGCAGATGCACAGCAGGATGCCCGCCGTCTGGCAGGCCGTGAACTCGGTGTTCAGGCTGCTGCTGAACGGATAGTTCTGCAGCGAAAGGTTCATCACCGGCACGCCCAGCAGCCGGGCATAGGTCGTGGCGGCGATCAGGTTGGAGGTCAGCCCGGAGTTGCTGGCATTGAGAATCTTGCAGACCAGCACCTTCACGCCGCCGATCATGCCCGCGACACCGGCCGAATTGTGGCGCGTTGCCGCGATGATGCCGGTGACGTTCGAGCCGTGGCCGTGATCATCCGCGGGATTGCTGTCGCCGTTCACAAAGTCCCAGCCGTTCACATCATCGACACGACCGTTGCCGTCGTTGTCGATGCCGTCACCGGCCGTCTCGCCAGGATGGGTCCAGGCCAGGCCCGACAGGTCCGGGTGCGTCATGTTCAGCCCGGAGTCGAGAACCGCCACCACCAGGCCTGGCGTGGATTCCAGGATGTCCCAGAATTCCGGCGCATCGACATCCGCATCGACGGCCCCTCCTGACTGGCCGGTGTTGTGATGCCCCCACTGCACGGAGAAGCTGCTGTCATTCGGCGTCCCCGCCCCAAAGCCCACTCCATCAGGCTCCGCCTCCAGCACCAGCTCTGGCATCTCATTCAGCGCCGCCAGGGCCCGCTCATGGGCATCCAGCCCGCCGACAGAAATCCTGACGGTGTAGAGGTCTTTCGCAACCGCCTTCAGCACGCTCATGCCCGCAGACCCAAGGCCGGCTTGAAGCCTGTCCCGGCTCACTCCTTCACGGCACCTCACGATCATCTGATCGGCCAGATAGATGCTGCGGCCGCGGATGAGCCAGCGACCCGCCGCCGGATCGTCCTGCCAGTCCTCCTTCACCTGAAGCAGCCCCGCCTGCACCTCAGAACGCACCAGACGCTCACGCAGCCAGCGCCCTGCGGTGGATGAAGGCCGCAAGCGCTCCTGAATCACATGCCCCCTTGCCAGCGCCCGCTCCGAAGGATCCTGCGAGGCGGGGTTATCCAGGGGAAAAGCACGCCAGGGCGGCAGTTGACCGGATTCTCGCGGAACCCGGGCGGCCGGGTCTTCCTGAAGATCTCGTGCAGACAGCGGATGACCGCCGTCATCCTGTGGCTCCGCCCGCTGAACCAGCCATGCCAGGAGAATCATGACCGCCAGCAGGATGGCCGGAAGCAAAGGATGCTGAACCGAGTTTTTCACGTCATCAACCTATCCGGCAGCATGTTCAGGGTCAATTCCCCCAGCAAGCCCCCTCACTTTGGCGCCCAGCCTCCGCCCAGCGAGCGGATCAGCTGCACGCTGGCGGTCAGCCTCTGGCCGTCGAGCTGAGCCTGGAGCAGACGCGTGTTGAGCACCGTCCGGTCGGCGTCCACCACCTCGAAGTAGCTCGCCAGCCCCTTGTCGTAGCGCAGTCGCGCCAGCCGGCTGGTCTCCTTCGCGGCCTCGATGGCGGTGTCCACATGGCGGCGCTGGGCGCCGTAGGCGTTCACATCAACCATGGCGTTCTCCACCTCCTGAAGCGCGGTCAGCAGGGCCTGGCGGTAGGCGGCGACGCTTTCGTCATGCCTGGCGAAGGCGGCACGCAGGTTGCCGCGCAGCCTGCCGCCCTGGAACAGGGGCACGGTGAGCCTCGGACCGAAGGTGCCCGCCTTGTTCTTCCAGTCGAGAAAGTCCTCTCCACCGATGCTCTCGATGCCACCGCTGCCGACCAGCGTGAAGCTTGGATAAAACGCCGCCTTCGCCACCCCGATGCCGGCGTTGGCCTCCCGCAGATTTTGTTCGGCAACGCGCAGGTCCGGACGCCTCTGCAGAAGCGTGCTCGGCACGCCCGGGCCGACGCGGGGCAAGCCCGGCAGGGCCAGGCCTGAAGGCATCCGGAAGTCAGCGGGTGCGCTGCCGCAGAGCAGGGCCAGCGCGTTCACCGCGTTGTCACGCTGCCGCTGCACCGCCACCTGGTCATTGCCGGCCAGCGCCAGTTCGGTGCGCGCCCTCGCCACATCCATTTCGTTCGCCAGCCCGCCTTCAAACCGGCTCTGCTGGAGCTTCAAGGCCTCCTCACGCAGCGTAATGGTCTCCCTCAGGATCTGGCGCTGGGCGTCCAGGGAGGCGACCAGGAAGCAGGTGCGGGCGACCTCCGCGGCCACCACCAGCCGCCTTACGGCCAGCTGCTCGGCCGCGGCGCCTTCTCGCGCCCTCGCCGCCTCCACCGAACGCCGGACCCTGCCCCAGAGGTCGATCTCGTAGTTCAGCGTCAGGAAGCCCTGATGGCGGTCACGCTCAAGGTTGGGCAAAGGAATGCCCGCCGGAAGGTTCGCTCCGAAGCTGCTGCCGGAGACTCGCTCCAGGGTCATGGCGTTCTGCATGCCAAACTGCGGCAGCCAGGAGGACTTTTCCACCCCGGTCATGGCACGCGCGGTTTCCACTCGCGCCAGCGCTCCGGCCAGATCCTGGTTGTTCGCCAGCGCCTGTTCGACAAGCCGGTTCAGCGCCGGGCTGCGGTACAACGTCCACCACTCATCCGGCAGCGGCAGGTCGCTGACATCCGCCTGGCTTCTCCAGCCCCCGCCCAGCTTCAGTTCAGGAAGCTTGAAGTCAGGCCCCAGCGTGCAGGAGGAAAGCCCGGCGGCGGCCGCTAGCAGGGAAAGACAGGCATGCTTTTTCAGAGGCGGCGGTGTTTTCATCAACAGGAGATCAGGCAGGGGCTTGTCACAGTCCGTGGAGCCGATGGCACCATCCGGATACGGGCACAGAAAAAACAGGGACGGGTCCCTGTAAATGAGGATCACCGCGCCGTCCTTGACCAGATTGAGGAAAAACACCGCCCGTGGTGACGTTAGCCCTGCCAGCCGCCATGAAAGCACTGACCGCCCTGCTTCTGCTCCTCTGCCTGCCGGTGGCCGGCGCGGATGAAGCCTGGGACATCGCCGCCCGCAGCCTGCCCTTCATCAGGGAAAAGGGGCTGGCCTGGATCGAAGACCGCCAGTGCGCGAGCTGCCATCAGATCCCCGGCATGCTCTGGAGCCTGAACCGTGCCGCCAGGGTCGGTCTGGACGCTGACCGCAGTCAGACCTCCGCATGGACGCCCTGGGCTGCGGACTGGCGGCACTGGAACAAGACCGGTGACAAGGAGGGCGTGGACAAGGTGTCCGCCGCCAACATCGATACCATGACCGCTCTGCTGCTCGGCGGCGAGGAGGGCGACGCCACATGGAAAGATGACTTCCGCAGGCTGCTCCTGAAAAACCAGCAGGCCGACGGCTCCTGGAAGGCCGGCGGCCAGCTGCCGCTCGGCAAACGTCCCGCCCGTGAAATCCATGAGGTCACCACTCAATGGGTGCTGCTTGCCCTAAGCAAACCGGGCGGCGATCCTCCACCCGATGAAGCCCTGCGACGCGCCGAATCCTTTCTTGCATCCGCCGCACCCGGTCAAAGCACGGAATGGCACGCCCAGCGACTGCTGCTCCAGCCTGAGAATCCGGCCCTGCGTGAAACCCTGCTCAAATTCCAGCATAAGGATGGCAGCTGGGGCTGGCTCGTTGACGCCCCCGGCGACGCCTTCGGCACAGGCCTCGCCCTTTTCGCCCTCGCCCGCACCGGCATGACAGCCGATGACCCGGCGAGAAAAAGCGCCGTGGACTACCTCCGCCGCACCCAGCAGCCCGACGGCTCCTGGGCCGTTCCCAGCACGCGCGCCAGGGATGACAACAAGGTCAGCAAAACCGCCACCTACTGGGGCACCTGCTGGGCCGTGATCGGCCTTCTGGAGACACCTCCCAGGCTTGAAACGCCCACCCCATCCGCCCGATGATCGCAGCCTGGAAAAACCTCCTTTTCCTGATCCTTCCCGCCGCCCTTCAGGCCCAGGTCGGCGTTCAGGGGAAAACAGGCGCACCTCCGGATGCCAATACGCTCGACCGGCTCGAAATCACCCGGCCCGGCACCTATGAAAACCTGATCATCGACGGCGGCTGGAAAAGCGGCAACCTGGTCAAGATCACGGCGGATGACGTCATCCTGCGCAACATTGAAATCCGCCACAGCAGCGGCAACGCCGTGGGTGTCTTCGGCAATCGCGTCACCATCGAAAACTGCCGGATCCATCACCTGCTCAACGGTTCCTACGACAAGCAGCAGGACGCCCACGGCATCTCCAGACGCTGGGCCGACATCACCATTCGCAACTGCGACATCTCCCATCCTTCCGGCGACTGCATCCAGTTCGACCCCGACCGCAGGTCCTCGGGCAGAATCGTGGTGGAAAACTGCACACTCTGGACCAGCCCCCTCGAATCCGACATGGCGGGCTTCAAGGCGGGACAGCGTCCGGGTGAAAACGCCATCGACACGAAGGTGAAGGCCGACGGCCCCCGCTGCCAGCTCATCATCCGCAACTGCCACTTCCATGGCTGGAACCAGCCTGCGCAGATCGACAACGTCGCCGCCCTCAACCTGAAGGAGAACGTCGATGCCGAGGTCAGCCGCTGCGTCTTCCAAAACAACCAGATCGCCATCCGCGCCCGAGGCCCTGGTCCGCGCGGCGGAGCCCATGTCACGGTCACGGACTGCGCCATCTTAGACACGCAGACCGGTGTGCGCGCCGAGGACAGGATCGAGGTGCTGAAGCTGATCCGCCTCGGCTATGGCGGCGATATCGGCCAGCGTGTGCAGTTCGTGCAGGGCAAGTCGGCAACAGGCGTGGAAATCCGCGGCGAGCATGAGGCACCCGCACCCGACAGCCTCTTGAAAAACGGTTTCCCCACACCTTGAACCTTGGCCATTCGGCCCTTCCCTGGTCATTGGAACCCGGACATTGGACGTTCAACGGTGGCGCACCACGCTCGATCCGCCCTGCAACTTCCTTCCTGGCGAAACACTTCACCCAGCTCCAGTGTACCCGGCATCCGCCCCTTTCATGACCTGGTCACAAAACTACGATCCTCTCGGCAACCTGATCCTCTCCTCGCTCGTTGCAGCGCTGCCGGTCGTGGTGCTTCTCGGACTGCTGGCGTTCTGGCATGTGCGCGCGCATTTCGCCGCCCTCGCCGGCCTTCTTGTCGCGGCCATGATCGCCGTCTTCGTCTACCAAATGCCCGCTCACCTGGCCGGCATGGCCGCCTTGAACGGCGCCGCCTTCGGCCTGTTCCCCATCGGCTGGATCGTGCTGAACGCCATGTTCGTTTACAACCTTAGCGTGGAGACAGGACAGTTCGCCGTGCTCCAGCGCCAGATCGCCGAAGTCTCCGGTGACCGACGCATCCAGGCGCTGCTCATCGCCTTCAGCTTCGGCGCCTTCATCGAGGGCGCGGCAGGCTTTGGCGCACCGGTGGCCATCACCGGCGCACTCATGATCGGCCTCGGCTTCAAGCCGCTCGAAGCCGCCAAGCTGGCCCTCATCGGCAACACCGCGCCCGTCGCCTTCGGCTCGCTCGGAACCCCGCTGACCACCCTGGCCGACATCACGGGTCTCGATCTCCTCAAGCTCAGCTCCATGGTCGGCAGACAGCTGCCTCTCTTCTCGCTCATCGTCCCCTTCTGGCTCGTCGCCGCCCAGGCCGGCTGGCGCGGCATGCTGGGCGTCTGGCCCGCCTGCCTGGCCACCGGTCTCAGCTTCGGCCTGATGCAGTTTGTGATGAGCAACTTCCACGGCCCCTGGCTGGTCGACATCGTAAGCGCGGCCGCTTCCATGCTGGTGCTCATCCTGTTCATGAAGGTCTGGAAACCCGGCGACGTCGAGCAGGAGCCACGCGGGAAGGCGTCCGCTCCCGGCGCCGGGAAGGCCTGGCTGCCCTGGATCTTCCTCACGTCCCTGGTCTTCCTGTGGGGGATGCCGCAGCTGAAGCAGGGGCTGAACTCGTGGTTCAATCTGGAGATCGAGGTGCCGATGCTTCACAAGGCCGTGGAAAAAGTGCCGCCCGTCGTGCCTCATGCCGAACTGGAGAAGGCCGTGTTCAAGCTGAACCTGTCTTCCGCCACCGGCACCGCCGCCCTGCTCGCCGGTGTGCTTGCCGGCCTCTGCCTGGGCCTCGGTCCCATGCGCATCGCCAGGCTGTATGCATCCACGGTCTGGAGGCTGCGCGTGTCCCTACTCACCATCTCGCTCATGCTCGCCCTCGGCTATGTCACCCGCTACAGCGGCACCGACACAACCATGGGCCTGATGATGGCCTCCACCGGCGTGTTCTTCCCCTTCTTCTCGCCCATCATCGGCTGGCTCGGCGTGGCCCTCACCGGCAGCGACACGTCGTCGAACGTTTTGTTCGGCAACCTCCAGCAGGTCACCGCCGCCCAGCTCGGCCTCTCCCCCGTTCACATGGCCGCCGCCAACAGCAGCGGCGGCGTCATGGGCAAGATGATCGACGCCCAGAGCATCGTCGTCGCCAGCGTCGCCACGGGCGGCCATCCCGGCAGCCCCGACGCCGGCACCGTGCTGCGCAGCGTCTTCTGGCACAGCATCATCCTCGCCCTGCTCATGGGGCTGCTTGTCGCGGCCCAGGCCTTCTGGATGCCCTGGCTGGTGCTGAAGTGAGCCGCAAATGCGTGACAAGGCGCGGCTGGCTTCCCGCGTATCCATGGACTAGCCCTCTGCATGTTCAGCCGCCGCCAGCTTCTCCAGACCACCGGACAGGGATTCGGCGCCCTGGCCTTCACCTCCCTGCAGGCGGCGGAAACCCGTCACCGTTCCCAGGTCGTCATCCCCAGGGCAAAACGCGTGGTCCAGCTCTTCATGGCCGGCGCGGCCAGCCACATCGACCTCTTCGACTACAAACCGGAGCTGGTGAAGCATCACGGCGAACCCTCCGACTTCGGCGAGGCGGTGGAGGCTTTTCAAAACGGCCTCGGCCCCTGGAAGAAACCTGTCTGGGATTTCAAACCCTATGGCCGCTGCGGCAAGAGGCTCAGCGACGCCGTCGCCCCCCTCGGCGCCTGCGCCGATGACCTTGCCTTCGTTCACAACATGGTCGGCAAGACCGGCGTGCACTCCCAGGGCACGCTGCTCCAGGCCACGGGCTTCAACCTGCCCGGCTTCCCCGGCGTCGGCTGCTGGGTCAGCTACGCCCTCGGCTCGCTCAGCGACAACCTGCCCACCTTCGTGGTGCTGCCCGACCACCGCGGCTTTGCCTCCAACGGCCCCAAGAACTGGGACTCGGCCTTCCTGCCTTCCCAGCACGCCGGCACACTCATCCAG
>JBIIRD010000076.1:0-24117 GCA_044341745.1 Prosthecobacter sp. | reverse complement strand
ACCCTTAAAGGTCGTGGGACCTGGATAGTTCTTGTCCCCTTCTCCTTGCAGAAGCTTTGCAGCTGGATCAATCGTCTGGGCATACTTCACTCGCCTAGCTGTTGCTGCGTTATAAATTTGCAACGCCTGCTGAATGTATTGATCTCGAATGTTGCGAGTCATTGAAGTGCCAGTGAGCGAGTTCAGTTCAAGCATAACCTCTGGGAGAGGACGGCCAGAGAGAGCTGAATCAATCGCCAGCTTTGAGGCTTCCTCCGCTGTCTGGATGTGCGACCTAACCAGTGTGTGAAGCCGCTCGTCCGACACGTTGCTAGCGTCCTTCAATTGAAAATAGCCCTGCGCAAGCGCATCCTTATCCGCCTGCCATGTGATTGAGCCAGCGTTAATGTCGCGGCCAGCGGCTTTTGTCATCCACGCCGACAGCGCGATATTGCGCTCCAACTTTAGCGCATCCTCGCCCGTTGGCTTGAAAAGTCTCTCTTCAGCTAAGGTCGGATCACTCTCAGGAAACTTGTCCTCAAGAAGTGCTCGGCGAAGGATTTCTTGTGGTGTCGGCTGTTGTGCCGCCTTCGGAGTCGCAGGGAAATAATTTTCAAGGATCTGCGCATAGCGTGCTTCTGGCGTTTGATTTCTCTTGGCAATATAACCTTGTAGCCATTGATCCACTACGCTGCCAAACAAGATTAGAATGGCAATTATCAGGAGGCTAATTCCCAGCTCTTTGAAAAGTAGAATGCATTTATTTAACAATCGTTTAAGAGCTATTTGCTCAGGCCATAACCAGACACCTGCGCTCCACAACCCGCACAACAGCAGCGGCCATGTGAGCGGCGGAGAAACATCTTTATAAAGGGCAAGGGCTGAGGTGAAGGCACAAATGACAAACACGCCAGCAATGATCACCCTGGGTCGGTTCGGATTCATCACGCAAGCCTAGCATGGAGGTCAAGAGACCTGCCACAAGTATCCATAAGGTCTCCCAAAGAGTTTAGCCGCGCACTCTCCAGCTTCCAGCCTCGCGGAGACGTTGCCAGATTTCGCCTGCGGTTCGCGGCATGGCTTCCCCCTTGGGGATCACGCCTTCGATCTTGGAATAATTCCAAGCCCGGGCGGCTTGCACGTTCGGATGACGCAAAAGGCGGCTCATGCTGGCGGCAGCAGCCCGGCGCTTCCTGGCCCTGGGAAAGGCTTTCAAATAGGCATCGGTGAAGCATGGCAGCCCGCCCGCCCATGAACTGCCCCCCTTTATGGCGCCAAAGGCGGAGAACAGAGCAAAGCGCCAGTGTCGAATGCTGATTGGCCTTTCGATCTCGGCGCGACAGGGTGGGAGTTTCGCGGCTTCAGGATTGCTAACAGCTTGAACGATGCGAGACGGGCGGCCCGTGTGGGGCCTGTGCGTATCAATCTGAATCCAGCCAAGGATGGAGGCTTGCTCAAGCTCCCATTCCCAAACACCAAAAGAGCGGGAGAATTCGCGGACGGTCAAGGCTCCGACATTCTTGCTTAGAACGCGCTGGATGCGGGCGAGGCGTTCGCGGCAGAGGTCCATAGCTGTATCATTTTGAAGTAGTGGCGGCGGCCCTCAATGTTGTGCGGAAGTTTACAATCGCATCAGCAATTGCCGATGAAACAGATTGCCCGTAAATGTCCGAGGATATGAGGCGTCCTTCCTCCGGGTGTGTGATGAATCCGCCATTGAATAGGATACCTGGATGGCGGCAGCCAGCGAGAACACGCGATTGAGATCGCTTGATGCCTCGATCAACAAACTTGAATCTGCTAATGACCATTGCGTGGACGGCAGTGGCTAGGCCGATGTTGCTGGAATCGTGGGCATTTCCAGGCAGGCCGTTAGCGTTATAACCGTCTTCATACTCAAAACTGTTGGAACTGCCCTGGGGCGTGAGAGCAAATGTCTCAATGCCGGAGGTTTGTTTGTCACCGGAGTTAAAGTGCAAGCTGATAAGGATGCTTCCCTGTGTGTCGTTCACGGTTTTAATGCGTTCGTCGTCGGTGAGAAAGCTGTCGTCAGATCGTGTCAGAATTACTTTGAAACCTTTTTGCACTAATTTTATGCGCAGCGCCTGAGCAAATTTTAGCGTCATATCCTTCGCTTTGCCGAATTCACCAGCGCTGCCTTCGTCCTCTCCGCCATAAGCAGGATCAAGAACTACTGTATCGAATGCTTCGTAATCATTGATGTATGTGGGGCGCAAAACAGGTTCAATCGTCTTGCACAGGTCCAAGCGTGAGAAAAGTGCCCTGCCGTCGGACTTAATGACTGGATTGCTGAGGAAGATTTTGATGTTGTTGATCAGGATTTCCTGACTGCCGATGGTGGCCTTTAGAATCAGATTGTTGGATCTCAGGTACACATCAGAGCCTTCGATAGATGAAGATGCGAATTTATAGAAGCTTGAAATGCTTTCGACAGTTACATAGTCTCTACCGTCTATTTTTACGACTAACCAACCAGCAGGTTTTTTGTCGGCGTGCTCGGGGAAATCGGAAGCTGTCGAGTGTGATATTGACTTTTCAACGCTACGCTCAAGAGCCTTCATGAGCAGCACTAAGCCAGCGATGATAGCCGTGACCAACAAAGCATAGCCTGTCCACACTCTAACTTTTTTCCAGTTCACCTGAAGACATGGAAAATGAAAAAATTTGTCAGGCGCTAAATAGGCCAAGCTTGCCCAAATTCCGCAAGAAATTAAGGACCAACTGAGATTGGGTGATTCATCTTCAACAAAGCCATGAACGCCAAATGATAGAAGGATGATCAACAGTCCGCCTATTATCCACTCCTTCTTGCGGGAGCTGATTTTTAGAGGCTCGGCATGAGTAATATTCTTCGAAGCCGCAGTAGTGTATTTTTCAGAACTCCCGTCCATCGAATCAGCTTGTGTTTCGATTTTTTTGATGCTCGAATCATCAACCTCATCGGGTTCACCGAGCTTAATGCCTTTATCTTCAATAGCGGCTATTCGCGGTATTGTTAATAAACGCCATGCTAAAATGACGCATCCCCACATCGTGTAATTGAAGTGGGAACGGCTATTTGATTCTGTTGAAGTGTGAATTCCGACCCACACGAAAACACCGACGAAACACAAAAATGCTGCAAACCATCGGTTAAGAGGTGCTATGCCAAAAGCACGAAGCAGATAAGCAGGAGAAATGAAGATAATGACCACAGTTAGCCACCCCAAGGTGGCACTGCCGCCCTTAATAAAGTTAAACCTCGTTCCGCTTGGCAGCTCGACACCTGGATTAGCGATGTCGAGTGCGACCGATATCAGGAGCGCGATCAAAAGAAACACACTCCATCCTGATCGAAGGACTTTGTTGGCGTCCGATTTCATTATAAGCAGCGTCTATGGATATAGTTAAGCTGCCAGAGCACAAGGTTTGATGCGTGCCAGCACAGCGCCCATTTCGGCTTCCGTCACTTGGCGGTCATAGTGGGCTTGCAGATTTAGCCAGACTTCGGCGGGCCATGCAAAGTAACGGGCGAGGCGTAGGGCGGTGTCGGCGGTGATGGAGCGCTTGCCCTTCACGATTTCATTGATGCGGCGCGGTGGCACGCCGATGTCATGAGCGAGGCGGTATTCAGACAGGCCAAGGGGCAGGATGAAATCCTCGCGGAGAACTTCACCGGGATGAATGGGTGTGTGTGTTTTCATGGCGTGGAGAGGGTCAATGGTAGTCAACGATTTCGACATCATGCGGGCCGTCTGATTCCCAGCGGAAACAGATGCGCCATTGGTCGTTGATGCGGATGGAGTGCTGGCCTTTGCAGTTGCCTTTGAGGGCTTCCAGCCGATTGCCGGGAGGAATACGAAGGTGAATCAATTCCGTGACGGCTTGGAGCTGGGCGAGCTTGCGCAGGGCGGTGCGCTGGATGTCTGGCGGGAAGGCGCGGACTTTCTCCAGCCGAAACAAGCGGGCGGTGTCGTCGCAGGCAAAGGAACGAATCATGCATTTTATTGTGCTCATAATAACGGGATGCGTTAAGGGTGGCAAGGTTGAAGTGCTGGCGGTGGCATCCTCATTTCAGGCGGATCAGTTTTCCGCCTCCCACGCCCCCGGCCTCGATCACGATTCTGGTGGAGAGTTCGGTGAGCGCGTTTTCGATTTCGGCCTTTGTGGCGTTTCTGCCGAACAGTTCATGTATCTGGCTCATCGTCCTCGGGCCGCTTTTGAGAGCTTCGAGAATCTTCATGGCTTTGGGGCTGAGAAGGTTGTCGGCGAAGATGTGGGCGGCGCTGGCTTCACAGTAGCGCCAGAGTGAGAGGGCAGCTTCCAAGTGTGGGCAGGCGATGAGGGGCGATTGATCCAGCAGGGCAAAGAGCAGGGCGAGGCGCATCACCTGGGCTTCACCTCGGGAAAGGATCTCCCCCAGCTTGCCGGGTGGTTCCTTGCTCAAGTCGACATACATGCGCGCCCACAAGTCCCGCGCTGCGGTGTCGCGCTCCATGCGCCCACGATCACGGGCGGCAATGATGGCGGCGTGAAGCTGTGCGAGGGGTTGGCTCAAGTCGGGCGTGCTGCCTCCCTCGGACAGTAGTTTTTCCCGGTCGGCGAATATCCAGAGACAGCGGTTTGCCAGTCCATTGCTGATTTCTACGCTGACAAGCAGGCGGTGAAGCTCGGGCAGGGTAATGTGGCCGATCATGCTGATATGTGCGCCCTCGACATCAATCGGATCTTTCCTCCTGAGAACGGCGATGCGTGAACCATCCCAAGCCTGGCGGAGGATGACGGAGACGGTGTTCCCCTCGCGCTTCATGCACTGCAAAACCTGTCCAAACTCGCCTTCAATCAGCAGCAGGCGATTATCCTCATCGTCTCGAAAGGCTTCGATGATGCCCTCTCCAGATACGACGCCAGATTTCACGCGAGTGGTAAGCCAGAGGTCATCCAGCTCAGAAAGCACGTTTTTCACCCGTGCCCATGAGGTGCCTTTTCTGGCCTTTGCAGTGCGTCCGCAAATGACAGTAAAGAGATTCGGGTGATGTCTGGCACCATCCGTCACAAAGTAGGCTCCATTTCCGATCAGGCTACCCACCCCCGCGAGGAGCTGGGCATACATGGCGGCGGGGTCTGCCTCAGTGACAGGCTCAAGGCGGCGGATGATCTCTCCTGCTGGCCCATAGAGAGCAGCGGCGGCGAGCCTGGGACGTTGCTGCGGTGGAGACGAAAAGGACGAATTGCACGAAAAGTCTTCCTCTGTCGGCAGGGAGTTTTCGTTCTTTTCGTGCTTTTCGTTCATGGTGTGGCTATGAGCGGTGCGCGTGTAGCCTGCACGCTGGCGGAGTTCGTCAGTGAAAGTGCTCATTGGAAAAGAGAAGAGAGAAAGGTTTGATAGTGGAGTGAATTGGAGACGATGGGGCCGAGGTCTTTGCAGCCGGGTGGCAGCTCGATGGCATCGGGGAATGCGCCTGCGTGCTCCATAGCGGCTAGCCATGTGGCGGCGGCTTCGAGTCCGGCTTCGTCGGCATCTGGCACGATGCGCACGTGGCGGCCCTTCAATCTGGCGGGCAAGTCCGGCGCTCGATGGAAGCGTGAGCTGGCGCTGGTGGCGGCGATGACAGTCCATCCCTGAGCATCGGCAAGGGCGATGCTGCCGAGAGCCTCCAGCAGGCCGATACAGCCCTCCACAAGCAGCACGTTGGAGGATTCATCCAGCAGGCCAGCACCGATGAATGCACCGACTGCACCGGGCAGATTCTTGGCCTTGCTGACTCCATCCTTAATCGGCAGCGGCAGCCCATCCAATCGGCGAGCCTGGGCAAAGGTGCCCTCGGTGAGGATGTAGCAGGCGGCGCGCTCGTAGTAGCCTACTCGGAGCAAGCCAGCGTCGGCAGCGCTGCGGATGGCGCTCCCTGGCAGGTGGCGGAGGCGTGAAATGGCTTCGATCTCGGCGAGTGTCGGCCCTCTGAATGTCGGCCATGATTCGCGTTGCCGGGCTTTCTTTTCGTCATCCATGCCGAAACCTGAGGCGCAAGGTATCTGCAAGGTATCTGCATCGTTCAGAAGGTAGCCAAGCGGGCGCGTGGATGTGGCGGCGCTCCTCAACTTGTGGCGTATGTCGGCCTCACTCCACGGCGGTTGACAGTGGGATTGATTCCAAGCCAGCAGGAGCGGCAGAGCATCGGCCTCGGGCATAGCGAATCCGCGAGTGAGGACGGCGGCGGCGTTGAAAGTGGCAGCATGTCCACCACTGCCAGCGATGGCGGGCGGCATCCGCTCCAGGTAGGCTGCAGCGCGTTCGTTTGTTGAATGCATGGCGCAAGGGTTCTGTTGCGCCTGGGCTTATTCCGCCTACTCTACCGCATAACCACATGCAGGGCCGGGCGGGCGAAAGTTCCCCGGCTTTGTTATGCCTGGGCCTCGCGTTCGATGCGCTCAATCTCACTCATGGCGATGCGGACGCCACGGGAGCCAATCCTGGTGATTTTCAACTTGCCGTCTCGGCGGAGCCTCCAAAGAAACATGGCGGAGACTTTCCAACGCTGGCGGAGTTCGGCGGGCGTGAGGTATCCGGCAGTGAGTGCTTGTGGTGTATTTGTTGATTTCATGGCGTCGGTCGAGTGACGCTGGGATAGGTAGCCAGACTTCGGCATCCTCAACAAATGATGAATCGCAAGCGTAGCATTTGCCCTGATTTTAAATGTTACGCTTACGGCTTCTTGCGCCTTCTTCAAGATGCCCAAGATTCATTCGGCCAAGCACGATGCGCAGGTTGCTGCATTGAAGGCCTTTTCTTTCAAGATGGTCACGAATCTCTCTGCGGGTCGGTAGCTTAGCTGGCTTCCTCTGATGCTGTCTTTTGCAAAAGCTCCAGATGGCGTGTGGAATTTTACTCCTGCGGAGAGGCTCACGAATGCGAGTGAACCAATCGGAATCTCCAATCATTGATAGAGGGAGACTTTTTGTGACCACCTTCCCAGCTAGCCTCTTTTGCCTCGTCATTGGCTCACCTACCGGCTTATTTGCTAGCCTTTTTCCTTCTCTAATCGTGTCTGCCACTGTCTCGAAAAACGTTGTGTCACCATCCAAGACTTTGCGCATCAAGAGGCCAAGGATCTCAAACGGCCTTTCTCGTAATTCGTTGGTAGTCTGAGGTTCATTGGTTGTCCTGAATGGCCAGGGCACGACAATGCGTTCTATGCGTCCATCATCTTTTAATAATCCGTAATGTTCCTTTAAGGGGTGGCCATCCCTTAAAAGCCCTGCGATGTGCTCCGGATAAAGGTGAAAATCGTTTTGGGTATAATCGTCAATGATGCCTCTCGCTCCTATTTCGATGGCTGCATCTGTTAAGGCCGAAATCAAATCTAGTGCCTCTGCCTTTCGCGTAGCTTCTGGCGACATTGGCTTCTGTGGCTTGGGCCAAAATGCACCCTTTTTGACTGGTATGTTCATTAGTTTGCCCTCATTTTTTGGTTCACCGATGCATGAACTTTATTGGAAAACTCCGCCTCAATGATGTTGGCCGGAGCAGGCGCGAGAAGTGCCCCCAGCCCTGCCGTGATCCGGCGCTTCTTGTCGGCATAATAGGCAGCCGTCGTGGAAATTTGAGCATGCCTGAGGACTGACTGAGCCGCAAAAATGCCGTGCGTGCTCGCAAGTATGGCTCCCAGCTCCTTGCGTAGTTCGTGAAGGGGTTTCCTGGCCGTGATTCCCTGCGCCCTTAGCCACTGGTAAAGTGCATCAAAATGTGGTGTGCATCGGTAATTGGTGCGGCTTGTGGCGTGTCGGGGCCGGCGCGTTGACTCTATAACGAAATCACCGGAGGCTTGCGCCTTCCAGCCTCGCAGCAGTGACAGCGTCTCCTCATCCAAGTCGACCTCTCCAGTGCTCTCCTCTGCCTTGGGTTGAAAAAATTCTGTTCGCTCAATACGGATCAGGCGTTTTTCAAAGTCCACCTGCCCCCAGGTCAAAAGATCAATTTCACGTTTCCTGAAACCACACAGCAGGCCAAGCGTGAAAATTTTGAAGGGTTCTCCCGTCAGTTCTTCTCTGGCCTTTGCAATCAGGCTGGCGGCTTCGATCTTGCTCTGATAGGCGGTGTTTCCCTTCTTGGGGAGCTCGACACCTGCAAACGGCAGGGGATCAGGAAGAATCAACTCGGCTTTGGCATACCTGCGGGCCTTCTCTGAAAACAGCGAACGTGCACAACGCAGCAGAGAAGCAGCGCTGTTCTCGGCTCGCCTGCGAGCGTCGGGCGCATCCCCCGCCCTGTTGATATAATCCAGCTTCCAACGCTGCACAGCAGCAGCAGACAGCAGGGAAAGCGGCAAAGCATCCACCTGCGCAATCCAGGCGGCCCTGCCCCCCTTGCGGTAATCAAAGCGGGACAGAAAAATCGGACGCCCTTTCTTGTCCCGGTGCGGCTTGCCTGATTCATCCAAGGAAGGCTGGTCGCCTATCCCTGCGATTTCCGCAGCGATCTGCCGGAGACACTGCACGTAGGTTGTAAAGGTGGAAGGGCGGATTTCAGCGGTTGCCTTTACCTCCTGTATCCATTCGGCAAGGGTGGCGGCCTTCGCTGGTTTGGCTGCGGCTCCCGGCTTGAACTGAGCAAATGTGGCCTCCCAACCATTCGCCACCAAGGAAAGGTAGATGTTGCGGGCCTTCTCAGCGGCGCTCTCGGCATTCGCGGTTTCCAGGGGGAAGCGGTGGCGTTTCCCACGGTAAGCGATCTGCACGCCATAAAGGGCGCTCCCTGCGGGCTTCTTCACCTTCTTCTGCCAATGAGCGGTGGCCGTTTTAGCGGTGCCTGCTTTCAGCCTGTGCATTTTCTGTGCACTTTTTTCGTTCGGAAGCGAGCCGTTTCGTTCTACCGTGTTATCAGCAAGTGATTCTCTATTCCTTGTATTTGATGGTTTTACGTCGATCATGCCGTAACATGACATAACGCCAGATAACCGGCAAGGATAGAACTACGGATCAGAAGGTTTCAGGTTCGAATCCTGACGGGTGCGCCACTCAGAATCAACGAGTTACCAAGATTCTGCCCTTCTTGACGGCCTCCTTCGCACACATTTTCGTGCACGTATTCGGCTCCTGTCCCTTGAACAAGCCGATGACAGTGGTCTGCCCAAAGCAATAACGCCGTACGGGCTCCCGGCTCGCACGGCGTCATGTTACCAGTCAGGTTATGGACCTCACTTAACTGGCCTTCTTCGGCCGGCCAAGCACATCGTCCTTGGTCGTCGCCACGACGGCGATGACCTGGTCGATGAGTTCCTGGCTGACTTTCAGATCCTTCAGTGTCGCCACGAGGTTTTCGGCAATGGCGCTGAAATGTTCCTCCGTGAGCCCCATGCCTTCATGCGCCTTGCGCATGTCCTTGCCGGTCCAGGGCAGCGGGCCGCCAAGGGCGTAGGAGAGAAACTCCTTCTGCTTGCGGTGCTGCTTGGGCATGCTGACGTCGTCAAAAAAATGCTTCACGCGGCTGTCGGCCAGCACCTTGACATAGAAGGCGTCCACAGCGGCGTTGATCGCCGCCCAGCCTCCAAGCTTTTGATACAGGCTGTCCTCGCGGGCCTTCAGCCACTTGGTCTTGCAGGCCTCCTTGGCAAAGCTCCACTTACGGCCCTCATAATCGGCCGTGATGGAAGGGTCAACCGGCTTGCCGCTGACTGGACAGAGAGTGTTGGTGGCTGTTTCCGTGGCCACGGCGGCAGTGTCCGTCGCCATCGCGGCGTTGACGAGCAGGGACATCACCACGGCGACTGTGGCAAGGGTGGGAACGCTGAACTTCATGAGTGAGGCTGGGTTGGGTTGGTTAGGATTGATCAGGGTTGCCATTTTATTACGGAACTCTAATTCCGTAATAGACGAAATCCCAAACGCACCGAACTCACGTCCCTCTTTCAGCCTGCCAATAAAGGCGTTTTCCATGACAAGGTTCGCACAATCAATCCTGCCCAGGCTGCAGCCTTCACACCGCCCTGAGCCTTCGCTTCGGCATTCACAGTCTGTCGGCTGAAAGCATCGTGATCAGGCTCGCACATCTTGTCGGGGTGCATGAACCCGGGCACACCACAGTCAAAGGCGGCTGTCCGCAGCATCTGTCCGGGCATGAACACCATTCAGCCCTCGAAAGGGACCAAGGTTCTGGTTCTGCAAAAATCTCTCAACATCATGGGAAACCCGGGCTATTGCCTCATGCATCGGACAGGGCGGTCCACTGCCGCACCAGTTTGGGCCGAAAGGGCACATGGGTCGCACATCCAAGCGCTCAAAAACGGCCACAATTTCGTGCAATGTCACTTCTTCCGGCGGCTTAGCCAGCCTGTATCCTCCGGAGGGCCCTGTGGTGCCGCTCGTGATCCCATGCAGGGAAAGCTGCGCCAGCACCTTGGCGACCACCGGCCTTGGCAGGTCACGAACATCCGCAATCTCCCTGGCGCTGACACGCGTCTCGGCCTCGTCATACTTCTCCGCCAGGTAGCTGGCGGCCGCGATGGCCTGTTGTGCAAGTTTGCCAATTTTAAGCATGACCGCTCCAGATGCACCCATCAGGACGGCAGACAAAGCATGATTTTTCTGCCGAACAAAAAATGCGCCGGGGAAACCATGATCGGCGCTGGCCTGGCCATCTGTCATCCAGATCCTGCCTGAAACGCCACCAGTCTGGGCTCCCGAGGCTCCACTCCGCCGGGAGGCAGACAGTCTTGCAGTTTGGCTTGCCCGGATCTCCTGCTGCATCCATAAGGCGCGCCCATGCCTTCCCAAGCCCTGCTCAACGGACAAGCCTTTCTCACTGAAAACGCCCAAAAACCCGGCGTCATCACCACTCCCAGCGGCCTTCAATACCTGGTGCTTCGGGAGGGTGCCGGCAAAAGCCCGGGAAAGAAGGACACCGTCGTCGTGAATTACCGCGGGACCCTGCTGAACGGGGTCGAATTCGACAGCAGCTATCTGGCGGGCCGGGAACCGGCGGAGTTTCCCCTGAACCGTGTCATCAAAGGATGGACGGAAGGGCTGCAGTTGATGAAGGAGGGGGCCAAATTCCGATTTTTCATCCCATCCGGCCTGGCCTACGGCTCACGAGGCGCAGGGCTGGACATCGGGCCGGACGAGACCCTGATTTTTGAGGTCGAACTGCTCAAGGTCTGGGAGGACTGAAGCGTCAGGCATTCAAGTTCAGGCGTTGGCGTCGGCGGCCTTTTTGATGCTGGAGATGACATCGCTGATCTTGAGATCGATCCTTGCGCGCTTCTTGAAGTAACTGACATGCTCGTAACCGGCCTCAACCAGGTTGTTCAAGGCGGTGACAAAATGCTCGCCCACACGCTGGGCACGATGCGCATCGCTGCCAATGACGACGGGAATCTTGCGTTCCGCCATCATCCGGAGCATCTCATTGCCAGGGTTCATCTCCGAATAGCTTTTGTTCAGCCCTGAGGTGTTCAGCTCCATGGCCACTCCGGTCCTGGCAATCCGGTCAAGCGCGCCGGCCACCGAGTTTTTGATGATGGCGAAGCACCAGGAGTCAGGGTGGTAGTTCTTCACCAGGTCCGGATGGGCGAGGCAGTCATAGAGCCCTGTCTCGGCGCTGACCGCCAGATGCTCAAAATAGGTTCGGCGGAACCCTTCGATGGTTCCCTGCTCAAACTTGCCAAGATACTCCTTGGCCTGCCAGTGAAGGCCGCCGAGACAGTAGTCGAACTCCACGCGCTGATGCAGCCCCTCGATGTATTTTTCGTAGCCGGGAAAGAACTCGCTTTCGATTCCCAGGCAGACGTCGAGCTTCCCAGCATAGGCCGCCTTCGCCCGCTGAACCAGGGAGACGTAGAGGTCAAATTCACCCTCGCTCATCCGCACGCTCGGCCAGAAGCCGTCCGGCATCGGGCAGTGGCAGGTGAAAATGATGCCTTTGAGCCCGGACTTGACCGCCTGGGCGCAGTACTCCTCAGGCTCACCCCAGGCGTGTTTGCACAAAGGGGTGTGCATGTGGGAGTCATAATAAAGCGCCCCTGATTTCACAGCCTGGGGCTTTTCAGAAGAAATCACCGGGGGCTTCGGGGCGGCAATCGGCTCGCCCGCCGTGCTTGCCAGGACCGTCCTGGTGGAAGCGGCCGGCTTGGCGGGCTTGGGGGCGGCTTGAACAGCCACAGGCAGCGTTGCCGATTTCAAAACCGGCTCCGCAGGCAGTGGAACTGAGGCGGGCTTGGCAACGGAGGCAGGGACCGTCCTGGCCAAAGAAGCAGAAGCAGGCTTGACGGCAGCTGCAGGCTTTGCTGCAACAGGCGCTGCTTTGGCTTTCTTCACAGGTGCCGACGGTGCGGGTTTCCGCGGAGCCGGTTTCGTGGCAGGCACCGGAGCCGGTTTGACGGTTTTGGCCCCTTTCTTAGCAACCGGCTTCACAGAGACCTTGCCAGCCTTCGGCACAGTCTTTTTCACTGGCACCGCCTTTTTGACGGGAGCCTTTTTGGCGGGAGCCTTTTTCGGTGGAAGCTTTTTGGCGGATTTGGTCACAGCCTTCCCAGACTTGGCTGCCGGCGCCTTCTTTTTGGCTGCAACGGTCTTGGAGACCTTCACCGGTTTCACGGCCTTGGAGACGGTTTTTTTCGTAGCCGTCTTGGCGGCCTGCCTTGCCTTCGGCTTCTGGATTTTGCTCTTGCTCACTGTTGGTCTCCTCCTGAGTTGAATTTGTCAGCCTTTGCAGCCTGCGGCGTCAGGCCAACGGCATCACTGGGATGCTGAGGTGCTGTCCGCGGGCCCGTCCGGTCCACATCAGTGAGCAGGACATAAAAAACAGAAGCCACGGTCAAGACCAAAGTGGCCGCCCCCACCAACTTGGCGATCACCTCCAGGGCAAGGGCCTGACGCCGATGACGCATGGGACGGTGCGGAACAGGTTGGCTGGACATGGCATGTCGCTCAGTCCATCGAGCTGGAGCCGAAGGCGGGAATCGAACCCGCGACCCGCGCATTACGAATGCGCTGCTCTACCGCTGAGCTACTTCGGCCTGTGCAATGGAACACTTGACCTGCCTATATCTGCACGCTCCGTGCTTGTCATATGCTTTCTGCTTCAGCAGAAAAAAATCCAGAATCTTGAGCCCACGCGGTGCTTGCGACCCTGCGGCAGCACCGGATACTACCCACCCCCCATGCCCGACCCTTCCGTTCCGTCCACCCCATACGCTGAATTTCAGGCTGAACTGGCCGAAATTCACCGGCACAAGTGGCTGGCCAGTGAGAAGGAGGGCCGGGATGTGGGCTTTGAAAAAGCCCTGACTGACTGGGTCGGCAAACACCGTCAGATGTGGCGCAAGGAACGGAACCGGAGGTTGCAGAAATCCACCTGACCCGGGATGAATGATCGACTCATCCAGCAGCCCGCCTCCTTCCTGCGGACGCCTTCCTGACTCAGGACTGAATGCCACTCGCCTCCTTGACCCAGGGACCAGCCACGGCATCATGCCCGCAAGTCCCGAAGCATGAAACGCCTCTACCGCAACGCCCTGATCGCCTCTGAAGACAGCCCGAAGCTGAACCAGGGGGATGTTCTGGTCGAAGGTGACAGGATCGTGGGTGTGTCCACCGGGATCACAGGGGTCGATGATTGCGAGGTGATCGACTGCACCGGGCGCATCTTGATGCCCTCCATGTTTGACATTCACGTCCACGCCCGGGAACCCGGCCAGGAGGAGAAGGAAAACATCGCCACCTGTTCCGAAGCCGCCATCAGCGGGGGGGTCACCGGATTTGTCATGATGCCCAACACATCTCCGGCCATCGACAATGCCGGAGTGGTCCGCACGGTGCTGGAAAGCGCACGCCGAACCCGCATCGGCGCCGGAATTTACACCGCGGGCGCCATCACCAAGGGGCGCAAGGGCGAAGAACTGGCCGGCATCGCCGGCATGAAGGCCGCAGGCTGCGTCCTGCTCACCGACGACGGCTTCCCCGTGGACAATCCCCAGGTGCTGCGCCGGGCCATGGAATATGCCCGTGACCACGACATCCCGCTTGCCAGCCACTGTGAAGTCAGGGAGCTCTCCGGAAAAGGCTGCATGCACGAAGGCAGGATCAGCTATTCGCTCGGCCTCGCGGGCATTCCAAGCATCAGCGAGGAAATCTGCATCTCCAGGGACATCCGGATTGCCGAATACACCGGTGTTCATCTCAACATCCAGCATGTGACCACCGCTGAAGGCATGCGGACCATCAAGCGCGCCAAGGATCGCGGCATCCGGGTGACCTGTGAAGTCGCCCCCCACCATCTCATCTTTAACCACGAGCACATTGGCAGCTACGACACCCACTACAAGATGAATCCGCCCCTGCGCACGGCGCAGGACAATGAAGCCCTTGTTCAGGGTCTCAAGGAGGGCTGGTTTGACGTGATTGCCACCGATCACGCCCCGCACACCCCCTTCGAAAAGAACCAGGACTTTGCCAGCGCCCCCTTTGGCATCACAGGTTTGGAGACAGCGCTGCCGAGCCTGCATCATCACTTCATCAGCCGCGGCATCCTGGACTGGGGCCTGGTCGTGAAACGCTACTCTGCGGAACCAAGGCGCCTCATGAAGCTGCCTCCCGTTCCGATCAGGGAGGGCGGACGCGCCGAGTTCATCGTCTTCAACCCGGAGCGAACCACCACCTTCAGCCGGGAGTTCATCAGGTCAAAAAGCGCCAACACGCCCTTCCTTGACCAGACGCTCAAGGGCATGGTCGAACGTGTCATTTTTGGCGGCCAGGAGCTGCTGGCCAGATAGCGGCGGCCTGCTTTGCCCTTAGATCCACACGTCCTCCTTTCCACCGTCTGTCGGTCTCCACACACCTTCCCAATGTCCGCCGCCGCCTTCTTCCGTGAATTCATCAGCAACCGGCATTCCGTGGGCGCCGTGGCGCCTTCCAGCCCTGCACTGGCCGAAAGGATGGTCGAGTCAGCCGGAGTCTGGAAAGCCAGGCACATCCTGGAGCTTGGCCCTGGCACGGGGGCCTTCACGGAGGCCATCCGTGACGCCATGACCGGCGAAGCCGAATACCTGGGCATCGAGATCAACACCACATTCGCCGGCCAGCTCCGCGAACGCTTCCAGGACATGCGCTTCGAAATCGCCGGCGCCCAGGAGTTTGATTTCAGCGCCTACCTGCAGTCACGGCCCGCCTTTGATGTCATCGTCAGCGGCCTGCCCTGGACGGCCTTCCCTTCATCCCTGCAGGAAGGCATCCTGTGCAACGTCCTGCCTCATCTCAGCCCCGGCGGCAGCTTCGCCACCTTCGCCTACCTCGGCTTCCATCAACTGCCTGGCGGACGCCGCTTCAGGCGGCTCCTGCAGAGTCATCTCCCCGGGGTGGAAACCAGCCGTATTGTCTGGGCCAACCTGCCGCCCGCCTTTGTCTATGTAGGCCGCAAAGGCGCCCCCCAGCCCTGATCCGGTCCACCGCCCTATTTCCAGTCCGGCTGCCTGCGCTTCAGGCATTCGCAGAGCCACTGGACCATTTCCTCGACAGGCTCATGCTTCTTTCTCAGTGAAGACAACGCCTGCCAGTCGATCCTCTGCCGCGGTGCTCCAATGGTTATTCGTTGCGGACGCATTTTCTCCTGAACTTTTTCAAACTGGTCCAGGCTCATGCTGCGCAGCTCGCGCGAGGTCGGCAGGTCATCCAGCTGGTCAAGCTGAAGACCAAGGCTGCTGATGCCGACCCCAAATTGATGCCCCAGGCTGCGCAGGGCCTCCACCAGGGCTTCATCATTCAGCGGTTCGGCAATGACGAGTTCGCTGACCAGAGTCCATCGGGTGGCGCTCACCGCCTGAAAAAATTCGGACGCACAGTTGTCGAGGGTCAGCCCCAGCTTGACCTGCACGCCGATCAGGCTCGTCTCAGGTCCTCCAAGATGTCGGCGCAGATCGATCATGCCGGCATCAAAACGTGCAACTTCATCCGTCCCGGTTTCAATGTCCCACTCCGCCGCGACAAGGTCCGGAATGTCCCAGAGCCCCTTGATGTCCGGCGCCGCGCCCAGGCCTCCGTTCAGTTGAAAGGGATACTGGGAACGCTGGAGGCAGCGGCGCTCGTAGATGGCCAGCACACGCTGGAAGCGCATCAGCATCGAGTCTTCATCCACCTCGCCTCCACCAAACAACAGCCGTCCGGAGCCACTGACTCCAGCAGCCTTCTTCGTCCGCTGATAATAACCCTGCCCCTGGTCAACCTTCGCGATTGGGGACGTGGAATCGTACGAGAGGATGGAGAAATGATAACGCAGAGTTGCGTCGCTGTAGTCATCCCCCAGCCTGAGTCGCACAAGACGGATCAGCTCCGTCCCCTTGATCGCCTCCTCGGGATCATGGGGCAGGATCTCGGGGAGGATGTTTCGGAGTTGGTCTCGTAAGTTCATTCCAAACTGCGTCAGCCATTGAGCAGCATCAGCATGGAGGCTGGCGGCCCCCATGGTCAAGATCGAATCGCAAACTCGTCAGGCGGGTCTGCAGAAATGCCCCGCATGCCAAGGCCGTCCCCAACATGTCCCCTGCCCTGCGTCGCCTGAAAGACAGGAAGCCTTCAACGACCGACGCTGATGATCTGCGGTGCCCTCTTGCGCACGCCGATGAAAACAGGTGAACGCTGTCTCTCAAGCGGATGCCAGGACAGGTTCTTCTCCGTGTTGGTGGCGGCAAAGTGCCAGGGGCCGTCATCGGTTGAAAGACTGTATTGAAGAGCTCTTCCACCATCGAGAAGCGTCGCATGTTGCACGTCAAGCTTTCTGGCCAGCTCGGCGGCCTCGCTGACGTTCATGACTCCCCCGTCACCGGAAAGCACGAAAACGATCGCACCGTCGCGCCTCATGCCCGCCAGGGAACGATAGGTGATCTTGGAGCCGTCGAAAAAGGCGTCCGGCTTCTGGTCCACATAGGAAAACACCGTGTGATTCTTCATCACCGCCGGATAGCCCTGCGTGGCCTCCTCCATGGGGCCTGGCACCTCGTCGAGAAGCGACTTCGGGCCGAAATACGGCCTGCCACCCTTCACAAAAAACGTGCCGCTCCATTCCTTGAAGGCGGCGTTCACCTGCTTCCCCTCATGATAGACATAACCAAGCGGCCTTCCCCCGGGGTCCCTGAAATTGGCGGTGATGACAAAGTTCAGCCGCTCGGACTTCAACCTCTCATGAGCCGTGGTCAGCTCGAACTTCGGCAGGAAACTGGCCATGAACTCAAATTTTTCCGGCTGGATAACGACTACATGCACCTCGGCGCCCAGAAGCGCCTGGACCTGGTTGCCGGGAAACCTTGCCGGCCGCCTCACCTTGAGAGTGCTCCAGCGCAGCCCGTCCTCCGAATGCCGCGTCAGCATCGCCAAGGCCAGGTCGCCCGGAGTCAGGCTCGAAGCCTTGCGCCAGCCCCCCTTTCTACCCCGCACCTGCAGGGCCTCGGGCGAGTCCTTCACGACCAGGGCCACGGTGTTGCTGCCGAGGTTGAAGTAAACCTCGCCGTAGATCCAGCCCGCAAGAACGACCGCCACCAACAGCAGCAGGATCATTTTCAGCCGACGTGGCTTGGCTGGCGGAACAGGTGGCATTCAATCTCGTAAAACATGCCGATCATGCTGCTCTTTGAGTCCGTGTAAAGAGGGGCTCGCGCAACCTCGCGAAAAGGTCATTGCACAGCGTCTCAATACCCCTAGGATGCCGGACCCCTTCCCGTCTCCTTCATGAAAAAAGCCGCCTTCACCGCCGCCATCGCCACCGTCCTCATCCTGGCCCCCTCCTGCGCGAAGCACAGCTGGGAGGAAACCCAGGTCCTTCATGAAGGCATGCACAAGTCCCACGGCCATGGCGATGCAGGTCACGACACACACGCCGCGCCCGCCGCCGGTCACGGGGAGAAGAAGGCCGCTCATTGAGCCCGGCCGCCGGCCCGGTTCAGACCAGGTGCCTGCCCAGTGATATTTCCAGGTTTCGCTCGACCACGTCGCCCATGCTGGCGCAGGTCTCGAACCCGCTCGTCTGGTGATGCTCACCGAGTTCAAGGGCAAGCTGACGCACCTTGTCCATGGGCTCCCGAGGGTTGCGTTTCATGCAGTCCAGCAGCGCGTGGATCCGCTGGTGCTCGCTGATGTAACGACGGGCGATAAGCGTGCGCTCCTCCTCCTGGTACTGTTTCATGGTCGGCAGGTTCAGGCACTTTGAGCAGAGCCAGACCACGGGATTGTTCTCCTTGAAGAACTGCGGCAGGTACAGGCTGCGGCGTCCCTCGTAGCTCTGCTGGTCGAAGTCGATGGCCCTCACCCGGTACTGCACGTCCTCAAAGTCGGGCGTGATGTCGATCACATAGTTGTAGCTGCGCATGTCCCCCAGAAGGCGGATGAAGCAGCGCTCGCTGAACTTCACAAACTCCTTGGCGATGCGCACCTCGTTGATGTCGGGACGCTCCAGGTAGTCACGGATGAAGACGTCACCCGGGATTCCGGCGATGTGCTCCTCCACCAGGGTCCCCGAATGGGCCAGGTAGTTGATGCGGTTGGGGGACAGCAGGTGCTCCAGCTCCAGCCCATAGACGCGGGAGGCGTCCGCCCTCTTCACATAGAGGTGGTCGTAATTGTCGTTATACTGGTTGACCACGCGCACCCGGAACGGGCGCGAGTTGCCAAACTCGCAGAAGTCCACGCGCTCGACATAAAGGTGCGGGACGGCATGCAGGTCCCCCGTGCGCAGCAGCGAATAGATGCTGGTCAGCCTTGGATATATGTCCTGCTGCACCTCACGCGGATACAGCACCGTCGACCAGTGGGTCGGATTGCCGTTCTTGTCATCCAGCGGATAGCTTTCCGTGAACCCAAGCAGGTCGCCATAGGTCGCCGGCAGTGAATATCTTCGACCGAACTGGTCCAGGTAGGTTTCAAGATCATCGGTGAAAGGCAGGAACTCCTTCCTTTTGGTGATCTTCACATCCGTGGCCATGGCGGGGTCGAGAAGCTCAAGAACGTCCGCCAAACAGGCCGCCGAGCCCGCTTTTCATCACATCCGCCAGCACGCCCTGAAGCTGGTCGGCGGTCGGAATCGCCTGGTCGATGCGTCCTTCCGGCGTCAGCCTGTCGATGACCTGAGGGAGAAACTGGCTCATCAGGGGCTTCAGCATGCCCGAATCGAGCCCCAGCCTTCCAGCCAGTCCGGAGACCGCATCGCCGCCCAGGGCCTGGTCCATCTGTGCGGTGCTCAGCGGCTTGTTCTCGCCCAGTGAAACCCAGGAGGCGAAAACCTCCTGCAGCCCGGCCTTTTCAAAACGATCCATCAGCCCGGGCAGCCCGCCGGCCTCCTGGAAAAGCGATGAAAGGATGTCGGCCGGCTGCCCGCGCCCCCCGAGGAGGCTGCCGACGGCCTGTTTGGCAAGTGCATCAAAGAGTCCCATGGTCATGGCATGGTGGGAAGCAGGCATGACAAGTCAATCATCGGCGACCCGATCAGCAATAAAAGCACCAAGCCCCGTCCAATTTTTGAATCAATGAAGCCATTCACACCTCCAACAAGCTAACCATGATTGCTCCCCAGACCCCGTTGCAGAGAAAGGAAAAAGAAGCTGTTTCAGGCCCCTTGCCGTCCTGCGATCCGAAGAATCTGAGCGCCGAGGACATTAGCAGGGATGAGGCCTTCTGCCGCCAGCTGGTGGACAGGTCCCTGCTCCGCGGCCCCAACCGCAGGCTCAAGGAGCTGCTCCTCATCTTCAGCGTCGCCGCCGAGTTCCTGAAAGGCTTCCGAGCCCTGCACTTTGTGGGCCCCTGCATCACGGTGTTCGGCTCGGCCCGGTTCGAGGAGGATCATCCCTACTACCAGCTCGCCCGCAGGATGGGCGCGGCCATCGCCCGCATGGGCTTCACCGTCATGACCGGCGGCGGGCCGGGAATCATGGAGGCGGCCAACCGTGGCGCCAAGGACGCCGGCGGGCGCAGCGTCGGCTGCAACATCCAGCTTCCGTTTGAGCAGAAGCACAACCCCTGGCTCGACCGCTGGGTGACCATCAAGTACTTCTTTGTCCGCAAGGTGCTGCTGGTGAAGTACAGCTACGGCTTCGTCATCATGCCCGGCGGGTTCGGCACCCTGGATGAGATGTTCGAGGCGCTCACCCTGATCCAGACCAGGAAGCTTAAGAACTTCCCCGTCGTCGTCATGGGAACCGAGTTCTGGAGTGAAATGCGCGGCCTGGTCGACCACATGGTGAAGGGCGCCACCATCAGCCCCGAGGACATCGACCTCATCTGCTGGACTGACAGCGTGGAGGAGGCCGTCGCCCATCTCCAGGAGCGCGCAGTCAGGCAGTTCGGCCTGCGTCACGAGACGGTTCCATGCAGCAGCGTGCTCCTCGGTGAGAAGAGCCTCTGACAATCTTCGTCCGGCGGGTTGCACGACGAATGGCGCCCCTTAGAGTCGTCATCCCCCGAATGGCCGATCATCTACTCAAACTGCGCAACGGACTCACGCTGGGCTACGCTGAATACGGCAGCCCCGCCGGAGAGGTGCTCTTTTACTTTCACGGCTGGCCGAGCGCACGTGTGCAGGGGGCGCTGATGGCGGATGTCGCTGAAAAGTTCGGCCTGCGCGTCATCGCCCCGGACCGGCCGGGGATCGGCCTTTCAGATCACCAGCCCGGCCGCACCCTGCTGGACTGGCCGGACACCCTGGAGCAGCTCGCCGCGCACCTCGGCGCGCGGAAGTTCCATCTGATGGGATGGTCCGGAGGCGGACCCTATGTCCTTGCCACCGCCAGGGCCATGCCCGAACGCATCCTCAGCGCCAGCATCTGCTGCGGCGCCCCCCCGCTAAGGTTCCTGGGCTATGAACACATGTTCTGGATCTACCGGCTCATGATCCACCTCCGGTCCACCTTTCCACCGGTCCTGGGGCTGCTTTTGAGGATCGGCAGGATCATCTCAGCGGGAAACCCTTCCAAGGCGCCTCTCAAATGGCTGATGCGCATGCTTGGCAGGGAGGACCGCCGCGTGCTGTCCGACCCAAGGATCTTCGACGTCGTCAGGCAGGGCATCATTGAGGCCCTCCGGCGCGGCCCGCGAATGGTCATCTCCGATGCCGACATCTACCTCTCCGAATGGGGCTTCGAGGTGAGCAGCATAGACACCCTGGTCCACTTCTGGCATGGCAAGGAGGACCGCAACATCTCCTGGAGGTACAGCGAGCAGCTCGCCGCCCTGATGCCTCATGTGACAACCCACTGGCTGGAGAACGAGGGACATTACTCGCTGCCCATCACGCACATCGACCGGATCGTCAGCAACGCCCTCAAATGCAGGACACCGGCAGGCCCGGGACGCTGAAGCCGTTCACTTGCTTGAAGTCCTGACCTCGACCTTGCGAAGGATGACCTCATGCCCCTCCTCCCTGGAGTACACGTAGCCTGTCCGGCAGGTTTCAACCACCCGCGGCTGGGCCTTGCCGGGAATGCTGTCCACCACCGCAATGCGTCGGCGGAGGCTGGTGTCCACCTCGGTTCCCTCAGGAACATCAAACTCGGTCACGCCATGCTGCAGGAGGATGTCCTCGAAGGACGCCCTGAGCGTCTGAAGCTGGGCGACAATGTCATGGCTGCCCTGGGCGGCAAAGCGTGAGGTGAGCGCATCAATGAGGTCGATGCGCTTGATGATGTCATTGGCGAACATCACCACGGTGCCCTCATCCACGGGGATGCCGCGGCGCATGATCTCATGCTTCTCCTCCAGTTCAAGAAGCTGCCCGCGCAGCCGTGCCTCGATGTCCTGCCAGTGCTTGATCCGGGCCTCGGCCTGCGCAAACTCGGCACGCCGGTCCTTCAGCCCGGAGAGCTCCGCCTTGAGCCGCTCGCTCTGGGTCAGCTGGTCCTGAAGAAGACGGTCCATCTCGGTCAGACGCTTGCGCTGCTCCCCTTCGAGGGCCTGCAGGGACGCCTTCTGCTTCATGGCCTGCTCTGTAAAGGCCGCCAGTTCGGCCTCGCAACGACTCCTCTCCTTCCTGACATCCTCGAAACGCGCCCCCTCACGGTGGCAGCTTTCCTGAAGGGCGTTGATCTTCACCTGCAGCGCCAGCTCTCGTTCAGCGGCCTCCCGAAGCGCCCTGGTGGTTTCATCATGCCTGGCTCCGAGCGACGCCAGGGCGGCGCCGAGGGACAGCACCTGCCCGCCGACTTGCGTGTATTCGCCGAGGCGTTTCTCCTCCTGACGAATCCTGTCCTGAACTTCCGCCAGGCTGGTCTGCGCCTCGGCCAGGCTGCGTCGGTGCTCCTCCGATTCTCCGGCCAGGCGGTTCTCCTCGATCTTCAGGGCCTCAATCCGGTCCAGTCTCGACTTCATGTCCGCATCCAGCGCCGCCAGCTGTGAGCGTCCGGCCTCCGCCCTGGATCTCGACTCCTTCAGCTCACGCTCAACGTCCTTCAGGGCGGTCTCCGCCGCTGCCGTCCTTTCCTGCGCCGTCTTCAGTCTTCCGGCCTCCACGTCCACCTCCGCCTGGACCTTCATGACCCGCTCCTCACGGACGCGCTGGGCCTCCTCAAGCTGCGAAATCTGCTGCTGCAGGGCTGCGACCTTCTTCTGCGACTCGTCCGTGGAGACATTCAGGCGCGTCACATACTGCGAAGCCTCGTCACGTTCCCTGCCCAGCCTGGCAAGAAGTGTCTGAAGCCCTGCCACCTCGTTGTTGAGTGAAGGCACGGTCTTGCGCAGGGCCTTCTCCTCGTCACGGAGCTTGCTGGCGGAAGCCTCCACCTCCGCACGCCTGGCCTCCGTCGCCTGCAGGGCTGCCGTGACCTTTTCAAGCCTGGCCGTTGCATCCGCAGCCCGTGCCTCCTCGGCCTTGATCCTCTTTGTCAGATCGTTGACCTGCACCGTTCCTGCCTTGATCCCCTCCTCCAGGGTCTGCTGTTCCCGGCGCAGTCTCTCCTGCAGACGGGTCAGCTCAGCCAGCTGCTTGTCCTCCGACTGTCGGCGCTTCTCCGACTCCTTCAGGCGCGCATGGGACTCTGCAAGCTGCTTCTGGACATCAGCCAGCTCAGCGGCACGTTTTTCAGCGGCGGCGACACTGGCTGTCAGGTCCTTCAACCTGGCCTCCGCCTGGGTGGTTTCGGCAAACCTGGCCTTGGTCTCGGCTTCCAGCCTGCCGCGCTGTTCCGTCATCATCTTCTGCAGGCTGCCGATCTCCTGCCGGAGGGTCTCGGCCTCCTCCGAGGCGGCCTTTCGATCCACCCTGGCCTTTTCCAGGGCGTTCGTGACGGACAGCCTGTCCTTCTCCAAAGTACTCAGCTCACCCCTCAGCGCCTCCACTTCCGAGCGCAGCGGCGGCAGCAGCTTCTCGTTGTCCTCACGCTGCGACATCAGCGCCTTCACATGACCAAGCATGTCATCACGATCGGAAGAAACCTTGGCAAGCTCGCATTTCAGTCCCGCCAGATGCGATTCAACATGCTTGAGCTCAACAGCCCGGGTCTCCAGCTCCTTGACCTGGGCGGCAAGCTTGGAAAGCCCGGCCTCCGCCTCCGCCTTGTCTTTTTGCAGCGCCGCCAGCACCTCCTGCGCCTGACCGGCTTCCGACCGCAGGGACGGCAGGCGTTCCTCAAGCCCTGCCAGATCTTTCGCAGCCTCATTCAGCCGCGCACGCGTCCTCTCCAGATCCGTCGTGGCCTTTGCCAGGGACGACCGGGCCTCCGCCAGGCTTGCCTCAGTCTGCTTCAATTCCGCCAGGCGCTCCTCAAACCCTGCGGTCTGCTGCTTCAAATCGGCAAGACGCTCAGCTGTCTCGACGGCCTTCTTCTCATCCTCCGCCGTTGACGCAACCAGCGCAGAATGGCGCGCCTCCAGCTCCAAAACCTGCGCCTGACGCTCCTTCTGCGTTGAAAGAAGGGTGGCGAGCACGGCCTCAAGGCCGCCGACCTTTTCCCTCAGGCCTGAGGCCAGTGAATCCTGACGCTGCCTTTCCTCCGCAGCATCCCTGGCGGCCTTCACCGCCACCTCCGTGTCGCTGCGGATGTCATTGAGCTCCGCCCGCTCCTTCACAAGCTGGTCGCGCAGCTGGGCCAGCTCATGCTGGATCACGGACTGCTGCCTCAGGGACTCTTCGGACTGATGACGGAACTGCTCCAGACGTGCCTCGACCTCCCCCAGGTC
>JBIIRD010000027.1:0-65583 GCA_044341745.1 Prosthecobacter sp. | reverse complement strand
TCTACGACCCAGCCTGGCGAGAGTATTGGAGTTCGGATTTCGGCACCACTTACGTTCAGGACTGGCACAAGTCAGCACCGCCGCTGATCGCGGAGAGCATCCTGGCGATCCCGTTCGAGTCGTTTTCCCCCTTGCTGTGGACACAGGCGCGTGAAGAACACGTTTTCGGGTTGAGCCGGAGCCGAGTCGGCCCGTGGATGGAAGGGGAGGAGAACGGCGAAACCGTCCGGGGGTGCGAGATCACGGCCAGCACCACGCAATACCGGGCTCGGCTGGTGGCGATGAAGGACGGGCAGCCGGTGGTATTGCCGCAGGGGACGACGCTGGCGCTGCTGGTGATGGAGACGGTGACGCAGTTTGACACGGAGACAGGCGCGGGAGTGGCGACGGAAACCCGAATCAGGAAGACGGTGCAGATGGTGATCCCCCCTGGGGCTTCCACCAGCACCCCCATCGAGACCGAGGGCCTCATGAGCCCCGCCGCCCCCAACACCGAAAAGCTGCTCCGCCTCCTCCCCATTGAGGTAAAGGTCAATGACACCGCCGACGCGAAGGATGACATGGTGCGCAAGGAGCAGAAAATCGGCTCTACGGCTTGGCGTCAGTGGATACCCTGCACGGTGAAGATACCCGAGAGCGGCCCAGGCAAGACCATCACCAGCATCGGGGTCACAGCGGAGAGTGGAACGATGAAGTTTGTGCAGGACTCCGCCACACCACCAACTCACACCACCGAAGGAGCCGCAAACGTGGCGGTCACGCTTGATGCTCAAGGTCAAGGCAAGTTCTGGATCACAGGCATTACACAGAGCGCCAACAAGGGGGATGCCAAGCTCCAGATCAGAAAGAACGGAGCCACTGGCGATGTGCTCGCCACGCAGTCCATGACGGTGTTTTGGTTTGATAGCACGATCAAAGCTGAGGCCACGGGTAATGCCAACGACACAGCGATAGCGCTATCAGCAGACAAGAAAACTTACGGTATCGTGCTTGGAAACGGAATGGACATCACTGCGACAGCGTCGGTTGTTCCAGCCGGGCTTGACCACACCGTGAAGCAAATTGCTGATTGGCAACTCGGCATCATGCAGAACGTCACTACAACCAGAACGTGGCGAGGGAAGAACACGGTCAACGGTGTCGAGACAAAGGCCAAGGGTGTCTATCAAACCACTGATCGTCTCGATACACTTCAACCAGCTCCAGAGATCATTATGCAGATCAGTGAGATCGGCGGTGCTCAAAAATTTGAAGCTACACGTCCCGCGACCTCTGACACTGTTGATCCTCCCTTCATGCCAGCAGATGACCAAATCCAGACTCACAATGGCGCATGGCTAAAATGGTATGAGAGCGATATGCAAGACACTTTCACGATTTGGTCTGGACTCATCGAGGTGACGAACGGCAATCGCGGAACAGTGTTCATCCCGATCAAGCAGAACGATTGGAAAGCGCACGGCAATAGCTCGCAACAGAACCAAAAAGCCACGCCCTCCACTGGAGACGGCGCCCAGCCAACTAAGGTTCCAAGCACACAGCGACCCACGGCAGTGGATCACATCGGTGATCCAAATAACACAGCCTGGTCTGTCGAAAACAACTAACTCAAGCAATCGTCATGAACACACTTTTTCGTTTAGCCGTCGTCGTCGCTGCATCTGTGATCTCCACGAGTCATTTACGAGCCGAGGTTGTCGCCGATGCCCCGACGCTATCAGGTGAAGCCGCAGGTTTAGCGCAAGCGGCTCGTCTTCTGATCGATTCCACTGAACCGCTCAAGCAGCGAGCAATCGCCGTCGTCACAAACGTAACGGAGGCCCCAGCGCCGGAAGTGCCTGAGCGGAAGTGGCGCAACGATTACACCGGCATTGAAATGGTGGACCGCCCATCAAAAGTGAGCCTCACACTTGAGTTATCGGCCATTGGAAAGAGTGGCGAGCCACCAAACCAAACCGTGATAAAGTGGACCTCTGACTTTGCATCGAACTCAAAATACGGCGGGCATGTATATCGAGACTTTCGTGAGGTTGTGAAGGCGAGACCGCTTGTTGTGGCTTCGCTCATTTGCTTCGTGCCGCCGCTCCAAAGTAAGGATGGAGGATTAACCGATGCGATCAACGTTTTGCCAAGTGGCTCACTGGAGGCTCTCGCCAAAGCGATTTCGTGGAGGGCTGCTAACGCTGATCTGTTCCAGTTGCACTCGAACGACAAAGTGATTGAGGCGTTGCGTGCCGAGTTGGTGAGCGCAAATCCATATCAGCGGCTGACTGTCATGCTTCAATTGGTCAAGCTGGCCAAGCTAGGTGCTGATGATGTGGGTGTTGTGCTCAACGCATCGAGCACCCCAGTGGAAATCGCAGCGGCAACCATGCTTGTGATCACCGACGCTTCCGATCTTGTTGGCTCGATAGGTGACGCCCTTGTTGATCCAGCAGCAAGCCGACATCTCCTTGATGGCGTTGCGATTGGAGCGGCCACTCACTTCTTGAGCCAGCCGAATAGCGAAAGGCTATGGGGGGCAGCCAAGTCATTCCAAATCGTTCGAGGAAGTGCGCCCAATCTTCCCGACACACTCAAAGCAACTATCTCGTTCCCGCTTCTGCTCAAGTTGGCTGATGTCGTGGCACCTAAAGACAGCAGTCGGACTCTCGAAGTGTCTTCTTTGCTGTTTAAGCTGCTCAAGGCATCTTCCGCCCTGCGTCGCTGAAACGGCCTGCAACGTCGAGGGAGCCAACTCCAGCGCTTCGCATAGCTCGCGGCTCCGCACCGTTGCCCACCGCCGAAGTGCTCCGCCCGCTCCCGCCCCTGCCGCAAGGAACATTGCGGCTTTCCGTAACGCCGCAGGTTGACTCGTTCGCTTCGCTCATCTCGCCCTTCGGGCAACTCGTTCCTCGTTGTCTATCTCGGATCGTTCCTCGCCTCCGATTCGCACCCGTTGGAACCTGCCGCCGTTCAGTGTGGCTCGCACAACTCGCCAGCTCCGCACCCTGGACGGTAACCACGACACAATGCGGAGTAATGCGCAGCAGTCCGCCACCCTCCTTCGCCGAGCCTACGGAGGGACCCTGCGGCCAGGTGTGCGCTCGCAAAGCCTCACCGCATTGCCGCGCCATTGTGTGCAGTTACCTCCTTCCCGTGGAGTGTCGGCTCCGTTCGGCCCCCGCCTCTCTCCGCCGCGTCATGGCTGAGGCCGCAGGGCCGTCAGGCGCCGCCAGCTGATGCGGGTGTTCAGACCTCAACCCCCGGCTCCGGGAACGCCAAACTCGGAAGTGTAATAACAAAAAATGCTTCTTTCGGGTGGGTCGTCATGAGAGGATCCTTCCTAACCATGAAAACCACCCTTGTTGCCATCATGCTGTTGTTGGGGGGCAGTCCCGCAGGGGCACAGTTCGCCGGCGGCGACAGCTTCTCAGGCCCGGCCAAGGATCCCGCCAAATGGGGGGACGATGTCGCGTCTGGCTCGGGAACCCTGACCCAGACCGGCGGCGTGCTCCGCTACACGAGCCTGGGGGCGAGCGATGACGACTACATGGCCTGGCCCTGGCTGGAATCGGCTCCGTTTGACAGCAGCTGGAGCGTGCAGGTCGACGTGCATGTGCCCTACATCGCGCTGGCGGACGGTCATACCGCCGCTGGCATGGGCCTTCTGGTCCGCAATCCCGCGGATGCCACCGACTCCTTCGATGTCGCCCTGGAGAACTTCCGCAATCCCGGAGAGAGCCAGAAGTACCACTTCCTGTGCGGCGCCGATGTCGATGATGACGGCCCGGAAATTTTCGTCGACACCTCCTCCAGGACGGCGGCTGTGCGCATCTCCTGGAATGCAGCCACGGGAACCCTGACCGGCGAGTATGACGCCGACGGTCCGGTCAATGGTTATTCCTGGACGGCCATCCATTCATTCAGGCCCGGGGTGGAAGGCTGGGGCATGAGCAGCGGCGACAGCTTTCAAATCCTGGTCGGCGGTTATTCCGAAACCACGGCCGTGGCGGCGGCCAGAAACCTGCATGCGGACAATTTCGTGATCACGGAACAGGCCGCGTCCAATCTTGCCGGCGGGGACAACTTTGACGACAACCTCAGGAACGAGACGCGCTGGGGGGAAGACGAGACCGAGGGCGGCGGCCAGTTCAATGAGGTGAACAGCAGGCTGGAGTTCACCTCCGGCGATGCCATGGGCGGCTCCGCCCTGAGGCCCTGGGCCTTCAACACTGGAAGCGCCGTCGAAGCCTGGGAGGTCGTCCTGGATGTCAGCCTGGGGACGTTGAATTCGCCGATGGACGGCGATGGTGTCGGCATCGGCCTGCAGGTCGGGCATGGCGCCTTCAACGCCGCGTTGTGGCTTGAAACCGGCAACGTGGGCGGCTCCCAGGCGCGTCGTTTTCGATGGCAGGACGAGGCACCGATGGGAGCGTCCGGGAATTTTGTCACCACGACCCAGACGGGCTCGATCCGAATCTCTTATGATCCGGCGGCCCAGGCCCTGCGCTTTCATCATGATGAGAACGGCCCCACGGGCGGCCACGTCTGGACGGAACTCGGCAGCCTGGATCTGGGTGCCTCCGGCGCGAACTGGGGGCTGGATGGAGACTCGCGCTTCGACATCGCGGTGGTGGGGGAGGCCCTGGGCGTCGTGGTGGCGTCCGGAGACGCCTTTGCTGAGAACTTCGAGGCCGGCAGCGTGCAGCCGTCGGGACTGACGGGCATTCCTTCGGGGCAGGATGATTTTTCGGGGGCTTCCAAAAACACGCTGATCTGGGGCAAGGACATGAAGCGGGGCAGCGGCCAGCTCACCCAGACGGACGGCGTGCTGCGCTTCACCAGTGCAGGCACGGCGGAGGATGACGTCATGGCCTGGCCCTGGCTGGTGGCGGCCCCCTTTGGTTCAAGCTGGACCGTCCAGGCCGACGTGCATGTGCCCTGGATTCCGCTGGCCAACGGCCACACGGCGGCCGGCATGGGGGTGCTGGTGCTGAACAGCGCCGATCCCCTGGACACGTTTGCCGCCACCCTGGAAAACTTCCGGAACCCGGGCGAACCCCAGCGTTTCCACTTCCTGGGCAATTCGGACGTGGATGACGATGGCACGGAGGTCTATTCGCCGGCGCCGTCCAGCAACGGGGCGGTGCGAGTCGCCTGGGATGCAGCGTCGGGCACCCTGTCCGCCGCCTTTGATCCGGACGGCCCCCTGAACGGTTATTCCTGGACGGTCATCAAGACCTTCCGTCCAGGCACCGACGGCTGGGGCATGAAAAGCAGCGGCAAGTTCAATGTCTTCCTCGCCGGCTACTCTGAATGGACTCAGGTGACGGCCGCGCATGACGTCCATGCGGACAACTTCCGCGTGTTTGGCATTCTCGGCACACCGCTGCCTCCGCTCGTCAAAGCTCTTCCTGCCGAGGTCACCAGCCACGAGGCGGCCACGCTTCACGGCAGCGTGGATGCGAAGGGCTTTCCCCGGGATGTCTTCTTTGACTATGGAACCACGACGGCCTTTGGATCCACCGTCGTCGCCGTGCCGGACGAGATCAGCGGCACCGGTGCCAAACCCGTGAGCGTGCTTCTGTCCGGCCTGGCACCGCACACCAAGTACCATTACCGGGTCAGGGCCGCCAGCGTGCAGGGCGGCGCCGGGAGCGCAGCCCTGTCCTTCACCACGGCGAACCGGCTGCCGGCCACCGAGGACGACAGCTTCAAGGCCCTGCCGGAGAGCACCGTGGTGCTGGATGTGCTCGACAACGATGATGATCCGGACGGCGACATCCTGACCATCACCTCCGTGAAGCCGCTGACGCCCGGCCTGAAGTTCAAGAACAACGGCAGTCATGTCGTGCTGACAACGCCGGCTTCCTTCACCCAGCCGGTGACCTTCTTCTACAACATCAAGGATGGCTTTGGCGGCGTGACCGAAGTGACTGCAACGGTTGAACCCACGACCCTCATGCTCGACCTCAACGGCAAGGACGACCTGGTTTCGGAGGGGGGCAGCTATGATGTCGAGGTGAGCTCCGACGGCCTCTGGTCCGTGCAGGTGCCGTCCTGGATTCGTGCCGAGCCTTCGACGGGCGCGGGCGACGGCACCGTCACGCTGACCGTGCTGCCCAACACCTCGCTGAAGTCCCGTACCGCCGTTGTGAAGATCGGCGGCCGGCAGCACACCGTCGAGCAGGCAGGAGTCCTGAAGCCTTCCATCTCCGATCCGGCGATGATTGATCCCGCGATTGTCAGCGGCTACTACCAGCTGCTGATTCCGGTCGTCAACCTGCCCGTGACCTTCTCCGTGAAGAACCTTCCTCCCGGCCTAACCATCAACGGCAGCACGGGTCTGATCAGCGGCAAGCCGCTCAAGGGCGGCAGGACGTACACCGTGCAGATCAGCGCGAAGAACGCCGCCGGTGCGGCGGATGACGTCCTGGAGTTCGACATTCCCGTGGCCGAGCTGGAGCCTGGCATCGCCGGTGTTTTCCATGGCCTTGTCAGCCCGCACCCGCTGATCAACAACAACCTGGGTTCGCGCCTGGAGCTGACGGTGGCAGGCACCGGGGCGGTGACCGGAAAAATCATCACCGGCACCAGCACGCAGACCTTCACCACGAGCCTCAACTCGGATGTCAACAGCCCGGACAATCCGGCTTGCGTTGTTCCGCTTTCCGCCAAAAACCGGCCCGCGCAGACGCTGAACCTGGCTTTCAGCGGATCTGGCAACTCAGCCGCCGGGGAGGTCGTTCAGGGGGGCGAGCAGGCGACTGCGACCGTCTGGCGCAACCCATGGACCAAGGATGTGAAGGCTTCGGATTTCAAAGGCCTGCACACCTTCAGCCTCCTTCAGCCGGATGCCGACCCTGTGCTGCCCCAGGGGCATGGTTACGGCTCCTTCACGGTGGCCGAAGCCAATGGCGGCCTCAATGTCGGCGGACGGCTGGCGGACGGCAGCACCTTCACCACCGGCACCTTCGTCAGCGAGGCGGGTGATGTTCTTGTTTATCAATCCCTGTATTCGGGGGGCGGTTCGCTTGCCGGGTCGCTGAGGGTGGCCACGGGTGCCGAGCCGGCCGACAATGTCGTTTCCGGTAACCTGGAATGGTTCAAGCCCGGCCAGGGAGTGACCTCCAAGGACACTGTTTACCATGACGGCATCGGCCCCGTGACACTCAACGTGGATGGCGGCGGTTATGGGCCACTGGAAGCCGGCGACATCATCCTGGGCAGCGGCACGGGTCCTGACAACGCCCTGCTCGAATTCAGGGCCGGAGGCCTGGATGACGAGGCGATGGAGTTTGATGTTGCGGTCAGCATCGCCAACCCCAGCCTCACCGGAACCACCAACACCGCCACTGTTTCGAAGAACCCCGCCGCCAATCCCCAGCTGGTGAAGATCACCAAGTTTGACGTCAAGACCGGGGCGGTGGCCGGCGAGTTCACGCTGCAGACGGCACCACCTCGCAAGACCACCTGGCAGGCTCAGCTCACACGTTCTTCCGGCATCATGGAGGCGCGCGGGTTTTTCCTGATGCCCACTTCCAGTCTAACAAACGCGCCCAGGCTTTCCGGGCGCGTCGTGCTCAAGGAGGGTCCTTGAGCCTGAGGTTCACTTCAAGCCGGTAAGCACGCGCTTGATGTCGGCCGCCTGCTGGTCGGTGCTGGCCTGGTAGTCCTGCCAGACCACCTTGCCATCCTTCACCAGGAAGCAGCTGCGCTTGGCCAGGGAAAGGATGCCCTTGAGCATCTTCTCGACCTTGAAGGCGGCGACGATCTTGCCTTCGGGATCGGCGATCAGGTCATAGGGCAGGCTGAACTTGTCCTTGAAGCCTTTCTGCGCCTCAGGCTTGTCGAAGGAGACGCCGAGCACCTGCACGCCCTCCTTGCTCAGTTCGGCAAAGGCGTCGCGAAGGGAGCAGGCCTGCTTCGTGCAGCCCGGGGTGTCGGCCTTCGGGTAGAAGAAGACCACGGTCGGGCCCTTCTTGTAGACGTCGGCAAAGTTGACGGTGACGCCGTCCTGGTTGACGCCGCTGACCTCCGGGGCGGGATAGCTGACTTTTTCGCCTTCGCCTGCATGGGCGTTGGCAAAGAGACCCGCAAAGAGGGCGGTGAGGATGCGCATGGTGTGTTTCATGGGGTTTTTTGAATGGAGGAGTTGCGACCCCTAAGCCAGAGGACAGGGAAGAGGCCAAACGCCGCAGTCAGGTTCGTTCTGACAGGGGATTTGGACGCCGGAATGTTCTGGATTGATCGGCGGCCGGGTTCTCGTATGAAGGTCGCCTCCGCATGAAATTGCTCCTTTTCCTGGCTTTCGTCAGCCTGACCCTCGGACTTCCGGCCTCTCGCTTGCAGGCGGCCAGCGCCGATGACCAGGCGCGCTTCCTGGCCGGGCTGAACGTGGACGGCAGCTCCCTGGAACCCCTGGCGCGCGAGGAGTCCTGGCAGCGGCACGCCGCCGAGTTTCAACGGGCCTGGGTGGATGTCGAGGAGCGCCAGCTGGGACCGATCCGCGCCTGGATGCCTGCCACCCTCGGGTTCATCCACGCGGATCCCAGCCCGCTGTTTTATTTCTTCAGCGGGCCTGACATGCTGTATGCCCACGCCTTTTATCCGAACGCGAAGACCTACATTCTGTGCGGCCGTGAGCCCGTCGGCGAAAACCCGGATGTCGCCGCTCTGTCCTCCGAAAAGCGCGCCGCCGCCCTCGCCAACCTGCGCAAGTCCCTCAACGCGATCCTCAGCTACAGCTTCTTCATCACCGCCGACATGAAGAACGACCTGAGCGCCACCCAGCTCAGCGGCACGCTGCCGGTGATGATGGTTTTCCTGGCCAGGGCGGGCTGCCGCATTCAGGGTGCGGAGTTCGTGAAGCTGGACGACGCCGGCCAGTTCACCACCGGCAAGTCGAGGACACCCGGCGTGCGCGTGACCTTCACCGGCACCACTGGCGCAACCCAGACGCTTTATTATTTCACCTCGGACCTCTCCAACTGGGGCATCAAGGACAACCCGGGCTTCCTGGCCTTCTGCCGCGGCCAGGGGCAGGGGAACGCGCTGGTGAAGGCCGCCTCCTACCTGATGCACCTGGATGAATTCTCCTCCGCCCGCGACTTCCTGCTGACAGGAACCCGCAACATCATGCAGGATGACAGCGGCGTTCCCTGGCGCTTCTTCAGGCCGGAGGAGTGGTCCATGGGCCTCTACGGCCATTACCCGGGGCCTATCAAATTGTTTGAAAAACACGACCAGCCGGACCTGCATGCCGCCTTCGGGCGTGACAAGACCGGGGACCTGCCCTTCGGCGTCGGCTACCAATGGCGGCCGGGCGTGTCCTCGCTGATCGTCGGCACCGCCCTGCGCTCCGTGCCGAGGGCGGCCGTGGTGGCGGAGCCGGTGGATGAATAAAAGGGGCCTGGCGGGGCGTGGCAACGGCCTCAGGCCCGCTTCAAGGCCGTGCGGATCATCAGCAGCTCGCCGACGTTTTCGGTGTTGAGCAGGCCGATGCAGCGGCCGGTCAGCGGATCAATCACCGGCAGCGTCGGACGTGTGGCGGCGTCAAGGACGCCCAGGGCCTCGACCAGGTCCATGCGGGGGGGCACCTGGACCTCCAGGGGGTCCAGGATGCCGCCGACGGGATGAACCGGCCCATGCTCGGAGAGCGCGCCGACCAGGCGCTGACGGGTGATCATGCCCAGCAGGTCACCCTGGTGGTTGAGCACGGGGAAGTCATGCTGGGTTCCAGCAAGCAGCAGTTCCACGACATCGCGCAGCAGGGCGTCGGGCGGCACCGTCCTGAAGTCGGTGATCATGGCGTCCTGCACGCGCAGGCCCTGGAACATCTGGCGCTGGGAGACCATGGCCGCCTCCTGTCCCGCCGCCATGAACACAAAGAAGGCGATGAGCAGCAGCACCGGGCTTGCCTGGCCGGAGAGCAGCATCAGCAGGCCGGCCGTCACGGCGATGGTCTGCCCGAGGGCGGCCGCCCAGCGCGTGGCGCGCTCATAGTCCACCACCAGTCCCAGCAGCGCCCGCAGCACCCGTCCGCCGTCCATGGGAAAGGCCGGCACCAGGTTGAAGGCGACCATCATCAGGTTCCAGATCATGAGCTTCTCCCAGAAATGCCCGCCGGCTTCAAAGAGCCCGGGGTTCCAGGTGAGGCCGAGGCCGAGGAACAGCGAGAGTCCGGCGGCGATGACCACGTTCACCAGCGGGCCGCAGACGGCCACCACCAGCTCCTGGACGGGTTTTTCTGGCATTCTTTCCAGCCTGGCCACGCCGCCGATCGGCAGCAGGGTGATGTCAGGCGTGCGAATGCCGTAGCCGCGTGCGGCGCTGACATGTCCGAACTCATGCAGCAGCACGCAGACGAAGGCGGCGGTGACAAACAGCACGGCGTCCAGCGCGCCTGCCAGCCCCTGTCCATCACCCATTCCCTGCAGCGCCACGAATGCCAGCAGGATGAAAAAGGTGATGTGCACACGCACCTCCGTACCCGCGACCGTGCCAAGTTTGAACGACCCTTTCATGATCCGCCGATCCTGTCATGCCGGACGGCAAAAGCAAACGCCGGGATGCCAAAGGCGGCGGTGCGCGCACGAAAAAAAGCCCCCGTCCTCGCAGGAGGACGGGGGCCGCTGGAAAAGCCAGGCCTGACCTAACTAAAAATCACTCCGCACCAGCCGCCGGCTTCGCGCCTTCCTTGAAGCAGTAGAGATGCGTGTGGGTGGTGATGTAGAGGCAGCCGTTGGCGGCGACAACGCTGCTCAGCAGCGGCGAGGGGAACTCGATGGTCTTGATCTCCTTCAGCTCCCTGCCCTCGGCCAGGACGAAGAGCTCGCCCTCCTCGTTGCCGATCCAGACCTTGCCGTCGGCGACCAGCGGGCTGGCCCAGATGTGGCCCTTGGTGTCGAACTTCCAGTATTCCTTGCCGGTCTTGGCGTCGAGGCAGAACACGCGGCCGGTGTAGTCGGCGGTGTAAACCAGTCCGTCCTTCACGGCCGGGGTGGAGATGGAGCGCTCGATGCCCTTGAAGGTCCAGACGGCCTTGCCGCTGATGTCGCCCGTCATCTTCGGGTCGATGCAGCTCAGGCAGCCGACGCCCTCGCCGTGCTCGGGGTCCTGGCCGATGTTGACGTACACCAGGCCGTCATGCTCGACGACCGTGCCGATGATCTCGCTGGGGCCGTCGTACTCGACATACTTGATGGGCTCGCCGGCGCTGTTTTTCCGGTATTCAGGCGGGTTTGCATCGTAGCGCCAGAACTCCTTGAGGATGTCAAAGTCGTCCTTCTTCTCGGTCTCGGAGGACATGGAATAGACCCAGCCGTCGCCCGCGCCGAAGATGATCTGCTTCTTGCCCTCGATGAGCGCCAGCGTGGGGCTGGACCAGGAGCAGTGCAGCACGCGCTCGGAGGCGACGTGGTCCATCTCTCCCATCAGCGTGCCGTCCTCGGCGTTCAGCATGATGAAGCTGGGGGCCTGGGGGGCGGGGATGTTGGTGTGGGTCCAGTCAACGCCGTTGCAGGTGGGCACGAAGACCCTGCCATCGACCACGAGGGGGTAGCCGGCGGTGGCGTTGTGCTGGAAGACGCCCAGCTCCTTGTACATGTCATAGACCCAGAGGATGTCGGCGTCGGTCTTGCCGGGTTCAACCGGCTGGGGCTTGCCGTCCTTGTCGAGGGCGGCCATGAACTGGGCCTCGTCCTGCATGCCCTGGTTGCCGTTGGACATGCCGTTGACGTCCATGCAGATGATCTGGCAGCGGTTGCCGGGCACGTAGGCCTTGTCGCCGACGATGGTCGGGCTGGCGCAGACGCCGAGGTACTCCCAGTCGTTCACCTTGCCGGAGCCCATCTTCGGGGAGACCAGCTGCCATTTGAACTCGCCGGTGTATTCGTCAAAGACCATCACGATGCCGCGGTCACCGACGTGCTTGCCGTTGCGCGGGGACTCGTTGTTGGTGCCGACATAGACCTGGCCGCTGGCGATGATGGGCGTGCCGTAGGTCTGTGAGCCGAGCTTGGCCACCCAGAGGCAGTTCTTGGTGGTGCTCATGTCGATGTCCTCGGCGCCGGGGCCCTTGTTGGCCTCCTCGGCGTTCGGACGGAGGCGGCCGGCGATTTTTGGCGCCGCCTTGGGCCCGTACTTCTTGCCGGGGTCGATGTCGAGGGGCAGCCCCTTTTCCGGGGACACCATGTTGCGGTTCGGTCCACCCCCCCATTCGGCGAGGTCGGCGGCGTGGAGGGCGGTGGCGCTGAGAAGCGCGAGCAGGGCGGTGGCTTGGGGCTTCATTTTGGAGAAGGGTTTTTTTGAAAGGGGTTACTTGTTTTCGGTGATGCTCAGGTTGTCGAGATAGACACGCTTTTGGTTCATCGGGGTGAACCCGAAGATGCCGGGGCTGCCCTGGGTGTGCGCCCTGGCGACCTTCGCCTCGACCGTCCAGGCCTCAGGCTCGGGCTGGCCCTTCGGCCACACCTTGCCGCGCACCACGCCGGAGCCGTCGGCGTTCACGTCAACGCGGGTCTTGAGGGTGTACCAGGTGCTGGCGCTGACCTTGAAGACGCCGGTCTGGGCCAGGCGCTCCAGGTTGGAGCTGATCTCCAGCTTGTTGGCGTTGCCGCGCAGGCAGATGAGGTAGCGCTGGTTGATGAGGCCGATGTCGGCCTTCGAGCGGGCGCTGCCGTCGGTCATGACGTCGGCCTGCATGGTGTAGTTGCTGAGGTTGGACGGCGCGACGAACACCGTGCCGCGCTGGAACAGGAGGCGGTCGAAGCTCTTGCCGAAGACCTTGTTGCCGTCCTTCTCCATGACCTGGAACTTGAAGCGGGCGCCGATCCAGGGGAGCGGCGGGTAGGCGAACTTGTAGGCCGGGTTCTGCGGGTCGGCGGGGAACTCCTCGGTCAGCTGGTAGGCCTCGAAGTCCTCAGTGATCGGCAGGCCCTTGAGGGCGCGGCCGCGGATCGTGCCGGAGGTGCCGTCGGGGGCGGTTGCCTTGAAGGCGCCGGCGCTGACCTTGGCGTCCGGGGCCACGACGAGCTCGCCGGCCTCGTTGAAGCTGGCGTCCATGGTCGCCTTCACCTTGGCGGTGGGCGGGATGAAGGACTCCCATTTCACGCCTTCAACCTTGTCGCTGACCACCAGGCCGTTGGCGTCGACGCTGCGGATGCGGAAGGACTGTTTGCCGCCGCGCATGATGACGACCTCGGCGGGGATGATCTGAAGCGCGGCCGCCTTGCCTGCGGCGGGAATCACCGGCACCGGGGCCGGATCCACCTTGATGCCGCTGTTCGGGATCGGGAAGGCGTAAAACTTCTCGGTGGTGGTGACATAGAGCACGCCGTCGCACACGACGGGGGCGCCGAGACACTGGGCGGCGACACCGCCGTCGAGCTTGATTTCCTGGACGATTTCCGCGTCGGCGGCGCCGGGTTTCACGACGACCAGCTTGCCCTCCATCATCGGGCAATAGAGGAGGCCGTCCACATAGAGCGGCGAGGAGTGCAGGTTGGCGTTGCTGAGCTTCTTTTTCCACAGGTCCTTGCCGGTGTTGGCGTCGATGGCGTAAAGCTCGCCGCCGTCGGTGAGCTGATAGACGACGTCACCCACGAGCACGGGGGAGCTGCTGGTGGCGCCGACCGGGTTGCGCCAGACTTCGGCGGCCGCGTCCAGCGTGGTGGCCTCCAGGCCCGGGGGCGGCGGGGGCACGAGCTTCTCGGGGATCTTCACCGCCGTCATGCGGCCCTTCTCGGAGTTGTCGACGTTTTCATCGCCGTGGATGGTGATGATCTTGTCCTTGTGGATGACCACGCTGGGGTTCATGCCGTTTTTGCAGAGCGGCATCTTCCAGTAGGGCTTGCCGCTGCGTGCGTTGACGCACACAAGGTTGCCGCAGCCGGTGGTGAAATACATCACACGCTTGTTGTCGCGGGTTTCCAGCACCGGCGTGGAGAAGGAGGAGTCCACGGGCGGGCTGACGCCGGGCAGGCTCCACCACACCAGCTCGCCGGTCTTCTTGTCAAAGCCGTACACGCGGTCGGCCGCAGGACCGTCGGCGCCCCAGTTGGAGAAGATGAAATGGATGATGACCAGGTCGCCCTCGATCACCGGGCTGCCGACGCGGCTGTTCGGGAAGGTCATGCGGCCCAGGTCTTCCATGAGGGGCAGTTCGAACACCTTGGTGCCGTCCAGCTCATAGCAGACGAACACACCGGCGTTGCTGACCAGGTAGATGCGCTTCGTCTCCGGATCGACTGTCGGCGCTCCGATGGTGTAGCGGTTGTAGATGGAGTCGCTCAGGTAGTCGGAAATCTCGACCTCCCAGAGTTTTTTGCCGGACTTGGCGTCGAGCACCGTCAGCATCTCGATCAGGTCGGTGGTTTCACCCTTGTAGCCCCAGAGGACCACCTTGCCGTCAACGACCACGGGCGCGCCACGGCCGCGGGCGGCGTAGGTCCAGGCGGGGGTGTCGGAAAGTTTTCCGGCGTTCGTGTAGTGCTCCAGGCTGACGCCGCTTTGAAGCGGTCCGCGCCAGTTGGTCCAGTCATTGGCCGAGACCAGCGCGGCGGAGGAAAGGAGGGCGGCTGCCGCCAGGGTGGCGCTGCGCTTGAAAAGGAAGGGTTCCATGGGGGATGTGTGGGGTGGACTGGTCCCCACCGTCCATGCAGCCGGAGCCAGTTCAACGCCTTTGTCGGCATGACAGAAATCACGAAAACTTAGACGCGGCGGGGGAGAGGGGAAACGCAGGCCCCGGGAGGCATCTTTCGCAGGAGGAAGAGGCCAGGCTGAGGCCGACGCAGCCGCGTCCGGCCCGCAGCACGCGGTTCCCAACTTAAAGTGTGTTCACCGCCGCGCCGCCGTCCACGACCAGGGCCTCGCCGGTGATGTAGCTGCCCGCCTCGCTGGCCAGCAGCAGGGCGGGTCCCGCCAGCTCCCGGGGGGCGGCCCAGCGCTTCACGGCCGTGCGGTCGGCAAAGTACTGCTTCTCGGCGTCGCTCAGCAGCTTGCCGGGCATGTCGGTCAGGAACGGTCCGGGGCACAGGCAGTTCACGGTGATGCCGAAGGGGCCGAGGTCCAGGGCGCTGGCGCGCGCAAGGCCGATCAAAGCCGCCTTGCAGGCGCAGTAGACGTTCCGTTTCAGGCGGCCGCCGACCCCCAGGACGCTGGAGATGTGGATGATCCGCCCCCACTTCCGGGACTTCATGCCGGGCACGACGGCCCGGGTCAGGCCCATGACGCTGGTGAGGTCCACCTCGACGTTCCGGTCCCACACTTCATCCGTGATCTCGTCAATCGCCTGCGGGTTGTTGATGCCGGCGTTGTTCACCAGGATGTCCACCTTGCCCAGGCGCTTCTCCGCCTCGGCGGCCAGCGCTTTGACCTGGGCACGGTCGGCCATGTCGGCCACCATCCATTCGACCCGTACGCCGAGGCCGTCCTGGATTTCCGCCGCCGCCGCCTGGAGCTCCTCCGCGCTGCGGCTGGAGATGAACACGTCGGCGCCGGCCTCGGCGAAACCGCGGGCCATCGCCTTGCCAAGGCCGCGGCTGCCGCCGGTGATGAGGGCGCATCTGCCGGAGAGATCGAAAAGTGGGGAGGACATGGGCGCATCCAGAGCAAAGTCCGGACGGCCTGACCAGAACTATTTCAAAACGGCACGCCCAGGCGCCACCGCCGGACCGCCTCGGCGTTGGAGCTGAAGGCGAAGTCCTCCAGCGGCACCTCGTCCAACGGCAGCGCCATCCATTCGGAAACCTCGGCCGCGTCCGGCACGGCGGCGTCGAACGACTCCACCCGGGCGGTGTAGAACAGGTCGAGCGTCGGCCAGACAAAGCCTTGGAACAGGTATTGGTTGGGCAGCGAGGTGAAGTGCCTGAACTCCTCCGCCGCCACGACCAGGCCGGTCTCCTCACGCAGCTCGCGCGCGCAGGCCTGCTCCGCCGTCTCGCCGCCTTCAATCACGCCGCCGGGCACGCCCAGCCTGCCCAGGCCCGGTTCATGGGCGCGCCGGATCACCAGCAGACGGCCGGCGGAGTCGAGCAGCAGCACGCAGGCGGCGGGGATCGGCGTGACGAAATGCCGGTGACCGCAGGCGCGGCAGACAAATTCACGCTCGCTGCGCGGCTCGAGGCCGCCGGCGCCGCAGGCCGAACAATGCTGAAATGGATGCTCCATTCCCCACCCTGAAGCGCCTGTGACAACTGCGCCACAAATGTCTTTGCAAGCCCCTGGCCATCATGTATCACGAACCAAATCCACACCATACATGGGCGACTCCACCGGCTTAAGGAAATTCAGGCGCGTACTTCTCAAACTCAGCGGTGAGGCCCTCCGGGAGCCCGGCAGCACCGACAACATCAGCCCTCCGATCGTCGAGGACATGGCCGCGCAGATCAAGGCGGCCCATCAGACCGGCATTGAGATCGCCCTCGTCGTCGGCGGCGGCAACTTCTGGCGCGGCATCTCAGCAAGCAACAAGGGCATGGAACGCGCCACGGCCGACTACATGGGCATGCTGGCCACGGTGATGAACTCCCTCGCCCTCCAGTCGATGCTCGAGGCCATCGACGTGCCGACCCGCGTTCAGAGCGCGATTGAGATGAAGAACGTCGCCGAACCCTTCATCCGCCGCGTCGCCATGCGTCATCTTGAGCTCGGCCGCGTGGTGATCTTCGCCGCCGGCACCGGCAACCCCTTCTTCTCCACCGACACCACCGCCGCCCTGCGCGCGAGCGAGATCGGCGCCGACGTGGTCTTCAAGGCCACCAAGGTGGACGGCATCTACGACAGCGACCCGAACAAAAATCCGGACGCCAGGCGTTTTGAAAGCGTCAGCTTCCAGGACTGCCTCACGAAGCAGCTGAAGGTCATGGACGCCACCGCCTTCTCCCTCTGCCAGGAGAACAACATGCCCATCGTCGTGTTCAGCATGAACGAGCCGGACAACATCCGCCGTGCGCTTGTCGGCGAGCCCCTGGGCACCGTGGTCAACGCCACCGGCACGCTCTGAGCCGGGTTTTCCCTTCCGTTCCGGGAGCCTGAGAAAAGCCGGCCGTCATTCACGTCTCCCTCTCATGCTCCGACACCTTCCGCTTCTGCTGCTTCCCGGCCTGCTGCTGCATTCCGTCTCCCCGGCCCAGGAAACTCCGGCAAAACCGAAGACCACGGCTTCTGCGGCCGGGGAATATCAGGGACGCGTGATCGCCCAGACCATGCACTGGCAGGGCGCGGCCTGGCTCATCCGCAACAAGCGTGAACGCGAGGAGGCCACCACCCGCATGCGCGAGGAACTGCGATTGAAAACAGGCATGAGCGTGTGCGACATGGGCAGCGGCAACGGTTACCACACACTGCCCATGGCCGAGGCCGTCGGCGGCACCGGCAAAGTTTATGCCGTGGACGTGCAGCCTGAGATGATCGTGATGCTGAACGAGCGCATCGCCGAGAAGGCCATCACCAACATCGAGCCCATCATCGGCGAGGTGGATGACCCGAAGCTGCCGGCGAACTCCTGCGACATCATCCTGCTCGTGGACGTGTATCACGAGTTCTCGCATCCCGAGGCCATGCTGACGGGCATGAAGAAGGCGCTCAAGCCGGGCGGCCAGATCGTGCTGGTGGAGTTTCGTGCCGAGGACGACAGCGTGCCGATCAAGCCCGAGCACAAGATGAGCAAGGCGCAGATCAGCAAGGAGATGAACGCCAACGGTCTGAAGCTCGTCCGCGAGTTCGACGGCCTGCCCTGGCAGCACATGATGTGGTTCAGCCTCGCCGGTGCGGCGCCAGGCGGAAATTGAGGGCGGCTGTGCATGTCGTCAGGGGACGGGCGCACAGCCGTTGGACCGGGATCAGGCCTTGACGCCTTCCTGGCGGAGGAAGTTCTCCACCCAGGTGATGTCGTACTGGCCGTTCTGGAAGTCGCTGGTGGTCAGGACCTTGCTTTGCAGCGGGATGGTGGTCTTGATGCCCTCGACGGTGAACTCGCCCAGGGCGCGGCGCATTCGGCGGATGGCGATGTCTCGGGTGGCGCCGGTGACGATGAGCTTGGCGATCATCGAATCGTAGTAGGGCGGGACCTCGTAGCCGGAGTAGACATGGGTGTCGACACGGACGCCGCGGCCGCCGGAGGTGTACCACAGGTTGATCTTGCCGGGGCTGGGGGCGAAGTTGCGGGCCGGGTCCTCGGCGTTGATGCGGCACTCGATGCTGTGGCCGCGGGGCTTGGCCTTCAGCACGTGCTCGCTCAGCGGCAGGCCGGCGGCGATGCGGATCTGCTCCTTGATGAGGTCGCAGCCATAGACTTCCTCGGTGATGGGATGCTCCACCTGGATGCGGGTGTTCATCTCCATGAAGTAGAAATCCTTGCGGTTGTTGTCGACGAGGTACTCGATGGTGCCGCAGTTTTCGTAGCCGATCTGCTTGCAGAGCTTGACCGTGGCGTCGCCCATCTTCTTGCGCAGCTCGTCGCTGATCTTCGGGCTGGGGCACTCCTCGATGATCTTCTGATTGCGGCGCTGCATGGAGCAGTCGCGCTCGCCGAGGTGGACGACGTTGCCGTGGGAGTCGGCCACGACCTGGAACTCGATGTGATGGGGCTTCTCGACGAGCTTCTCCATGTACATCGAGCCGTCGCCGAAGCACTTGAGGGCCTCGAGGGAGGCGGCCTGGAAGCTGGAGATGAGGGTGGCTTCGTTGAGCACGGGGCGCATGCCGCGTCCGCCGCCGCCGGCGGTGGCCTTGATGATGACGGGGTAGCCGATCTTGCGGGCCCATTTCAGGGCCTCCTCCTCGCTGGTGATGATGCCGTCGGAGCCGGGGGTGATGGGCACGCCGGCGGCGCGGGCGGTGGCGCGGGCGGTGTTCTTGTCGCCCATCATGGAGATGACCCGGGAGCTGGGGCCGATGAACTTGATTTTGCACTGCTCGCAGATGTCAGCGAACTCCTCCTTCTCGGAGAGGAAGCCGTAGCCGGGATGGATGGCGTCGACGTTGGCGATTTCGGCCGCGCTGATGATGCGTGCGATCTTCAGGTAGCTTTCCGTGCTGGGGCCGGGGCCGATGCAGATGGCCTCGTCGGCGAGGTGGACGTGCATGGAGTCCACATCGGCCTCGGAATAGACGGCGACGGTTTTGACATCGAGTTCTTTGCAGGCGCGAATGATGCGGACGGCGATCTCACCACGGTTGGCGACGAGGACTTTTCGAAACATGGAGGCGGAGGGCGGAGGGAAGGGGATCGAAGGTTCGGGGCATGCCGTGCTGCAGCCTGCCTGGCGTATTGCAGGCAGGGACGGCACGGCACGGCGGATCAGGCTTTGAGTTCGAAGAGCGGCTGGCCGTATTGGACGGGCTTGCCGTCCTCGACGAGGATGCGGGCGATGGTGCCGCGCATCTCGGCCTTGATCTCGTTCATGACCTTCATGGCCTCGATGATGCAGACGGTGGTGTTTTCATCGACGGAGTCGCCGATGTTGGCGAAGGATTTTTCGCCGGGGGCGGAGGAGCGGTAGAAGGTGCCGACCATCGGGCTGTTGATGGTGGGGCCGGCCGGGCCTGCGGAGGCGGACGACGGGGCCGGAGCGGCGGCGGGCGCTGCCTGGGGCGCGGCGACGGAAACGGGGGCGGCGGCCGGGGCGGCGATGGCCATGGGTGCCGCGGCCTGGGTGGGCAGGTGCTTGAGAAGCTCCTTGGCGGCCTCGAAATCGGAGCCGCGGCGGAGTTCAAGCTTGGAGCCCTGCTTCTCGAAGTGGAAGAGGGTCAGGTCGTTTTCAGCCATGAGGCTGACGATTTCGCGGATGTGAGCGAGGTCAAAATTCGACGAAGAAGAGGCTGCGGCGCTCGGTTTGGGGGCTGGCTTGGAGGCGGCGGCTTTCTTGGCGGGCGATTTGCGTTTGTCCATGTAGGGAGGGTGGATTTGCGGGGGGAACCGACGGCGAGCCTAGCGTCTCCACGGGGGGTGGCAAGGTCAAAAACCATCACGGGACCTGTGCGTTTGAGCAGGGACCGGACCAGGTTGGGCGGCCTACTCAAATCTGTAACCAGCGCCATGCACGGTGCGGATGACGCGCGGATTGGCGGGGTCCTTTTCGATCCTCTTCCTGAGCTGGGAGATGTGCTGGTCGAGAGCCCGGCTTTCCGGGAAGTAGTCCATTCCCCAGACTTCGTCCGCGAGCTGGTTGCGGTCCACCACCTTGCCGCGCTTTTCATAAAGCAGGCGGAGCACCTTGAGGTCACGGGGGCTGAGCTGGATGTCGGCGGTGCCGCGGTAGGCGCGCAGCTCGGAGGGTACGACGCGCAGGTCGTCCATCATGAACTGGTCGTCGCCCGGCTTCTGGGCGCTGCGCGCCGCGGTGCGGCGGGTGATGGCGCGGATGCGGGCGATGATCTCCTTCACGCCGAAGGGCTTGGTCATGTAGTCGTCGGCGCCGAGCTCCAGGCCCAGGACGGCGTCGATCTCCTCGGCCTTGGCGGTGAGGAAGAGGATGGGGACCTGCTCGTTGATGCGGCGGATCTGCTTGCAGGCCTCGTAGCCGTTCTGGCCGGGCATCATGACGTCCAGGCAGACAAAGTCGGGCGTGGTGGCGCGGAAGAAGTCCACCGCCTGCAGGCCGTCGCTGGCGGTGACGACTTCATAGCCTTCCATGCTGAGCACTTCACGCAGGGCTTCACGGGTGTGTTCGTCGTCTTCGGCAATGAGGATTTTCATGGCGGCTGGGTGGTGGGACGAGGTTTCAGGACTTGGGTTGCAGGGGCAGGATGAGGATGAAGCGGGCGCCGTTCTTGTAGTTCGGGCAGACTTCGAGGCTGCCGCCATGGAGGTCGGCCAGCTCGCGCGAGATGGTCAGGCCGATGCCGGTGCCGCTGACGCCTTCGTTGAGGTCGGAGCGCAGCCTTTCAAAGGGTTCGAAGACGGTCCGCCGCTTGTTGGTCGGGATGCCTGGGCCATGATCCTCGACGATGATGCGGGCGACGCCTTTTTCCGGCAGATGCTCGGTCTGGATGGAGATCCACTTTCCGTAGCCGGCATACTTGTCAACGTTGGAGATCAGGTTGCCGATGATCTGCTCGATGGCATCCGGGTCCGCGGTCATCTCGTTCGGGCCGAGGAATCGGGTGTGGAGTTCGAAGCCCTTGCGCTCCAGGAGGAGGCGCCAGTGGTCCACGGCTCGGCCGACGACGTGATCCAGGGAGATGGGGCGCGTCTGGATGCCCAGCTTGTCGCGCTGCTGGCGGGCGTAGTTGAGGACGTTCTGGATCAGGCGGTCCAGGCGGGCGACCTCGGTCTCGACGACGCCGAGATGGCGTTTGCCGATCATGTCCCCGGATTCCTCGATCCGATGGGCGGCCATTTCGGTGTAGAGGCGGATGTTCGTCAGGGGTGTCTTCAGCTCGTGGGAGATCTGGTTCACAAAGCTGACACGCTGCTGGGCCACGCGGATTTCCCGGTCATTTTCACGGAAGAAGGTCCAGGCCAGGGCGCCGACCAGAAGGCAGCCGGAGCCGACTCCGAGGAGGATGGGGAAGAGATAGGGCTTGGGAAACTCGCTGAAGGCGGGGGTGTAGGCGAGCTTCCACTGGGTCAGCGGGGCGGCGCAGGTTTTTGTGGCCACGGGCATGTCATCGGAACCCGGTTCCGAGCGTCCCCAGTTGTGGAGGGAGATGCCCGTGAGCGTGGTCAGGGTAAGCCTTCCGGGGTAGTTGTTCATGCCGGGGATGGGGAGGCGGGCAAACAATGCCTTGCCCAGCTGTTGTCCGTCCATCCGTGCGCAGAGGAGGCCCGTCGGTGTCTGCCGCCAGTAGATGAAGTCGCCGTCCGTGACGTGCCAGCCGCTGGCGAACCCGGGCTTCGAGCCGTGGGAGTCCAGGTGATAATGGATGGATTTGACAGCGGTCTGCCAGACTGCCTTGCGGTTTGGCGATCCGCTGGACTCCGGAGGGCTGCCCAGAAGCGCGAAGGGCTGCGGGCTGATGGATGCAAAGGGAGCATTGATGCCGCTGGCATTGAGCTGGTCTCGGAGGGCGGAGGATCGAGCTGAGGCCAGGGCGTCCTGGGTGGGGCTGACCGTTTTCTTGTCCTCCAGGATGGTGATGCTGCCGTCGATAGGGCTCATCCAGACTTCGGCCACCCAGGGGTGTCTGGCGACCTCTCTGCCTGCGGCTTCAAGCCCCATGCCTGGGCTGGCCCCAAGCTCGTCCAGGTGATCAGTAAACTGACGGAGATCGTGTAATAGCTGGCTCTCAGCAACGAACAGGCGTTCGGCAAGAATCGCCCCGCGGGCGTTGTCGGTGCTGCGGGCGGCATCACGGATCAAATAAGTTCCCAGCCAGGCCAGCAACGCGACGGGCGTGATGACGAGGAGCGCCAGAGTAATCGAAGTTCGGCGGAGCTGGAAGGACATTAGGGTGGAACAAAGATAAAGCTAAGTTAATAGTCCGCATTATGATTTTTATAGTTTATTTAAAAATTCCGAAGGGTGTGTTTTGTGAACCGCCGAGGGGCATCACCACTTTGTTGTGGACTGGGCACAAAAAAGCCCCGCACAAGGCGGGGCTTTGATGGGGTGGAAGTGCTTTAGAATCAGGCGTTGCTGGCCTTGGCTGCGGCGACGGCGGCCTCGGCCTTGAGGGCGGCCTCGTGGCTTTCGAGCACTTTGCGCTTGAGGCTGACACCGGTCTTTTTCGCATACCAGAGCACGAGCGGGCTGGCGATGAAGATGGAGGAGTAGGTGCCGAGGAGGACGCCGATGGTGATCGGCAGGGCGAACTCGGTCATGGCGGGGTTGCCCATGAAGAGCAGGATCACCATGGGGGCGAGGGCGGTGGGGCCGGTGAGGAGGGTGCGGCTCAGGGTCTTGCAGATGGCCTCGTTCATCAGGTCGCGGGTGCTGCCGGAGCCGCCGCGCTTGATGGTTTCCCGGATGCGGTCAAAGACGACGATGGTGTCATTGATGGAGTAGCCGGCGATGGTGAGGAGGGCGCCAACATGGATGAGGCTCATTTCCTGGCCGAAGAGCACGCACAGGCCTGGAACCATGAGCACGTCATGGAAAAGGGCGATGACAGCGCCCAGTGCGAAGGCGAATTCGTAGCGGATCAGGAGGTAGAGGAAGATGAAGACAAGGGCGACCGCCATGGCGATGAGGGAGGTCTTGGCGGATTCCGAACCGATCAGCGCGCCGACGGTTTCCAGGCTGGTGCCCTTGATGCTGTCCTTGAACTTGCTGTTGACGGCCCCCTCGATGACGGCGCCGGCGGCCTGTTCGCCGCGGATGGCGACGACTTCGCCACCGGTCGCGGTGTTTTTGCGCTGGATGTAGAAGCTGCCGATGGGCTTGCCGTCGGCGAGCTTCAGGCCTTTCAGCAAGTCCTCGATCTGGGTGTCCGTGAGCTTCTTGCCCTCGGCGAGTTCGGCGTGGAGGAGTGAGCCGCCGCGGAAGTCGATGCCGAAGCTTTCCTTGCCCTTGAAGGCGAGGGTCCCAAGGGAGATGGCGGTGACGACGAGGGAGGCGATGATGAAGGTCGGGGCCTTGGAGAGGATGTCGAAGACCTTGTCGGGGATGATCTTGGTGGTCTTCAGGCCGGTGAGCAGCCCCTTGTCGATGACCCACATGAAGATCACGCGGGTGACGATGAGGGCGCCGATGAGGGAGGAGACGAGGCCGATCATCAGGGTGACGGCGAAGCCGCGCACGAGGCCGCCGGAGATGGCGAAGAGGATGAGCGCCGCGATGATGGTGGTGATGTTGGAGTCGGCGATGGCGGAGAAGGCCTTGTCGTAGGCGGCCTCCAGGGCGCTGGTCAGGGTCTTGCCGGCCTCCATCTCCTCTCGCAGACGCTCATAGATGAGCACGTTGGCATCGACCGCCATGCCGATGGTCAGCACGATGCCGGCGATGCCTGGCATGGTGAGCACGAACTGGAAGAGCGACATGCCGCCGAAGAGGATGGCGAGGTTGATCACCAGGCCGACGATGGCGATGAGGCCGGCGAGGCGGTAGATGAAGAGCATGAACACGGTGGTCATGGTCAGGCCGGCGACGCAGATCCACTTGCCCTGGTCGATGGAGGACTGGCCGTAGGAGGCGGAGACCGCGTTCTCGGACTCGATGGTCATCGGGTTTTTCAGGGGGTTCTTCAGCAGCGTGGCGAGCTGCACGGAGGACTCGCGGGTGAAGTTGCCGGAGATGACGGCGGTGCCGCCGAAGTGGTCGGTCTGAAGCACGGGGGCGGAGATGATCTCGCCGTCCACGATGATGGCAAGCTGGCGGCCCTTGTTGACGGAGGCGATCTCATCAAACTTTTTGGAGCCGTCGCCGTTGAGGTTCAGGTAAACCTTCCAGCCCTCGGCATCCATGGTGGGGAAGGCGTCGCTGACACCGTCGCCTTCCATGTCGGCGCGGTTGCGGACGAGTTCGGCGCCGCGGTCGGGGAGGTCGTTGCCCTGCTCGTCCTTCTGCTTCTTGTAGCTCATCTTCTGCCAGCCGGGCTCGGTCAGGCCGCCGCCGTCGATTTCCGCGATCTTGGAACTGCTGTCCTGGTGGACGATGCGGAACTCCAGCCTGGCCACCTGCTGGATCTTGGTGCGGACGTCGGCGAAGTCCTCGGGCTTGACGCCGGGCATCTGGATGAGGATGCGGTCGGCGCCCTGGGGCTGCATGGCGAGGTCCTTTTCACCGTTCGGGTTGAGGCGTTTTTCCAGGATGTTGATGGCCTGCTGGACGTCGGCGGCGGTGACGGACTGGGTTTTGCCGTCCTTGTCGGTGGACTCCTTGAGGCGGACCACGAACTCACTGCCGCCCTTGAGGTCGATGCCGAGGGGGATGCCGATGTTCTTGACGGTGAGCACCGCAAAGAGCGTCATCAGCATGATGAGAGAGGAGCCCACCCAGCGCTTGGTTTTGTGAACGACGGTGCCGATGTAAAACAACAGCAGCAGCAGGATGGCGGTTCCGACGAAGAAGGTGACGTAGGCGTTCATGGATGGATTGGGGAAAGGTGCTTGGGGCTGCGGGGGGCTTGCGGCGATGGGGAAGGCCGCCTCCGGGGTCAGGCGGTGGTGGCTTCGACGACGTCGCTTTTCCTGCTGACGCTGGCGATGGCGCTGCGCTCGTATTCGACCTTCACGTTGTCGGCGAGCTTCACCATGACGGTGCGTTCCTTGGTGCTGGTGATGAGGCCGTGCTCGCCTCCGCTCATGACCACATGATCGCCGACCTTCACGTTGGCGATGAGCTTTTCATGCTCCTTCTGGCGCTGGCGCTGCGGGCGGATGAGGACGAAATACATGATGATGAACATCAGCACCATCATGATCATCGGGTTGCCGAGCGGGCCGGCGGCGGGCGGCTGGCCGGCGGCCTGGGCAAGGAAAAGCTGGGGGAGGGAAGGCATGGTTAGTCGGAAGAATCGGAACGTGTCTGGTAGCGGGCGATGACCTCCGCCCTGAATTCGGAGAAGCAACCTTGCTCGATGGCCAACCGTGCCCTGGACGTGAGGGAGGCGTAGAAATGCAGATTATGCAGGGAAATCAACCTCAATCCCAGCACCTCCTGGGTATTGATCAAATGCCTCAGGTAGGCTCGGGAAAAGCCCTGGCAGAGGGGGTGGGTGTCTTCGGCGATCGGCCGGAAGTCTCGGGCGTATCTGGCGTTCCGGAGGTTCATCATGCCTTCGTGGGTGAAGGCGGTGCCGTTGCGGGCCAGCCGGGTGGGCAGTACGCAGTCGAACATGTCGATGCCCCGGGCGATCAGTTCGACTAGCTGGGGCGGGGTGCCAAGGCCCATGGCATAGCGCGGCTTGTTCTCCGGCAGCAGCGGGCAGGTCCACTCGGCGATGCGCATCATGTCCTCCTCAGGTTCGCCGACGCTGAGCCCGCCGACGGCATAGCCGGGGAAGTCCATGCTGACCAGCTCCCTGGCGCAATGCTGGCGCAGGTCCTGGAAGACGCTGCCTTGTACAATGGGGAAGTGCAGCTGGCGGGTGAAACCGGAGTCGCGTCCGAAGGCGCCGGCGTCGGGCTGGTGCTCGTTGACCCAGTCCCGGCAGCGCCTTGCCCAGCGCAGGGTGAGTTCCATGCTCCTGCGCGCCTCGTCATGAGTGCAGGGGTAGGGGGTGCACTCGTCAAAGAGCATGGCGATGTCGCTGCCGAGCACGGCCTGGATCTCCATGGCGGTCTCGGGTCCGAGGAACATCGGGGTGCCATCGACGTGGTTTTGAAAATAGCAGCCCTCCTCCTTGATCTTGCGCAGCTTGGCGAGCGAGAAGACCTGGAAGCCGCCGCTGTCGGTGAGGATGGGGCGGTCCCAGTTCATGAACTGGTGCAGGCCGCCGGCTTCACGGATGATGTCCGTTCCGGGCCGGACCCAGAGGTGGTAGGTGTTGCCCAGGATGATCTGGGAGCTGAGGGCGCGCAGTTCGTCGGGGTGCACGGCCTTGACGGTGCCCTGGGTTCCGACGGGCATGAAGACCGGGGTTTCGATCACTCCATGCGGCGTGCGCAACCTGCCGCGGCGGGCGGCGGAGGAGGGATCGGTGGTGAGGAGGTCAAACATCAGTCTCAGACAGGGCGGGCGGCCCAGGGGGCGCGGAGTGTGGAGGCTCTGCCCTGGAGTGTCAAAGCAGGAACTTGGGTGTAAAATCGGAGGATTGGGCTCAGGAACGGATTCGCGGCTTGCCTTGGCTGGCGGTTTTTTTGATAAATGCCTCCTTTTCCGCGACATCACGCCCCCTCGTTTCCGCATGCCATCCGACAGCACCATGACTTCCACCCGTGCAGGAGGGGAGGGCAGTGCCGGTCATCCGGGGCGGAGGCGGCTGAGGGTGCTGCTGCTGAACCAGTGTTTTCATCCGGATCATGTCTCGACGGCCCAGCATCTGACGGACCTGGCGCTGGGCCTGGTGGAGTCAGGCTATGAGGTGGTGGCGGTGGCTTCGAGCCGCGGGTATGACAACCCGGAGAGGCGATTTTCCTCCAGCGAGGTCTGGCGGGGGATTCAAATCCATCGCATCTGGACGCCTGGCCTGGGCAAGAAGGCCCGGTGGCGGCGGTTTGTGGATTTTGCGACCTTCTGGATCAACGCCACCTGGATCCTGCTGCGTCTGCCGAGGTTTGATGTGACGGTCTGCCTGACCTCGCCGCCGCTGATTTCATCCCTGGGGCAGGTGATGGCCCTGATCAAGGGTGGGGTCGTGGTGCCGTGGGTGATGGACCTGAATCCTGACGAGGCGGTGGCGGCGGGCTGGCTGAAGGCCGGCGGTCTGCCTGAGCGAGGGATGTCCATGCTGCAGAGATGGACCTTTGGGCAGGCGGCCCGGATTGTGGCGCTGGACCGGTTCATGGCCGGGCGGCTGAGGGAGAAAGGGGTGGCGCAGGATGTGATCCATGTGGATGCGCCCTGGTCGCATGATGATGCGGTGGCCTGGGATGCCTCCGGGCGTGAGGCCTTCCGCTCGCGGCACGGGCTGGGCGGCAGGTTTGTGGTGATGTATTCTGGCAACCACAGCCCCTGTCATCCGCTCGACACGGTGATGGAGGCGGCCCTGGAGCTGGCGCAGCATCCGCTTCTGCACTTTTTGTTTGTCGGCGGCGGCAGCGAGCATGGCAGGGTGCGGGCCTTTGCGGAGCGGCATGGTCTGAGGAACATCACCTGCCTGCCCTACCAGCCGAAGGAGGATCTGTCGGCCTCGCTTTCCTCGGCGGACCTGCATCTGGTGGTGATGGGTGCCCCGTTTGTGGGCATGGTGCATCCCTGCAAGGTGTACAACATTCTGGCCCTGGGCCTGCCGTTTCTGGGGATCGGGCCGGAGGAATGTCATCTGACGGACCTGGCGGCGCGGCTTCCCGACCGGCGTTACGCACGGATCGCCCGCCATGGGGATGTGGCAGGCCTCGTCCGGGTGCTTGAGGAGGCGTCAAAGGCCGGGTCGCTGCCGCCTTCCGCCGAAAGCCGCGCCCTGGCCAAGGAGTTCTCACAGAGCCGCTTGCGTCCAAGGTTGATTGACGTGATTGCTGCGGCCGGGGGTGCCCGAGCCCGGTTAGAACACGACTCCCCCGCCAGCCCATGACCGACCCTTCCATCATTGAATCCATTCAGGGGATGAGCGGGCCGTCCATGCCTGGCACGGTGGAGGTGGTGTCCTGCTTTGCGGCGGCGGGCCTGGTGAGTCTTGCCGGCACGCTGGCGGTGATCCGCAAGCCGCCGGTCAAGGCGGGCATGGACGCGCCGGACGGGCGCAGGAAGCAGCATGAGAAGCCCGTGCCACGTGTGGGTGGAGCTCCGATCTTCATGGCGCTGATGCTGGGCTCCCTGGTGCTGGTGCTGCTTGGCCGTCTGTCTGTGCAAGGGCTGCTGCCCATCCTCTTCTGCTGTTCCTTGATCTTCGGCGTGGGCTTCTTTGATGATCTGAAGCCGCTGGGGGCGAAGGTGAAGCTCGCCGGACAGGTGCTGGCGGCGCTATTGCTCTACGGCCTGGGCCTTTCCATCGACGTGCTGAGCAATCCCTTTGGCGAGGGCGGGCTTGTGCTGGGCTGGTGGAGCCTGCCTCTGACGGTTTTCTGGCTGGTGGCCATCCCCAACATCATCAACCTGATCGACGGCATGGACGGGCTGGCCGGGGGGTTCGGACTGTTTCTCTCGCTGACGCTGGCCTCCGTCGGCTACATCGGCGGCAATCCGGATGTCATGCTGCTGTCCGTGCTGATGGGCGGGGCATTGACAGGCTTTTTGTTTTTCAACCTGCCGCCGGCGAAGATCTTCCTGGGGGATGGCGGCGCCTACCTGCTGGGCTTCTTCATCGCGGCGGTCTCGCTCAAGGGGGCGCAGAAGGGTTCGGTGATCGCCGCGCTGCTGGTGATCATCATCGCCCTGGGTGTGCCAATCCTGGACACCCTGTTCGCGATTCTGCGCCGGGCGATCCGCGGCGTCCCCATCTTCAGCGCGGATGCGGAGCACATCCATCACCGCCTGATCCTGCTTGGTTACAGCAAGGGGCGGGCGCTGGTGGCGATGTATTCGGTGTGCCTTGTCCTGAGCCTGGTGGGAATCAGCATCCTGCTGACCAAGGGCGTGGCCCTGCCGGTGGCCGGTGCCGTGCTGTTTCTCCTCGCCGTCGGTGCGGCGCGCTATCTCGGCTATGTGAAGAGCTGGACGCGGCTGCGGGAGCAGGTGCGGTCCGCGCTCGACCGCCGGCGCAGACTCGAGCACATCCGTGCTCATGCCTTCGCCCTGGAGTTTGACATCGAGCGCTGCGGGTCGCTGGCCGAGTTTGAGGCCCTGCTGAAGAGCCGTTTCCAATGGATCGGTTTCAAGGAGAAGGCCTCCGGGTCAACGCAGGACATCCAGATCCCCGTGGGTGCTGCGGTGATGATCACGCTGCACTGCCCGTCCGACGAGCTGCTGCGGACGGAATGGTTTGTTCGTGCGGATGCCTTTGCGACCCTTTTTGAGCGTTGTCTGGAGCGGTGGGGGGCTCTTCCTGAGTTTCTCCTTCCCGTTTCTCAGACCGACCCCGGTAACCTGAAAACGGATGCCCGGACAAGCAGCACTCTCGAGAGTCATGTCTCCGCCAACTGACGCCAAGGAACCCGCAGATGCCCCCGGCCCTGCCCCTGTGACCCTGTCCTCGGGGAGGGAGGGGCGGTTGCGCGCGCTTCTTTATTCGCTGGCGGCGGTTCTGGTGGTCATGCTGGGGGCGGGAAGGCTGCCCTGGTCACGTGGCACCGCCCTGCTGGTGATGGGGCTTGCCCTGGTTCTGGCACCGCCGGTCTGCGGCCTGCGCCGGATTCCGCTCTGGTCCTTGCTGGCGCTGACGGTGTTTGGGTTGATCGGCCTGCTGCCGTCTGGATGGCTGGGAGGCATGGAAGCCTGGCGGACCAACCTGATGGGAGAATGGGGAGTGCCGCTCGGCACAGCCTTCAGTCCGGACTGGCATGGCACGTTGGAATCCTGCCTGCTGCTGGCGTCCGGCGCAGTTTGGCTGGCCGCCTGCCTGGGGCAGAATTTCAGCGAGGGAGGCCGCAGGCTGGTGCTGCGGGTGGTGGTGCTGTCGGTCCTGGTGATGGCCGTGCTGTCGCTGCTTGAAATCAACGGCTGGCTGAAGGTGCCCTGGTGGCCGCGCGGGCTGGGCAAGTCAGCCCTGACCGGAGGTGCCTTTGGTCCGTTTTCCAACCAGAACCACAGTTCCAGCCTTTTTGCCTGGTCCTGCGTGCTCTGCGCCGCCGCCACGCTTGACGCCTTCCGGCATGGCTCACGCTGGGTGCTGGTCTTCGGGGCCGGCTTCTTCGTGCTGCTCTCCTGCATCCTGGTGAACTCCTCGCGTGCCGGCCTGTTCCTGTTCATCGGCGGCTTCAACCTCTGGCTGGCGATGGTGGCCATGCGCAACGGCGGTCCACGCAAGATTCTCGTCATGCTGGCGGTGGTGATCTGCGTGATGTCGGTGACCATGGTCGCCGGTGGCAGGGTGGGTGAAAAGCTGCGGGCGGGGACGGTCAGCGAGGTGTTGTCCTCGGACCTGCGCGTCTGGCTTGCGGAGCAGACCTGGAACTCCACCCAGGGCTTCCTCTGGACCGGACGCGGCCTGGGCAACTTCGACTTTGTCTTTCCCCAGGTCTGCAAGGAGCCCTATCCGGACGCCCGCACCATCCACCCGGAGAGCGACGTGCTGTGGCTGCTGTTTGAAGGCGGGCTCCTGTGTGTGCTGCCCTGCCTGGTGTTCGTGGGCTGGCTTTGCCTTGTCAGCGGTCCCTGGCTGGGCGGGCACAGCAGCAGTCGTCAGGCCTCGGGCGGCAGCCGGGAAGGCAGGTCGTCCCGCCGGATCCGTCGCGCCTTCGCCATCGCGGCCATCCTGACCTTGTTCCATGCGATCATTGACGTGCCGTTGCACAGCCTGGGTTATTTCATGCTCTTCGCCCTTGTTGCCGCCCAGGCTCCAAGGCCCCGGCATGCGGGAGAGCCGGCTTCCGCCGGCCTGCAGCTGGCCTTCCGGATTCTGGGGCTGCTGATCGCCGCCTGGGGCGGTCTGTGGCTGGCCATGGCCTTCGGGGACGTGGATGCCGGGTTGTCCTCGCAGTCCAAGGTGGTGCATGACCGGGCGGTGTTTGAGGTGTCGCGCGGCAGGCAGGCGGAGGCGATGCGCCTGATCAACCGGGCGGTTGAGCTTTCACCGCTCGACTACCGCAACTACTACCTGCGCGCCCAGCTGCATCTGACCATGCATCAGGACAAGGGCGGCGCCCTGCAGGACTTCGGCCGGGTGCGCTCCGTCGAGCCTCACTACGGTCCGGTCTGCTTTGCCGAAGGCAGGCTCTGGCTTCTTTATGACCCGCCTTCAGCCATGATTCCCTGGGCGGAGGGCATGAGGCGTTATCCGGTCACCAATCTCAACGCCCAGGCCCGTTACCAGGAGATCGTGATCGACGCCCGACCCTATCCGGAGATCATGCCCATGCTCTGGAAAATCGCCGACCGCGCCGCCCTGCAGGTGATCTTCCTTCAGATGCTGGCGGATCCTGGTCCGCTTTGGAATTCGTGCCTGGACGACTTTCTCGCCCAGCACGGTGGCATGGAGGACCTCGCTCCCGGCCTGCGCCGCGCCGTGGTCAACCAGTGGTGGTTCAAGGGCGACAAGGAGAAGCTGGTGGACTTCATCGACAGGCATCCTCACCTCATGGACGCAGGCTGGAGCTATGTGACCCTGAGCCTGGTGCAGCAGGGACGCCATGAGGAGGCCTGCAAACTCGCGGCCAAACATCTGCCGCTGCCCGCCCGCTCGGCCACGGCCCTCAGCTCGGACGTGGCCAGGCTGGAGCGCCAGCAGATCATGCAGCCGAACGACCCGTTGGTCGGGGTCGAGCTGTATTACGCCCAGCGATCCGCAGGCGATCTGCCATCCGCCCGGCGAACGTTGGAACAGGTCCTGCGCCTGCCAAACGCACCTTCCTTCGTGCAGCGTGAGCTGGCCTCCGTGCTCAGCGACCTGGATGACTGGCGCGCCGCCTGGGAGCAGTTCCGTCCCCTGGTGGAGGCGGTGTCATTGTCCTCTTCATGAACTCCCCTGAAAAATCCCCGGCACTTGCCGTTCGCGGCATTTCGCCGGTCACCGCCACGGCTATTGTCATTGCCAACATGGTGGGCACGGGCATCTTCACCAGCCTGGGATTCCAGGTCGGGCCGCTGCCCTCCGGATTTGCCATCCTGGTCCTCTGGGCCCTGGGCGGGGTCTGCGCCTTCTGCGGCGCCCTTGCCTACGGGGAGCTGGCTGCGGCGATGCCGCGTTCGGGAGGTGAGTACCATTTTCTCAGCAAGTCCTTCCATCCCAGCGTTGGTTTTGTCTCGGGCTGGCTGTCCGCCACGGCCGGATTTGCCGCCCCCATCGCGCTGGCGGCGATGGCCCTGGGAAAGTACCTCGGCGGCGTCTTTCCCGAGGTGTCCCCTGTTGTGGCGTCGCTGGTGGTCGTCTGGCTGGTCACGCTTGTCCATGTGGGCGGCATTCATGTCGGGGCCCGGTTTCAAAACGTGGCCACCTGGATGAAGGTGCTGCTCATCCTCGTCTTCATCGGCGCTGGCTTCACGGCGGCCGATCCGCAGCCGGTGAGCTTCCTGCCCGCGCCGGGCGACTGGAAGCTGATCACCAGCCCGCCCTTTGCCATCAGCCTGGTGTTTGTCATGTATGCCTATGCAGGCTGGAACGCCGCCACCTACATCGTTGATGAAGTCCGCCATCCGCAGCGCAACGTGCCCCTGGCCATCGCCCTCGGCACCCTGGTCGTCAGCGGCCTGTATGTGGCCTTGAACGCCGTCTTCCTGCACGTGGCTCCCATGAGCGAGCTGGCGGGCAAGGTGGACGTGGCTCATGCGGCGGCCGACCACATCTTTGGTCATACCGGCGGGCGGATCATGTCCGGCCTGATCTGCATCGGCCTCGTCTCCAGCATCAGCGCCATGACCTGGGTGGGCCCGCGGGTGACGATGGTGCTCGGACAGGATCATCGCATCCTGGCGCCCCTGGCGGCCTGCGATGCGCGCGGCGTGCCGGTCGCGGCGCTGTTCGCCCAGCTCTGCATTGTCATCACCCTGATCCTGACGGCCAGCTTCGAACGGGTGCTGACCTATGTGCAGTTCAGCATCCAGCTCTGCTCCTTCCTGACGGTTTACGGCCTGATCCGCCTGCGCCGCACCTGTCCGGACCTGCCCCGTCCGGTGCGCTGCTGGGGCTACCCGCTGACGCCCGTGATCTTCCTCCTCATCAGCGCCTGGATGATGGCCTATCAGATGAAGGAGCACACCCGCGAGTCGCTGGCCGGGCTCGGCACCATTCTTGTCGGCCTGCTGCTCTGGCGCCTTTCCCACCAGCCTGGACAGGGGAAGGACGGCGGCGCGGATGGGAAAGCCGCAATGCAGGATGCCTGAGCATTTGCAAGCGCCGCTCCTTCACGCTAGGGGCGGAGAGCATGTCCAAGCAGCAAACCCTCGTCACCCTTGACCTCGAAGGCGTCCTCGTTCCTGAAATCTGGATCGCCTTTGCCGAAAAGACCGGCATTGCCGAACTGCGCCGCACCACGCGTGACGAGCCTGATTATGACAAGCTCATGCTCGGCCGCCTGGCCATCCTCGACCGGCATGGGCTGAAGCTGGCTGACATCCAGGAGGTCATCGGCACGCTCTCCCCCCTTGAAGGCGCCCGGGCCTTCCTCGATGAGCTGCGCAGCCTCACCCAGGTCATCATCCTGAGCGACACCTTTGAGGAGTTCGCCCAGCCCCTCATGCGCCAGCTTGGCTGGCCGACCATCTTCTGCCACAAGCTGCAGGTGGATGCCTCCGGCCGCATCACCCATTACACGCTGCGCCAGCCCAACCAGAAGCAGAAGGCGGTCGCCGCCTTCAAGGCGCTGAATTACAAAGTCATCGCCGCCGGGGATTCCTTCAATGACACCACGATGCTTGGCGAGGCCGACCGCGGCTTCTTCTTCCACGCCCCGGAGTCCATCCGCGCCCAGTTCCCCCAGTTCGCAGGTTTTGACGCCTATCCGGACCTGCTGAACGCAATGAAGGCCGAGCTGGGCTGAAATCGGCGATTTTCACCCCACAGGTTGGCCTGCAACCTGCTCAATCATCCTGCTGAAGCGCAAGCTTCACTACAACGAGCTGGACTGTCACTTCATGGTTGGGGACAGCCCGGTCACTTAAGCCCCGGCGGGATTTTGGTTGGGTCCCGCCGGGGCGCTTTTGTTTCCGGGCCGTGCGGCGGTGTCTGATTCCACCTGTTTTTCGTCCGAACCCTCCCCCGGGATGCGGCTTGACGCTCCGGCGCGCCCGCGTCTCATGACCGCCCCTACTAACCAAATCCATGAACGAAGCCTTCCCCGACATCCCGAAGATCCAGTACGAGGGTCCGAAGTCCAAGAACCCCCTCGCCTTCAAGCACTACAAGGCCGACGAGGTCGTGGCCGGCAGGACCATGAAGGACCACTTCCGCTTCAGCGTGGCCTACTGGCACGCCATGCGCAACAGCCTCGCCGACCCCTTCGGAGTCGGCACCGCCCAGCGCCCCTGGGACGACGGCACCGACAGCATCGCCAACGCCCAGCGCCGCGTCTGGGCCTGCTTTGAGTTCATGGACAAGCTCGGCGTGGACTACTACTGCTTCCATGACCGCGACGTCGCCCCCGAGGGCCGCACGCTCGCCGAGAGCAACAAGAACCTCGACGCCGTCGCCGACGAGCTGGAGAAGGCCCAGAAGGCCACCGGCAAGAAGCTGCTCTGGGGCACCGCCTGCCTCTTCGTGCATCCCCGCTACAACCAGGGCGCCGCCACCAGCCCGAACGCCGGCGTCTTCGCCTACGCCGCCGCGCAGGTGAAGAAGGCCCTCGAGGTCACCCACCGCCTCGGCGGCGAGGGCTACACCTTCTGGGGCGGCCGCGAAGGCTACGCCAGCCTCTGGAACACCAACATCAAGCGCGAGGTCGACCACCTCGCCGCCTTCCTGCACATGGCGGTCGACTACAAGAAGAAGATCGGCTTCAAGGGCCCCTTCTACATCGAGCCAAAGCCGCGCGAGCCCTCCACCCACCAGTATGACAGCGACGCCGCCGCCTGCCTGAACTTCCTGCGCGAGCACGGCCTCATGGAGCACTTCAAGCTCAACCTGGAGACCAACCACGCCACCCTCGCCGGGCACAGCATGTGGCATGAAATGGAGGTCGCCGCCGCCGCCGGAGCGCTGGGCTCCGTTGACGCCAACACCGGCGACGAGCTCATCGGCTGGGACACCGACCAGTTCCCGACCGACATCTACCTGACCACGCAGATGATGCTGACCCTGCTGAAGACCGGCGGCTTCACCACCGGCGGCCTCAACTTCGACGCCAAGGTGCGCCGCGAATCCTTCGAGCCCGTGGACCTTTTCCACGCGCACATCGGCGGCATGGACGCCTTCGCCCGCGGCCTGAAGATCGCCGCCGCCGTTCTCGAGGACGGCCGCTGGGAGGCCTTCCGCAAGCAGCGCTACTCCACCTTCGACACCGGCATCGGAGCGAAGATCGAGTCCCGCAGCACCAGCTTCGAGGAGCTGGAGGCCTACACCCTGGAAAACGGCGAACCGCTCATCGCCTCCGGCCGCCAGGAGATGCTGGAGAACCTCATCAACGAGTTCATCTGAGCCCGGGCCCTTCCGGCTCAGCCCACCTCAGCTCATGCAGGGCAGGCCGCAAGGCCTGCCCTGCTTTTAGTTAGACTGGTTCTCAAAAGGTCATCCTGGCCTGCGGCGGCGGTGCGGACTCTGGAAACCCGCGTTTTTTATGGGGAACAGGCGTCCCGCCTGTTTGCACAGGCAGGGTGCCTGTGCTCCATGCCCGGGCTTTCCAGAGGCCCCCCGGAGCTTGCGTGCTGCTGCATCGACCCAAGCCCATCAAGGCTTCCGGGCCTCGTGTTCAGGCCTGAGGATGGGCGGCACGGCCTCACTGGCAAACTTGTCGAGAAGGGCGGTCAGCTCGCGGACCTTCTCAGGCTGCCGGTCGGCGAGGTTGACCTTTTCCGAAGGGTCGGCGGCGAGGTTGAAGAGCTCGATGACGTCGGCTGCGTTTCGACTGGCGCGGCGCTTTTGCAGCCTGGCCTCCCGGGTGCTCGCCTTGGGATCCGCACCTTCGGACTCCTCCTCAGCCGTGGAAGTCTGGCCGTTGCGGACAAGCTTCCAGTCTCCCGCCCGCACGGCTCCGGTACGGGCGAGGGTGTTGAGCAGCAGATGCTCGTGCGGCGAGGGCCTGCCTTCGCTGAGCACGGGCCAGAGGTCGCGGCCGTCCAGCGGCCGGGTGCTCCTGGCAGGAACCCCGGCGAGTCCCGCAAGCGTGGGCAGCCAGTCCACCATGTGCAGCGGTTCGTTCAGGACGGAGCCCGGCCTGATGCGCCCGTCCCAGGTCGCAAAGGCGGTCACGCGCACACCACCTTCGTAAAGGCTGCCCTTGCCGCCGCGCAGGGGCGTGTTGCGGGCCACGTCGCCCTTGGTGGTTAGGCCGCCGTTGTCACTGGCGAAGATGAAGAGCGTGTCTTTGCGCATGCCTGCCTCCTCGACCGCCGCAACGATGCGGCCGATGCAGGCGTCCATCTGCGCGACCATGCCGGCATAGCCGCCGCGGCTCTCGCCGAGAAGCAGGTAGGGCTTCGAATGCTCGGGCGGGCACTCCACGGGATTATGCGGCAGGTTGAAGGCCACATAGAGGAAGAGCGGCTTCGCAGGGTCGCGCCGCCGGATGCGGCTCACGGCCTCCTGTGTCTGGAGATCAGCCACCCAGCCTGCATCCTCGCAGGGGATCTGGTCGCGCTGCATGGCGCCGCTGGCGACATGATGATGGCTCTTCAGCTTCACGTCCGGCCTGAAGCCGTAGGTGTGGTCAAAGCCACGTTGCATGGGCCAGTAGGCGGCGTCGAACTCGCCAAGATGCCACTTGCCGATGTGAACGGTGGCGTAGCCGGCCTCGCGCAGAACCTGCGGCAGCAGCTTCTCATCAAGCGAGAGGCCGACCTTTTGCCCAGGCCTCAGGACGTTGGCCTGCCTGCCGTAACGAATCGGGTAACGGCCGGTCATGAGCGCGCTGCGCGAGGGTGTGCAGACCGGCATGCCGTAAAAGGACTCCAGCCTTGCCCCCTCAGCGGCGAGGCGGTCGAGGTGCGGCGTCCTGATCTCGCCGCCATGGAATCCCACGTCCCCGTAGCCCAGGTCGTCCGCGAGGATGAACACGATGTTCGGCGGCGCGGCGAATGCCGGATGAAGGATGCAGAACGACGAAAGGAGGAGAATCAGCCGCATGGTGGAGACGACCGTCAACGGCGTACGCGCCCCGATCATGCAGCGAATGGCTTCAGCAGGACTGTCCATGCCGGAGGCCTACTTCACTTCGTCGCGCCGCCCCGTCACATTTTTCAAATGAGCCGCCAGCCGCTGCCGCATGCGGATCATGCGTTCGGTCTGCGCGGGTTGCGCGGCGAGGTTGTGCAGTTCGTCGGGGTCGGTGCGGAGGTCGTAGAGGAGTTCCGCACCGCCCTCCCAGGTGATGTAGCGGAAGGCGTCCGTTCGCAGGCTGTGACCCCTTTGTTTTGTGTGCGGGGCGATCATGGTGCTGACGGCCGTCTGGCGTCCCCTGGCGGCGGGATCATCAAGCATGGGCTTCAGGCTGCGGCCCTGCAGATGCTTCGGCCTGGGCAGTCCGGCCAGGTCGCAGAGCGTGGGATAGATGTCCACCTGCTCGGCCAGGCCGCTGCGGGCGCCGGGCTTCACTCCGGGCGCGGCGATGAGCAGCGGCACATGGCTCGCCCCCTCAAAAAGCGTCTGCTTCGCCCACAGGCCATGCTCGCCGAGCTGGTAGCCGTGGTCGCCGGTGAGCACGACGATGGTGTTCTCCTCCAGATGCAGCTCGTGAAGCTTGGCGAGCACGCGGGCGATTTGCGAGTCCACGAAGCTCGTGGAGGCCAGGTAGGCCTGCATGGCGTCGAGGGCCTCCTCGCGGGTCGGGGCGGCATGGCGGAAGACATTGTTGTTAGGCCGCAGCGAGGCCCTGGGCAGCTGAGCGAGGTCTTCGCCGCCGTCGCGATAAAACGGCGGCAGGGTGAGCGCCTTCTTGTCGATGGCGTCAAAGAACGCCTTCGGGGCGACAAACGGCGTGTGCGGGCGGATGAAGCCCACGGCGAGGAAAAACGGCCTCGCCTTGAACTGCTCCAGCGTGGCGATGGCATCGTCGGCGATGGCGTGATCGGTGAAATCCGACGCCGGCCTTGCCGAGGCGGCGTAGGTGCGGTTGTAACCCTCGCCCTTCGACTTGGAGCGAGGCTTGTCCCCGGGGTCGTCCGCCGTCTTGGCCTCGACGAGGATCTCGTTGTCCTTGTGCAGTGCGGCGCCGAGTTCGACATCGAGTTTGGTCCTGGGATCCGGCACATGGAAGACCTTGCCGACGCGTCCGGTGGCATAGCCGTGGTCCTTGAAATGCTGCGGCAGCGTCACCACGTCCGGCAGCGCCTTGCGAAGACTTGTCGTCAGGTCCATCACCCCCGTCTTCTCGGGATAGCAGCCCGTGAGAAACGAGCAGCGCGAGGGGTTGCACAGGGCGAACTGCGTGTAGGCATGATCAAACCGCACCCCGCGCGCCGCCAGCGCATCCATCCCGGGAGTGCGGACATGAGCGTTGCCCTGGCAGCCCAGCGTTGTCGTGAGGTCATCAACGATGATGAAGAGGACGTTTGGCTGCGCTGAGAATGACGAATAAGGAATGGCGATTGCCGAGAGGAGCAGAAGAGGGAGGAGTTTCATGTCAAAGCAGAATTGAGAAGGGTTGACCACTGGCCACGGAGCCTCCGAAGTGGAGGCCATTATCCTGCCTCTCACTTAACTGGAATTTTATTAACCACCACGGGCAACTCATCAGGCCTGACACAGTAAGATGGCAAGGCCAATGGCGAGCTGTCCACCTGGCATGCGTGGTCCCAGAGTCTTGCAGTGCAGCCACATCAAAAACCGGCGGGCGCTCATCACGATCCAGCAGTCGTTGAAGAATGGCAGCAGGATCATCCCTCAAACACACAATGACGCCGGGATTCATTTTCTCGAACACGCCAACTGATCAACCATCCGTTTGAGCTGCGCGAACTTTGAATCGAGTCTGCGCCCGGCATCCTCAAGCGGGATCAGAATGTTGGTATCGATCGGAATGTTCATGAGCCGAGCGGGGGGGGAATGAGGCGGCTGCCCAAATGCAGCCAATCTTGGATTTTTTGGCAACTCCTTGCTGGCCTAGCCGTCATATTGTCTCACGGCTTCACGTTGCCGCCTCTCTGATGCAGCCCCAGGCACTTCGCGAAGGCGGCTTCGAGGGCTGTGAGAACGAGCTCCTCGTGCTACTTCCACCACCGCTTCTCATTGAAGCCGGGATTCGGCGTGGGCAGCTTCGCTCCGGTGCGTTTGAGCCAGGCGTTGAGGGCATTGGTGAGATGGGTGGTTTTTTCCGGGCGGTCGGTGGCGAGGTTGCGCGTTTCGCAGGGGTCCTCGCGAAGGTTGAAGACATCGGTGCGCTGGCCGGCGACGAGTTTGCCGTAGGGTTTGTCGTCGGGAGTGAACCCGGTGGTGTCAAGGTAGTCGCCGAACCAGTGGATGAGCTTCCAATCACCCTCGCGGACGACTGCGCAGGGCGTGCGACCAAAGTTGGCGGAGTAGGTGGGCATGTGCCAGAACAAGACGGAGCGCCGGAGCGTGCCGGTCTGCGTGAGCAGCGGCAGGAGGTTCTCGCCGTCCAGAGTGGCTGCGGCATCAGCCGCATCAGGCTGTTTCGATTTGGCTGAAGCCGAGGCGGCCTGGATGAACGTCGGATAAAAATCCACCGCATGCACCGGCACGTCACACTCGCTGCCAGCCTTTACCTTGCCCGGCCAGCGCACGATCAGCGGGACACGGATGCCGCCTTCGTAGGGCGAGCCTTTGCCTTCGCGGAGCGGGGCGTTGTTCGTCACACGGGAGAGGCCGCCGTTGTCGCTGGTGAAGATGACGAGCGTGTTGTCCGCGATCCCGAGGGCGTCGAGTTCTGCAAGCAGGCGGCCCACTTCGTTGTCGAGATGCTCCAGCATGGCGAGATAGTTGGCGATGGGCCGTTCGGTGGACTTGCCTTCATCGTCCGCCGACGGCGTGAAGCCTCGGGCGACGTGTTTCGCGATCAAGGCCTCCGGCGCCTCCAGCTTCGTGTGCGGGCTGAAATGCGATGCAAAGGCAAACCATGGATTGCCGCGATTCGCCTTGATGAAGCCGATGATGTCATCGGTAATGGCCGTGACGGTTTTATCCTCGTGATGCTCGCTGCCGTTCGCCGGGCCGGCGAAGTCGAAGCCGTAGGCATCGAAGTAGCCCTTGCGCCTCCGCAGGGCGGCGACGGCGTAGTCGTGCGCGATGTGCCATTTGCCGCTGATGCCGGTCGTGTAGCCCGCCTGGCGCAAGGAGGCCGCCAGCGTGGCTGCCTCCGGCCCCAGGGCGTCCTTCGCCTCCGCCGGGCGCATTGGCGCAAAGGCCGGCTCCTTCTCGTTCAAAACCTTGAACACACCCGTGCGAGCCCCGTACTGCCCGGAGAGGAAGGCCGCCCGTGTCGGCGAGCACTGCGCATCGGCATACGCCTGTGTGAAGCGCATGCCCTGCGCCGCGAGACGATCCAGGTTCGGCGTCTGCAGGTCCTTGCTTCCGTAGCAGCTCAGCGCATTCCATCCCATGTCATCTGCGAGGATGTGCAGGATGTTCGGCTGCGCTGCAAGGAGCGAAGGGCAGAGGGCCAAGAGGAAAAGCAGGCGGCAGATCATGGAGGAAAAGAGAAGCTGAGAGACAATTCGGGGCGGCAAATGCAAGCCATCCTGTTTCCGCCCCCGTTTGCTGTCAGTCAGTTTTCTGGCTGACGACCAGCGGACTGATCATCGCCTGCGGGCTTGTCACGGCGGTTGCGGGGATGGGCTGGCCGACGACGTGAAAATAGACAGTGAGGTCGCGTCGCCTGGCGGCGATGTGGATGCGGCCATCGGCGGTGAGTTTCATCCGGGTGTTGTTGGCTGCCTTCGTGATGCCAAATGCCGCGACCCGTTCCGCATCGGCGAGGTGACCGCAGCCGTCGAAAGTCGGAGTGGTGGCGAAAACCGAGTCTGAAGCGGTGAGGATGTCCCAGGCGGCGTTGCGATGCTGAAGCGTCACGGTCTGGCCCGGCATGCTCATGCTGCCATACAGCCAGCTTCCAGCCCCGAAGTCCCAGAGGAGCGGCGGCCTGGTGAGGTTGAAGTGTGCATCGACGGCGAGCTCGCGTTCGTCATCGGCATGTTGGGTGATCTTAACCCAGGACTTGGTGTTCACGTATTCGAGCTGCACGGAGCCGAGCTTCAGCGTGACGTTGAAGGGGCCTCGTTTCACGATCTTGACGTTGCCGGGCTGAAGAGTCGTGTGGATGCCATCAGCTCCGATGAACTCGTTTTCGCCGAACGTGATGGACGTCAGGAGCGGCTTCCCGTCGCGACGAATGCGATGCCGAACGGCTGCGGAGGCCACGACTATCTCGTCCGCCGTTTCCGTGACGCACAAGCCGGCACGCAGCGGCTGCGCGGGCTCCTTCCCGGTCTCCACGCGATAGCTCAGCCTTTCATGGGGTCCCGGACTCGGTGAGAAATCGACATCGAGTTCACGCACACTGCCATCGGGCCACCGCGACATCGCGGTGAACTGTGCGGGCACTTCCCTGCCATCAGCGGCGAGCAGGCGCATCTGCCCGGTGTCTGTCATGACGCCCGCGGCGCTCTCTAGCGAGGCTGTCAGAGGATAACCAAAGCGCCGCAAACCTGCCGTCTCGCTTACGGTGAACGCCAACGGCTGCGCCATGACGGAGGTGGCGAAGGCGGGCAGGAGAACGATCAGTCGTGACAGCATCATGGCTCAATGGCATTCCCGGATTCATGCAGCTCCTTCGGCAGCTCGCCGCTCGGATCCGGGGCGATGAAATCAAAGGCGCTGCCTTCGCCCATGCCCGCGAACCCATTCTCGCGCACGACGGTGTTCTTCGGCAGCAGCGGATACTCTCTGCGGGCGTAGATGCCGGCGGCGATGCGCCTGTCGCAGTGCTCGAAGCGGTTGCGGATGATGAGGATGTCGCGTGCGCGGCCGTAGCCTCCAAGCTGGTCGGTGTCGCCGTAGGTTTCCAGGTCGGCGGCCATCAGGGAGATGGGCCAGGCGTAATAGTCCTTCGGCTTTTTCAGATTGCGGAAGGTGTTGCCGACGAGGACATGGCCGTCGCCTTGCAAACGCACGCCGCCGGTGTTTTCGCGGCCCTGGCCGTCGAAGACATTGTCCTGCACAAGCACACGGCGGGCTGTGCGCAGGCAAAGCACGCCCTGGCTGGCGATGAAACGATTTCCGCGCACGACGACGTCGGAGGCCTTGAGCGTGATGAGTTCGTTTTCGCCGTCGCAGCGCTCAAAAGTGTTGCCCTGGATGAGCGACCCGGTGGCGGCCGCACGCGCGCCGCTCCAGCCGATTTGCAGGACCTCGTAGCCGTTTTGGTTGTCGAGATGAGGGCGGTCGATGAAGTGATTGTCCAACACATGGAGCTGCTGGAGGCCCCGCATGGGAAGTTCAGCGGCTCCGAGCATCTGGCCGATGTTCAGGAGACCGCGAAAGGTGCAGCCCGCCACGGTGTTGCCGCTGCCTCGCATGCTCATGAGCCAGAATTTGAGCTTCGGACGGTCGGCGGCATTCGTGGAGCCGCAGTTCTCGAAATGCAGCCGGTGGAAGATGCAATGATCTGCCGGCCTGGCCTCGCCATTGCCGACGGCGAAGATGACCGCGTTGTTCTGCATGGGGGCGACATCGCGGAAGGCGAGATCATGCACGATGAGATGTCCGCCGTGGAAGCGCACGGACGATTCGCCAGTGAAGGTGACGCCGCCCGGCTTCTCAGGCCGTATCAATATCGGCGCGTCCATCGTGCCGTGACCTTCAAAGGTGAATCGCGCATCCTTCCACGCTCCATCGGCGGCGAGCACGATTTGATCACCTGGAGCCGCTTTGCCGGAAAGCCGGCTCAATTCGCCCGCAGTGCGCACCACATGCGTCTTCCCGCGAAACAGGCCGCATTGTGAAACATCGTCCCCAACGAGCTTTGCAAGCCGTGGGTCGATGGGACGCTGCAAATCGAGCCGCAGCCGATTTTTCATGCCGGCGTCCGCGATGACCTTCGCGAGTTCATCGACGGGCTTGGACGCGAGAAGCAGGAACGTTTGTGTCACCGGCTTGGCCGTCTGCACGCGTGGCTCGACGCTGCGGCCCCACTGCCATGCGGTGACGGTGATCTCGACAGGAAAACGCGTGCGCGGCGGCACAGGCGTGATTTGCAGTGTGTCGTCGATCACTTTCGCAGGGCCGGCGACGACGAAGTAATGCACCTTCATGCCCGAGTCCGCCTTCGCGATGAGTGGAACGCTGCTCGTGCTGATGTGTTGATCCGCAATGGGCTCAAAGTGGATGCTTTGAGCCGCTCCTTCGCTGTTCGGCACAAGCTGGAGATAACCCGGCTGCACCGCATCGCGAATGTCCGGCGTGCCGCGATGCCTCAGGGCCACGCACAGCGGCCCCTGCGGCCATGTCCGATCCAGCGCGATGCGAAAGCGCCCGTCCCCCGGTGCCACGGAGCCACAGATCCATTCCACCTCCGGCGTTCCCGGAGCCATCGCCAGAGGCTCGCCCGCACCGGCAAAACCCGCCGGGATCTGCGAGAGCAAGCCTCCACGGATGTCGAAGGTGATGCCGTCTTCGCCCGTGACCATCGGCACGGGCTTGGTGATGCCTTGATATAGCATCGGCACCGGTTTCTCCGCCGCATCAAGGAAGACGGGAAGCTGGCTCGCCGCCTTCCAATTGATCGCCGCCATGCGCTGCGCATCGCGGGCCAGCTCCTCATTTTGATACCACGGCCTCGTCTGCGTCCTGGACTCCGCTGCTTCAGCATTCGGCAACGGCAGGCCGGCTTCGACTCCTTCGGCGATGCCGGCCGCCCGCAGAGGTTTCCCCGGCTCCTCAGGCAGCCGCGCTTCTGCCACCACGCCGATGTAGTCAGCAAAATGCCTCGTCATCGCCTCCGTGCAGTCGAAGTGGCCGCTGCCGCCTTCCACGAGCAGGCTCACCGGCCACGCGGGATGCTTTTGGCGCTCACGCAGCAACGTGTCGTAGAAGCCGAGATCCTGCCATGTGGTGCGGATGTCCCTCTCGTTTTGAAACCACTCCTGCGCCGTGCCCACCGCGACGAGCAGGGGCGTCTCGCGGTTTTTGCAAAGCGTGAGCGATGGCGCGTTCTTGATGCAAATGCCCGCGATGCAACGCTGCGGTGCCGCATTCAGCAGATGATACACCATGCGCAGATGCATCGACTCGCCCATCGGCAGCCACGGCACGCTCGCCACCTCGTCATAGCCCGAGGTCGTCGCCAGCCCATCGAGCAGCTGCTGCAAAAACGCGACGTGCTTCACGGAGTCATCGAGCGTCTTCACGCTCATAAACCTCGGCGAGCACCACACGATGCCCAGATCACTCGACTCACACGCCCCACGAATCGCCGGATGCCCGACGAGCCCGTGCTCGGTCACATTTTCGCCGAGAATGAGCAGTCCACGCAGCCGTTCGCAATTCTCAGGAATCCACAAATAAGCCGTCGTCCTCACCACATCCCCCGCCGCATACTCCAGCGTGCCGCGCTGCATGAACTGAAACACCTGATTCTCCGGCGAGCGTCGTTCGGCTGCCAACGCCGAGGCCGGCATAAGCAACAGCAGGCTGCATGCCAGCCATTTCGAAAGCGTTCCCCTCATGGCTTCGCGGCGGACGTGAGTTTCGCCTTGTTCTTCTCCCACTCCGCATTCGGCAACGCCTCCCAGACGCGCAGCCTGCGAAAGCTGGCCTCCGTGCCGGCCCCGATCATGAGGCTGTGCTTGGCAGTGCCAATGAGCGGGTTGCTCAGGGTGATGCTCTGTCCATCCAGCGTGCCGACGACTTCGTCGCCCTGAATCTCCAGCACGACGGTGTGCCATTCGTTGAGCTTGATCGGCTTCAGCAGCCTTGCCGTGGCGCCTTTCTCGCGCTGCTTCGTGGCGGGATTGATCTTGTCCGTGTCATACGGCGTCAGGAACAGGCCGCCCTGGCCGAGGCTGAGCGAGATGACATAATCTTTTGCGTCGGTGGCCTTCACGAAGAGCGAGCGATATTTTCTTCCTTCGTCCGGCACGTCGTTCAGGCGCACCTCGCACTGAATGACCACGTTCTGGTACGGGATGCCGAACGAAGCCGTCGCCGGATGATTCGCCCCCGGTGTCTCAATGCCGCGAAACTCCCCATTCGCGACCTCCCAGCGTCCTCCTTTGCCGCCCGTGGCCGAGCTGTTGTAGCGCCAGCCGGTGAAGCCGCTCGCAAAACCCAGCGGCTTGCCCGTGAACGGCGCGGGTGCCGTGGTGAAGTCTTCGCTGGCAAGCAGCCTGCCGCGCGTGGTCATGAGCGTGGCGGGATCGCCGGCCATGGCGGTCACGGCGACAGCAAGGCAGATGAGCAGGATGGACTTCATGGATGATGAACGAATTCAGATCATTCAACGTGGGAGACAGCCCCTGATTGTCTTCAAACTTCCAGACTTGACCCTCAGGCCGTGGTTCCAGGGAGGTTGCAAACTTTTGGACCAACGATGGTCACGCAAACACCTGCTTCACGACCTTCGGGTTTTCGACGCCGGTGAGGCGCTGGTCGAGGCCCTGGAACTTGAAGGTGAGGCGTTCGTGGTCCAGGCCGGCGGCGGCGAGGATCGTCGCATGAAGGTCATGCACGCTGACCCGGTCGAGGACGGCCTTGAATCCAATCTCATCGGACTCGCCATGATGATGGCCGCCCCTGACGCCGCCGCCGCACATCCAGACGGTGAAGGCATGCGGGTTGTGGTCACGGCCGGGCTGGGCGCCCTTCTGGGCGATGGGCAGTCGGCCGAACTCTCCGCCCCAGATGATGAGCGTCTGGTCCAGCAGGCCGCGCTGCTCGAGATCGCTGATGAGCGCGGCGACGGGCTGGTCGCTCTCGGCCGCAAAGCCGCTGTGGTTGCCGAGGATGTCGCGATGACCGTCCCAGCTCTGCTGGTTCTCCATGCCGCCGCTGTAGATCTGGATGAAGCGCACGCCTCGCTCGACCATGCGCCTGGCGGTGAGACACTGCGTGGCGAAGTGGCCGCAGTGTTTTTCATCCACGCCATAAAGCTTCCGGATGTGCTCCGGCTCGTCCTTGATGGCGAAGGCCTCGGGTGCGGCGGTCTGCATGCGGTAGGCGAGCTCGAAGCTCTCGATGCGGGCGTTCAACTCGCTTTCAACGGCCGATCCGGCGAGTGCCTGGCGATTCAGGCGCGCCATGAGGTCGAGCTGCGCGCGCTGGCGCTGAGGGGTCAGCGAGGCCGGCACTGCGAGGTTGTCGATCGGTGCGCCGCTGGGCTTCAGCCAGGTGCCCTGGAAGACGCTGGGCAGGAAGCCTGCGCCCCAGTTGGCCGCGCTGCCCTTGGGCAGGCCGCGGTTCAGCGGATCGCTCATGACGACAAAGCTGGGCAGCGAGTCGCTTTCGCTGCCAAGGCCGTAGGTGACCCAGGAGCCGACGCAGGGATAGCCCATGCGGGTGGCGCCGGTGTTCATCATGAAAAGGGCGGGGGAGTGGTTGTTGGAGCCCGTCCAGCAGCTGTGGATGAAGCACATCTTGTCCACGTGCATCGAGGTCTTCGGGAAGAGGTCGCTGCACCAGGTACCGCTCTGTCCATACTGCCTGAAGCCGAAGGGCGACTTCATCAATCCGCCGACGGAACCTGGGAAGAAGCCCGTCTTGGGATCGAAGCCCTCGAGCGTCTGGCCGTCACGTCTGGCCAGCTCCGGCTTGTAGTCCCAGGTGTCCACCTGGGAAGGTCCGCCGTTGGTGAAGATCCAGATGATGGACTTCGCCCTGCCGCCGACCTGCATCGGCACCCTGGGGGCAAAGGGGTTCTGTGCGGCTTCGAGCATGGACGCGAAGGCCAGCATGCCAAATCCGCCGCCCGCGCGGGCGAGCATGTCACGACGGGAAAGGGTGGGAGGGTTCATGGCGGATATGATGGGTTCAGTTGACGTAAACGAATTCATTCAGGCCGAGCAGCACCTGGCAGTAGTCCGCCAGCGAGGCGCCGGATTTCAGGAAAGCGAGCCCGGCATCCAGTTCAGACGCCGCTGGGTTGCGGTGGAAGCAAAGCTGGTAGGCGCGGGTGATCTGTCCAGCAGGGTCACCTGCGGCTTGAAGCCGCCCGGCCAGCCCTTCCGCCCAGCTTCGGGCCTGCGGGCTGTTCATCAGGATCAGCGCCTGGGGGGCGACGGTGGTCGTGGGGCGGGCGCCCTGGCTGACCAGGGGTTCGGGAAGGTCAAAGGCCACCAGGCTGCCGATGAGCTGGCTGCGCTTGATGTTGAAGTAGATGCTGCGTCTGCGGCTGTTTTCATCGCGCGTGCCGGGGCCGAACATCGTTCCATCGAGCCGGCCGCTGACGGCCAGCATGGAGTCGCGGATCGCCTCGGCCTCGAGACGATAGGGGACGAAGCGCATGAAGAGAGCGTTCGCCGGGTCGGCCGTCTCCTTCACCGCATCGCGTGAGCTGCCCTGCTGCCAGGCGCGGCTGCTCAGGATGAGGCGGTGGATGGGCTTGAGCTTCCAGCCTTCGGCAATGAGCCGTCCGGCGAGCCAGTCGAGCAGCTCGGGCTGGGTGCAGGGCGTGCCGGTTTTGCCGAAGTCGTTGGGAGTGGGCACGAGTCCGGTGCCGAAGTGATGCTGCCACAGCCGGTTGACGATCACCCGGGCGAGCAGCGCGCCCGCGCCACGATCCACGTCGGTGATCCAGTGGGAGAGCGTGCGGCGCCTGCCGGTTGATTTTGAATCCTCAGGCGGCCGCCATTGCCAGCGTTTGAAGTCCTGGGGCCTGGAGAGCGCCTGCAGGAAGCCCTGGGTGGCCTCGCGCTCCTTCATGTCCGTGCTGCCACGCTTCAAAAGGTAGGTCTTGTCAAAGAACGGGCCGCCCTGGGTGTGCATGACGATGGGATCGTAGCCTTCTGCGCAGATCATCATGCGCGTGGCACCCTTCACGGGAGGGGTGTTCTTCTTGTTGTCCATCGTCGTCACGGCGGAGGTCACCCTGCCGTCCGGGTGAACGTCCACGTTCATGCGTGTCGTCGTCGTGAAGGTGCTGAGCATGGCGTAGTAGTCGGCGGTCGGGATCGGGTCGTACTTGTTGTCATGGCAGCGGGCGCAGCCGATGGTCAGGCCGAGCATGGCGTTGCCCGTGGTGCTGAGCATGTCATCCATGGCGTCGTAGCGTGTGCGCTCGACTTCGTTGGCGGTGATCTGCGAGGGGAACACGCCTGCGCCGAGGAAGCCGGTGGCCGCCAGGGCCTGCGGGTTCTTCGGCTCGTATTCATCTCCGGCGAGCTGCCATTTCACGAACTGGTCATAGGGCATGTCCTCGTTGAGCGCCCGGATGACGAAGTCGCGGTAATGATAGGCGTGGGGCCGGTCGTAGTCCTGCTCGAAGCCGGTGCTCTCCGCATACCGCGCCACATCCAGCCAGTGGCGCGCCCAGCGTTCGCCGTATTGCGGCGAGGCGAGCAGGCGGTCGATGAGGACGGGCAGTTCCAGGGTGTCCGGTTCAGCGGGGGGCGGCAGTCCGGTGAGGTCCAGGTGCAGTCTGCGGACCAGCACAGGCTTCGCCGCCGGCGGGGCGAAGGTCATTCCTTTCGCATTTTTCAAAAGCAGCTCGTCGATGCTTTCCGCCTGCACCTTTTTCAGCGGCTGGAAGGACCACCACTGCCTGTCCTCCTCGGTGACCACGCTGGCATCCTTCTTCGGCTTTTTCCCGGCGATCAAAGGGGACGAATACGGCGCACCGTCGTCGATCCAGGCCGCGAGCCGTGCGATCTTGGTCTCGGGGAGCTTCGGGCTGCCGTCGGGCATGTTCGACTCCTTCTCGTGGCGGATCAGGGCCATGAGAAGGCTGCTTTTGGAATCAAAAGGCACCACGGCGGCTCCGTGTGAACCGCCACGCAGCAGATCCTCGCGGGTGGTCAGGTCAAAGTCGCTCTTCACCTTCTCGCCACCATGGCATTTCAGGCAGTTCTGTTTCAGGATCGGCGCCACCTCGCCGTCGAAGAGGCGCATTCCGCGTTCCATGCGCCTGGCATGATCCGACGGCAGGTTCGCGGCCAGCGCGGTGCTGGCGGCCAGGAGAGGGATGAAGATTCGCATGACTTCATCACAACGATGGAAGCCTATGCCGTATTGTGTCTCGGTTGTGTCGGATCTTGGCAGGCAACCTTCCGGAAGATTGTATATTTTTTTGGTTTCGAATCAATGCCCCAAGCGCGATTGGGTCGCTGGGATCTGATTTTGTGAAAACCTCAGCGTGATGAAGCGAAGGTGGCTTCACGACGCGATGACAGCCTGCAGCCTTTGCGGGAGGCCATCTCGTGTGAGGTGAACCTCCCGCGTCCCTGACGTCATTCCTTGTTGCCGCCGTGCAGTGGCATGCCCTCCGGACCTGCGGCCTTACTTCCGCCACTGCCAGGCTTCGTCGAAGAAGCCGGCGTCGGCGATGCCGCCGGGAGCGCGGCTGGTCCTGGGCTGGCTGATGTCCACGACGGCCCAGTCAGGCAGCTTGGCGACCTGGCGGGCGTTGTTGAGGTAGTCGTACTCGCGGTAGGTGAAGCTGCTGTTGATCACGACGTAGCGTTTCGGATTCAGCGGATTTGGATAGACCAGGACGGGCGCGTGGGTGGAGGCGTCGTAGGTTTTGCCGTTGGCGGTGAGCTTGCCGTCGGTCCATTGCACGGGAAGCTTGGCGATGATGCGTGCCAGCACGGCGTTGCTCTTTGGATCGCCCCAGAGAACGAGGTTGTTCGCGGCGATGTCAGCGTCGGTGACGGCCTTGTCCTCCTTGGTCGGCGCATCGCCGCGGAACTGGCGGCGCCATTCAAAGGAGGCGCGCTCCATCTCGGCCTTCGTCCAGGCGTCAAGCGTTTCGTTCAGCGCGGCGCCGGTGGGCTTCACGAACAGGAAGCTGTCCATGAAGGCGTCGTCGATGGGGCCGGAGAGGCCGTGCTGCTTGACCAGCCTGCCTTCTTCATGAGCGGCGGCGGCCTGCTGCCATTTGCCGCCGCTGCGGCGGAGATGGACGACCCAGGAGCGGTCGGTCTTCGGGCGAGCCACCTGGAGTGAGGTGCCGTCGATCTTCACCGTGGGTTTCTCACGGACGCTGAGCGGGCAGTGGCCGGCGGGCATGTCGAGGGTGAGGGCGGTGACATTCTGGGTCTTGACCGTCACCTCGGCGTCGCCGGTGATCTCGGCATGGACGCGGGTGCGCTCCCACTGCTTCTCCATCTCGTCCACGGTGACCCAGTGCATCTTGTTGTAGCGCAGGAACCAGGTGGCGAAGTGGATTTCACGCGGGCTGCGGTCACGGCCGACGGCGGCGATGTCGGCGAGGCGTTTTTCGACTTCGACCAGCGAGTCCGGATGAATCTTGTGCGCCGTCTGCGGGCCGATGATGTGGGTCATCTCGATGTCCTCCATGCGCAGGTATTTCTCCATGATGTCGGCGGCCTGCTTCTGTTTGTCGATTTCGCCGCTGTAGGCGACGGTGGGCACCTGGAAGAGGTTGAGGGCGCTGTCAGTGGCGTTGTACCAATGCCAGAGCGTCTTCTCGTAGGCGGGGATTTTGCTGACGTCCTCGCTCTGGAAGACGTTGAGGAATTCAGGGGTCTCGGCGAATCCTGCGCCCGGGTTGGCGGCGCACCATTTCTCGGCGTAATTGACGGCGAACTGCCAGGCGGCGGCGCCACCCATGCTGAAGCCGCGGACGATGGTGCGGTCCTCGTCGATGGCGTAGAACTTCTTCGCGTGGTCGAGTGCTTCAAGCAGGTCCACCTCGCCGGCGAACTTGTTGGCGCAGCAGTAGCGGCCGTAGGGGTGCAGGACGAGGGTGTTGGCGGGGGCGATCTGGCCGGTCTGCTTGCGGCGCTGATCAATGAAGGCGAGCTCGCTGAGGGTTTCGCCACGGCCGTGGCACCAGGCGTCGAGACGGGAGGGGGCGCCGCTGTAGTTTTCCGGGATCACCATGCCGTAGGGCTGGACGGAGCCGTCGATCTTCGAGCGATAGCCGCGGACGACGAGGCCCTTCTGGGTGGTCCAGGGATGCTGGCCGTTCTTGAGCTGGTCGGCGCGCTGCCTGCCTTCGGCGAGGATCTCCTGCGCGGCCTTGAGCTCGGCGAGCTTGTGGACCTCGTTGTATTTCAGGGCCCAGTCCACCGCCTTGTGATAGACCTCGACATCGGGCAGCAGGTCGGCGAGCCGGGGGTTCTTCGCCTGCGCCTTGGCGGCGGCGTCGATGGCGGCGCGTAGATCGGCCAGGCCCTGCTGGAGCGCCTTGGCGTCAGCCTCGGGAACGGCGACACCGGGAGGCGGGATCGGGCGGACGTTGTCGGCGAGGTTGTCCTTGGGGCCGTCGGCAAGGACGACAGGGGCGAGGAAAAGAGGGAGGTAACGCAGGAACATGGAGGAGGAATAAAAACGGGGCTTGAGTGGAATCATTCTGATTTTCTTGCCTGGGGCTGGAATCGTGAAGCGGCGGCACTTGCGCCCGGGGTGGGCCGGGTTAAAGCGCAGGGGTGCATCAAGCCTTCGTTCTTGGCGCGGGGTTGGGCGAGCGGCTGCGGCCGCTGACCGAGCAACTGCCGAAGCCTCTCATCCCCGTCTTCCACAAACCCCTGATCACCTATGGGTTCGATCATCTGCTGGACGCGGGTGTGGAGCGTTTTGTGGTGAACACGCACCATCTGCCGGAGGAATACGGGCGCGCTTTTCCAGAGGGTCTTTATCGCGGAAGGCCGGTGCTGTTTCGCGAGGAGCAGCCGGTCCGGCTGGAGACCGCAGGAGGCATTGCGAACGTGCGTGACCTTCTCGGGGACGAGCCCTTCATCGTCTACAACGGTGACATATTGACGACGCTGCCGCTGGAGCCGCTGCTGAAGGAGCATCGTGACAGCGGCAACCTGGTGACCCTGGCCCTGCGCAGCCGGGGGCCGGCTCTGCACATCGGTTATGACGTCGCATCGCGTAGCGTGACCGACATCCGTGGCATGCTGGGCACCGGCAACCCGGGCACGCATCTGTTCACCGGCATTTATGTCTGCAGCCCGGCCTTTCACGCGCATCTGACGCCGCGGAAGGTGGAGTCGGTGATCCCGGTTTTTTTAAAGGCCATTCAGCAGGGCGAACGCATCGGCGCGGTGGTGCTGGATGCAGGTGACTGGTGGGATCTCGGCAGCCGCCAGGCCTACCTGGAGGCGCATCAGTCCCTTGCTGCCAGCGGCCGGGCGCCTGCCGCGGCAGTGCATCCTCAGGCGCAGGTTTCTGATTCGGCGCGGCTGAAAGGGCTTAACGTCATCGGTGACGGAGCGGTGGTGGAGGCGGATGCGGAGCTGGAGGACTGCGTGGTCTGGCCCGGGGCGCGTGTTGTCGCCGGCGCGAGCCTGAAGCGCTGCATCGTGCGCCGGGGCATCACGGCGTCGGGTGTCCATGTGGACGTCGATCTGTGAAAAGTTTTGATGGGGTCACGGCGTGCACCTCCTCCAGAATCTGCTTCAGTCCCTCCGGTACTGCCTTCATCGCCGACTTCTCGCGTCCTTCCAGGGCGCACCCCAGGTCCAGTGATGGTTAGGCCACAGGGTCCGGTGGTTTTCGCTCGCCAGGCCGCGCTTCACCACCGGCTGAACTTCCCATGAGCCTCCGGCTCCGCTTGATGCCCAGGCCTTCATCAGTTTTCGCTCCACCATCGGTGAGCCTTCACCGCAACTTCATGAATCCGGCATCGTGAAACCCCGCCGAACCCATCCGTTGCCTGCGGCTCGATTCGATGTGCAAGTTCATCACCGAACACTGAATCAATCCGTTTTGCGGTTGAAGCGGAGGCGCTTTCCAAGCGCCGGATGCCTCCCCTCTGGCCAGGGCTGTTTTATTTTGCCGCCAGGCTGTCACACCACCAGGTCCCGGTTGAAGTTCACCTCACAGTCACAGGACAGCGGCGACAGCCGCTTTGGACTGCGGCAGCCTGCTGCCGCCTTATTCCCGCAGCCTGCTGCGGTGGTCGAGGACGCCGCTTCGCCCCCAGTCTTCGAACCACCAGGGCGCACATCCGCGACACCCTCGAAACCTCAGGGTGGTTCACGCCAGCAGGCTGGCTCAGGAAAGCGGCAAAGCAGGCTGCCGCAGTCCATGTGGGCGGCCTAGGCCAGGGCGGCCGTGGCGAGCAGGGCTGCGGCGAGCCAGTCCCTGGCGCCGAGGCGGTCGGCGTCGCCGGTGAAGCGCAGCAGCTTGAAAAGCGCGCCGGTCGGGCAGCCATATTTGCAGTAGGCGAGCGGCTGGAAGAGCGAGGCCACGAGGCCGACGAGGGCGATGGCGAGGCTGGCCAGGCCGGCGATGCGGAACTGGTAGGCGTCGAAGGCCTCGAGGGCGTTGATGTCCATGTTGAGCTCCAGGACCACGGTGGCGAGGACCAGGGCGAGCAGGGCGAAAGGAAGGCGTTGCAGCCAGGCGTCCAGACGCGGCGGAAGGTTCCAGCGGCCTGGCAGACGGCGGGCGAGGAACTGCTGCAGCGCGCCATGGGGGCAGATGTGGTGGCAGTAAAGCTGGCGGCCGGTGAAGACCGGGGCGAGCAGGGCCACGACGCCGAGGACCAGCAGGCCGGGCGCGTTTTTCCACGGCGTGCCATGGGCCGCCCAGCCGGCGAGCAGGCCCTGGGAGAGCAGTTCACCGACGATGAAGCCGCCGTAGATGACCAGGAAGGCATGGTGGACATGACGAAGCCAGGCACGTCCGCGCAGGCGGGTGAAGGCCATGAGGAAGGCGGAGGCGAGCACGAGCAGATGGCCGGCATCCTGCCAGCGCCAGCGGATCTGCCGCAGCCATCCGGCGGGCTGGTCGGCCAGCAGGCTGCGGGCGCGCTGCTTCAGGCCTTCGGCGACGGACCAGCTGGTTTCGGTGGCACCGGAGACACCTTCCACCCCGGCCTCCTTGAAGTCGATCCCGGCCATCCTTTCCAGGGTGCTGTTGTTGAAGAGGTTGAGGAAGTAGCTGTCCCCGGTGACGTAGGCCACGTAGCGCTTCGTGTCGTAGCTTTTGCGCAGGGCGATTTTTTTCAGGGTGCCGCCGTCGGCGCTGAGCAGCATGAGCGTGTCGGTCGGCCCCTTGTAGCCGACGATGGTGTCGCTGACCGGCGAGGTGCGCACAGCGATGCCGATCCTGCGTCCGGCGGGGTCGAGCACGTCCAGGCCGCCGCGATGCAGGATGGAAGGCGCCAGCCTGTCGGCATCGGGTTCCAGGCGCTCGACTTCGGCGAGAGTGATGGCATCGGGAAAACGCAGCGAGGCGGAGGCCGACTGTCCGAGTTTTTCGAGCACGCCCTGGGCGATGGCGGTGCTGGTGAGGGTGGCGCCGGTGACGACATGCAGCGGCTGTTTCAGGCCCTCGCCGGGCTTGAGGTTGTGGAACTGGGTGAAGAACTTCCGGTCCGCGACCACCTCGGCGACATGATCGGTGGTGTCGTGGCTTTTCAGCAGGCGCAGCCCGCGGAGGGAGCCCCTGAGGTCGAAGACGAGCAGGCAGTGGCTGGGGCCGGAGTAGCCGATGATCTTCTCGGACCCGGGGCGGGTGGTGGTGGCATAACCCAGAGTTTGACCAGAAGCGTCCAGGGCCGGTCGCCAGCCGCTGGCGGGACTGGCCGGGCCGAGGGAGTGGATGCCGGGGAAGAAGTCACGCAGCCTCTCCGGGGCGAGGGCATTGGCGGCGGCCAGGTTTTCACGGGTTTGCACGGCATTCCGGATGACCAGGACCGCAGCGGCCAGGAGTCCCAGCCGCCAGAGGCGGACGAGGATCGGGCGCAGGCCGGGGCGGGATGACTTCATGCGGGACAGGGAGCGTCACCCATATCTTCCCGCAGAGGATGAAGCACGGCGATTTTTTGCCGAAAAACACTGCCTATTCCGACTGGCCGAGGGCCCTTGGGACGGATCAGTTGTTCACCTCTTCACCGATGACGCTGCCTGAGAGGATGGCGGAGCTGCTGCTGCGGCTGGTGGGGAGAAGGAAATGGCCCACGGCCTGTTCACGTCCGGGGATGAGCAGGGCGCTGAAGCTGCCGGAGCGGGAGTTCTGCGGCTGGTTTTCCAGATAGTCCATGGCCGTGCCGGTGCCGGTGATGACACCGGTGGAGAAGTTGATCGTGAACCGGATGCCGTAGGGGTTGGCGGAAGTGCCGGTGGGGATGGTGACGCGGTTGCCAGCGCCGAGGCTGAAGAGCTGGGTGTAGGGTGAGCCGAGACCGGCTTCGGAGAAGATGAGACGCACGTTGCTGGTGCCTGGCGTGATGCCAAAGATCATGCTGCCGGATGCCGGTGGCGTGTATCGTGCGCCGGTGGCCGTGAGGTAGTGCAGCGGGAAGCCGGAGCCGTAGATGCGCGCGGCAAAGGCGGATCTGATCCAGCCGAGGCTGCCGGCGGTGAGGCCGCTGTTTGGGTCGAAAACCTGGTAGCCCTGGAGTGAGCCGGCGTTGTTATAGAGCATGACATGCACCCCGACCTGGCCGGAGCTGCCAAGGGCGGTGCTGAAGGTGCTGCTGGTGCCGTCGGCGAGACGCAGGGTCCAGTAGCCGACGCCTGTCTTGGTGAACTTCTGGATCGCCCAGCCGGCGCCCTGCGGGTAGGTGTCGTCGCCCAGGAGCGAGTTCGAGATTTCAAGCGCCGTGTTCCACTGGGCTCCTGCAAAGGTCGGGGTGGCGGTGCTGGCGCGATAGCCGGCGAGCTGGATGACATCACCCCCGGGTTCCTGCAGCGTGCCGATGATGCTGGCGGAGCCGATGGGCAGAGAGAAGGCGACCTCGAGAGGATCATAGGGGGAGCGTCTTGGGATTACAAAGCTGCCGGTCGGGTCCACCAGGCCACCGGGCACGGTGTCGAGCTGGCCGGTGATGGTGTTGCGATGGACTCCACGGGTGATGACCCCTGAGTACCGGCCGGTCGAGGCGACGGTCAGCCTCAGGCTTCCGCCATAGCCGCCGTTGTACCAGGCGTGTCGGTCCAGCAGGGCGTAATAGGTGCCGGCCGTGCCTGGGGGCAAGGGCTCGACGGTCCATTCGAGGCTGAGGGTGTTGCTCTTCGCGGTACCATTGTAGGCGGTGAAGTGAATGGTGTAGGTGTCGGCGACCTCGGGTCTGCCGGTGATGGCACCGGTTTTGGTGTCCAGATTCAGGCCGCGTGGCAGGCCGCCCTGGCTGAAGCGGGTGACGGTGCCGGTGTAGGCGAGCTGGTAGTTGATCTCACCGCTGACCACGCCGTTGGTGTCTGGGGTGAAGGGCAGCAGAACAGGGGCCACCGGGGACACGGCGGCACGACTCTGGCCGGTGCCTGCCAGTAGAAGGAGGAAGACCAGGCCGGCGAAGCCAAGGCGATTGAGCCGAAAGCATGATTTCATAACGCGGTATTCTAAATTTCTATAAATATTAGCATAAGTAAATAAGAAATATGAAATTTAATTGTTTTTATACTCAATGCAGTTCAAATCTATCCCTTCATGATTTCGAGGGTCGCCTGGGTAAGAAGACCCTTTCGGCATTGAGCGCAGGCTTGCCTCTTGCCTGGCCAGGACTTATCGCAGGCACCTTTCAAAAGCCGTTTATCCAATGCAGTCGTGGGATGTGATCATCGCAGGAGGAGGAAGCGCAGGGCTGTCGGCCGCGTTGTCGGCGGTCCGTCTGGGAGCGCGGACGCTGCTGCTGGAGCGTGAGACGAAGCTGGGTGGCATGGGTGTAAACGCCCTGGTTCACACCTTTTGCGGCTTGTTTCACCCGGATGTCAGCCGACCCTGGCAGTGGCTGAATGCAGGAATTCCGCAGCAGATCGGTGAAGCCATGATGGAGCGCACCGGCCAGGACCAGCCAGACCTGATGGGGAGGGTTTATGTCCTGCGGCAGCACCCGGGGATTTTTGCCGTGCTGGCTGACGAGGCCTTTGCGGCGGAGAAAAGCCTGACCCGGCTGAGCGGGACGGAGTGGAGCGGTCTGAGGCAGGTGGAGGGCGGCTGGGAGGTCGATTTTGTCTCCAGGGGCGTGCTGCAGGCCTGTCGTGCCAGGGCCATGGTGGACTGCACGGGGGATGCCACGGGGGCGAGGTGGCTGGGGAAGGAATTCTGGATTCAGGCCGAGCCTGGCCGTCTTTACCGCCCGGCCTATGTCTGCCAGTTGAGTGGAGTCACGGGCAGTCATGATGATGGCTGGCGTCTGCAGACCGGGGCAATGATCGTCAAGGGCATCAAGGCCGGAGACCTGCCGGAAGCGGCCATGGCGGCGCAGTTTCGGGATTCACCGTTCACTGGAGAAATGTTCCTGACGATCGACCTGGAGGCCGGAGGTGCGGGCTGGGATCCCTTTGACCCGCGGAAGCGTGCCGAAGCAGAGGCCGAGGGCAGGCTTGCGGCCCTTGGCCTGTGGCGGTACCTGCGTAGGCACCATGGGGACTTTGCCGGCAGTCCGCCGCCGGTGTTTCCAACGCAGGCGGGAATTCGTGAAACTGCCCGCTATCGCGGGGATGTTTTCATGACGGGTGATGAACTGGCCGCCTGCACCCGGTTTGAAGACGAAGCCGCCCTGGCGGGCTGGCCGATGGAAAAGCGTGAAACCGCCCGCGGGCCGAAGTTTCGCTTTTTTGACGCGCCCAGGCCGGCCGGCATTCCCGCAGGATGCCTACGCAATGCCAGGCTGCCGGGATTGTTCTTTGCCGGGCGCTGCCTTTCCGCCGATCATGAAGCCCTGGCCTCGCTGCGGGTCATGGGCACCTGCCTGGCCACGGGTGAGGCGGCGGGGCGAATGGCGGCCGCTCATGCCGCCAGAACCTGATTTTCTCCTTCGGATGCGACTGCTCTTCCTTTCCAATCTTTTTCCTGACACCACCCAGCCCTGGCGAGGCCTGGACAATGTGACGTTGCTGCATGCCATGCGCGCGCAGAGGCCCGAGGCGGACATCCGGGTGATCTGTTTGCGGCCAGGGCCTGGCGGCTGGATGAACCGTCCCTGCGGGCTGAAGCCGAGGCCAGGTGATGAAGTCTTTTCCCCGCAGTTTGGCTGGGCGCCTTATCTGCCGAAGTTCGGAGGCATGAACGACCGGCTGTTTGCCCTGGCGGCCGGCCGGATGCTGAAGTCTCTGCCCGAGGGCTGGAAGCCGGACCGGTTGCTGGTGCCCTGGTTGTTCCCGGATGCCAGTGGGGTGGCGCGGGTGGGGGCGCTGGATGGAGTTCCCATGGTCTCCGTGGCCCAGGGATCGGACGTGCATCGTTATCTCGACATGCCCATGCGACGCAGGGCGATCCTGCGGCTGGCGCGTCGTGCGGCCGTGATCACGCGCAGTGAGGATCTGCGCAGGCGTCTCATGGGTGCGGGGGCGGACGGCGGATTTGTCCACACCGTTTACAACGGGGTGGACACCCAGGTTTTCAAGCCGGGAGACAAGCAGGCCGCCCGCCGGTCGCTGGGACTGCCGACCGATGGCAGGCTGCTGCTGTTTGTGGGCAATTTCCTGCCGGTCAAGGGGCTGGACCTGCTTGTGAAGGCAGCGGCGCTTGCCGCTGGCAGTCTCCAGGAACCCCTTCGCCTGGTGATGATCGGCAGCGGTCCTCTGCAGCAGGAACTGTGCGACCTCGCCCGGCAGTCCGGCTTGAAGGAGGACGGTCTGATCTGGGCAGGCCGTCGCAATCCGCAGGAGGTCTCCGACTACATGAGGGCCTGCGATGCAGTGTGCCTTTCGAGCCATAATGAGGGAGTGCCGAACGTGCTGCTGGAAGCCCTGGCCTCGGGGCGGCCCCTGGTGACCACGGATGTCGGGGGCATTGGCGAAATTCTGCGGCCGTCTCCCCTGGGGGAAAGCACCCTGGTGACAGGGCGGGAGCCGGAGGCTTATGCGATTGTTTTGTGCCGCACCCTCCAGCATCTCCCGGATGAAGGCGTCTTGAGCCATTACGGACAGGGGTTCGAATGGCAGGTTTGTGCCGGAGCCTATTGGAAATTGTGTGACGATCCTGGCAGGGAAGGCTGAAGACCATCCGATTAAATGATTGAGCATCAATCGCTTTTGCGCCAAGTTCCTCCTCCCGTGACACGATTGGTGAACCCTCTCCCGAAGTTCCGCCCGTGAATTCCCTCAGCCAAGCCCATTGGTTTTCCGTCGCCCGCCGTGCCGGCAGGGATGCGTTTATCTTCCTAGGGGCCTTTGCCCTGGCCAATTACCTGCGCTTTGAAGGTTTTTGGAGAACTGAGGAATTTGCCCTGCCTTCCATCCTGGGCACGGTGGGCCTGGTCATCACCGCTTACATCCTGGGACTCTATTCGGTGGAGTCGAGGGGCCGGTCTCGTTTCATCGCCCATGCCTTCCTGCTGCTTGCCGCCTTTACGGTGGCCTTTGTGCTGACGACCCTCGTGGGCTATGTTGACTTTGGCTCGCGCATCGGCCGCGGCTTCATGGCCATCGGCACCGGCATCTCCCTGCCGCTGCTGCTGCTGCATCACATGCTGCTGTATCACAAACACCACTTCGCCCCGGTGCGCGTGGCTTTCGTCGCCGAATCGCCGGAGGAGATGATGGAATATCAGCGTTTTCGCGACCTCAAGCCGCATGGCATCGAAGTGGTCGGCAGGATTGATGTCAGCGGCGCATCCCCCTCGGGCGACCTTCTGGGCCGGCTGAAGCATGCCACCAAGCTGGTCACCCGTCACCGTCTGGACCGGGTCGTCTTTTGTGATTCGCGGATGGAGGATGAGAGCGCCCGTCCCTGGCTGCGCCAGCTCCGCTACTCCGGCATGCACTGCACGCCGTTGATCAACCTCTGTGAGGAATACCTTCAATATGTGCCGCTGCACCTGGTCTCCAGCCAGTGGCTGCTGCATTCGGAGTCCTCGCCGCGTGCGTTTTACTTCCGCAAGCTGAAGCGGACCTTTGACGTGGTCACCTCCCTGACGCTGCTGCTCCTGCTTTCACCCTTCCTTTTGTTCGGCGTGCTGCTGGTGAAGTTCTTCTCGCCGGAGGGCTCGGTTTTCTTCCGCCAGGAACGCGTGGGCCGGTTCGGCAAAAAATTCTGGATCCTCAAGCTGCGCAGCATGCGCACCGATGCGGAAAAGGACGGCCCGCAGTGGTCCACAGGCGTCAAGGACCGCCGAGTCTTCCCCGGGGGAGCCTTCCTGCGCCGCTACCGCATCGACGAAATCCCGCAGCTCATCAACATCCTGCGCGGTGAGATGTCCTTCGTGGGGCCGCGGCCGGAGCAGCCGTCCTTTGTCGATGCGCTGGCGGAGGCGCTGCCCTTCTACGAGGAGCGTCACATGATTCATCCCGGCCTCACCGGCTGGGCGCAGGTCTGTTATCCGTATGGAGCCTCGACGGACGACGCCCGCTGCAAGCTTGAGTACGACCTGTATTACCTCAAGCACGCGGGCATCATCTTTGACCTGCTGATCCTGCTGGACACGGTGCGCGTGGTGCTGGTCGGCGGCCTGAAGAAGGAAAAGAGCCGTCCCCGCTACGCCCCGAGCCAGGCGGCTGTGCCGGCCGAGGAATGCAAGGCCTCCGTCTGATTCAGGCAGCGGCTGCGGTTATTTCCTCTTTTTGCCGGCCGCTTTTTTCGGACGGTTCGGTTTGCCGACATCGTCGGGCAGCGGCCCGGCCATCGGGGCGGTTTCAAAGAAGGCGCCGTCGTTCTCCAGGCGCGGGTCCCTGGTGCGCGCGAGCTCGGCCATGAGACGCTCGCGCATCTGGTCGCGGATGGTGGCGTAGTCGGGGTCGTCGGCGACATTCTTCACCTCGTGCGGGTCCTTGCTGATGACATACAGCTCCTCGCGCGGGCGCTTGCCAAAGGCCCAGTCGAAGTGCTGCTTCCATTGGGGATTGTTGTGCTCGCCGATCAGCCAGGCCTTGGTCGGGCTGCTGTCCATGTCGGCAAAGCTGACGTGGGTGTTTTCGGTCAGGGTGGTGGCGTCGGCATCCAGCTGGCCGGGGTCGCCCATGGGGCTGCGGTCGGGCTTGAAGTTGAGGATGAAAAGGTAGTCGGGCGTGCGCAGGGCGCGCTGTGGGTAGGGCAGGAAGCCTTCACGGGCGGACTCGACGTGGCGTTCACGGCCGGTGATGACCCAGGTGCGATCGGGATCGACCTGGCCGCCTTTTTCACTGCGCAGCACGGGCAGGATGCTGCGTCCGGTCATGACCTCCGGAGGTTTGACTCCGCCGGCTTCGAGGAAGGTCGGGGCCAGGTCCATCAGGTTGACGAAATCGTCCACCACACGTCCGCCACGGGTCCCGGCGCCGCGGGCGGCGAGGGTCACATGCGTGCCGAAGTCATAGAGGTTGCACTTGCCGTGTGGGAAGCCGGGCGCGCCGTGGTCGCCGCTGACGACGACGAGGGTGTTGTCGAGCTCACCGAGGGCCTCGAGCTTTTTCAAAAGCACGCCGACACAGGCGTCGAAGGCCATGATTTCACCGAAGTAGCTGGCCAGGTCCTCGCGCACCTCGGGCACATCGGGAAGGAAGGCCGGCAGTTTGCCCTTGAGCTTTTCCGGGTCGAGCTTCCACAGGGCGGCGCCGCTGCCCTTCACCCACTTGCGATGCACGTTGGTGGGGCCGTACCAGAAGCAGAAGGGCTGGTCCTTCTGACGGTCGGCCAGGAAGGCGTCGAAGTTGGTGGCGACTTCATCGTAGAGGACCTTTTTGGCGGCTTCGACTTCCGTGCCTTCGGCGACCATCCGGGTGACGTTCTCGGAGAAGTCGTTCACGCGGCGGCCGGCCTTTTCATAGGCGTGCTGCTGCTGGCCGTAAGGCGCGTCGCCGGGGCTGCCAGGTGACCAGACCTTGTACATCTTGCCGATGTGATAGCCGGCATCCTTGAGCAGCAGCGGGTAGGAGGGGATGTTCATGTCCCACTTCGCGCCCTGGAGGATCGCGGCGCGGCCGGTGCGCCAGAAGTACTGGCCGGAGAGCAGGGAGCTGCGGCAGGGAGTGCAGGATGGCGCGGTGACGTGGGCGTTCTTGAAAAGCACGCCCTCCCGGGCGATGCGGTCGATGTTGGGCGTCTCGATGATGTCGTTGAGCGTGCCCATGCCCTCGAGCTGCCGGTAGATGCTGGCATAGCGGCCCATGTCATCGGCAAAGCAGAACAGAATGTTAGGCCTGGCCGCGCCGAGGGCGGAGAGGACGGGCAGGACAAGGGAGAGCAGGAGGAGCGGTCGCATGGCGGGTGCCGGGAAACGAGCGCACTTCAGGCGGACTTGCAGGCAGCTTGCGGCCGGGGCAGCATCCGCACGTGCTGAGCGACTACGAAGTTCTGGAGAAGATCGCCGAAAGCCCCCGGGGCAGGGTGGATCATGCACGCAATGCCGTCGATGGGGGCGAGGTGGCGCTGAAATGGGTGGCGGATCCCCGGGTGGCGGCTCGTGAGGTTGAGGCGCTCACCCGGCTGCAGCATCCCAGGATCGTGCGCCTGCTGGAGCATGGCGAGGCCGGGGAAGACTCGTGGCTGGCCCTGGAATGGCTGGACGGAGGCACGGTGGAGCAGGCGGCGCCGCTCTCGCTGAGGGAATGGCAGCGGTTCGCGGTCGATGCGCTGGAGGCCTTGCAGGCCGTGCATCAGGCCGGGCTGCTGCACCTGGATGTGAAGCCGGCGAACTTCATGCAGGCGGGCGGCCGCGGGGGCTGGAAGCTCATTGACTTTGGGGAATGTGGGCCGGCGGCGCAGGCTTCGGAACGTGCTTGGACGGGATCGATCCATTGCATGGCGCCCGAGCGGTTTGGCAGGGCTGAGCTGGATGGGCGGACGGATGTTTACGCCCTGGGCTGCACGCTGGCCTTTGCGCTGGCGGGCCGGTTTGTTCATGAAGGGGAAACCGTGCCGCAGGTGATCACGAGTCATCTGCATCCGCCGGACTGGGAGCAGCAGGCGGTTTTCGCGGAGCTTCCCGATGCCAGGAGGTCCTGGTTGAGGAGTTTGTTATCCGTGGACCGAGACCGGCGGCCTGACGCAGCATCCGCGCTCGATGCCTTGAAGAGTTTCGGGGCGGTCACGAGCTGAAGCTCATGAGTACTTTGTGAGGCCGCAGGCGGGCAGGGAAAGTAGCAGCGGGCTTCAGCCCGTGCAGGCTGGGTTCGCGTGGGGCGGGTGGAAGGGTGTGCCGGGTGGTCACGAGCTAAAGCTCATGACTACTTTGTGAGGCCGCAGGCGGGCAGGGAAAGTAGTGCCGGGCTTCAGCCCGTGCAGGCTGGGTTCGTGAAGGGCGGGTGGAAGGGTGTGCCGGGCGGTCACGAGCTGAAGCTCATGAGTACTTTGTGAGGCCGCAGGCGTGCAGGGAAAGTAGCAGCGGGCTTCAGCCCGTGCAGGCTGGGTCCGTGTGGGGCGGGTGGAAGGGTGTGCCGGGTGGTCACGAGCTGAAGCTCATGACTACTTTGTGAGGCCTGCAGCACAACTTTCCGGACGTTATTCGATACCGATGAGACGCTGTTCCTGGCTGGGCTTGATGGGTGGCATATTCATGCATGCTTTGCACCCGCTCATGGGAGCAAGAACCGCATTTGTGTTGCTTGGCGCTCCAATGAGCCGCTAAAACGACAGCATGGTTTTAAGAGCCCGTCATGAAGCCGCACATCTGTCTGAGATAAAGCTGCTGACAGAACAACAAGCTTGTCAATAATTCACCTGTTAGGCGCATGAGCACACACCGAGTAATCCACGGCTTAGCGATCCTATCGCTGTTCGTCGTCGCCATCATGAGCTTCGTCGGCAGTATGCGGCAGGTTCCCGGCGCGCCTGTGGAAATGAGGCTCGCGCCGCTCTTTGGCCTCGCCATTTGGTCGTGGCTGGTCTGGAAGATTTGGAAGCGCCCACGCCAATGGGGTCTTGGCGTTGGCATCTTCCTGTTCCTGATGATCGCTTTCCAGAGCTGCCTTTGTTGGCTCGGCACCCATAACCCCAAGCTCGACACGATCCAGACTGGTCGCAATGTCACCAGCTTTGTTTTCGTTTACGAGCTCCCCATTTTTGTCGCAGGAGTGTGCTGCATTCTGCTGCGCTTCCGATTTCCGAAAGAACTCAAGCCGAGTGCAACGTAATGCGCCTAACATGAAAAGGTGCAGGCAACGGCTCGTATGGCATCTGTCGTGTCATCGACGCGTCCCGCTCGCCGCCGCCACACCTCGACGTTAGGCATTTCTGCGTCACCCGTGAGAACTAGAGCCTTCCAAGTCGCCTGTATTATTGCGCTTTCCCTGCTCATCGCCGGGTGTCACGACCATCGCTCGGCGAACTCCAAGCTAAAAAACGATTTCGTTATCACGACATCCACGCGGGGCTGCTCCTTTCTCGTGCGAGGCGACGAGTCAGGCGGCTCCATTTTGCTGGGCCCGACCATTTCCCACTGGGAGCAACGTGGGCACTTCGTCGTCGGCGAGGTCACTCAGCACAACCACTCCAGTCCTGACCTCACCACCACAAAGGACGATATAGGCTTTTTTATTCTCGACCTCGATTCTTGCTAACTCACGAAAGGACTTAGCCGGGCAGATTACGACCAGAGACTTCTGACTCTGATTGGCGCCATGTGATGTGACCTGCCTCCCTGATCCGGAACGGCCTGCATGAGAGAAAAGCGATGGGCACGGACGCTAAGGCTGCCGCCACTCAGTAAGCGGGAGGCGCGAGCGCCGATGTGCGATGGTTTTGCCGGCGGAGCGGAGGCAGAAATGACCCATGCCCGAGCGTCAATGACCCAGGAATGACCCCATGCGCGAAGGTTCAATTTCACCCTGGGATCGGCTTGGCTGATTTGACGGCATCGATGGTGAGGTCGCCCGTGAACGCATGCCGGAGGCATGCCAGAAAGAGCCGGTGGTGAAGCGAGGCCCGGCGAGCGAGAACCACCGGATCGACGAGACGAAACACCGCGACCCAGGGGGGCGCCCTGGAGGTGGTGCGAGAAGGGCACGATTGGGCCACGACGATTGCGCACAGAGCTGGCGAAGGCTTCTCGCGTCCCTCCAGGACGCGGTGAAGGTGGAACGTGGACGTGGGCTGGGTTCCGGTGGTTTTCGGGCGCTTCGCGACCTGCACCACCGGCTTATGTCTCTCGAGCCTCCGGCTCGGCATTGCTGATTTGACGGCACCGATGGTTAGGCCGCCCGTGAACGCATGCCGGAGGCATGCCAGAAATGAGCCGGTGGTGAAGCGAGGCTTGGCGAGCGAGAACCACCGGACTGAAGAGACTAAACACCGCGACCCAGGGGGGCGCCCTGGATGAGCGCGAGAAGGGTGCGATTGGGCCACGGTGATTGCGCACAGAGTTGGCGAAGGCTTCTCGCGTCCCTCCAGGACGCAGTGAAGGTGGAACGTGGGTGCGGGCTGGGATCCGGTGGTTTTCGGCCGCTTCGCGACCTGCACCACCGGCTAATTTCTCTCGAGCCTCCGGCTCGG
>JBIIRD010000132.1:0-8353 GCA_044341745.1 Prosthecobacter sp. | reverse complement strand
GCTCATGACTACTTTTTGGGCGCGGCAGGGATAAGCAAAGTCGTGATGGGCTTCAGCCCGTCACCCCCCGGATCAACCCAAGCGCTGCGCAGCCCGGCCAGCATGCGATCCACGCCGCCTTTCTCACGCTGCCGACAATGATTTCCCCAGGGCCTCCCACACGGTCACGAGCTGAAGCTCATGACTACTTTGGGGAGCATTGGAGCCCGGACATTGGACATTTTCCCGTCCAGCCCCTCCTCACCCCCGCCGGGTCATTGAAAGCGGCCCTGCTGCTGCTGCTGCTCCTGCTGCTGATGGAAGCGGATCTCGGCCTGGAGATCGACCGGCGGGAAGTACATGTAGGTGCCGTAAAGCTGGCCGCCGATGCTGCCGACCTCGATCTGGGCCTCGTCGAGGAACTCGTGCAGACCCTGGGAGAAGATGTCCTCGACGGAAAGTTCGTTGAGCCTTTCCAGGAACGACCTGAAGCGTTCGATGGCGGCGCTGTCACCGCTTTCAGCCGAGGATTCGGTGATGAGCTCGATGAAGTGGTCCATCTCCTGGCAGCAGAATTTCAGGCTGCGGGGGAAGCTGTCGTCGAAGATCAGGAACTCGACGACCTTCTTGTAGAAGACATCGGCGACATAATAGCGGCGGTAGGCCTCGAGGGCGCTGGCGCTGCGAAGCACGGCATGCCACTGGGCGGTGTCCACGGCGCCTCCGACATCGGAGGCGCTGGGCAGGAGGATGTGGTACTTGATGTCGAGCAGGCGGGTGATCTGGTCGGCGCGTTCGAGGTACTTGCCGAACTGGATGAACTCGAAGCCCTCGTTGCGCGAAAAGGTGCTGACGGTGATTCCCTGGAAGAGGTGGGAGTAGCGCTTGATCTGGTCGTAGAAGGCGCTCGCGCCCTCGTGCCAGACGGTCTTGGCGTCGGCACCCTGGATGAAGTGGTAGGCGTCGTTCAACACCTCCCACATCTCGCTGGAGATCTGGTCGCGGACCTGGCGGGCGTTTTCGCGGGCGTTGGAGATGCAGGAGACAAGCGAGTTGGGATTCTCCGTGCGGAAGGTCATGAACTCCGTGACGCTCTCGCTGTCGGCCGTGTCATACAGCTCGTTGAACTGCGCCTCGTCCCCGGAGGAGCGGACGATGGGCAGCCAGTGGGCCTTGAGCTGCTCGTCGGTGACATGGCCGAAGTCGAGGAGGAGCTGGAGGTTGACATCGATGAGGCGGGCCTGGTTTTCGGCACGCTCGAGGTAGCGGCTCATCCAGTAGAGGCTGCCTGCGACACGGGCGAGCATGACGTTCGCCTGCTTGTGGCGGGCGAGTTCTTCACGTGCGTTGGAAACGGGGGGCATGGCTGGGGAAGGGGGCGCAGGTTATGGTTAGGCAGGCCGGGGGAGGTCAGTGCTTGAGGACCCAGGTGTCCTTGGAGCCGCCGCCCTGGGAGCTGTTGACGACGAGGCTGCCCTTGCGCAGGGCGACGCGGGTGAGGCCGCCGGGGGTGACGACGATTTTCTCGCCGCAGAGGATGTAGGGCCGCAGGTCGATGTGCCGCCCCTCGAAGTGGTCGCCGCACCAGGTGGGGTGTCGGCTGAGGGAGATCGGATGCTGGGCGATGAAGTTGCGGGGATTTTCCTCAACCATTTTCCGGAAGGTCTCGATCTCCTCCTTGGAGGCCCAAGGGCCCATGAGCATGCCGTAGCCGCCGGCCTCGTTGGCGGATTTCACGACCAGCTTGGAAAGGTTGTCGAGGATGAAGGCGCAGTCCTTCGGCTCCGAGGCGAGATAGGTGTCCACGTTGGGCAGGATGGGGTCCTCTCCAAGGTAGTACTTGATCATCTTCGGCACGAAGTAGTAGACGACCTTGTCATCCGCCACGCCGGTGCCGATGCTGTTGGCCAGGCTGACGTTGCCGGCCCGGTAGGCGTTGACGAGGCCTGGCACGCCAAGGAGGGAGTCGGCACGGAAGACCGAGGGGTCGAGGAAGTCGTCGTCGATGCGGCGGTAGATGACGTCCACCTGGACGAGGCCGGCGGTGGTGCGCATGAAGACCTTGTGATCGCGGACGAGCAGGTCACGCCCCTCGACAATCGGGATGCCCATCTGGCGGGCGAGGAAGGCGTGCTCGAAGTAGGCGCTGTTGTAGACACCGGGGGTGAGGAGCACCGCGTTCGGGGCGTCATTGCCGCGGAACTTGGCCGGTGCGCAATATTGAAGCACCTTGAGGAGTTCGGCGGGGTATTGATCGACCGGACGCACGCCGGCGGCCTGGAACAGCTCGGGGAAGGTGCGTTTGAGGGCGCTGCGGTTTTCCAGCATGTAGCTGGCGCCGGAGGGGCAGCGCAGGTTGTCCTCCAGGACAAGGTAGCGCCCGTCCTTGTCGCGGATGAGGTCGGTTCCGCAGATGTGGACATAGACGTTCTTCGGCACCTCGAAGTGCATGAACTCGCGGCGGAAGTGCTTTGCGCTCAGCAGGTACTGCGGCGGGATGACGCGGTCCTTGATGATCTTCTGCTCATGGTAGATGTCGTGCAGGAAGAGGTTCAGCGCGGTGAGACGCTGGATGAGGCCCCTTTCGACCACGTCCCATTCCTCGGCCGAGATGACGCGCGGCACGCAGTCGAAGGGGAAGATGCGTTCCGTGCCCTGGGAGTCGGAGTAGACGGTGAAGGTGACGCCGCCGCGCATGAATGCGGCCTCGACGGCGGTCTGGCGGTTGCGGAACTCCTCGGCGGAGACGGCGTTCAAGGCGTCGCCGACGGCGTGGTAGTGCGGGCGGACTTCGTTTCCGGAGGCGAACATTTCATCGAAGAAATCCTCCGGCTGATACTGGTCGAAAAGCATGGCGGTTGGGGTTGGGGCAGGGCGGCGCGCCGCCTGAAAAACGTTTAAGCAGGACTGAGGCCAAGTTTGTGGGCCGGTTTTGTCGGAGACCAGCCTTAAATGGCGGCGGGACCTGCCCGGGGAGGGCGCATAGTCCTTGCCTGATCAGGCCTGCCAGGCCAGGATTCGCGATGTCCTTCTGGCTGCTGAAATCTGAACCCGACGTGTTTTCCTTCGACGACCTCAGGTCACGCCCGAAGAGGACCGAGCCCTGGAACGGCGTGCGCAACTACCAGGTGCGCAACATGATGCGTGACCAGATGGCCGCGGGTGACCTGGGCTTCTTCTACCACTCCTCCTGTGATGTTCCTGGCATCGCGGGCGTGGTCCGGATCGTCCGGGAGGCCTATCCGGATCCGACACAGTTCGACCCCTCCTCGGAGTACTTCGACGCCGGCAGCCGGCGTGAGGAGCCGAGATGGCTGATGGTCGACGTGAAGTGGGAGGCGGACTTCGCGGAGTTTGTCACGCTGGAGAGGCTGCGGTCGGATCCGGCGCTGGCGGACATGCTGATCCTGCGCCGGGGCAACCGGCTGTCCATCACGCCGGTGGAAAAGGCGCACTGGGAGCGCATCTGCCGGCTGGGCGGCCTGCATGCCAGGGGCTGAAAGGCGGCGCGCCCAACCCCAGACCAAACCTAACCAAACCTAAGCTAAGCTAACCTAACCAGGATTGCATTTCAGCGGGTGGCGGGCATTCCCAGGCGCCCTGGAAGCCGGGTGCCGAAACCTCCATCCGCTGTGAATGCAGGGCCTGGCGGGAGGAGAAAAGCCTGCCCTCAAGCGCCGGGGTCCAGCCTGTCTCGATGAACTCCAGGTAGCACTGCTCGTCGAGGCCGTAGATCTTGTCGCCGAGGATGGGCAGGCCCAGATGGGAGAGGTGGACGCGGATCTGGTGCATCCTGCCGGTGAGCGGGCGCGCCTCCACCAGCGCCAGCCTGCCGGCCCTGGGATGCTCGCTGCGGCGGAGCGTGCGGAACTGCGTGTGGCAGGGGGTGCCGTCCGGGTGAACCGCCTGGCGGACCCAGATGGGTGATTCCATGACCTCGCCTTTGCGCAGGATCGGGGCCTCAAGGTCCAGCGTCTCCCACTCGGGCCAGCCATGGACGACGGCGTGGTAGGTCTTGCGGATCTGATGCTCCTGCATGGCGATGCCGAAAAGCCGCGCCCAGGCGGCGTTCTTGGCCACCAGCACCACGCCGCTGGTCTCGCGGTCGAGGCGGTTGATGATGCTGACCTGGCCGCCGTTGGCCATCTCGTAGGCCAGCAGGTCGCGCAGCCCGTGCCAGAGCGTCGGGGCGCCGTGCAGGCTTCCGGGATGGATCTGCAGCGGCGCGGGCTTGTTCACGACGATGTACTCGTCCGTCTCGTCGATGATGTTGAAGTCCTGGTTATGCGCGTGCTGCACGGTGATGCCTTAGCCGCTGCGGGCGGGCCTGCCAAGCCGTGCGATGCGGGTTTCCGCTGACGGGCAAGTTTTAAGGTCTCGGAGCTTGAGTGTGCCTGCGGGCTGCGGCAGGCTGAAAGGCCCCGAATGAAGGACGCCCTCGAAGACTTCGAGCAATACATCATCGACGTGATCATCCACAACCGTCGGGGATTGCGCGCGTCGATGCTGCGCACGGTTTTCTGGTTCCTCTCCGGCATCTACAAGGGGGCGGTGAAGCTCCGGCTCTACCTTTATCGTGAGCGCTACATCCACGACCACCACCTCGGCGTGCCGGTGATCAGCGTCGGCAACATCACCGTCGGCGGCACCGGCAAGACGCCCGTGGTGGAGCTGCTCGCCAAGTCGCTGCGCGACCGCGGCCGCCGCGTGGCCATCCTGAGCCGAGGCTACAAGAGCAAGCGCCAGCGCAAGCCGCCGCTGAGCTGGCGGATCGCCGCCAAGCTCGGCCTGGCCCGCAAACCCAAGGGGCTGCCCCCGCGCGTGGTGAGCGATGGCGAGAGGGTCCTGCTGGACTCCCACAACGCTGGTGACGAGCCCTTCATGCTCGCCCACAACTGCCCCGGCGTGCCGGTGGTGGTGGACCGTGACCGGGTGAAGGCCGGCGCCTTTGCCATCCGCAGGTTCGGCGCGGACGTGCTGATCCTTGATGACGGGCTTCAGTACCTGCGGCTGAAGCATCGGCATGACATCGTGCTGGTGGACAAGACGGCCCCCTTTGGCACCGGTTACATGCTGCCTCGGGGCACCCTGCGCGAGCCGCCGAAAAGCCTGCGCAGGGCCAGCTACATCTTCCTGACCAAGTCGGACGGGGACAGCGCCGAGGTGATCCGCCAGATCGAGCGCCACAATCCGGTCGCCGACATCGTCGAGTGCCGTCACCGGCCCGTGTATTTCCAGGACATCCACAGCGGTGAGCGCCTGCCGCTGGATGCCTTCAAGGGGAAATACGTCGGCGCCCTGTCGGGGATCGCCGTGCCGGAGAGCTTTGAAAACGGCTGCAGGAAGCTTGGGGCCAAGGTTCAGTGGACGGCGCGGTTCACCGACCATCACCGGTTTCAGGAAAAGGAGATCACCCAGTTCATCGACCGTTGCGTCAAGGCGGACGCTGACGCTGTGCTGACCACGGAGAAGGACTATGTGCGCTTTCCCAGGCTGCCGCCCGGGGAGATCCCCATTTATTTCCTGCGGGTGGAGATTGAGATCACCCGGGGCAGGGACACCTTTGAACGCCTGGTGGACATCATTGCGCAGCCCCGGCATGTGACCCAGGGCCTGGTCAGCGCCGAGCTGGTCGAGACCGCGGAATGAGCGGCAGCCCGCCCGGCAGGCCGGAGTGGGAACGGTTTCAAAGTATCACACTTCGCGGTTGCCAGACAAAGTCGGCTGCATGTAGCCTCCGCCTCCCTGCGTTAACTCCGCCCCCGTTTCTCCGACCATGAGCAAGAAAAAAGCCGCCAAGACCGCCCCCAAGAAAGCCGCGAAACCCGCCGCCAAGAAAGCGGTGAAGGCCGCCGGAAGTTCCTCAAAAAGCCTCCTGGTGGAAAACCGGGTGTTCAAGCCCTCCGCTGACTTTGCCAAAAAGGCGCGCATCAGCTCGATGGCCCAGTACCAGAAGATGCACGCCGAATCCTTGAAGAACCCGGACAAGTTCTTCGGCCGTGAAGCGAAGGAGCTCTCCTGGAGCAAGCCTTTCAAGAAGGTGCTCGACTGGAAGTGCCCGAACGCCAAGTGGTTCGTCGGCGGCCAGCTCAATGTCAGTGAAAACTGCCTGGACCGCCACCTGGACGGCCCCCGCAAGACCAAGGCGGCCATCATCTGGGAGGGCGAGCCCGGTGAGAAGCGAGTCATCACCTACCAGCAGCTTCATCGCGACGTGTGCCGCTTTGCCAACGTGCTGAAGCGTCACAAGGTGAAGAAGGGAGACCGCGTGGTCATTTACATGCCGATGGTCCCCGAGGCCGCCGTGGCCATGCTGGCCTGCACGCGCATCGGTGCCATGCACAGCGTGGTATTTGGCGGCTTCAGCGCCGAGTCCATCAAGGATCGCGTGATCGACAGCGGTGCGACGATGGTGATCACCGCCGACGGCGGCTACCGCCGCGGCGCCGTGGTGGCCCTCAAGAAGAACGTCGATGACGCCCTCAAGGGCGGCGACACGCCGGTGAAGTCGGTGATCGTGTTCAGGCGCACCGGCCAGGATGTGCACATCGAGGAAGGCCGGGACTACTGGTGGCACCGCGAGCTGGAGTATGTCGATGCGAAGTGCCCGGCGGTCGCGATGGACTCCGAGTCTCCGCTTTTCATCCTCTACACCAGCGGCAGCACCGGCAAGCCCAAGGGCATCCTGCACACCACCGGCGGCTACCTCCTGCACTCCTACATGACCTGCAAGTACGTCTTCGACCTGCGCGACGACGATGTTTACTGGTGCACGGCCGACATCGGCTGGGTCACCGGCCACAGCTACATGGTTTACGGCCCGCTGGCGATGGGGGCGACTTCGCTGATGTATGAAGGCGCGCCCAACTGGCCGGAGAACGACCGCTTCTGGCGCATCATCGAGGAGTACGGCGTCACCGTCTTCTACACCGCGCCGACCGCGATCCGTGCCTTCATGAAGTGGGGCGATGAATGGCTGAAGAAGCACGACCTGAGCTCCCTGCGCCTGCTTGGCACCGTGGGTGAGCCGATCAATCCCGAGGCCTGGATGTGGTATCACAACCAGGTCGGCGGCGGCAGGTGCCCGATCGTGGACACCTGGTGGCAGACCGAGACCGGCGGCCACATGATCACCCCGATCCCCGGCGCCATTCCGACCAAGCCCGGCACCGCCACTCTGCCCTTCTTCGGCGTCGACGCGGCCGTCGTCGACGACCTCGGCAAGGAGGTCGGCAAGGACGAGCAGGGCAAGCTTGTCATCCGCAAGCCCTGGCCGTCCATGCTGCGTGGCATCTGGGGCGACAAGGACCGTTATCAGAAGACCTACTGGAGCGACTTCAAGGGCTGGTATTTCGCCGGCGACGGGGCCCGCCGCGACAAGGACGGCTATTTCTGGATCATCGGCCGCATTGATGACGTGCTGAACGTCGCCGGTCACCGTCTGGGCACCGCCGAGGTGGAGAGCGCGCTGGTTTCCCATCCCGCCGTTGCCGAGGCCGCCGTTGTGGGCCGTCCGGATGAGCTCAAGGGCCAGGGCGTCGTCTGCTTCGTCACCGTCAAGGAGGGTGTCAAAACCAGCCGCGACCTGTCCGAGGAACTGAAGAAGCATGTGCGCAAGGTCATCGGTCCGGTGGCCACGCCGGACGAAATTCGTTTCGCCGCCGCCCTTCCGAAGACCCGTTCCGGCAAGATCATGCGCCGTTTGCTCAAGCAGATCGCCTCCGGCGAAACACTCAAGGGCGACACCACGACCCTGGAGGACATCAACGTCATCGCCGCCCTGGCAGCGGCGAGCGGCGAGGATTGAGTGAGGAGGCCTGAGCTTTTGCTCTGGTCGTGTGGCAGTTCTCACAGCCCCTTTGGCATTCGGCTTAAGGGGCTGTTTTTTGAGCTTTTCCTGCGGAGATACAGGGTTGGAACGGTCCGATGACCGAGCCCCAATGACCCGGGAATGTTTCAATGCTCCCAAAAGCAGTCATGAGCCTCAGCTCGTGACCGTGTGGGAGGCCCTGGGGAAATCGTTGGCGGCAGCGTGAGAAAGGCGGCGTGGATCGCATGCTGGCCGGGCTGCGCAGCGCTTGGGTTGATCGCGGGTGGTGACGGGCTGAAGCCCATCACTACTTTGCGGGCACGCTGCGAACAAAGTAGTCATGAGCTTCAGCTCGTGACCGTGTGGAAGGCCCTGGTGTGATCGTTGGCGGCAGCGTGAGAAAGGCGGCGTGGATCGCATGCTGGCCGGGCTGCGTGGGCGCTTGGGTTGATCGCGGGGGGTGACGGGCTGAAGCCCATCACGACTTTGCGGGCACGCTGCGAACAAAGTAGTCATGAGCTTCAGCTCGTGACCGTGTGGGAGGCCCTGGGGTGTCCCTTAGCA
>JBIIRD010000075.1:0-24407 GCA_044341745.1 Prosthecobacter sp. | reverse complement strand
TCCCGGATCAGGAAGGGCAGGTCCTTTTCCAGTACCAGTTCGAAGCCAGAGCCCAGACGCTCCTTCAGCCAGTCACGCGTGGAGCCCTGCGGCCAGCGCTCGCTGGGGGTGAATTCCTCCAGCCAGGTGCAGGGGGTGGTGAGCAACAGCTGGCCGCCAGGTTTGACCAGGGCCGGCAGCCTCTCGATCAGCTTCTGAGGATCCGTCAGCCTGCACAGCAGGTTGGCGGCGTGAACGAGGTCGAAGCTGCCCAGGTCGTCGCGCAGCTGCATGGCGTCGCCAGGTTCAAACTCAACCCGTTCACGCGGACAGCCTTCAGGAACCCGCGCCATCAAAGCGCTGCGGGCGCTGCCTTCATCGAGGCGTTCGTAGGGCAGGTCGCGGCTGCAGAGCGCCCGGGCGGCGTCGATGAAACCCTGGCTGTAATCGATCCCAAGAACCGTCTGGCAGTGCTTCGCGAGCTCAAAGCTCGAGCGGCCGACCGCGCAGCCCAGGTCGAGCGCGGAGGCGGGCTGGAGGGCAAAGTCCGCCAGCTCCGTGACGGAACGCACGGCAAACCCGAGGGCGTCCTGCGGACCCTGCGCCCAGGGCAGCACCTCCGTCGGACTGCCATAATGGAAAAGTAGGTATTCATCGAGCAGGCGGCGGGTTTCGTAAATGTTCATGGTCGGTCGCGGGGCGGACCAAGGCTTACGCCCCGGCGCCTGAAATGGGCAAGCAGAACTGCCTTGTCCGACCAAGGCATGGCAAGACAAGCGCTGGCTCCCCTGCCCCGCGCCAGCCAGCCTCAGACCGTCAGGTCAAAGGCACCGCGGTTTTCCAGGAAGACCTCCCAGTCGCGCACCTGGTAGGTGTTGCGGATGAGCTGGCTCACCGGCACCTCGCGCGGGGCGGCAGGACGGCGCAGCAGCTTCAGGCCGGCTTCTTCCGGCAGCTTGGAGCCCTTGCGGCTGTTCACCTTCTTGTCGGCCAGCACGCAGTTGTCCCAGGTGCTCTTGCCGCCCCGGGAGACGGGCACGATGTGGTCGATGTTGCCCTCGTTCGGCTTGAGCTTGCGACCGGTGTACTGGCAGACCCCGCCATCCCGTTCCCAGATGGCCTTGGCACAGAACTTCGGGCGGCGCTTGGGCACGCGGTCAAACCGCGCCAGCACCAGGACGGTGGGCACGCGCACGGGTCCCTTGACGGTGCCGATGCAGTTGTCGCCTTCGAGCACGGGCAGGCCCATCCATTCCTCAAAGGTCACCGGCGTCATGTCGTCGTCACCGGAGATCTTGAGGGCGGTGGCATTGCCGGTGGCCATCATGCTGAAGGCTTCGGCGGGTGTTTTGACGGCGATGGCCTGCCAGTTTCGGTTCAGGACCAAAACCGTCGATTTGTTCAGAACGTCACTCATAAACGGGGCTGAGGAAGGAGTCTCGAGCATCACGGCCCTTCGGGGCGGGCAGCGGTGTTCGTTCTGGGACGATGAGCCTAGTCAGCGGTCCCGGTTTGCCAAGTGGCAAGTTGGTCAGAAAAAAAACCGAAGTCCGAAGTCCGAAGTCCGAAGCGCAACAGGGAAAATAGCCCCGCTGAATCGGATTTCGAGCTTCGGATTTCCGGTTTAATTTCAATCCCCGTCAGGTCCGGCCGGACAGGGCTTCCAACAGCCTAACCCCAGGATGTCCAGGCAGGCGCGGCTGCCTGGAACTGGTCATGAACTGATGCGCAGGAGCTGTCGCGACTGGCAGGCTTTAGGGAAAGGCCTTTTCCAGCGCCTCCACATTGGCCTTCATGACGCTCAGGAAGTCGCCTTTTTCCGGCACGTTGCCGCAGGGATCATAGACCAGGCTCTTCACGCCGAGAGCCTCCAGCTTGGCGACACTTTCCGCCGCAGGCTCCCCTTCCCAGAGCATCCACTTCGCCGGATGCTTGGCCAGGATCGCCTTCAGATCGTCCAGGGCCTTGCTGTCCGGCACGACCTCGGGCTCCCAGAGCACGGACTGGAGGTTCAGTGCGTAGCGGCGCGTCAGATAGTGATACACGGGATGCGATGCGACCAGCGGCGCGCCGGCGATGCGCCGGCCCACGCCTAACAAACGTTGATCCAGCGCCTCAAGGTCGGTCTTGAGAGCGTTGAAGCGGGCCTGCACCTCCTTGGCGCCGGTTTCACCGACCAGGCCTGCGACGGCCTTGGAGACCTCGGCGGCCTGTAGAATGGCCTGCTGCAGGTCGGTCCAGGTGGTGAAGGCGGTGCCGCTGTGGCTGTGCTCGCCGCCCGGGCCATGGCTGTGGGTCGATTCGGCCTTGATCTCGATGTAGGCGGCCTTGAAGGGCGCGGAGGTGTCCACCAGCTTCGACTGCGGCAGCGTGACCTTTTCCGCCCACTTCGAGTAGGTGGCCCCGTTCATCAGGATGAGGTCGGCGCCCTGGAAGGCCGCGATGGTGGCGTCGTCGGGCTGCCAGAAGGCGGGATCCTCGTCACCAGGCGCCGGGAACTGCACCTCCACGAGCCCGCCGCCGAGACGTTCCGCGAAGTACTTTAGCGGGTAGTTGGCGACATAGATCTGCGGCTTGCCGTTTTTCTTCGGCGCGGCTGCCTGGGTGGCAGGGCCGGAGGCGGGCTTGCAGGCGGCCAGGAGCAGGAGGGGAAGCAGGAGAACAACGGCCTTCATGGGAAATGCGGTGAAGTGGGGGGAAGGAAAACCAACGAGGTCAGACGGCCATGCATGACCGGATTCGCGGGTCGTGCCAGTGCAAAAGAACGGGGCGGGGAAGGGGGTTCTCTGTTCCGAAGAGGCCCGGGCGTGTTCGGAGCTGGGCGACAGGATTCACAGGATGACAGGATGAACGCAGGCACCTTCGGGTTTCATCGGTGATAGCAGTCGCCCAAAAGCCGGTCGCACGCTGTGATCGGGCTCAATGAGTCTAGGGGTGCCTTCCGATTCATGACGTGTTTCTGCCGTTTAATGACGGTTTATTGACGTTTTCATGACGAGCGTTGACCTGAGACCGCCATGCCTTCTGAGCGTATCCTTTCGGCACGCCAGGACCGCGACCAATGCGCCAAATGGGTCACCAAAGGTTTTCTGACGGTCGCCAATGCCTCGAAGAAGGGCGCAGCTACCGGTTGGCGGAGAGGTTTAGGGGGGCGCTAACCTTTAATCTGGCTGGGCGGACATCTATCAAATTTGTTTACCAAAAGTGGCCAATCGTATACTTCTAATGAACAATGACGGACTTGACGACCATTTTCTCCAAAGCGCGCTCCGAGGTATTGCGGCTGCTTTTTGCCGACGCGGGCAGGGAGGCGCATGTGCGTGATCTGGCACGGTTGGCGGGTTTGACCCCGGCAGCGATGCAGAAGGAACTGAGCTATCTGCAGAAGGTTGGGCTGGTGGTGAGCGAGCGGGATGGGAACCGGCTGTATTATCGCGCTGAAGTGACGCATCCGCTGTTTCCGGAGCTTCGAGGGCTGGCGGTGAAGGCTTCGGGGATCGTGCCCGAGCTGCGAAAGGCGCTGGAGAAGGTGCCCGGCGTCGATCTGGCGTTTGTGTTTGGCTCCGTGGCAGCGGGCACGGCGAAGCCGGGCAGCGATGTGGATGTGATGCTGATTGGCACGGCCGGTCTGCGCAAGGTGACACCGGGTTTGCGAGGCGTTTCGGAACGTCTGGGCCGGGAAATCAATCCTCACTGCCTGACGGTGGAAGAGTGGTGGCTGAAACGGTCCAAGAAGGATGCCTTTGTGAATCGCGTCTTGAGCGAGGCGAAACTCTGGCTCAAAGGTGGTGACGATGAGCTTGGAAAGCTGGGCTAGAAACGGCTGGTTGCGTCCGCACCAGACGAACCGTCAGCAGATCGCCGATCTGCTGGCCATCGTGGAGCGTGATCTAGCTGATGCACGCAATACCAGCGTCTCGGCAGACTGGCAGTTCGGCATCGCCTACAACGCCGCTTTGAAGCTCTGCACCATCCTGCTGTATGCGAGCGGTTATCGGCCTGAGAAGAATCTCGCCCACTACCGCACTCTCCAGGCGCTACCGTTGATCTTGGGCCAAGAGCGAGACGATGACGCTGACTATCTGGATGCCTGCCGAGCGAAACGCAACACGGCAGAGTATGACGTGGCAGGGACGGTGAGCCAGTCGGAGGCGGATGAGTTAAGTGAATTCGCGTTGGCTTTGCGGTCTGAGGTTATCGAGTGGCTTCGCAGCAGGAATCCCTTACTGTTTGATGCATGAAGCGCGACACCATCAGAAGCCACGTTGAAATCCTTGGCTCTTTGGCTGAGCCGAATCAGAATCCAACGTTGGTTCGATATATGAAACTCAGCACGTTGCTTTTGCTGCTCGAAGGTAAAGCATTCTTTCCTTCTATCGCCAGCCTCTGCAAAGACGATCCTTTCGAGGGCGGACTGTTTTGTGAACCAGAGTGGCTGATGTCCGCTCTTCGTGAACTCAACGACTCCGATGGTCAACTTGATGAATGGTTGCGTAAAAGGGCCAATCAATGGGAAGGGTCGAGCATTGATTCTCCAGCAACCGACCCAAGCTTCAGGTCTCGACTGCTATCACAAATCTTCATCCGAGAACTCAGAGATCGCCGGGCAGCATGGTGCTGGTTTCAAGATGATCTGGAATCTGCGGGCATGTGGTCAGTTTACGGGCACAAGGGCGTGGCCGTGCGAACCAGCTTGAATGCGCTAAAGTCTGCCTTGCCTTCAACGCGTTCGTTTCAGGTAGCTCCAATGCGTTATGTAGATCGTCGTTCGTCCTCCGAAAACAGATTTGATGCCGAAGGAAACGACAGCCACCTCATCCTTCGGCCCCATCTGCTGAAAGCCATTGAGTATAAGCACGAGAAGGAAGTCCGCGTAGTTGCCAAGTGCCCTGCAAAATGCGGGGGTGTTCTTGTCGAAGACATTAACTGGCGCTCCCTGATTAAAGGCATCATCATCTCACCTCTATTGCCCGCTCAGGAAGCTGCTGCTGTAAAAGCCACGCTCGAAAAGTTTCCATGGCAGAAGAGTGTGAGTATTGAACACTCGAATCTACTGCCTGATAACAGCATGCAAACCGACGACGGATGGCATGAAGCAATTCGTAAAGATCACGGCTTCTATGAGCCGGGGTTGCCGGCTCTCATGACTGAGCTGTAGCGATGTTATAAACCTCACACACCCGCCAAAATCCCATTCAACGTCGCGCTAGGACGCAGCGCGGCGTCGGCTTTGGCGTTGTCGGGCTTGTAGTAGCCGCCGACGTCGGCTTTCTGGCCTTGGACGGCGAGGAGTTCGGCGACGATCTTCGCCTCGTTGGCGACGAGGGCTTCGGCGATGGGCTTGAAGATCTTGGCGAGGTCGGCGTCTGCGGTCTGGGCGGCAAGCTCCTGGGCCCAGTAGAGGCAGAGGTAGAAGTGGCTGCCGCGGTTGTCGATGGTGCCGAGCTTGCGGCCGGGGCTGCGGTCGTTTTCGAGGAACTTGCCGTTCGCGGCGTCGAGGGTGTCGGCGAGAACCTTGGCCTTGGCGCTCTTGAAGGTGTCGGCGAGGTGCTCGAAGGAAGCGGCGAGGGCGAAGAATTCGCCGAGGCTGTCCCAGCGCAGGTAGTTTTCCTCCAGGAACTGCTGCACGTGCTTCGGCGCGGAGCCGCCGGCGCCGGTTTCAAAGAGGCCGCCGCCGTTCATGAGCGGGACGATGGAGAGCATCTTGGCGCTCGTGCCGACCTCGAGGATGGGGAAGAGGTCGGTGTTGTAGTCGCGCAGGACGTTGCCGGTGACGCTGATGGTGTCGAGGCCCTGGACGATGCGCTCAAGGCTTAAGGTGCAGGCCTCTGCGGGCGGCAGGATGCGGATGTCGAGCCCGGTGGTGTCGTGATCTTGGAGATACTTCTCCACCTTGGCGATGATCTGGGCGTCGTGGGCGCGGTTTTTGTCGAGCCAGAACACGGCAGGGGTCTGGGAGGCGCGGGCGCGGTTGACGGCGAGCTTCACCCAGTCCTGGACGGGGGCGTCCTTGGTCTGGCAGGCGCGCCAGATGTCGCCTTCTTCCACGGCATGCTCGAGCAGCACGTTGCCGGCGGTGTCGGTGACGCGGATGACGCCGTCAGCGGGGGCTTCGAAGGTCTTGTTGTGGCTGCCGTATTCCTCGGCGGCCTGGGCCATGAGACCGACGTTGGGGACGCTGCCCATGGTCTTCGGATCGAGGGCGCCGTTCTTTTTGCAGAAGTCGATGACGGCCTGGTAGATGCCGGCGTAGCAGCTGTCGGGGATGACGGCGAGCGTGTCCTGCTCCTTGCCCTGGGCGTCCCACATCTTGCCGCCGCCGCGGATCATGGCGGGCATGGAGGCGTCGACGATGACGTCGCTGGGCACGTGGAGGTTGGTGATGCCCTTGTCGCTGTTCACCATGGCCAGGGCGGGGCCGCTGGCGTAGGCGGCCTGGATGTCGGCCTCGATCTCCGCTTTCTTGTCGGCGGGCAGCTTGTCGAGCTTGGCGATGAGGTCGCCGAAGCCGTTGTTAAAATTGACGCCGATCTCGGCGAGCGTGGCGCCGTGCTTGGCGACGAGGTCCTTGAAGAACACGCGCACCGCGTGGCCGAAGATGATGGGGTCGCTGACCTTCATCATGGTGGCCTTCATGTGCAGGGAGAACAGCACGCCGTCGGCCTTGGCCTGGGCGATCTGCTTCTCGAAGAAGGCGACGAGGGCCTTCTTGCTCATCTTGGTGCCGTCGATGATTTCACCGGCCTTGAGGGCAAGTTTGGGCAGGAGGGCCTTGTAGCCGCCGTCCTTGCCGACGAACTCGATTTTCACCTCGGTGGCGGCGGCGACGCAGGTGGATTTCTCGTTCGAGAAAAAGTCGTCACGGCCCATGGTGCCGACGCTGGTTTTCGAGCTGGCGGACCAGGCGCCCATCTTGTGGGGGTGCTTCTTGGCGTAATCCTTGACGGCCTTGGGCGCACGGCGGTCGCTGTTGCCCTCACGCAGCACGGGGTTCACGGCGCTGCCCATGACCTTCGCATACTTGGCCTTGATCTCTTTTTCCTCGTCGGTCTGCGGATTCTCGGGGAGGTCGGGCAGCGGGTGGCCCTTGGCCTGGAGCTCGGCGATGGCGGCCTTGAGCTGGGGCACGGAGGCGGAGATGTTCGGCAGCTTGATGATGTTCGTGGTGGGCTCCAGGCAGAGCTTGCCGAGATAGCTGAGGTCATCCTCCTGCTGGCCGAACTGCGCCAGGATGCGGCCCGCCAGGGAGATGTCGCGCGTTTCGACCTCGATGCCCGCCGCCTTGGTGAAGGCCTTCACGATGGGGAGCAGGGAGTAGGTGGCGAGGAGCGGGGCTTCGTCGGTGAGGGTGTAGATGATCTTGGCGGACATGGGGCGGAGGGGGCGGTTTTGAGGAGCCTGAGAGGTAAAAAGGCGGGGGAGCGGGTCAAGGTGCTTCGCGTGGTCACACAAGGGGCGCGCGTTAAAAGGTCGTGCGAGTCCACGAGGTGGAGTCCCGAGGAGGGTAAGCAGGAAGAAAAAAGCGTGCCGACTTCAGGGCTGCGCAACGGTGACAGGGCCAAAAAGCGTCGGAACGAGGGAACGCGACAGGCCAGGGCAGGGGAGTGGAGCACCCGCCGAATTCCGTCATCCACCGTGCAGCGGTGCTTCAGGCAGGGCCGCAACAGCGTGCGTGATCTCCGCCTGTCCTGGCGGAGAACAAAAAATGAAGGGGTGGCCGACGACCGCCGGTTCCTCAGTCGAGCTTGCGCACCAGCACGGAGCTGTTGTGGCCGCCGAAGCCGAAGCTGTTGCTCAGGGAGGCGGTCACCTTGGCCGGCCGGGCGGTGTTGGCGACGACATCGACATCCACCTCGGGGTCGAGGTTTTCGACGTTGATGGTCGGCGGCACGATCTGGTCACGGATGGCGAGGATGCTGGCGGCGAGCTCAACCCCGCCGGCGGCGCCGAGCAGGTGGCCGGTCATCGACTTGGTGCCGGAGACGAGCAGGCCCTTCTGGGCGTAGTCACCAAAGGTGCGCTTGATGGCGCGCAGCTCGCAGAGGTCGCCCACCGGGGTGGAGGTGGCGTGGGCGTTCACGTAGCTGACCTCGTTGGCGTTCATCTTGGCATGGCGCAGGGCCATGTCCATGCACTTGGCGGCGCCGAGGCCCTCCGGATGCGGGGCGGTGAGGTGGTAGGCGTCGGCGGTCACGCCGTAGCCGGCCAGCTCGGCGTAGATGGTGGCGCCGCGCTTTTTGGCGTGCTCGTATTCCTCGAGCACCACGACGCCGGAGCCTTCACCCATGACGAAGCCGTCGCGGCCGACATCCCAGGGGCGGGAGGCGCGCTCGGGCTCATCGTTGCGCATGGAGAGAGCCTTCATGTTGCCGAAGCCGGACAGGCCGCAGGGGCGGATGGAGGCTTCCGCACCGCCGCAGATCATCACGTCGGCGTCGCCGAACTTCATGATGCGCCAGGCCTCGCCGATGTTGTTGTTCGAGGTCGCGCAGGCGGTGGTGATGCACATGTTCGGGCCCATGAAGCCGTATTCGGTCGCGATCATGCCGGAGGCGATGTTCGTGATCATCATGGGGATGAGGAAGGGGGAGACGCGGCCGGGCCCCTTGTTCAGGAGGATCTCATACTGGGTCTCGATGGTGCTCAGGCCGCCGATGCCGGAGCCGACCATGACGCCGACGCGCCAGGGGTCGAGGCTGTCCGGGTTCAGGCCGGAGTCCTTCACGGCCATCTTGGAGGCGGCCATGGCGAGCTGGAAGAAGCGGTCGGCGCGACGGGCCTCCTTGTGGTTGTTGAAGAAGGGGGTCGGGTCAAAATCCACCACCTCGCCCGCGATTTTGCAGTCATAGGCGGTCGTGTCCATGCTCTGGATCCGGCGGATGCCGCTCTTGCCGGCGATGAGGTTCTTCCAGAAGTCATCCTTGTTGTTTCCGAGGGGGGAAACGACTCCGATGCCTGTGACGACGATGCGACGCTCGCTCATGATTGAGTGGATTTTTGGATGGGTTTGGACGGTTGAGAGAACACGCTTTGCCCCCTGCGGCAAGGTGTTTTTCCCCTCGCGCCTCCGGCTTGAATGTTAGGCCGGCACGGTTTGTCCGCCCCTGGGGAAGCTCTGACGTGGTGGTTGCACCCTGCCTCCAGCCGTCCATCATCCGCCCCCCTCCGCGTTTTCGCGCCCTCTTTCCCATCGCCATGCTCTCCGAACTCGACTCCCTGAAATCCGAGGCCCTCGCCGCCCTCGAAACGCTCACCGATGAAGCGGCGCTCGAGGCCTTCCGCATCGATTACCTTGGCAAGAAAGGCAAGCTCACCGCCCTCAGCGCAGGGATGCGCGATGTTCCGGTCGAGCAGAAAAAGGACGTGGGCGCCAAACTGAACGAGGTACGCGACGCCATCACCCAGGGCCTCGCCACCCGCAAGGATGCCCTCCAGGCCGCCAAGGACGCCGCCGCCGTGGCGGGCATCGACCTCACCCTGCCGGGCCGCCCCGGCGCGGGAGTCGGCAGCCTCCACCCCCTGACCCAGATCCGTGATCTCGCCGTGCGCACCCTGCGCCGCATGGGCTTCACCCTCGCCGACGGCCCTGAGGTGGAAACCGAGTGGCACTGCTTTGACGCCCTCAACACGCCCGCCGACCACCCGGCCCGCAATGAGAGCGACACCTTCTACATGCCCGACGGCAAGCTGCTGCGCACCCACACCTCCAGCGTGCAGATCCGCACCCTGGAGACGGTGAAGGACCTGCCCGTGCGCATCATCGCCCCCGGGGCCGCCTATCGCCGTGACGAAATCGACGCCACCCATCTGAGCGTCTTCAACCAGATCGAGGCCCTCTATGTGGACAAGGACGTCTCCCTGGCGGACCTCAAGGGCACGCTGGAGTTCTTCTTCCGCGAGGTCTTCGGCCCCGGCACCGCCGTCCGCTTCCGTCCGCACTTCTTCCCCTTCACCGAGCCCAGCTTTGAGATCGACGTGAAGCTGGAGGCCAAGGGCCGGGAGGCCCGCTGGATCGAGATCGCCGGCTGCGGCATGGTGGACCCTGCCGTCTTCGCCGCCGTCAGCAAGACCCGGGGCGACACCCTCTTCGATCCCGACCAGGTCACCGGCTTCGCCTTCGGCATGGGCCTCGACCGCCTCGCCATGATCCTCCACGGCATCTCCGACATCCGCCATCTGATTGAAAACGATGTCCGGTTCCTTCAGCAGTTTGCCGCCTGAGCCCTGCTCCTTCCTGAACGCATTTTGATCTCCTGACAGCCTTCCTCCCATGCAAGTCTCCCTCAACTGGCTCCAGACCCATCTCGACCTCAGCGGCTACACCACCGCCCAGCTTTCCGACCTCCTGACCTTTGCCGGCATCGAGGTGGAGGGCATCGAGGAAAAAGGCGTCGCTTCCGACAAGGTCGTCGTGGCCCAGATCCAGTCCTTTGAGCAGCACCCGAACGCTGACAAGCTCAGCGTCTGCCAGGTCGATGACGGCAGCGGCAGCCTGCGCCAGATCGTCTGCGGCGCGAAGAACTTCAAGGCGGGCGACAAGGTGCCGCTGGCCCTGCCCGGCGCGGCCCTGCCCGGCGGTTTCGAGATCAAGGAAGGCAAGCTGCGCGGCGTCGTTTCCAACGGCATGATGTGCTCCGCGAAGGAGCTCGGCCTCGGCGAGGACACCGGCGGCCTGTGGATCCTTGACAGCGCTCTGCCCGTCGGCAAGCCGGTCAACGAGATCGTCGAAAGCGACACGCTCTTCGATCTCGAAATCACGCCCAACCGCTCCGACTTGCTCAGCCACCTCGGCCTGGCCCGTGAGCTGGCGGCCCTCACCGGCCTGCCGTTGAAAGGCGAGCGCGATCACGCCAAAGCCGCCTCCAAAGCCCGTGCCGCCAAGCCGGAAGAAGTCCGCCTCGAAGCCACCGACGGCTGTCCCTACTACACCGCCCGCGTCATCAAGGGCGTTAAGGTTGGCCCCAGCCCGGCCTGGCTGAAGGCACGCCTGGAGAGCATCGGCCTGCGCCCCATCAACAACATCGTCGACATCACCAACTATGTGATGATGGAGATGGGCCAGTCGCTGCACGCCTTCGACCTCGCCAAGCTCCAGGGCGGCATCACCGTCCGTCGTGCGAAGGAGGGCGAGAAGATCCTCGCTCTCGACGGCCAGGAATATGCCCTGCTCACCGAGGACCTCGTCATTGCCGACGACCAGCGCCCGGTCGCCATCGCCGGCGTCATGGGCGGTGAGGAAACCGGCGTCACGGAGTCCTCCACCGACATCCTGCTGGAGGCGGCCTACTTCACCCCCGGCAACATCCGCCGCACGGCCCGTCGCCTTTCCCTGCACAGCGACTCCAGCTACCGCTTTGAGCGCGGCATCGACCCGCAGCAGGTGCATGGCGGCAGCGATCTCGCCGTGAAGCTCATCCTCACCATCGCCGGCGGCACCGCCGAGGACGTCCTGCGCGTGGCCGGAGAGGCTCCCGTGCTCGTGGGCGAGGTCGAGCTCGACGAGGTGCGGGCACATCGTTTGTTAGGCATGCCCGGCCTGTCCGCCGACGAGGCGCACGCCATCCTGGAGAAGCTGGGCCTCACCCGCCTCAGCGCCACCAGGGAGAAGAGCCGCTGGGGCATCCCTGGATATCGGCTCGACCTGCAGCGTAGCGTCGATCTGGTCGAGGAGGTCGCCCGTGTCATCGGCCTGGACCGTGTGCCGGCGAAGTTCACCGCCGCCTTTGCCCAGGGAGACGCCACGGACAAGGCCTATGACCACGCCATGCAGCTCCGCCAGGCCCTCGTGCACCGCGGTTTCAACGAGGCCCAGACCCTGCGCCTGGTTTCCACCGCGCAAACCCAGGATGCGCTCGGCAATCCGACCGGCGGCGTCGCGGCGCTGAAGAACCCTCTTTCTGAAGACCACACCACCCTGCGTCCCAGCGTCGTGCCCGGCCTGCTTGCCAGCGCCGCCCTGAACGTCCGCCAGGGCGCCGAGCGCCTGCGCCTTTTCGAAATCGGCCGCGTCTTCCTGAAGATGCCCAACGGCATGGTCCGCGAGGAGGAACGCCTCGCCATCCTGCTCAGCGGCCCGGTTTCACCCAGCTCCTGGCACGCCCGTGAACCGAAGGCCGCCGACATCTTCGACCTGCGCGGCCTGGTGGAAAGCCTGCCCGGCGTCGCCGCTTTGGAAATCAAGACCCTCAAGGACAACGGCAGCCTCCTTCTCCACAGCGAGCTCAAGGCCGGCAACCGAGTGCTTGGCTGGATCGCCCAGGTGCATCCGGCCCGTGCCCGTGCCCTGGACGCCCGCGAGCCGGTGTATGTCTGCGAGCTCCTGCTCAGCGCCCTGCGCCAGGGCAGCAGCGGCCCCGCCAAGTTCAGCGATCTGCCGCGCTTCCCCGCGATCAAGCGCGATGTGGCCTTTGAACTCGCCGCCGACGTGCCGAACGCGAAGGTCAGCGCCTTCTTCGCCGGTGTGAAGGAACCTCTGCTCATCAGCAGCGCCCTGTTTGACGTCTTTGCCGATCCGAGCGGCGTCAAGCTGCCGCAGGACCGCAAGTCCCTCGCCTGGACCCTGACCTACCGCAGCAGTGAAAAGACCCTCGAAACCGCCGAGGTGGACGCCGCCCACGCCCGTATTCTGGCGGCGCTGGAAAACGCCCTGCCCGTGGTGGTGAGACGGTGATGAGAAGACAGGGTTTCCGAAGCTGCTCCGCACCTCCCGGCCACCTCCGCCCGCCCCGGACATCTGGGCCGACGCGCAGGTCGGCCCTACCCGCGCGGCATGGCACAGCGCTGCTGCGTCGGGATCGAAGGGGGAGGTGAGAAGCCGCAGGAAAAAGCAGCTGATGGAATGACCCAGGCTCAAGGGGCTAATGACCAGGGAAGTCCCAAGGTTCATGTCACCCAGGAAGCTTCTGTCGGCCCATCACTCCGATCCAGCAGCGCTTTTTATGGGTCCACTTCGGACCTGCATGGGTCGCAAAACCTGGATGGAAGAAGGCATGGCTGCGAGGGGCAGCAGGATCAGGAGCGGAATGACTTTGACCCCGGTCTTGTTTTGAATGCAGCGCGACAGCGTTGCTTCAGCCGCTTGCGCACGCTGGCCGTCTCCTGTTGATTGGAATGATAGCATGGATTGCTCACGCGCCAAGACTCATGATCCGGACGTCTGGATCGACCAGGCTCCGGCTTTTTCGAAGCCACTGGCGGAGCAGCTGCGCGAGTGGATCCTGCGCTGGCAGCCGGATCTGAAGGAGTCGATCAAATGGAACATGCTGTGCTTCAGCGGCCATCGGCTGGTCTGCGGCCTGAGCGCCTGCAAGCATCACCTCGGCATCAGCTTCTTTCGCGGCACGGAACTGCGTGAGTCCACATCGCTCTTCACAGGCGGCGAGGGCAACACGAGCATTCAAAGCATTCGCCTGACCGCACTGGAGGCCTTCGACACCCGTGCCTTCCGCCAGCTTCTTCAGGCGGCGGTCCTGCTGGATGACTTGCCGGAAATGCCGCCTCCGCCCAAGGTGCGGCGTGAGGAATGGCCGATGCCGGAAGCGCTGGCGAAGGCGCTGAAATCCAACCCGGCGGCCGCGGCGAATTTTGCAACCCTGAGCCGGACCTGCCAGCGCGAATACAAGGTCTGGATCAGCATGGCGAAGCAGCCGGAGACCATCGAACGCCGTCTGAAGGAAACGCTGGCCGCCCTGGCGGCGGGCCGGAGATGGGCGCAGCGCAAGGGCTGAGCAGGCTGCTTTGTCACTTGTGCCTCAGGGAGTTTCGCCGCATAGCGCGCCCGGCATGTCCGACCGCATCCCCGTCATCCTGAACCCCGCCGCACGCAGCACCCAGGCTGCGGCGCGTGAGCAGGCCATCCGGTCCCTGTCGCCTGCGCCGGAGCTGATCCTCACCTCCTATCCTGGCGAGGCCACGGAGATCGCCGAACGGCTGGCGCGTGAAAACCACCCGCTGGTGGTGGCGGCGGGTGGTGACGGCACGATGAACGAGGTGCTCCAGGGCATCTGCCGGGTGAATGAAAAACGGCCGCCCGGCGAAGCCCACACCGCCCTGGGCGTGCTGCCCGTCGGCACCATGAACGTCTTTGCCCTGGAGCTCGGCCTGCCCTCCGCCGACATCCCGGCCTGCTGGCAGCGTCTCAGCAGCGGGCATCTGCGTCCGATCGACCTGTGGATGGCGAACGAACTTTACTTCGTGCAGCTCGCCGGCGTGGGTCTCGATGCCGAGATCATCCAGGAGACGCCCTGGGAGCGCAAAAAGCGCCTCGGGCCGCTCAGCTATGTCGTTTCCGCCGTCCAGGTGCTGGGCCGACGGCCGCCCGTGCTGACGGTGAAGATTGCCGGAAGGCCCGACATGCTCGGCAGCGTCGTGCTCATCGGCGCCGGCAGGCACTATGGCGGCCCGGTGAAGATCTTCCCGAAGGCCGACAACCAGGACGGCCTGCTCGATGTGCTCGTCTTCCGCCAGCTCGGCGGCTGGGAGTTTGCGCAGATGATCCGCGCCATCCTGGAGCGCGGCTACGAGACGGCCCTGGACCTCGACTACCTCCAGGTCTCCGAGTTCACCGTGACCGCCGAACCCGCCGCGCCTTACGAGCTCGATGGCGAGCTCATCCAGGCCAGCACGCCCGTGCATTTCAAAAAGGCGCCGTTTGCCCTGCAGGTCGTGGTTTGAAGATTCGGGTTGGTCTGCGAGGAAATCCCTCGCCTGGCGTTTTAGGAATTGCCCCATGTTCCGGGCGCATTGCATCCTCTCCCTCCTCATGAAGTTCCTCGCCTCCGTCCTCCTCACCCTCGCCTTTGCCGCCGCAGGCACCGTCTCCGCGGCCGATGCCGTCAAGCTCACGCGCGTCTATGAAAAGATCGAAACCAAATGGCCGATCGCCGTGGTGGTCCCGCCGGATGGTTCCGGCCGCGAGTTCCTGGCGCTGCAGCGCGGCCAGGTGCTGATCCTGCCGAAGGACGAACAGGCCGGTGAGGCCAAGACCTTCCTCGACCTCAGCCCGCGCGGCATGGAGGCCGCCAACGGCAAGTTTGAAGAGGGCCTGAACGGCCTCGCCTTTCATCCGAAGTTTGCGGAGAACCAGCTGTTCTACCTTTCCTACACCCAGCAGAAGCCCAAGCGTCTCGTCATCAGTGAGATGAAGGCCTCCGGTGACAAGGCGGACGAGTCCAGCGAGCGCGTGCTGCTGGAGATCCCGCTCATCAACTGGAACCACCACGGCGGCAACATCGTCTTCGGCCCCGACGGCTACCTCTACATCGGTGTCGGCGACACCTCGAAGCGCAACGACGAGAAGCGCATGGCGCAGCTCAACGCGGTGCTGGTCGGCAAGATCCTGCGCATCGACGTCAACGGCCGCGATCATCACAACGCCTACGGCATCCCCGCCGACAACCCCTTCGCCGACGGTGTCGATGCGCTGCCGCAGATCTATGCCTATGGCATCCGCAACCCCTGGGGCATGAGCTTCGACGACAAGGGGCGTTTCTGGGTCGCCGATGTCGGCCAGGATCTCTGGGAGGAGATCAACTGGATCGAAAAGGGAGGCAACTACGGCTGGAGCTACCGCGAAGGCGCACGTCCCTTCCCGCTGCGCACCGACAAGCCCTCCGAGGACGCCAAGCTGATCGACCCCGTGTTTGAATACCATCACGGCGAAGGCCTGAGCATCACCGGCGGCTTTGTTTACAAGGGTTCCGCGATGCCGGACCTTGCCGGTGCCTACATCTACGGCGACTTCGTGCTCGGCAAGATCTGGGCGCTGCGCATCGACGACAGCGGCAAGAAGCAGCACAACACCCTTCTTTACACCAGCCCGCAGACGCCGGCCAATGACCCGAAGAAGAAGCCCGCCGTTTTGGTGAAGCCCACCGCCTTCTGTGCCAATGCCGCCGGGGAAATCCTGGTGCTCGACTGGAACGGCGCGGTTTACCGCATCACCAAGTAAGCCGGCGCGGCTCAGGCCTTGACCGCGGTCATGAAGCCGCGGTCCGCGACGGTGTCCTGATACGGCCCGGGCTTCAGGCCCAGGCCGTCCATCAGGGCGGCATACTCGGCCGGGCTGTAGCACTTGCCCTGCGTGATGTTCATCAGCAGCGCCGAGTATTCGGCCACGGCCATCGGCCCGGTCTTGTCATCGCGGATGAAGGCGTCGTGAATGATCAGCAGGCCGCCGCTGGGCAAGGTGGCGGCCGCCTTGACGAGCAGCGTACGCGCCTCGGCCACGTCCCAGTCATGCAGGACGTTCGACAGCAGCACGATGTCCGCCTGTGGCCAGGTGACGCTGAACATGTCCCCGGCGAAAACCTGCACGTGACCGTCAAGCCCGTGCCTGGTGATTTCCTGCCGCACGATCGCATCGACCGGAGACTGCTCCAGCACCGTGGCGCGGAGCTGCGGATGCGCGGCCACCAGGGTCGATGAATAGATGCCCGAGCCGCCGCCGACATCGAGCAGGTGGCTGCGCTGTCCCAGAAGGGGCCCGACGCTGCGTGCGAGATGCTGCCCGAAGAGCATGCCGCGGCAGTTCATCAGCTCGGTGAAACCGCGCGCAAACTCAGGGTCGAGCATCGACTCGTGCCAGTCCTTCGCGTCGGCCTTGGCCTGCCAGCTTCCCGGCCTGCCGGTGGTCAGCACCTGCACAAAACCCTTGGTGATGGGCGTGTCCCTGACCGGTGCATAGTAGGGCCCGAGGTACCAGGGCGAACCCTTGACGAAGTGCTCACGACCCTGGGCGGTGAGATGATGACCGCCCTGCTCATCCGTGTGGATCAGATTCGAGGCGCGGCAGAGCGTGAGCAGCACGTCGAGCGGTCGCGCAATGAAGCCGAAGTGGCTGGCGATGGCTTCGCTGTTCGCGCCGTCGTTTTGCTGAAGCCAGCTGAAGAAGTCAAAGTGCAGCAGCGCGGCGGCGATGAGCTCGGCGGAGTACTGCCGGTCGCGGAAACGCAGCAGCAGGGCGGGGTCGGTGGAGGGAAGGAGGGTGAGGGCCGGGTTCATGCAGCGGAGCGGGCTTGGATCACTTCTGGCCCTCACGCTGGATGCGCGCAGGGACGTCGTTGATCGAAAAACCGGCGTCGCGCAGGGCATCCCAGATGCTGACCAGCATGCCCAGCGGGGTCTCGGTGTCCGCCTCCAGCTCCAGCTTGGAGTCCGGCTGGGTGCTCTTCAGCCGGGTCAGCGCGGCGGCCAGCTCCTCCACCTTCACCGGATTGCCGTCGAGAAAGAGCTCCTTGGTGGGAGTGACCAGGATGGACTTGCGCACCTCTTCGGAAGGCGCGCTGGCGCCCATCGACTTCGACTGCGGCAGGTTGATCTTCACCTGCACCTTCTTCTCGCGGAAGGTTGTGGTGGCGATGAAGAAGATCAGCAGGATCACCATGATGTCGATGAGCGACACGATGGGGATCGCGGGCACCGGGCGGCGGCGGGGGCGGAGGTTGAGCTGCATGACGCGTGCCGGATTCGGTTGGAGGAGGGATCAATGACGTTCCGGCGACCCGGCGCGCTGCACCTCGAAGTGGGCGAAGAAGGTCTGGATCGTCTCATGCATGATGGACTCCAGGCGCACGCCGATGGCGTCGAGGCGGCGGACAAAGTAGGTGTGCGCCACCACGGAGGGCACGGCAACAAACAGGCCGGCGATGGTGCAGCGCAGCGCCACGCCGATCTCGCGCGCCACGGCGGTGGTGTCAGGCCCGGCGTCGCTGCCGAAGGCGGAGAACATGCCGACGAGGCCGGCGGTGGTGCCCAGCAGGCCCAGGAGCGGCGCCACGGTGACCATGACCTCCAGCATCGGAATGCCGCGCTCCAGATGATGCAGCTCCTCCTTGGCGCGGGCGGTCAGGGTGTCCACGCACTCCTGGCGCGAGGAAAACGTGCCGCTGATGGCCAGCGCGCCGAGTTTCGCCAGCAGCGAGGAGTCGTGCTCCAGGAACTCCTGCAGCGGCTTGATGTCACCCTTGGCCGCATAGCCGGGCAGGGAACGCAGCTGGCTCATGACGTTGGCCGGCAGCACCAGGTGGTCGCGCAGACGCAGCCAGGCGGAGATCATCACCGTCACCGCCAGGAAGGAGCAGAGGACGATGAACAGCATCACATAGCCGCCGGTGGCCAGGAACTCTCCCAGGGAACCCATGCCGGCCGGTGGGGTGGTTGCGTTGGCAAGCAGGGAGAAGGCGTGATTCATAGGCGGTCTGGAGGCCGGAGGTATTCCGCATCCTGGCGGGCGTGCAAGGTTAATTCAGCCGCCGCAAAGACGCGCACGCTTCAGTTCACAGACTTCGATAGGCCTTTCGCAGCTCCTCGACGCTCTTTTCCCAGCACAGCTCGGTGGTCAGGCGCTCGCGTCCCAGCCGACCCATGCGCTCGCGGCGCTCCGGATCATCGAGCAGCTCCAGGATGGCGTCGCCCAGCTTCTCGGCGCTGTTTTCCATGACATGCAAGCCGGCTTCGCCTGCCGAGAAACGGCCTTCACGCGTCCCGAACAGCACCTGCGCTTTGCCAAACGCCATGTACTCCAGGGTCTTGTTCATTGTGCAGTGGTCGTTGTAGTCGTTGATCGGGTCGCAGGCGACGCCGAGGTCCATGGTCTGCAGGCCGGTGAAGAGGAACTCGTTGGAAACCCTCCCCGGCATGTCGATGCAGTCCGTCAGGCCCAGGGTGTCGCGCAGCCGGACGAGGTCGGCATGCTCCGGGCCGCTGCCCATGAGCAGGAACTGCACGTCCTGCCTGCCGCAGGTCTGGACAATGTGTCGCGCGGCCTCGACCAGGTAGTGCACGCCGTCTGCGTCGCCCATGACCCCGATGTAGCCGACCAGATGCCGGCGTCCTTTTTTCAGCGAGGCGTCGGCAGGCGTGGCGGTGTCGAGCCGGTTCGGCGCGGTGCGCACGATGAAGGTCTCGTCATCCCGCTTCCGGCCGCGGCGTTTCACGGCGGCCAGCACGCTCTGGTTGGTGGCGATCACGACATCGGCGAGCGCCAGCGTGCAGCGTTCGGCGAGCAGCACGGCGCGATGCAGGAGCCACCGGAGCGGGCCGCGCCTGCCAAACTTCGCTTCAAACATCTCCGGCCAGAGATCATGCACGTCGAAGACCACCTTCACCCCGGCCAGCCGCTTGAAGGGCAGCGCCACGAGGAAGAGCAGGTCAGGCGGGTTGCAGAGGTGGATGACATCGAAGCCCCTGCGCCGCCAGGCCTTCAGCGCGCAGCGCAGCTCGCCGAACAGGGCGCTGGCATATTCGAGCAGGAAGCCGCGGATGCCGCGCGCCTCGTCGCTGATCCAGTGCCGGTGGATCTGGATGCCCTCCAGCACCTCCTCGGCCTGGGTGAAGCCGCGCATCTGCGGGCAGACGACCGTCACCTCATGGCCCGCATCCCTGAGGGCGCAGGCCTCCTGCCAGACCCTCCGGTCGAGCGGCACGGGCAGGTTTTCGACAAGGATCAGCACACGGAGCCCGCCTGGCTCCCCGGCACGTTCGGAACGCATCCCACGCGTTTAGTCAAACATGGCCGCCGACGCAAGACCGGGCTGCCTGCACAGTCGCTTGCCAGATGTCTAAAGCCTGCGGAGAATAGCATCAGCCAATCCAACGATGCCGAATGTCTGAAAGCTGGTCACGCCTCGAAATCGAAGCTGCCGTGGCGGATTATTTCGCCATGCTCTGCAAGGAGCTTCGGGGTGAATCCTTCAATAAGGCGGAACACAATCGGCGTCTGCGCATGCTTCTGCGTGATCGCACAAAAGGGTCCGTTGAGAAAAAGCATCAGAACATCAGTGCGGTGATGATCGAACTTGGTTATCCCTACATATGCGGGTACAAACCGTTGAAGAACTATCAGGAGCTGCTGCGAGAGGTGGTTGAAGATCATCTGGAGTTCGATGAATCGCATGCGTTTGACAAGCTCGTCCAAGATGTCGTTGCTGATGCTGGGGTGGAAAAGCTGCCTGCCATCAGGTTTGATGAAATGGAGGTCAAAGCCCCGGAACGCGAAGTTCAACGGAATCAGGCGCATGAAGCCGCAGGTCGGCGATTCAAAATCACGCAGCGCAACTATCTGGAATTGGAGGCCAGAAACCAGTCGCTAGGCGCCGCAGGGGAACTGGTTGTGATGGAGTTTGAACATCAGAGGCTCTGGAATGCAGGCAGGAAGCAGCTGGCAAACAAAATTGAGCAGGTTTCCCGAACTCAGGGGGATCATTTGGGATTCGACATCTTGTCCTATGAAGTAGGCGGTCGTGAGAGGCTGATTGAGGTCAAAACCACGCGCTTTGGCATCGCAACGCCATTTTTTGTCACCCTGAATGAACTGTCTGTTTCAAGACATCGTTTCGAAGAATACCACCTTTATCGCCTCTTCAATTTTGAGCGAGATCCCAAGATCTTTAGGTTGGAAGGCTCCCTCGAAAAATCCTGCACCCTTCATGCCACCGAATTTCGCGCCATGCCCTTTGGGTAAGGGTTGCAGTGAATTAGTCTGTTCTGCATGAAGCCGTCCGCAACCTTCACTCCTCCACGCTCGCCAGCACGTCGCGGGGCTTGAGGACCTTGTAGAGGGCGAGGCCGATCAGGATGATGGCGATGGCGATGAGGGGGGCGGGGCGTTCGGCGGGATTGCTGCTGGTCAGGGCGGTCTTGAGGCGCGTGAGGATCAGCGAGCCGCAGACCAGCGCCCCGAGGGCCGGAACGATCACGGGCACTTCAAAGCCGCCGCGTGCCTCGCCGGGCCGGCGCTTCAGGATCACGAGCGAAACATTGACGATGGTGAAGACCGTCAGCAGGAGCAGCACCGTGGATTCGGCGAGCTGCTTGACGCTGCCGCTGAGGATGAGCGCGGCGACGATGCCGAACAGCACGAAGATGGCGACATGGGGCGTGCGGCGCACGGGATGGACGCGGCCCAGGATTCGCGGCAGGAGACCCTGCCGGCTCATCCCATAAAGCAGCCGCGAGCCCATGAGGTAGTTGAGCAGGGCGGTGTTGCCGATCGCAAAGATGGTGATGCCGATGTAGACGCCGTCGACGCCCTTGAACCAGGGCGCGGCGCGGTGGGCCACCTCCATAAGCGGCGTCTTGCTGGCGGCGAGCTCGCGCCATGGAACGACCGAGACGGCGGTGATCGCCACGGCCATGTAGATGAGCGTGGCGAGGATCATCGCGCCAATCAGGCCGAAGGGCACGTCGCGTCTTGGGTTCTTCACCTCCTCGCTGACGTTGAGGATGTCCTCGAAGCCGATGAAGGAGTAGAAGGTGAGCACGGCGCCCTGCATGATCATCGCCAGGGTGATGCCCGAGCCCGCTCCGCCCGCGACGGTGTCACCGGCGCTTTCAAGATAGTTCACGCCGCCCCAGTACTTCATGCCGACGGCGATGATGAAGATCAGGCCGGAGGCCTCGACCACGGTGCAGACGATGTTGGCCCACATGCTCTCGCGAATGCCACGGTAGATGATGCAGCCGACGAGAAGCACGAGGGCGATGGCGGTGAGCTTCACCGGCAGCACGACCCCAAAGGCCTTTTCCAGGTTTTCCGCAATCGCCTGCGAACCGGTGGCCATGCTGGTCAGCCCGCTCATCATGACGGCGATGCCGACGATGTAGCTGAGCCAGGGCCTGCCCAGGGCATGATGAGTGACGTAGGCGGCGCCGCCGGCGCGGGCGTATCGGCTGCCGACACAGGCGTAGGACAGTCCCGTCAGCATGGCGGCGATCATGGCCACCAGGAAGGCCAGCCAGACGGCGTTGCCGAGGTTCTCCGCCGCGCGGCCGATCAGTGCATACACACCCGCGCCCAGCATGGAGCCAAGGCCGTAGAACATCACCTGCCAGCCCCCCAGGGTTTTGTTCAACGCGGAGGTTTCAGGGGCGTTCGAGTCGCTCATCACCGTCTTGCTAGCGAAAACCGGGCCGGGTGGGAAGGGGAATCCCGATCTATCAGCCGATCTCCACCCGGCCGTCGGCGCGCTTGGTGAAGCGGTGCAGCAGCGCGCCGTCCACGCCGTGGTGGGCGAAGCTGAGCGCGTCCGCCTTCACCGTGAGGTGGGTGAAGCCGTGGGTGTCGAGGCCGTACGGCATCTTTCGTTCGGGCGTCTCAAGCTTGCGCGTGCGGGCGCCGCCGCCGCCGGAGAGGATGTGGGAGGTGAAGCGGCCTTCCAGCTCCAGGTGCTGGAGGTCATGGTCGTGCCCGCAGAGATAGGCGTGCACCTGGTGCTCCTGAAGCAGCGGCTCCCACTTCTCCACCAGCTCCCGGGTGTCGCCGTGGTCGCCGTTGGAATACACGGGGTGATGGCCGATGACGAGGGTGAAGGCACCCCGGGGCTTCGCCAGCTCGGCCTTGAACCAGGCCAGCTGCGCGGCGCCCTCCGCCTCGCTGAGCGAGGCGCGCGTGTACTTCTTCGTCTTTGCATCCCGGCCGCTGACCTCCCGCAGGTTGGTGTCGAGGAACAGCACGGTGAGCAGCGGGCCGAAATCCTGGCGGTACCATTTGGCGGGCAGCCTCCAGCGGACGCCGGGCTTCTTCGCGTAGGCCAGCTGGGCGTTCTCGCCGCCCTGGTTGTCGTGGTAGTCATGGTTGCCCAGCACGGCGTACATCGGGCAGCCGAACGAACTTTGCGGATACATGTCCTCGATCTCCCGCTGCCAGCGCCGGGACTCCGCCGTGAAGGGCGCGGCCTCCCCGGGCACGCTCTTGCCGTCCTTCTTGGGCCTCGGGTTCGCCGGGCCGTAGAAGTTGTCGCCCAGCAGCAGCAGGGCCTCGGGCCGCAGGCTGTTCTTCGCGACGAAGTCCTGCATGGCCTTCGCCACGGTCTGCTGATCCTTGCCGCCGGTGCCGAAGTCGCCGATGGCCAGGAAGTGCATGCCGCCCGCCTCCACCGCGGCGGCGGACCGGCGGCTGAGGTTGAGCGCCATGGCGGCGCTGGAGCAGAACAGGGTCTGAAGGGTGCGGCGACGGGTCAGGGGCAGGGGGGCGTGCATGGAGCTGCCAGAACGACGGCCGGAGGTTCATCTTGCGAAGGCCCGGGCGATGCATGGCAGATGCGGGAAGTGTCTTGTCGGCCTCCGTCACTCATGGCAGAAAAGAGTGTCCCGTCGCCATGTCCTCCATCCGCCCAAGCCGCCGTCGTTTTCTACAGGCCTCCGCCTCCGCCGCCATCGGCGCATTTCCCTGGGTTCGCCCCCGGGCGGCCGAACCTATTTTGGGACAAGGCGACTTCCGCTTCCGCGTCGTCCCCGGCTGGGGCGTGCTGGATGAAAAGACGCCGGTGAAGAACTGCCATGGCATTGTCTGCGACCGCGAGGGCCATGTCATCCTGCTGACCGACCACACGGCCAACAACGTCATCATCTACGACTCCGCCGGCAGGCTGGTGAACAAGTGGGGCACGCAGTTTCCTGGCGCCCACGGGCTTTCCATCGTCGATGAAGGGGCGCGCCAGGTGCTCTACATCACCTGCCTGCAGACACATCGTGTCGTCAAGGCGACCCTGGACGGCGAGTTCCTCCAGGAATGGCGCTGGCCGGAAGCCTCCGGCAAATACAGCAAGGAGGCTGAATACAAGCCCTCCTGGACCCTGCACACCGCGGACGGATCGTTCTTCGTGCTCGACGGCTACGGCCGTGATTACATCACTCGTTATGATGCTCAGGGTCGCTACGTTGGCATCTTTGGCGGCCAGGAGGGCGGCATCGTCCACTGGGGGCCGCACGGCGGCATGGCCGACCTTCACCGGCAGGACGCACCGAGCCTGCTCATCGCCATGAGCGACCAGCAGCACCTGCTCCGGCTTTCCCTGGACGGCCGGAAGCTCGCCCATGTGGACCTGCCTGGCGGCAATCCTCGCCAGATCCGCTGGCACGACGGCCGTTATTTCGTCGCCCATCTCGCCGACAACTGGCCCGCCGACCGTGCCTCGCGCGGCTTTGTCTCCGTGCTCGACGCCGACCTGCGCGTGATCTCCAACATCGGCGGTTCCGCCCCGGATTACGACGACTCCGGCAGGCTGCGGAGGATGAGCCATGCCGGGGAGGTCTTCATGCATCCGCACGATCTCGCCGTGGATCCGCAGGGCGGCCTTTACGTCGCCCAGTTCGCCTCAGGCAACACCTACCCGATCAGGCTGGAGCGGGTTTGAGAACCGGCATGGGCGGACATGAACCGGGTGTTTGTTATGGAGTTTGTCAGGCCGGGGCCGTTATCATGCGGCCGATGAAACTGCCTGCTGCTCTTCTCCTTCTCGCCGCCGCCTCGCTTCCCGCCTTCGCTGATGACAGCGCCCGGCTTGCCGAGCTGTTGAAAAAGGAAGGCGTCGTGACGATCCCGCCCGGTGACTATCATCTCGACGGCACGCAGCCCCTGACGCTGCGCTCCAACACGACCGTGCTGGCCCATGGCGCGCGTTTCATCCTGCCTGAAACCCTGCCCGACA
>JBIIRD010000131.1:0-8445 GCA_044341745.1 Prosthecobacter sp. | reverse complement strand
AGTGCAATCGCCTCGCCGCGATCCTCAACAACCGCCCCCGCAAGCGGCTCGGCTACCGGACCCCAAACGAGGTCTATTACTCACGCCCAGTTGTCGCGCTTCAAAGTTGAAAGTATTCCTTGTGTGGGTCGCGTTGGTCAATTCTTCGGAGTAAGATCCCATATACCGTGTGGGTTGTGAAAAAGATCGTCAGCCTCATGCCGTGAATCAGGCGACAAAACCAGTCGGAAGTGTGGCGAATCCGCATCAAGACTGAATGTATGCCCTGAAGCAAACTGAGGCTGCTCAATAATCTGATACATGTTGAAGCGGTTCATAAAGTCGGCTGCCTGCCGAATGTCGATGGAGCGTGGCAAGCTGCACTCGGGAAGGCAGAAATGGTGCATGCCGCAGGAATAATAACGGTCTGCGTCTCCGATAAGTGTGACCGCACTGCAATAGGCGTCGAAAGTGGAGCCTGAGAGTAGTGAAAACCAACGATCCCACTCATGGGCAACTCCCGAAGACTCGATCTTCAGAGCAAAGCCTCCTGCTCTCTGGATAACCTGAGTGAACTTCGTGAGTCGCTGCCGCTGCTCCAGCCAGCCAACGGGGAAGTGAAGATAAGCAACGCCTCGGTGCTCATCAATTCTATCAAGGATATGATAACTGAGGCGTCCCTGACCTGCGATCCGAAATGCCTCCCTCATCTCCGAGTATGGCTCACAGAAATGCAGCGGAACATGATCCTTGCCGCTCGGGTGAGCTAAGATGCCACCAGCAAACATGAACTCTCCTGCTGGCTGCTGGGTAATGATGGCTCGTAGAAACTCGCTTCGGTCAGCCCAAGGGCCGGGAACGCAGATGATGGCTTCTTGGTTCATGGTGCTACGCTGCGAAATTGGCCTAACAGGTGATTTATCGTCAGAAGCGTTGTTTTGTCAGCCGCTTTATCTCCGACAGATTTGTTGCTTGATGACGGGCTTTAAAGCTCATGACGTTGTTTTAGCGGCTCATTGGAGTGCCAAGCAACAAAATTGCAGGTTTCTGCTCCCATGAGCGGGGAAAAAGCCTGTGTGAATATTTCACCCTGGAACAGATCCTCATCGGCGTCATGAGCGTGCGGCTTGACTCGCGCCAGACCGAGCAGGCTTAGGAGGGGTGGTACAAGCGCTATGTCTTGTTTCATAAGCCGGTCTGCGGGCAGATGCGCCATCCCTCAGAGATGGGGGCGACGGAGGTCGGGGCGTTTTTGACGAATCTGGCGGTGAACCGGGATGTCTCGCCTGTCACTCAAAACCAAAAGCTGGATTCCAAGCCGCGCGGGGAGGGAAAGCCGCTTTAATCCGGGTTCAATTGGGGGTGCCGCCTTTTTTGTGGGGCAGGAATGGCCCAACTACCTGAAAAAGGCGGAATCTGGGTCAAACTGGCGTGCTCCCCAGTTGGACAAGAGCCAGTGTTGTTCGGGCGACTTGCAGCCGGGAGACCTTACCCCAACGCTTCGCACCTGTGCCCGTGGCGCCCCAAAAGCAAAACGCCCGCAGGAAGCGAGCGTTTTGAAATGGCTAGAGGGCTATTGCCGGGCTCAGATCGTGCGGCGTTTGCGCTTCACGTGGAGCTGGGCGGTGCTGCGCTGGATCATGGCCATGACGGCAGCCACTTCCTCCTGCTGCTCGCCGTGCTTCATGGACTCCAGGGAGTGCCTTGCGCGCTCCAGGGCCTCCTCGACGGCCTTCTCGTCGATGCTTTCGACGTCGATCGCCATGTCGGTGAGGATGCGGGCGTAGGCGCCGGTCACTTCCACCAGGCCTTCACCCACCGCCATCTCCGTCGTCTTGCCTGACTTGGTGATGCGCAGTTCGCCGCACTGAAGGGTCGTCACCAGCGGAGCGTGCGCGGGCAGAATGCCCAGCTCGCCTTCCACGCCGGGGAGGACGACGGTGTCCACCTCATCGGAGAAGATGCGGGCTTCGGGAGTGACGATTTCCAGTTTGAGAGGCATGGGCGAGAAAGGGGGAAAGTCTCAGGTTTCGAGTTGGAAGTTTCAAATCAGCTTTGGCGCCGCCTGGAACTTCCAACCTTAACTTGGAACGCGAATTACTTCTTGGGCACGGTGTCGATGCCACCCTTCATGTAGAAGTTGGCTTCAGGGACGTCGTCGTGCTTGCCGTCGAGGATCTCGGCGAAGCCTTTGACGGTGTCCTTGACGGACACATACTGGCCGGGGGTGCCGGTGAAGATTTCGGCGACGTGGAAGGGCTGGCTCAGGAAGCGCTGAAGCTTACGGGCGCGATACACGATGAGTTTGTCGTCATCGGAAAGCTCGTCCATGCCGAGAATCGCGATGATGTCCTGAAGGTCCTTGTAGCGCTGAAGCACGCGCTGGACACCACGGGCGACGCGGTAGTGCTCCTCACCGACGATTTCAGGGGCGAGGGCCTTGGACACGGAAGCGAGAGGATCCACGGCGGGGTAGATGCCAAGCTCAGCCAGGGAACGCTCAAGCACGACGGTGGAGTCAAGGTGGGCGAAGGTGTTGGCGGGAGCAGGGTCGGTCAAGTCATCCGCAGGCACGTAAACGGCCTGGAAGGAGGTGATGGAACCGCTCTTGGTGGAGGTGATTCGCTCCTGCATGGCGCCCATTTCAGCGGCGAGGGTGGGCTGGTAACCCACGGCGGAAGGCGTACGACCCAGAAGGGCGGACACTTCGGAACCGGCCTGGGAGAAGCGGAAGACGTTGTCCACGAACAGAAGCACGTCCTGGTTCTTCTCGTCGCGGAAGTACTCGGCCATGGAGAGGGCGGAGAGGGCGACGCGCAGACGGGCTCCCGGGGGCTCGTTCATCTGGCCGTAAACCAGGGCCACTTTCGAGCCGGGCTCGCTGATGTAACCGCCCTGGGCGTTGCGGACGATGTCGTGACCTTCCTTCTTCACCTTGATGACGTCGGACTCGATCATCTCATGGTAAAGGTCGTTGCCCTCACGGGTACGCTCACCCACGCCGGCGAACACGGAGTAACCACCGTGGCCCTTGGCGATGTTGTTGATGAGCTCCATGATGACCACCGTCTTGCCCACGCCGGCACCCCCGAAGGCGCCGACTTTACCACCCTTGGTGAAGGGGCAGATCAGGTCGATGACCTTGATGCCGGTTTCAAGGATCTGAGCGGAAGGATCCTGGTCAACGAGGGAGGGAGCCTTGCGGTGAATCGGGTAGCGCTTCTCGGTCTTCGGGGAGGGCTGGTCATCGATGGCGTCGCCGGTGACGTTGAAGATACGGCCGAGAACTTCCTCACCAACGGGCACGGTGATGGGGGCGCCGGTGTCGGTCACGGGCATGCCGCGCTTCAGACCTTCGGTGGAGGACATGGCCACGGAGCGGACCCAGCCGTCACCCAGGTGCTGCTGAACTTCGCAGACGAGACGTGCTGCCTTGCCGCCGAGTTCATAAGAAATCTCCAGGGAGTTGTAGATCTCGGGCAGCTTGCCGGAGGCGGAGAAATCCACGTCCACCACGGGACCGATGACTTGAACGATTGTGCCGATGTTGCTCATGGTTTGAAAAAGGGGGTCAAGATGGGGTCAAGGAGTCGAGAGAGGGTCAAGAAGCCTATTCGAGGGCCATCTTGGCGGTGGTGATTTCGAGGAGTTCGTTGGTGATGGCGGCCTGGCGCAGCTTGTTGTATTCGAGGCTGAGATCCTTGAGCATCTGCTTGGCGTTGTCGGTGGCGTTCTTCATGGCCACCATCCGGCTGGAGTGCTCGGAGGCGCGTGCTTCCAGAAGCATCTGGTAAAGCGTGCCGTTGACATACTGCGGCAGCACGGTTTCAAAGACCACGGCGGCGCCGGGTTCAAAGGTGTATTGAGGCAGCTCGGCGGCGTTGACCTCCTTGGAGGTTTCGTCAAAGCTGCGCTTGCCGCCGAGGGTCACCGGGTTCACCGGCAGGAGCTGCTCGATGCTGGGCACCTGTGTGACGGTGTTGATGAAGTTGTTGAAGGCGATGTGAACGGCCTTGTATTCACCGGTCAGGAACTTGTCCTGGATGAACTTGCCGACGGAGCGCACTTCCGCAAACTTCGCCGGATCCTTGACCGGGAAGTCGGCGATCAGCGTCTTGCGCAGACGGGTCAGCCCCTGGGAGGCCTTGCGGCCAATGGTGACGTATTCCACCTCACCCTCGATCTTGGTGTTGATCAGCTTCTTCAGCAGGTTGGTGTTCAAGGCGCCGCACAGACCTTTGTCGGTGGCGATGACCAGAACCAGCGTCTTGTTGCCCTTGCCTTCGGTGAAGTAAGGATGAATGCCTTCCTCAGCGCTCTCCTTGAGGGCGACGAGGATCTTGTTCATCATCTCGGCGTAGTGACGGCCGTTGGCGGCCTGGTCCTGCGCCTTTTTCATCTTCGCAGCCGCGACGAGCTGCATGGCCTTGGTGATCTGGGCCGTGTTCTTGACCGATTTGATTCGGCGGCGGATGTCGCGGGTGGAGGGCATGGAGCGGAGAGCTTAAATCTGGGGGCTGAGGACCGGGAGAATTACTTCCAGGCGGACTTGAAGTCGTCGAGGGCGGCCTTGATGTCGGCTTCGACGCCGTCGAGGGCCTTCTCATTGCCGAGCTTCTCGAGGAGGGCGGACTTGCGTTCCTCAAGGTAGGTTTCCAGCTTGGTCTGGAACTCCTTCACGCGATCGACGGAGATGGTGTCGAAATAACCCTTCTGCATGGCGTAGAGGCTGATGACCATGACCGGCAGGCTCTTCGGCTGATACTGCTGCTGCTTGAACAGCTCCACAATGCGGGCACCGCGGTCCAGCTTGGCCTTGGTGGCGGCGTCGAGGTCGGAACCGAACTGGGCGAAGGCGGCGAGCTCGCGGAACTGGGCGAGGTCCAGCTTCGTCGTGCCGGACACCTTCTTGATGGCCTTGGTCTGGGCGGCGGAACCCACGCGGGACACCGACAGACCGACGGAGATGGCGGGGCGGATGCCCTGGTAGAAGAGGTCGGTTTCGAGGAAGATCTGACCGTCGGTGATGGAGATCACGTTGGTCGGAATGTAGGCGGACACGTCGCCGGCCTGCGTTTCGATGATCGGCAGGGCGGTCAGGGAGCCACCGCCGTAGTTTTCGTTCACGCGGGCGGAGCGCTCAAGCAGACGGCTGTGGAGGTAGAACACGTCACCCGGATAAGCTTCACGACCGGAGGGGCGCTTCAGCACGAGGGAGACCTGACGGTAGGCCACGGCCTGCTTGGAAAGGTCATCGAACACGATGAGGGCGTCCATGCCCTGGTCCATGAACCACTCGCCGATGGCGCAGCCGGTGTAGGGGGCGAGGTACTGGTTCACCGCGCTGTCGGAGGCGGAGGCACTGACGATGACGGTGTATTCCATCGCGCCGGCTTCCTCGAGGGTCTTGACGACACGGGCGACGTTCGACTGCTTCTGGCCGATGGCGACGTAGATGCAGTAGAGGGGCTTGTGGCCCTGAAGCTTGCCCTGCTCGGCGGCCTTGTTCTGCTTGGCCTGGGAGATGATGGTGTCCACGGCGATGGTGGTCTTGCCGGTGGCACGGTCACCGATGATCAGCTCACGCTGGCCGCGGCCGATCGGAATCATGGCGTCGATGCTCATGATGCCGGTCTGCACGGGAACGGACACGGACTTGCGGGTGATGATGCCAGGGGCGATTTTCTCAACCGGATACTGGGCGTCGCCCTTGATGGGGCCTTTGCCGTCGAGAGCCTCACCGAGGGTGCTGACCACGCGGCCCAGAAGCCCCTTGCCGACCGGCACGGAGAGGAGACGGCCGGTGGTGCGCACTTCGTCGCCCGCCTTGATGTGCTCGCCGGAACCGAGAAGCACGCAGCCGACTTCGGTTTCTTCGAGGTTCAGGGCCAGGCCGTAGAGGCCGCCGGGGAACTCAATCATTTCGTTGAGCATGACATCGCTCAAGCCTTCGATCTTGGCGGCGCCGTCACCGATCTCGCGGACAACGCCGACGTTGGACTTGGTGACCGCCGTCTTGAGTCCGGCGATTTGGGATTCGATCTCCTGGAGGATGTTGCTCATGGTTCGACTAGTGGGGTAAAGGAGGAGGGAGAGGGACGTTTAACAAAAAAGGATCAGGCGAGGGAGGCCTTGAGGGATTCGAGACGGGCTTTGACACTGCCGTCCCAGACGTCGGAACCGACGCGGACGCGGATGCCGCCGAGGAGTTCGGGGCGGACCTGGAAATCCAGGGAGAGCTGGCGGCCGTATTTGGCGGAAAGGCTCTTTTGCAGCTGGGCCTGGATGTCAGGCGTCAGGGATGAGGCGCTTTCCACCAGGGCACGCTGGCGGTCGAGCTCCGCCTTCACGAGGGCGGAGAAGCTGTTGAGGATGGCGACGCAGGAACGCGGCCTGGCCTCAGCAATCTTCGCCACGACCTGGCGCACGCGGCTTTCGTCGAGGCTGCCATTGTTCAGGCAGACCTTGAAGAGCTGACGTGAGGTGCGGCGGACTTCCTTGCTGATTTTCATGGACTGAGGCGCGGTTCGGATTTCTCAGCGAAAGGGGTTACAGGGACACCTGGGCGGCGGTCTCCTGGTTGATTCGGCTCTGGTCGTCGGAATTGAGGACCTTGCCGGTGACGCGGCTGGTGGCGTCGGCGACCATGCGGCCGAACTCACGCTTCAGCTGGGACATGAGCTGCTCGTGCTCGAGCTGGGCGGCCTCGCGGGCCTTGGCGATGATCTGGTTGGCCTCGTGGATGGCCTCCTGCTGGCGCTTTTCAGCGAGGGACTTGGCGCTGTCGCCGGCTTCCTTGATCAGGCGGGCGGCGTCGTCATTGGCCTTGTCGAGCAGGTTCTTGGCGTTCTTCTCGGCCTGGGCGAGGTCACGGGCGATCTTCTCCAGCTTGGCCTCGCCGTCGGCGATGCGCTGGCGGCGCTGTTCGAGCATGGCCAGGATGGGGCCGAAGGCGAACTTCTTCAAAATGGTGTACACCGCCACGAAGATCAGCACCTGGGCGATGAACTTCGGCCAGGCGAGGCCGAACTTCTCCACGATTTCGTCCACCTGACCGGCAGCGAGCACCGGGGCCATTTTAGCAAACATGGGCGAGAGGAGTTCCATAAACTGAGGTGAACGTGGGAGGAGGAAAGCGGGGCGGTGAGGAAAGGAAACGAGAGTTGCGGCGGCGGGTTGATGAACTCAACCCGCCGCACGCAGGAAGGGCTTACTTGCTGACGAAGAAGGCAAGAATGCCGAGGCCTTCAGCGAGGGCCATGGCGATAATGCCGAGGGTCAGGATGTTGCCGAAAGCGCCGGGGTTGCGACCGACGGCTTCCACGGCCTTGGAGCCGATGAGGCCCACGCCGATGGCGGCGCCGGCGCCACCAACGGCCTGGGTGATGTTACCGGCGATGCCGCCAGCTGCAGGAGCCACGTCAGCGGCCATGGTCATGATTTCAGTGATCATAGGAGGATGTAGGTTTGTGTTGTTGTTTCGGCCGCATTCACGCGTTGCGCATGATCCTGCGGACAAAGGGTTCGGTATCAGTGGTGATGATCGCCCTCCTCATGACCGTGGTCGTCATGGGTGGTGGAGAGCTGGATGTAAACGGAGCAGAGCAGGGTGAACACGATGGCCTGGAGCAGGCCGACGAGCAGCTCCATGAAGTAGAAGGGGAACGGGAACAGCACGCTGCCGATCATGCTCCAGGGCTGGCCGGCCTTGTCGAGCAGACCGCCGAGGGTGTGCAGCACGCTTTCACCCGCGAAGATGTTGCCATAAAGTCGCACCGAGAGGGTCATCGGGCGAAGGACGATGGAGACGATTTCAATGACACCCACGAAGAGGAAAACGGCGCCGACCACCATGCCCATGAGGCCCTTGAGGCCTCCCTTGGGACCAAAGGTGTGGACGATGAAGCCCCAGATGCCGACTTCCTTGATGGTGAGAACCAGCCAGACCACGAAAGCGGAAACCGCCAGAGCCAGGGTGGCATTCAGGTCAGCCGTCGGCGGACGCAGAAGCGGGTTATGTGCCTCGCTGATGCTGAGGGGGCCGGTCGCATGACCGAATCCGATGGTGCCCACGCCGGGGATCAGGCCAAACCAGTTGGAGGTGAGGATGTAGATGAAAAGGGTGCCCAGAAGCGGGAAGGCCAGCTTGGCCTGCTTGACACCGACGATGCCCTCCACGCGGCCGTAGAGGAACTCCACCAGGAATTCGAAAAGGTTCTGCGCCTTGTGCGGCACCAGGGTCATGTTGGTGGTCGCCTTCTTGGAGAAGAAGAACACAATGCCGAGCACGCACAGCGCGACGATGACCGAGTTGGTCAGGAAGCTGAACAAACCCATCTCCGCAGCCTTGGGGCTCACGTTCGCGAGCATCGGCAAGAGAAAATCAGCGGAGGAGGTCAATGCCATACGTTTGATCAGGGCGGGAAGGTTGCGGGCGGGGTTTTTAGCAGGGGGACCGGGAGAGGC
>JBIIRD010000130.1:0-8462 GCA_044341745.1 Prosthecobacter sp. | reverse complement strand
CTTTCCTCAGGGTGCGAACGTGACCAACGATCCTTCGGCCCCGACACAGCGGGGCCCTACCTTCAAATGGTAGGGACGACCTGCCTGTCGTCCCATTTTCCTCAGGGCGCGAACGTCACCAGCGATCCTTCGGCCCCGACACAGCGGGGCCCTACCTTCAAATGGTAGGGCCGACCTGCGTGTCGTCCCACTTTCCTCAGGGCGCGAACGTCACCAGCGATCCTTCGGCCCCGACACAGCGGGGCCCTACCTTCAAATGGTAGGGACGACCTGCGTGTCGTCCCACTTTCCCCAAGGCGCCTCACCAGCGCAGCACGGAGGCCGCCCAGGTGAAACCACCGCCGAAGGCCACCAGCAGCACCACGTCGCCACGCTTCAGGCGGCCTTCACGGTTGGCCTCGTCCAGGGCCACGGGGATCGTGGCGGCGCTGGTGTTGCCATACTTGTGGACGTTCATGAAGGTCTTTTCCTCGGGCAGTCCCAGACGGTCGGCGATCGCGCTGATGATGCGCGCGTTGGCCTGATGCGGAATGACCAGGCTGATATCGTCCTTGGTAAGGCCGGCCAGGCGCAAAGCCTCCTCGGCGGCGGCGGTCATGCGGGTCACCGCGTGCTTAAAGGTTTCACGGCCTTCCATGTGCACCGTGTTCAGGCGCTGATCGACGTTTTCCGGGGTCACCGGGCAGGCGCTGCCGCCGCCGGGCACCTTCAGCAGGTCCACCAGGTTGCCGTCGCTGCCCATCACCGTGCTCAGCACGCGTCCCGGGGCGTCGGGGGCGTCCGTGGCGCGGATGACCACGGCTCCGGCGCCGTCGCCAAACAGCACACAAGTGTTGCGATCCTTCCAGTTGACCAGGCTGCTGAGCTTTTCCGCGCCGATGACCAGCGCCGTCTGACGGGTGCCGGCGTTCAGAAAGTGACGCGCCACCTGCAGGGCATAAACAAAGCCGGAACAGGCCGCGCTGATGTCAAAGCACACCGCATTGGCCGCGCCGATCTTGCGCTGGATGATGCAGGCGGTGCTGGGAAAAAACATGTCCGGCGTCACCGTGGCGCAGACGATGAGATCGATCTCCTCCGGCTTGACACCGGCGTTTTCCATCGCGCGACGCGCAGCCTCGCTGGCGAGGTCGCTGGTGGCCTGGTCGGCGGCGGCGATGCGCCGTTCCCGGATGCCCGTGCGGGAGGTGATCCATTCATCGGAAGTTTCGACAATCTTGGAGAGATCATCGTTCGTCAGCACTTTATCAGGCATGTAGCTGCCGGTGCCTAGGATCGAAGAAACGCAGGGTTGGGACATGGGTGGGTTCAGGGAGACGGGCGAAGCGTCGAACAAACGCCGTCCGCCCATCTATGCCAGTGATTTGTGGCAGACAAGTCCCAAGCTGCAGGCGTGGTCAGGGATGGTGACGGTTAAGGCCAGGCAGCCCGGGTGCCAGGGCCGGCCAATGCGCATCCTTTTGCTTGCCGTCCCTGGCTGGCTCGGCCATGGCTGGCCCCGCCCATGCCATCCGCCCTCGCCTTTTACCTGCATGACCTCAGCCCCTACATGCTGCAGTTCGGGGGTGGTTTTGCCCTTCATTGGTATGGCCTTGCCTATGTGCTCGGCTTCTACCTGACCTACCTCGTCATGGTCCACCTGGCCCGGCGCAGCCTTTCCGAGATCAGGGAAAATCAGGTGGCGGACTTCATCACCCTGGTCGCCCTGTTCGGCGTGGTCCTGGGCGGGCGCATCGGCTACATGCTCCTCTACGACTGGGACCACTTTGTCCAGGAGCCCTGGATGATCTTCATGATCCACAAGGGCGGCATGGCCAGCCATGGAGGCATCGCCGGGGTCGCCCTCTTCTGCCTCTGGTATGCACGCCGGCACAAGATCTCCTGGACGGGCATTGGCGACACCCTGGTCTGCGGCGCGCCCCTGGGGGTGTTCTGCGGGAGAATCGCCAACTTCATCAACGGCGAACTCTTCGGCCGGGTGACCTCGGTTCCCTGGGCCGTCAAGTTCCCCACCGAGCTGCTGCATGAGGATTTCGTACGCCAGGGCGGCACCGCGCCTTCCCTGCCCCTGTCGCTGCAGCACAGCCCGGAGATCATCGCCTGGTTCGAGCAGAACGGCGGCGGGCGGGCCGAGCTCGACTCCATCCTGCATCCCCGGCATCCGTCCCAGCTTTACGAGGCCCTGGGCGAAGGCCTGCTGCTGAGCGCCGTCCTGCTCTGGGTGCGCGTCCGTTATCCACGCCTGCCGCATGGCGTGCTGACCGGCTTGTTCTTCCTGCTCTACGCCGTTGCCCGGATCAGCCTCGAATGCGTGCGCCAGCCCGATTCCGGCGCGGAATCGATCCTCGGTCTGACGCGCGGGCAGTTCTTCTCGCTCTTCATGATCCTCACCGGCATCGCCTTCATCGCCTTCGGTTTCCTGCGAGGCCGCCGCAATCCGGCGGCCTGAGAGCGTGACACTGCCATCCAGTCTGCCGAACACAAGGTGGCACAGGCTTCCAGCCTGCTGAACACAAGGTGGTGCAGGCTTCCAGCCTGCACCATGCAACCCGGAAAACAGCCCCCCAGGGAGTGGGGCGAAGGGCAAAGAAATTGACGCAGGATTGAACAAGTCAGTTGCAAACCAGCCTCATCCCGCCATCATCCACGTCCCAACCGGTCAGTCCTGCTGACCGGCCAAAAGGTCGGGCCGTAGTTCAGCCTGGTAGAACGCTTGCATGGGGTGCAAGAGGTCGTGAGTTCGAATCTCGCCGGCCCGACCATCATAAACCACTCAAAACGAGGGTTTTAGGCAGCCAAAGGCAATGTGCAGTTTCTGCAATCCCTGCGAGGTTTAGCACAGGGTTTTAGCACACTTTTTGGGGCATTTAGCACAGGGTTTTAGCACACTTTTGCCGCCCCTCCGACCACGGGTATCCCTCCCCTTTCATTTGGCCGGACTCTGCACCCGTGTCCGAAATCGCCTAATCAGGAATTCCGCACCCCACGGCACCCGCCAATCAGACGGACATCCCCTCATTTTGACTCAGGCTTCAGGGTCTATGAAGGGTCTTTTCTTGCGCGGCAAATCTTGGTGGATTCGGTTCACGCCAATCCCTGGGGCTCCCCAGGAGCGAATCGCTCTTGGAACTGACGACATGGCGGTGGCGATTGTCCGGGCTCGGGAAATCATTGAGCGTGCCAAACAGGGGGCTCGCGAAAAGGCTGGATCCTGCGAGTTGGAAGTCCTGAACTACCTGGAGGCGATCAAGAAGAGCGGGCTGTCCAAATCCACGATCACCTCCCGCCGCTATGTCCTGACCTCGTTGATTGAGCATCTTGGGGTGTCCAAGCATCGCCTACACCGTTCTTCCTGCCCTTCGTCGCCTGATCTCTAACCCTTGTTCGCATGGCTGGCGGTGGCCGCTCTGATGGCTGCTACCCTGGTGCTGTTTGGCTGAACCCACAACCCTCCCGGCCCATGCCCACACGCCACACTCCTGAGATCGAACTGCCTCCCGATGCAGCCACTGCCGATGATCACCGCAACCCGCGCCGCCGCAGAAGGAGCGAAAATGACGAGCCCGCGCCGGATCTCGGCATGATCGTGCAGCCCGAGCCCCGTCACAGCCTGGAGAACCTCGTTCTGCATCCCGAGGTGAAGACGGACATCCTAGCCGCCCTGCGCGCCCTGGAAACCCGCGCTGACTTGGAGCGGGTCTGGAACCTCAGCAGCATCCAGCCCCAGCAAGGCCGCTGCATCCTCAACTTCTACGGTCCGCCCGGCACGGGCAAGACACGCGCCGCTCTTGGCATCGCCCTGCGGCTCGGCAAGCCGCTCTATCAGGTGAACTACTCAGCGGTGATCTCGAAATACCTCGGCGACACGGCCAAGCATATCAAAGCGGTGTTCCAGGCGGCGACGGAGCTGGACGCGGTCCTGTTCTTCGATGAGGCGGACAGCTTGCTTTCCCGGCGTGTTCCAGCCGGGGAATCCTGCTCCACAAGCATCAACCAGAACCGCAACACGCTCATGCAGGAGCTCGACCGGTTTGAGGGCGTGGTGATTGTGACCACGAACCTGTTTGAGAACTACGACCCGGCGCTACTGCGGCGCATCCAGAGCCACATCAAGTTCCGCGTTCCCAACGCTTCCATGCGCCGGGAACTGTTCGCCCTCCATCTTCCCAACCCAGAGCGGGTGCGGGCGGATTACTCGGTTCTCGCGGAGCTTTCCAAGGGCCTGAGCGGCGGGGACATTCTCAACATCTGCCTGAATGCGATCTACGCGGGGAGCACCGACCCGAACCCGGAGCATTGGTTGGTGACGCAAGCTATGATCGAGGCGGAGATTGCGAGGGCGAAGAAGGCCAATGCGGAGCACTCCGGTGAGAAGGCGGGTCCGAAGCGGAGGATTGGGTTTTGTGAGAGGTGAAAAAGGAACTATCTATCTTGTCACTCCCGAATGAAGCCCTTCTGCTGCAGTCCAGCAGCCAGACGGTTCAACGTTTGCTCCAAGGTTTCCCCTGCCTGACGAGCTTGCAGTGAGGCTATATTATCCAGAGTAGCAACCAATGTCAGGTAAGTCACTTCCGTGTAGCCTGCCAGGCTCACTTCCGTTTGGAATCCTGCCAGGGTTTTCGGTGCTATGGTCTTGTCCGTGCTGGTGAAAGTGACCAGACCATCCGTGCCTCGCAGCCAGATCATGGTAGTCTCCTGCGCGGGTGTATCTTCCGCCTTCACCACCTTGCTCACAACGGTCTGACTGTTTGTCACAGGCCCTGTAGAATCAGTGCGAATACCGTCATCCACCTTGGTCACAAATGTGTCCAGCTTGCCATTCTTGCCAAACCTGATGATCCCGCCCCTCTGGTTCAAGCGATCCAACACCAGCAGTCCAGAGAGAGCAATCTTGGAACTGGTGGTCCCCTCGTATGAATTCCCTGTCAGAGTGAATTTGTAGATCAGCAAACCTTCCTCAGTTACCCGCAAAAAGGCCGGCAATGAGGTGACCTTAAGACTGCCGCTACTCACCGTCACGGTGTAGGCTCCTGCCGCCGAAGGATCGGTCACAGGCACATTGAGCGTGCTGGAACGGGCATCTTTGATCGGCTTGCCATCCTTGTTCCATTGATACGTGAGAGTTCCCTGGCCCACGGCTGTCACGGAGAATGTCGCCGTATCACCTGGAACACTGGTCACATCTTGAGGATGTTCACTGATGCCGAGTGGCTGAGGTAAGCTGAGCACGGCTGGATCTGAAAGAACGGCTCCAAAGGCATTTTTGACCAGCACATCATAAACACCCTCGTTGGCCTTCTGGACGTTGGAAACCATCAGCTGGGGACCAGTCTGCTTGCTCAAATCGGCACCGTTCCGCCTCCATTGATAGGTCAAACCTGACCCTGAAGCCGTGACGCTGAAGAAAGCAGGGGTCCCAGCACTCACATTTTGATCTGAAGGTTGTGCAGTGATCACGGGTGGAACCAGCACTGTCAGAGCTGCCGCAGCCGAAGTGACACTTCCCAGAGGATTGGTCACCACGACATCGTAGAATCCTCCAGAATTGGCATCCACGACCAGAACAAGGGCAGAAGCGTTCTCTCCAGGAATCTGGATGCCGTTCTTGCGCCATTGAAACTCCATTGGCTCAGTGCCTGTGGCGCTCACGTTCAGCCTCACTTCCTGGCCGACGTTCGCTGCTTGACTGAGAGGAGGCGTCACAATCACCACGGGGTCATTGACAGTCAAAAATGCAGAAGCTGTGGTCCCGCTTCCAAGGGCGTTGGTCACCACACAGTCATAGCTGCCTTCGTGGCTCTGCTGTAAGCTGGAGATGGTGTAACTGCTTCCCGTTGCTCCGCTGATGGGTGTGCCATTCCTGCGCCAACGATAGGTGAAAGGTGCAATGCCGCTGACTACATGGGCGGTGAAGGCTGCCATCCCGCCGGGATTAACCGTTGCACTACCAGGCGAGATAGTTACTACCGGCGCTTGGTCGATGACACCTTGAGTGATGCTGTTGTTTTGGTATTCGGCAACATAGATAATGCCGGCGCTTGTCGCCGCAATACCATATGGGTTTGTGAATGAGGCTGCGCTTCCCCAAGCATTCGAACCGCCAACGATGCCTGCAGTGCCGCCGATGGTCGTGACCACCCCATCCACGGTGATCTTGCGAATTGTGTGATTGTTGTGCTCCGCCACGTAGACATTTCCGTCCCCGTCCACCGCCATACCAAATGGAGTATTGAACCTCGCAGCGCTACCAGCGCCATCCTCACTGCCAATGTTCCCAGCCATGCCCGCGAGCGTCGTCACCACCCCATCGCTAGTGATCTTGCGAATCGTGTGATTTTCGGCGTCCGCCACATAGACATTCCCGCTCCCATCTACCGCCACCCCAGAGGGATTCTTGAACCTCGCAGCGCTGCCTGCCCCATCCTCACTGCCATTGTTCCACGCCATGCCCGCCAGCGTCGTCACTACACCAGAACTGGTGATCTTGCGAATCGTGTGGTTGCCGGCGTCCGCCACGTAAACATTCCCGCTCCCGTCCACTGCTACGCCATTGGGCCAAGAAAACCGCGCAGCGCCGCCGGCGCCATCCTCACTGCCAGAACTCCCTGCTAAGCCCGCCAGAGTCGTCACTACACCAGAACTAGTGATCTTGCGGATCGTGGAGCTGTTGGCGTCCGCCACATAGACATTCCCGCTCCCGTCCACTGCTACGCCATTGGGCCAAGAAAACCGCGCAGCGCCGCCGGCGCCATCCTGACTGCCAGAACTTCCTGCTAAGCCCGCCAGAGTTGTCACTATACCAGAACTAGTGATCTTGCGAATCGTGTAGTTGCCGGCGTCCGCCACATAGACATTCCCGCTCCCGTCCACCGCCACGCCACTGGGCCCGCTGAACCGCGCAGCGCTACCGACACCATCTACGCTGCCAGGGCTCTCCACTGCACCCGCCAACGTCGTCACCACCCCAGAACTAGTGATCTTGCGGATGGAGCGGTTGTCTCTGTCCGCCACATAGACATTGCCGCTTCCGTCCACCGCCGCGCCAAATGGATAGTAGAACCTCGCATCGCTGCGTGCGCCGTCCTCACTGCCATAGTTCCCAGCCAAGCCAGCAAACGTCGCCACCACTCCAGAACTAGTGATCTTGCGGATCGTGTGGTTTTCGGTATCCGCCACATAGACATTCCCGCTCCCGTCCACCGCCAAGCCATAGGAATAGCTGAACCTCGCAGCGCTACCGGCACCATCCTCACTACCATAGTTCCCCGCCATGCCAGCTAGCGTAGTCACCACCCCATCGCTAGTGATCTTGCGAATCGTGCAGTTGCTGGAGTCCATCACATAGACTCTCCCGCCCCCGTCCACCGCCACGCCACTGGGCCCACTGAACCTCGCAGCGCTGCGTATGCCGTCCACGCTGTCAGAACTCCCAGCCATGCCCGCCAGCGTCGTCACTACACCAGAACTGGTGATCTTGCGAATCGTGTGGTTGCCGGCGTCCGCCACATAAACATTGCCGCTCCCATCAACTGCAACGCCACCTGGATTGCTGAACCTCGCAGCGCTACCTGCACCATCCTCACTGCCAAAGTTCCCAGCCAAGCCAGCTAGCGTCGTCACCATCCCTGAACTGGTGATCTTGCGGATCGTGTGGTTGCCGGTGTCCGCCACATACACGTTCCCACCCCCGTCCACAGCCACGCCTCCAGGCAGGTAAAATCGTGCCACACTTCCTTTACCATCCTCACTGCCATCATTCCCAGCCATGCCAGCTAGCGTCGTTACCACCCCAGCACCAGTGATCTTGCGAATCGTATGATATTCAATGTCAGCCACATAGACATTGCCACTCCGGTCTACCGCTACACTTCCAGGATAGAAAAATCGTGCAGCACTTCCTTTGCCATCAGCATTTCCAGCCCCACCCGATCTACCTGCGAAGTTTGACCAATAATATGTCTGCCCATGAGCTGAGAGACATATGAGTAGAACGGCGAAAAAGATGCCAAATAAGTTTCGGGGTATATTCATGAAAAAGATTGGCAACGATTGATGATCAATTAAAAAAGAACTGCTGCTACTCAAGATTATTTATCAAGCCACTCTGTTTTCAAACAAAGTTAATCCGGCCTCCAGAACAACACCGCTCCACTCGTCTGCTCAGTAGTCGGGGCTGTTTTCAATGCTGGTAGCAGGTAGTGTCCCGCTCCAATCAAACCGTCCTGCAAGGTCGGTGTCTGCCTCAGCACCCCGCTGAAGGCCACCTTTCTCACCTCCGCTTGATCTAGTAGCTCAAAACTGCCGGTGTATGCCCCCGTGCCTGGCGTCAGCGTCATGCTCAGTTGAAACCATTTCATGAAGCGCGGATTTCTAGAGATGGATGGCGTAGGTCAGCACTCGCAGGCCCGCTTCCTTGTCCTGATTGGCAGCCTTGCGGGCGCTGAGCGTGGAGCCCGTGACCC
>JBIIRD010000074.1:0-24840 GCA_044341745.1 Prosthecobacter sp. | reverse complement strand
AGCCCGGCAGACTGAGCCGTGCACGAATTCCGAAAGTCCTTCGTTCCGGCGCAAGCCTTTCGCTCATCTCGACGGAGCGAGATGGCCACTCTGCTGACGCCAGCCTCGCTGCCTCGAGAGGATTCGCAGATCCCTGGTAGGGCCCCGCTGCGTCGGGGCCGAAGACGAAGGCCGAAGACGAAGGCCGAAGACGAAGGCCGAAAATGGTGCGCACGCCCCTTGGGCTTCCGAGGGGATGTCACGCCGCGTACATCCGGAGGTTCTCGCTCGCCACGGCTCACTTCACCACCGGCTTGTCTCGGTTCGATGCTTCCGGCATCATGAACGAACGCCGGATCAACCCGTTTTCCGGATGGATTGGATGCCATTCAGTTGGGCGAATTCAGCATGCGCCATCAATACTCCCGTCTCCGCCATCCATGAGGCTGCGTGAGCGGCTCACCGATATTTGGAAAGTCCGACGAGGTAGTCTTTGGCCAGGGGGGAGGCGGGGGTTTCGAAGAACTGGCGGCTGGGGCAGGATTCCTCCACGCGACCCTGGGCCAGGAAGACGATCCAGTCGGCGACCTTGCGGGCGAAACTGATCTCGTGGGTGGCCAGGACGATCTGCTGGCCGCCTTCGGCCAGTTCACGGATGACATCCAGGACCTCGCCGGTCATGACGGGATCGAGGGCGGAGGTCGGTTCGTCGAGGAGAAGCAGGGCGGGCCGGGGAGCGAGGGCGCGGGCGATGGCCGCGCGCTGCTGCTGGCCGCCGGAGAGTTCGGCGGGGCGTTTGTCCCGATGGTCGGCCAGGCCGAGCCGGGTCAGCAATTCCATCGCACGATCCCGGGCCTGGGCCTCGGTCAGTCCATGAACCACCTGCAACGGCAGGATGATGTTTTGAAACGCTGTCAGGTGCGGGAAAAGGTTGTAGCCCTGGAAGACAAAACCGTTGCGTCGAAGGGCGGTCAGGGCGGCATCGGGTTCGTGGGGCAGGGGCGTCTCATCGACCCGAATGACGCCTTCCTCGGGCAGGAGCAGGCCGCCCAGGACACGAAGCAGGGTCGATTTACCACCCCCGCTGGGGCCGAGCAGGGCAACCACTCGAGCTTCGGGCCCGGTTTGGAAGCTGGCCTGATTGAGGGCCAGGAAGCCGTTGTAATTCTTGGTGACCTGGCAGGCCTCAAGTTTCATAGGCAAACCTCCTTTCCAGGTGTCTCGCCCATCGAGATAACGGCAATGTAACGATTAGATAAGCCAGGGCGAGGGGAATGTAACCTTCGAGGGCCGTGTAGCTGGCGGAGTTCATCACCCGGACCTTCTGCACCAGCTCTTCAATGCCGATGACGGAGAGCAGGGAGGACGATTTGATCAGCGAGACCAGTTCACCGGTGGTTCCGGGTAACGCCCGGCGAACGGCCTGGGGGATGATCACGTAACGATAAGTCTGGCGCGTGTTGAAGCCGACCGCTCGAGCAGCTTCCCACTGGGAACGGCCGATGCTTTCGACCGCGCCGCGAAAAATCTCCGCCAGGTAAGCCGCTTCAAAAAGCCCCAGCAAAAGCGTGCCAACCAGGAGAGGTGAGTTTATTTGTAACGCTGTTGCAACGATGTAATAACCCACCAATAGTTGCACGAGAAGAGGTGAGCCGCGGATGACCTCGACCATGCCGCTGCTGAGAAGGCGGATGGGTTCCCAGGGGGAGCGTCGGCCGAGCATGAGGGCAAAGCCGAGCAGCACGCTGAGGACCATGGCTCCCAGGGAGATGCCGAGGGTGGTGAGCCAGCCCCAGACGAACTGACTGCGGTAACTCCAGACGGGCTGCCAGTTCCAGGAATAATGGACGACGGCAAAGGTGCTGTAGATCACCAGGGACACCAGGGCGAGGAGCAGCAGGCTCCAGAAAACGCGGGTGGCTGGCGGGCGGTCAGGCATGCGGGCCGGTGGGCCTGAGGGAGGGGCAGGCAGCGGGAGGAGGTCCGGCTGACAGCGGGCAGGAATCAGACCAGACCCTTCTGGCGCTTGGCGTGAACGGCGGCGGAGTACTCGCTGCTGTTGAAGTCCACGTAGGCCTCGGAGAGGTCGGTGGTGTAAACGTTGTGAACCGCGTTGCCGCTGTTGAGGTCGATCGTGACGGTGAAGCGGGGCTCCCGGACCACCTTTTCCAGGTCGCTGACGGGCGTCTTGGAGGTGAGGCCGCCCTTGCAGGCGATGAGGCCGTTGAAGTAGATGTCAATGAGCTCCTCCTTGATCCTGGCGCCGGAGTAACCCACGGCGTGGATGATGCGGCCCCAGTTGGGGTCGCTGCCATGGAAGGAGCACTTCACGAGCAGGCTCTTGGCCACGGCCTCGGCTGCCTTCTTGGCGTCGCCGTGGGTGCGGGCGTTGCAGACGCGGATTTCGACAAACTTGGTCACGCGTTCGCCGTCGCTGACGATCATCTTGGCCAGCTCCATCATGACTTTTTGAAGGGCGCAGCGGAAGATCTCGGCCTCGGGGCTGCCCTTTTTGATGGCGGGGGCGCTGGCCTGGCCGTTGCTCATGACGATGACCGTGTCGTTGGTGCTGGTGTCGCCATCGATGGTGATGCGGTTGAAGGACTGGTCCACGGCGAAGCGCATGGCGCGTTTCAGCTCGTCCTTGGAAACCTTGGCGTCCGTGGTGATGAAGCTGAGCATGGTGGCCATGTTGGGGCAGATCATGCCGGCGCCCTTGGCGATGCCGCCGACACGGAAGCTGAGGCCCTTGCCGAGGGGCACCTCGATGGCGTAGATCTTCGGCTTGGTGTCGCTGGTCATGATGGCCTGGGCGGCCTCATCACCGCCCTTGGGCTGGAGTTTTCCGGCGAGTTCAGCGACGCGGGGGACGATGCGCTGGATGGGCATGTTCATGCCGATGATGCCGGTCGAGCAGACGAGGACCTCGCGCATTTTCAGGCCGAGGGCCTCGGCTGTGGCCTTGCACATGGCCTTGGCGTCCTGGATGCCCTGGGGGCCGGTGCAGGCGTTGGCGTTGCCGCTGTTGGCGATGATGGCGCGGGCGTCGCCGGAGCGGACGTGCTGCTGGGAGACGCGGACGCAGGCGGCGCGGACCTTGTTGGTGGTGAAGACCGCGTCGGTGATGGCCGGAGTGTCCGAGATGATCAGGGCCAGGTCGAGCCGGGTGGCCTCGGGGTTCTTGATGCCGCAGGAGATGGCGCCGGCGCGGAAGCCGTGCGGGGCGGTGACTCCGCCGTCGACGGGTTTGAACTGGACGCGAAGCTTGGAGCAGGGGGTGTTGGAGGCAGCGCTCATCGGGAGAAGGAGGCGGTCAGATGTTGAGGAGGCCAGTCGTGGGTTCGAAGCCGCAGACGAGGTTGAAGTTCTGAACGGCCTGGCCGGACGCGCCCTTGCCGATGTTGTCCTCGGCACTCATCAAAACGAGCTGGCCGGAGCGTGCATCGAAGGCCCAGCCGACATCGACGAAGTTGGTGCCGGTGACGTTCTTGGTGTCCGGGCACTGATTGGGGCCGAGAAGACGGATGAAGGGGCTGCCGGAGTAGAAGGCGCGCAGGGTTTCGCCGATCTGGTCCAGGGTGACGCCGGGATTCAGTTCGGCGAAGGTCGTGGTGTGGATGCCGGAGTGGCAGGGCACCAGGTGCGGGATGAAGGTCAGCCTGACCGGCCGACCGGCGGCGAGTTCGAGTTCCTGGCCGACCTCGCTGAGGTGGCGATGTTTGGGCACGCTGTAGGCGCGCAGGCTGTTCTGCACCTCGCAGAAGAGAAGCTGAACGCTTTCCTTGCGGCCGGCGCCACTGGCTCCGCTCATGCTGGAGACGCAGAGTGGGGATTCGTTGAGAAGGCCGGCCTTCAGCAGGGGGATGAGGGGAACCAGGATGCTGGTGGGGTAGCAGCCGGGGCAGGCGATGAGGCGGGCCTTGCGGATCTCTTCGGCGCGTACCTCAGGCAGGGCGTACACGGCTTCCGAAAGCAGCTCGGGAGCGGGATGCTCGTGGTCGTAGAACTCCTTGTAAACCGCGGCGCTGCGCAGGCGGAAGTCGGCGCTGAGATCGATGACCTTGATGCCCGCGTCGAGCAGGCCCCGGGCGTATTCGACGGAGACGCCATGAGGCAGCGCCAGGAAGGCGACTTCCGCGCCCGTGGCCTTGAGGGTGGCGGTGTCGGGGTTGGTGAACTTGAGGGAATCGGCGACGCCGATGCCGCGGAAGCGTGGAAACTCGGAAGACAGGGCCTTGCCGGCGAGCGTGCGTGAAGTCACGGCAACCAGTTCCGCCTGCGGGTGGCGCAGGAGAAGGCGCAGGAGTTCGATGCCGGAGTATCCACTGGCACCAAGGACGGCAACTTTGACGGGAGCAGACATGAGAAAGGGGGCGGGAGCATGGGCAGCGCGGCGTTTCAGGCAACCGCGATTTGCAGGCCACTCGGTGTCGCCCAGGGCTTGTTCATCCAAGTGAGGAAGGGGTTTTCGCGACAGGATTCACACGATGGGCAGGATGAACAGGTCTGAAAAATCCTGTTGATCCTGCGAAGCATGTCAATCCTGTCACTGAGGCCATGAGATGCCATTGTTGGCCAATTTGCCGCACGGACAGCCTTTGGGTGCTTTGGATCCATTCCGTCTGGCAGCAGTGCCGACGGAGGGGCCTGCGTGATCAGGCAGTTGCTGGCTTACTTCTCGATCTTGATCTTCGGCACCTGGTTGCTCAGCTTGCCGACGACGTCGGAGAAGAAGTTGCCGCCTTCGGTTTCCTTGTAGTGACGCATGTAGAGCCCGGTGGCGAAGGCCGCCAGGAAGAGGAACATGACGATCAGGGCGGTCAGGCAGCCGCTTTCCGAAGTGTCGGGATAACCCGAGACACGTCGCACAGCCTTCGGTTTGGCGGGGGCGGGACGGCTTTTGCGGTAGTCCACTGGCGCGGCCGGGGGCGGGGCGTCAGCCGGCGGAACTTCCGGCGGGGGCACAAAGATGACTTCGGGCACGGCGGCAGCCACCGGAGCGGCATCCCTGTCGGCCGGGGCTTCGCCGGCGTAAAAAACGGCCTGAATGTCTCCGAAACCGATGCGGTCACCGTCGTTAAGCTTGGCTTCTTCAACGGTCACGCCGTTGACGCGGGTCCCGTTGCTGGACTGTTGATCACTGACCGTGCAGCCGTTTTCATCCAGCTCGATGATGGCGTGATGGCCGGAGACGGAGGGGCAGTCCAGGACGATGATGCTGTCCGGGTGCCGGCCCACGGTGGTGAAGCCGGGTTCCAGGGCATGGGTCATCGACGAGCCTTCCTCAAGGTGAAAAACGAGCGTGGCCATAATTCGGGAGTGTTCGGGGGGCGACAACAGGCGGACCTTCACGGCAGGTCCAGCCTTCAGCACAAAAAGCCCTATGTTTGACGGCGCGCAATATCTATGTTCGCATCCGCCAGTTCTTTGCGTAGTTTCCCCTGTCATGCCATCCCCCGACTTTTTTCGCCAATGCTGCCTGCATCTCTGCCTGATGCTTCTCGCCTTCGGAGCGGCGCCGACCGCGTTTGCGGATGCCGCAGACGAGGCTGAGGCTGCGGCTCTGGCGCTGGCGCGCGACCAGGAAAAGCTGGGTGGTTACAACTTTCGTGCGGAGATCTGGACGGGCGAGCTGGCCCGGGAGGTTGGCAAGGCGGTGAAGATGCAGCTTTTCAAGGGCAATGAGTACTGCATCGGCGTGGCGGTTCCGCGCAAGTCGGGCATCCGGGTGACCGGTGCCGTGCTGGACTTCCAGGGGCAGCCGGTGGGTGAAATTCAGCCGGTTTTGGATGGCTGGGGATTTCTTTTGTTCTTCAAGCCGAAAAAGACCGGGGTCTATGTGGTGACCATCCGGCAGGACGATGGCGGCAAGAAGAAGGACACCGCCTGTGCGCTGGTGACCGGCTACCGATGAGTCCGGTCATTCCCTGAGGGCGACCGCCGGGTCCACCCGCGCAGCAAACCAGGCAGGGATGAGGGCGGCGAGCACGCAAAGGATCAGGGCGAGACCGCTGATGGACAGGAGGTCGGCGGCTTCGATCTTTGCCGGGATTTCGCTGAGGAAATAAATGTCCTGGGGGAAGAAGTCCCGTCCGGTGCTGCGGGCGATGAATTGACGGAGGTCATTGCGGACGTGCAGGATGGCGAAGCCGCCGGCCAGTCCTGCGGCGATGCCGACTCCGGCCACGATGCCCGCCTGGGCCAGGAAGATGCCGATGATCTGTCCGGCTCGGGAGCCCAGGGCGGCCAGGATGCCGATCTCCTTCCTCTTCTGCACGGTGACGGTGATGGTGGTGTTCATCACGCAGAAGGCGGCCACGAGGATGATGACGAGCAGCAGAAAATAGAGCAGGGACTTCTGGTTTTCGACGGTTTGAAGCATGAAGCCGTGGATGTCCGTCCAGGTGCGCGGACGCCAGTCCGGCGGCCATTCGGGGGAATACATCCATTGGGAGGCGAGTTCATCCGCACGGTCCGGATCGACCAGCTCCACCTCGATGGCGCTTACATCATCCGAGAGGTTGAACAGCTCCTGGGCCACGAAGAGCGGTGTGTAGCAGCGGTCTCCGGCGGTGTCGCCGCGAAGGATGGCGGTGATCTTGAGCTCCTTGGGCACGACGACGATTTCATCACGGGCGGCCCTGGCCTTGGTGCTGTCTTTTTCCTCATCGGCAGCGCGCAGGTCGTGGATCATCTGCCGGATGTTGTCCGCAGCCAGCACGGAGACGGTGTCGCCGAGCTTGACGCCGAGTTTTTTGGCGAGCCTGTCGGAAAGCAGGATGTTGTCACCGCGCAGGTCGAACTTTCCCTCAAGGCGGTGGCGTTCGAGCTTGGCGAGCAGGGCGTTGTCGGCGCCGTCTTTGAGGCCGAGCAGTTCGACGCCTTCCGGATCGCTGCCGCCAAAGCGAATGGCGGCGCCTCCCTCCGCCATGGGGGTGGCGGAGAGTACGCCGGGCAGGGCGAGCACCTGCTTTTGGAAGTCGCGCCAGTTGCGGGCTTGGAGGGTCGGTGCTCCCGGCGGGGACTCGATGCGGTCCTGCATGAGCACGATGTGAGGTTCGAAGCCGAGGAGCAGCTTTTTGAACTCGACCTGCCAGCCCTTGAAGACGGACATCACCACGACCAGGACACCGACGCCGAGCATGACGCCGAGGATGGAGATGAGGGTGATGATGGAGACAAAGGAGCGCCTGGGGCGCAGGTAGCGCAGGGCCAGGAAGAACGGGGCGCTGGAAGGCATGGCTCGGGCGTGGCCGGTCAGTAGCGCAGCAGCTTGCGCAGTTCGGCGCTGATGCTGGCCGTGGTCGGCCGGTGGGACTTCCAGAGGTTCGGGTGGTAGGGGATGGGCGTGTCCTTGCTGTTGAGGCGCAGCGGAGGGGCGTCGAGCAGGTGGAAGGCCTCGCTGGCGACCCGGGCCACAACTTCCGCCGTGGTTCCTCCCCAGGGGAAGGATTCACCGACGACGAGCAGGCGGCCGGTGCGTGCCACGGAGGCAAGGATGGTGTCGGTGTCCATGGGCTTGACGGAGCGGAGGTCAACGACCTCGACTTCATAACCATCAAGGCGGAGTTCCTCGGCGGCACGCAGGGACTCGTGAAGCATGGCGCTGTAGGTCACCACGGTGGCGTCGCGTCCGGGCCTGGCGATGCGGGCCTTGCCGATGGGCATGGGCTGTCCGAAGTCGTCGGCCTTGAGGTGGTAGTAGAGGAACTTGTGTTCGCAGAAGATGACGGGGTCATCGAGCTTCACGCTGTCGAGCAGCATCCAGTAGGCATCCTCGACGGTGGCGGGGGTGAGGATGACCAGGCCGGGGTAATGGGCATAGATGCTTTCCATGCTCTGGCTGTGGAAAGGGCCGCTGCCTGCAGTGCCGCCGGAGGGCAGGCGGATGGTGATGGGGCAGGGGGTCTGGGTGCGCCAGTAAAGGGTGGCCGCCTGGTTGACGATCTGGTTGAAGCCCACCGAGGAGAAGTCGGCAAACTGCATTTCGATGATGGGCCGCGCGCCTTCGACGGCGGCGCCGACGGCCATGCCGATCATGGCATCCTCGCTGATGGGGGCGTCAAAGACCCTGCCCGGGAACTCCCGGCCGAGGTTCTTGGTGGCCTTGAAAGCCCCGCCGAAAGTGTTGATGTCCTGCCCGTAAAGGAAGACGTCAGGGTTGGATCTCAGGGCCTCATACTGGGCTTCGCGAATGGCTTCCAGGTAGGTGATGCTGCTCATCCTTCATTTCCCTCCACGAGCGAGGCCGTTGAAAGCGCCTGCCAGGTTTCCCGGTAGGGGTCGGGGGTCGATTCCTTCAGCACCTGGGCGGTGGCCTGATCGACCTCCTGCCGCGCCTGCTTGTGCCATGTTTCCAGCTCGGTCTGGGTGGACCAGCCGAGGTCGAGCGCCTGCTGCTGGGCCACGGCGAGGCAGTCACGACTTTCGTGAGTTTTCTTCATCGACTCTGGGATGTAGGAGGCGTCGTCGTGTTCGCCATGACCTCCCAGGCGAAGCAGGCGTCCCACGACCATCTGGGGGCCGTGGCCGGCGCGGGTGCGTTCAAAGGCCGTGCGGTAGACCTTCACGCAGGCCAGCAGGTCGGTGCCATCCACGGAATGGCCCTCGACCCCGTAGCCCTGGGCGCGGTCGACGAGGTTTTCGCAGGCGTACTGGCGGCTGTTGGGGGTGGAATAGGCGTACTGGTTGTTGGCGATGCTGACGACGAGGGGCAGTTTTTCCACGGCGGCCATGTTCATGCCTTCATGAAAGGCGCCCGTCGATGTGCCGCCGTCCCCGATGCTGGTGGCGCCGGCGGAATCTCCCAGGGTGCCTTTGATCCGTCGTGCAAAGAGGGCTCCGGCAACGACGGAGAGCAGGCTGCCGAGGTGGGAGATCATGGCCATGTAGCCGTGCCTGGGCTGGCCGCGATGGATGTTGCCGTCGCGGCCGCGCATGGGGCCGGTGACGACGCCGAGATAGGTCCGGAGGGTGTCGATGATCGGTTCGCCGAAGGCGATGCGGCCTGCCTGGTCGCGGATCAGCGGGCCGTAGATGTCCTTGTCCCAGCGGAGATGGATGCCGGCGGCTGCGCTAAAGGCCTCCTGGCCGCGTCCGAGATAAACTCCGCCGACAATGCGTCCGCCGGCGCGGTAGAGGCTTCCAAGTTTCTCCTCCAGAATGCGTGAACGGATCATGCAGCGCAGCGCCCTGAGGAAGTCCTCTCGAACCCCTTCCTCGGGACCGTTTAGAAGGTGGGATTTAGGATCAGCAGCTGAGGTCATCGGATGCGAAAACGGGGGGTGCAGTTACGGGACTGAATCCGTCCGAAATTCGCGGAATGCTTTCACAGCCAAGCCGGAATGTCCAGAGGGGATTCCAGCCTCTCAATCGGCGCTTTGCCCAGGGGAAAGCAGGTGGCGAAGGGCGGTCCAGCGCCGGCGGCTCTCCTGTTTTTTGACGGCGAGTTCGAGAGCCCTGGGGTCTCCCACCAGGACGGCGAGCCGCCGGGCCCGGGTGAGGCCGGTGTAGACGAGGCTGCGCTCCAGAAGGACGTAATGCTGGGTGCTGACGGGCAGGATGACGCAGGGGAACTCGCTGCCCTGGCTCTTGTGGATGGTCATGGCGTAGGCGAGCTGGAGCTCGTCGAGCTCTCCCGGCTCGTATTCCACCAGGCGGTCCCCTTCAAAACGGACGCTGATCTTCAGGGGGTCGGTCTCGATGCTGACAATGTGGCCGAGGTCGCCGTTGAACACGTCCTTGTCATAATTGTTGTTCGTCTGAAGGACCTTGTCACCGACGCGGAAGGTGGTGCCAAAGCGGTCGATTTCGAACTTGAGCTCGCCGGGCGGGTTGAGCGCGGCCTGGAGGCGCTGGTTGAGGGACTGGGTGCCAAGGTCGCCGCGGTTCATGGGTGTGAGCACCTGGATGTCACGCATGGGATCGAACGAATAGCGGGCGGGCAGGCGGCGTTGGACGAGATCGATCAGGGTTTCGGCGATCTGTTCCGGCGATTCCGCTTCGAGAAAGAAGAAGTCGGAATCGCGGGAGGGCCTGAGGTCGGGGACCTGGCCGCGGTTGATTTCGTGGGCGCTGGTGATGATGCGGCTGGTGGCGGCCTGGCGGAAGATTTCCGTGAGATGGACGCAGGGCACCCTGCCGCTGGCGATGAGGTCCTGAAGCACCATGCCGGGGCCGACGGAGGGGAGCTGGTCGGCATCCCCGACGAGCAGCAGGTGGGCTGCGGGCGGCAGGGCGGAGAGAAACTGGGCCATGAGCGGCGTGTCGATCATGGAGCATTCGTCGAGCACGAAGACGTCGCCGGTGAGCGGCCTGCCGCGATGGCGGCCCCACTGGCCCGAGCCCTGGGATTCGAGCAGCCGGTGCAGGGTTTTCGCCTCCAGGCCGGTGCTTTCGGCGAGGCGTCGGGCGGCACGGCCCGTGGGCGCGGCGAGCACGAGCTTCGGGTCATGGCGCCCGAGAATGGCGAGCACGGAGCGCAGGATGGTGGTCTTGCCGACGCCGGGGCCGCCGGTGATGATGAGGCAGCGGTGTTCGAGGGCGGCACGAACGGCCTGCTGCTGGCTGGGGGCGAGCTGCTTGCCGGTGACTCCGGCGGCCCAGGCGATGGCTTCCGCGCTGTCGACGTCCGGGTGGCCCGGGGCGGTGGCCGTCAACTCCTGAAGTCGTTGCGCGATGCATTGTTCGGCGGCGCGCAGATGCGGGAGGGCGAGAACGGTGAAGTCCTGGAGCCGGTGTCGTTCGACTTTGTCATCCTGGAGCAGGCAGTCGAACTGGGGGCGAAGGGCGGGTTCTTCCGTGTGCAGCAGTTCGGCGGCCTTTTGCAGCAGCAGGTTTTCAGGCAGGCAGGTGTGGCCGTTCTGGGCGGCGGTTTCGAGCGTGTGAAGAATGCCTGCTCGCAGGCGCTCGGGGGCGTTTTCCGCAAGCCCGGTCTGACGGGCGATCTCGTCAGCGGTTTTGAAACCGATGCCTTGGATGTCCTGGGCGAGGCGGTAAGGGTTTTGGGAGATGACTGCGAGCGCCTCGTCGCCATAGGTCTTGTGGATGCGCAGGGCGCGGGAGGAACTGATGCCGTGCTGGTGCAGGAAGAGCATGATGTTGTGCACGCTCTTCTGCTTGAGCCAGGATTCACGGATCTCCAGGCGGCGCTTGCGGCCGATGCCCTCGACCTCCTCCAGCTTCACGGATTCGTTCTCGATGATGTCGAAGATGCGCGGGCCGAACTTCTCGACCATGCGTCTGGCATAGGAGGGGCCGATGCCTTCGATCAGTCCTGAGCCGAGGTAGCGCTCGATGCCCTCGGCGCTGCCGGGGCGGGAAAGCTTGAGCGTGCCGGCCTTGAACTGGCGGCCGTAATCGCGGGTGTTTTCCCACTGACCGGTGGCTTCGAACTGTTCGCCGGCCACCACCCGGGGAGCCTTGCCGATGAGGCTGACGGCTTCCCGCTGTCCTTCAGGGAGGACCTTGAGGATGCAGTAGCCGGTGTCCTCCGCATGAAACAGCACCTTCTCCACAAGGCCGCGGAGCGGGGTGGTGGGGGACGGGCTGTTCATGCCCCTGAATTAGCGGAAGGTGAGCGACTCGACAAGGCGGCGCTGGTGATGCTTTGAATCCAAAAAAGGCCGCAGGGAGGAGTCCGCTGCGGCCTTTGGGGATTGCAGGAGGCTGCTTCAATAATAGGGCACCAGGCCGCCCTGCCAGATCGGCTTCAGGTCGCTGATGGCGGCGTCGATGAGCGTGCTGCCACGCAGCGTGATGTTGAGGTATTTCTCGGCGGTGGCCTCACCGATGACCACGGCCCCGGCGGCCTTGGCGGCGGCGAGGTGTTCCGGGGCGACCTCGAGCAGGAGGCGGCCCGGGGTTTCACCAAACAGGAGTTCGGCGGTGGTGCAGGCCTTGTCGGCGGGCACGTTTTCCAGCTCGACCTTGAGGCCGGCCTTGCCGCTGAAGGCCATTTCCGCCAGGGCGACGGCGAGGCCGCCTTCGCTGAGGTCGTGGCAGGAGAGCACGGCGCCCAGCTTGGCGAGTTCGTGATATTTGCCGTAGCTGGTCCAGGTGGTGGATTCGCACCAGGAGGGGGCTCCATCCAGGCCGGCACCCTGGGTGTATTTGGCGAAGACGCTGCCGCGCAGGCCTGGGGTGGTGCCGCCGATGAGGCAGAGTTTGCTGCCCTGGCGTCGAAGGGAGGCGCCGACGACGTGCCTGGCGTCCTCGATGATGCCGAAGCCGCTGACAAGCAGGGTGACAGGGATGGAAACGGGGCCGTCCTCGGTGATGAAGTAGTTGTAGAAGCTGTCCTTGCCGGAGACGAAGGGAGCTCCGTAGGCGAGGGCGGCCTCGGCCATGCCCTTGGTGCATTCGACGAGGGCGCCGAGCTCCTTTTCAGCGTCGGGATTGCCCATGCAGAAATTGTCGAGGATGGCGAGGCGCTGCGGGTTGGCGCCCATGGCGACGAGCTGGCGGACGCATTCATCGACACAGGCGCGGCCCATGGCGTGAGGGTCGTTTTTGCCCCATTCAGGAAGCAGGGCGCAGGCGAGGGCGACGAGCTGTTTGGATCCGTCGACTTTGATGACGCTGCCGTCCTGGGGGGCGTCGCCGGAGGCGCCGGCCAGAGGCTTGAGGACGGTGTTGCCCTGCACCTCGTGGTCGTATTCGCGGATGATGGGTTCGCGGGAGACGATGGCGAAGTCGGCGAGCAGGGTTTTGAGAACCTGGGTCCAGGATTCCGGACGCACGGCGACTTTCGGATTTGCGGCGATGGGCTGACGCCAGTGGGACTTCATCTCGCGACGGGGGGCGCCGTGAAGTTTTTCGACGGGCAGGTCGCAGACGACGCTGCCGTGATGGAGGACGCGCAGGCGCTTGTTGCCGTCCGCCTTGGCGAGCACGAAGATCTCGCTCTGCCACTTGTCGGCGATGGCCTGAAGGGCGGGGAGGTTGCGCTCCTCGACGGCCATGACCATGCGTTCCTGGGATTCGGAGATGAAGACCTGCCAGCTTTCCAGGCCGGGTTCCTTGAGGGGGCAGTTTTCCAGCCACACCTCACCACCGACCTCGCTGAGCATTTCACCGGCTGCGCTGGAGAATCCGCCGGCGCCGCAGTCGGTGATGAATTCGATGAGACCGGCCTCGCGGGCGGCGAGGACGAAGTCGGCGACCTTCTTTTCCTCGATCGGGTTGCCGATCTGAACGGCGGTCTGGTCCTCCTCGTGGGAGTCGGTGGTGAGTTCGGCCGAGCTGAAAGTGGCGCCTTTGAGGCCGTCCTTGCCGGTGCGGCCTCCGGCGGCGATCAGCAGGTGGCCGGGCTTCACCTCCTTCGGGATGTCCTGGATCGGGATGACACCGGCGGTGCCGCAGAAGACGAGGGGATTGTAAATGAAGGTGTCGTCGAACTGGATGGCTCCGTTGACGGTGGGGATGCCCATGCGGTTGCCGTAGTCACGCACGCCGCGCACGACGCCGCGCATGATGCCGAGAGGGTGGATGACGTCCTTGGCCTTGAGGTCCTCCTGTTTCGTGTCCGGCGGGCCGAAGCAGAAGACGTCGAGGGAGGCGACGGGCTTGGCGCCCTTGCCGGCGCCGAGGATGTCACGGATGACGCCGCCAAGGCCGGTGTTGGCGCCGGCGTAGGGCTCGATCGCGCTGGGGTGGTTGTGGGTTTCCACCTTGAGGCAGACCGCCTTGTCGTCGTCGAGCTTCACGAAGCCGGCGTTGTCCACGAAGGCGCTGAGCACGAAGTCCGGCTTGTCGGCCATGATCTTCTCCGTGGTGGAACGGATGTAGGTCTTGAAGAGGCTGTCGACGGTTTCTTCGCGGCCGTTGAGGGTGTGGCTGATCTTCGCATTGAAGATGCGGTGCTTGCAGTGCTCGGACCAGGTCTGTGCGATGACTTCCAGCTCGACATCGGTGGGGTCACGGCCTTCCTCGTTGAAGATCTGCTGCACGACGAGCATGTCGGCCTTGGAAAGGGACAGCTTCATCCTCTTGGAGAGGTCCAGAAGCTGGTCGGCTGGAAGTTCGCGAACGGGGATGGTGCGGAAGACGGCGCGGTCGGACATGGGAACCGTGCATTTGAAGAGCATCGGCGGGGCGTCAACCGGGAGGTTGAGCCGGAAAGAAGCACCGCCTGCCTTCACTGGGCCGGGGCGGGCAACCTGCATTGTCCAGCCTGTGATGGGGGCGGGCTGACTGTCAGTGGCCGTAGACGCTTTTTGCGATGGCATGGGCCTTGCTGACAAAGCTCCAGTCCACCACGTTCCACCAGGCGTCGATGTAGTTCCGACGGTTGTTCTTGAACCTGGCCTGGTAGGAGTGATCCCAAAGGTCGAGCAAAAGAACCGCCCTGCCGTGGTCCTGCCAGGCGACAAAGTCCTTCATGAGGGGATTGTCCTCGTTGCGGGTGGTGGTGATGACCAGCTTGCCGTCCGGGCGGTAAACCAGCCAGGCCCAGCCGGGGCCGTCATGATTGACGGCGGCTTCGGTGAAGGCGTTCTTGAACTCCTGAATGGTACCGAATTCATCCTCGATGGCCTTGGCCGCCTTTCCCATGGGACCCGTCGGGCTTTTGTCCGGCGGGGTGAGAAAGCGCCAGAAGGCGGTGTGATTGAGGTGGGCTCCGCCGAAGACGCGGATGCGGTTCTGCACATCTTCAGGCAGAAGCTGGGGGCCGCTGCTTCCCGGTGCACGGGACGCCAGGCTCAACTGCAGGAGGGACTGCCTGGTCTTGGGCGGCTGGGGCAGCGATCGAATCGACGGCATCAGGGAGACGACATCGGAGACGGCGAGTTCGACTTCGTCGAGGGTCTTCTGAAGGTCACGCAGTTGCTTCGCGTGGTAGTACTCGAAGTGGGTCCGCAGGGTCTTGCCATCCATGTACGGCTCCAGGGCATTCCAATCAAAGGCGAGGGGTTCCTGGTAAAGTGGGACGCCAAGACGGGCGGGCGGCTTGCCATGGTCATCGTTGTCCACGGCGAAAACAGCACTGAGCATGGCCGGGAGGCCCGTGGCCAGCAGCTCACGACGGGAGAGGAGAGCGGCGTTCATATTCAATAAATGATTGATTATTAGGGCATGGCCGCAGAAGGCAATCCTGGATTGTCAGCCAGGTGCGCAAATTTGCCGGTGAATTTCCCTGAATGAAGGGTTAACCTGGATCAGCGGGCCTCGTAGTCGAGGACGCAGACCTTGTCGAGCAGGGGCTTGAGCTTGCCGACAAACTCCTGGTGCGCAGCATGAGGAAGATAGGTTTCAAGGCCGGCCTTGTTGGCAAAGGTGACGAAGAAGCAGTGGGTGAATCCGTCGTTCAGGCCTTCCGGGCTGACATTGGTGCCCCATTCGAAGCCTTTGACGGTGTCGATTTTCTTCGCGAGCTCGGCAAAGTCTGTTTCGATGCCCTTGACCTGTTCTGCAGAGGCGGAGTCCTTGAATTTGAAAAAGACAACGTGGCGGTAAGGGGCGTCGGCGGCCTGGGTGGGGGTGATCATGAGCAGGAGGGTGGCTGTGAAGGCGAGGAGGGCTTTCATGGTGCGTTGAGGTTTATAGGCGCTTTTTTTGAATGAGACCAGCAAAGAAGCGGGCAGGGCGGGGGCGGTCGGTGCATGTGCTTTTGTTCGACAACGCCCGGGGGCGGGCTAAAAAAGGCGGCTCCCACCCTTTTTCTGCAGCGCATTCGTGTCCGAGAACCTCACCACCCCCGGTTTTTTACTTTCCTTTGAAGGCTCTGAAGGCTGCGGCAAATCCACGCAGATTGCTCTGCTGGCGGCGCGTCTGGAAAAGGCTGGGCGGCGCGTGGTGGTGCTGCGTGAGCCCGGCAGCACGGCTGCCGGAGAAGCCATCCGTCACCTGCTGCAGCATGCCAAGGAGGGACGGTCGCTGACGCCTGAGGCGGAACTGCTGCTGTTTGCCGCGAGCCGGGCGCAGCTGGTGAGGGAGAAGATTCGTCCGCTGCTGGAGGCGGGTGTGTTTGTCATCCTGGACCGTTTCCTGGATTCGACCACGGTTTACCAGGGGCTGGCGCGGGGGCTGCCGGAGGCTTCTGTGGCTGCCGTCAACGCCTTCGCCATCGGCGGCACGCTGCCTCGTCTGACGGTGCTGCTGGATGTGGACACGGAGACGGCCTGGGCGCGCATTCATGCGACGGGCCGTGAGCTGGACCGCATGGAAAGCCTGCCCCGGGAGTTTTACGAAAAGGTGCGCCAGGGCTACCTCGGCCTGGCCAGAGCCCACCCGGAGCGTATTGCTGTGGTGAACGCCGCGCTCGCGCCTGAGGCGGTGCATGAGGAAATCTTCAAGCTCGTGGAGGAGAGACGCCATGCCTTATAAGGCCGACCATGCCTTTGACCTGCTGACCCGCGCCCGCGACCTGGGCCGGCTCGGACATGCCTATCTGATCACCGGTCCGCGGGAGGCGCGGCTGGAGGACTTTGCCGCCCGGACCCTGGGCCTGGTCTCGCAGGCCCGTCATGGGGTGCTGGATGACTGGGCGCAGGAGGGCGCGGTCATCCTCCGGCCCCAGAGCAAGTCCCGCCGCATCTCCGTCGGCGAGCATGCGGATGAGCCCGGCTCGATGCGTTACCTGGAGAAGATGGTCCACCGCACGGTCACGCCCGGCCAGCACAAGATGGGCGTGCTGGTGGATGCGGAACGGATGACGACGCAGGCGCAGAACGCCTTCCTGAAAACCCTGGAGGAGCCTCCGGCGAGGACCTTGCTGCTGCTGCTGAGCTCGCATCCGGAGCAGCTGCTGACGACCATTCTTTCGCGCGTCATCGAGATGCCGCTGATGCCTCCCGCGGGATTGCGTGAGTTTGATGAGCATGAGCAGAAGCTGCTGGCTGTGCTGGCCCAGATTGCCGGCCGCACCACGGGCAGCATCGGGGCAGCGCTGGGGTTGAAGACAGATTTTCAGGCGGTGCTGGAGGAGATGAAGGAGGGCATCGAGGAGGAGATTGAGGGCGAGTTTGAAAAGGAGCAGGAGCATTACGCGCAGACCACGGACGGCGCCTGGCTGAAGCAGCGTGAGGAGGAGGTGAGCGCCAGGATCCAGGCCACCTACCTGCACCGCCGGGATTCGCTCATGGACCTTCTGCTGGCATGGATGGGGGATGTGGCGCGGATTCAGGCCGGGGCGCCCAACCTGGACCTGCCCGACTATCGTGTGCACACGAGCCGCCTGGCCTCGCAGTGGGCGCCGGAGACGGTGATGAAGCGGCTGCGTGCGCTGCGCCAGCTGGAGCAGCACCTGCACACCAACGTCAATGAGGGGCTGGCGCTGGAAGTGGCCTTCATCCAGGCTTTCGGCAGGTAACCGAGGAGGCACCACCAGGCATGACCGAGCTGCTGCATCCGCACCACAGGAACGCGCATCATGTGCGGCGGAACTTCATCTGCCATGTGCTGGAAGGCGGATTTTACATGGGGGGAACGGCCTTCCTGGCACCGGAGAGCGTGCTGCCGAAGATGGTGCAGTCCCTGGGCGGCCTGCCCTGGGTGATTGCCATCATGCCGGTGCTGCTGCCGGCGGCCTTTGCGTCCATGGGGTTGTTCATCGCGCCGCTGGTGGAGCGGCTGCCCCGTTTCAAGCCCTGGGTACTGGGCTTCGGCCTGCTGCAACGCCTCCCCTACCTGGTGACGGGACTGATCCTGCTGCTGAACAAAAACCCGGACGGCTGGCTGCTGCCTCTGGTGGTGCTGACTCCTGTCGTATCAGGCCTCATTGGCGGCGTGGGCGTGGTCGCCTGGATGGAGATGGTCACCCGCATGGTGCCGGAGAAGGTGCGCGCCGCCGGCTGGTCGGCACGTTACATCATGCAGGCTGTACTGGGCGTCGGGGCCGGATTGGTCATTCATCGCGTGCTCACTTACATGCCCGGGAGGGAAGGCTATGCCTGGCTGCATCTGTCGGCCTTCGCCCTGTTGTTCCTGTCGTGGCTGGCGCAGCTGCCGATGAAGGAGCATCCAGAGCATCATCAGCACGTGCCGCCACGGCCTGCTCCGCTGCCCTATGGAAAGTACCTGCGCAGCCTGCCCGCCCTTTTCCTTTCGCAGAAACATCTGACGCGGCTGGTGCTCGCACGCTTTTTTGGCACGGGCTTCCTGATGCTGGTGTCATTCCTGACCATCCATGCACTGCAGGTGACCGGTCGTCCTGAAGCGGATGAAGGCCACTTTGTGACCTGGCAGGCGGTGGGCACGGTGCTGGGCAGCCTGCTGGCAGGTTATGTCGGCTACCGCAGCGGTGGTAAAATGGTGCTGCTGGCCTCACGTTTTGTCTGCCTGGGCCTCTGCGCCTGGGTCTTCTTCAATGAAACCTTCGCCGGATTCGCCGTCGCCTATTTCATTCTGGGCTTTGGACTGTTCCTGGACCGTGTGGGGGATTTGACGCTGGCAGCCGAGCTCTGTCCGCCCGCCCGCCGCTCGACGCTTCAGGCCATCCTTGGCTTCTGCAACGTGTTTTCACTCCTGCTCTCCAGCCTGACAGCGGGGCAGGTTTACCGGCTGACGGAATCCTTCCATGCCGTGGCTCTGATGGCGGCCGGCTGTGCGCTGATCTCCATGCTGCTGCTGTCCACGATTCCAGAACCGCGCCAGGACCGGGCCTGAACCGCCGCTCACTCCGCAGGCTCCATGGTGGCCCGCATGGAACCCCTGCTTTCCTTCATGCGCGGGTCAGGGCCGTAGCCTTCAATCTGCTCCACCCGAAGTTCTGCCAGCTCCTTGTGGCAGGTGGCCACGATCACGCGGCCTTGCGCGTCGACCGCACAGGCCATCTTGTAGCCGACGGGAAAGTCGTAACCGAAGACCGCCGCGAGCATCTCGATGACATAATCATAAGTGTGCGTGTCATCGTCGTGGAGGATGACGTGATAGGGCGGTTCCAGCTCCGGCAGCGGCTGGGAAAGGGGCTTGGCAGGCCTCGGGGCGACGAGCGGCCCCCCGGCTTCCACCGGAGTCAGGGCGCTGACGCTCATCGACTTCAACATGCCGCCACCATGCATCCGGCCATCGGCAAGCTCAACTGCCCCGAACAAAAAGAAAGGCGGGACTCGTGGGAGTCCCGCCTCAGGGTCATCAGGTGAAGGCCGGCCGGTCAGGCCGGATCCTTTTTCGGGGCTTCGCCTTCAGCCTCAGGCCTTGGGCGGCTGCCACCACCTTCCTGCGGAGGACGGCGGAAACCGCCTTCACCGCCGCCTTCGCCTGGGCGGCGGAAGCCACCAGGTCCGCCTGGTCCCCCGGGGCCGCCAGGACCTCCAGGACCTCCAGGACCGCGCATCATGCTACGCATGCGCTCCATGGCGGCGCGCATCTCATCCTTGGACACCTTGCCATCGGTGTTTTCATCCATGCGGGCAAAGCGGTTTTCGATCTCCTGCCTGGAGAATTCGGTGTACTCCTCCTTGTCGATGCTGCCGTCGGCATTCTTGTCCATGCGGCCGAAGGCCTCCTCCGGATTGAATCCACCGGGGCCGCCAGGACCTCCAGGCGGACGCTGGCCTTCAGGCGGCATCGGACGCTCGCCCTGGGGGGGCGGGGCGGGCTTTTCACCTTCGGGGGGCGGGCTTCCCGGCGGGCGGCGGAAACCACCTTCGCCGCCTTCACCTCCGGGCCGACGGGATCCGCCTGGTGCGCCCTCGCCACCGGGGCGGCGCATGCCTTCACGCAGACGCTCGGCGATCTGGCCCACTTCAGCCTGGTCCACAAAACCGTCGCCGTTGGCGTCCATCTTGGTGAAGCGCTCGCTGTTGTCGCGCTTGGAAAACTCATTGAACTCCTCCTGGCTGATCTTGCCGTCAGCGTTCGTGTCGGCACGCTTGAGGAACTCGGCGATGCGGCCGCCGCCGCCTTCGCCCCTGGGGGCGCCGTCCTGGGCGACGGCGATGCAGGTGCCCAGAGTCAGGACACCAAGGCTCTTGAAGATTTTTGAGGTGGATTTCATGGGGATGGTCTGTCGGTTGTTTGGAAGCGACAGACCCCTGCAACCCGGTCCGCCGGATTTGGTTGCGCGAAATGGTGGATGCACCGCTTCAGCGCGGGCGGGCTGGCGCATTGCCCTGTGAGAAAATACCGCCGGTTTCGTTCCCGTGCATGACATGCGCCTGTTTCTTTTTTTGACCACCTTCGTCAGCCTCATCCCCCCTGCCGCAGCAAGGACGCCGAATGTCGTCGTCATCCTCGCGGACGACCTGGGCTGGAGCGATACGACGCTTCATGGCACGACCAGGCTTCATCAGACGCCTAATGTCGAGCGCCTGGCGGCGCGAGGCATGACCTTCACGCGCGCCTATTCGGCGAGTCCTCTGTGCTCGCCGACGCGATCGGCGCTGCTCACCGGCCTGAGTCCGGCGCGCACCGGCGTCACGACGCCGAACTGCCATGTGCCGCAGGTGGTGCTGAAGGCGGCGCTTCCGGCCTCGGCCGCGCCTAACCAAAAAGCGATTCAGCCGACGCCGCCGACCCGGCTGGGGACGGAGCACCGGACGCTGGCGGAGGCGCTGAAGGAGGCCGGCTACGCCACGGCGCACCTGGGCAAATGGCACCTGGGGCCCGAGCCTTATTCGCCGCTGCAGCAGGGCTTTGACGTGGACATTCCGCATCATGCCGGGCCGGGGCCCGCTGGCAGCTATGTGGCGCCCTGGAAGTTTGCCGGCTTCAGGGAAAAGGCCGCAGGCGAGCACATCGAGGATCGCATGGCCGCGGAGGCCTCGGCCTGGATGGAGAAGCACCGCGACGGACCGTTTTACCTGAACTACTGGATGTTCAGCGTGCATGCGCCCTTTGATGCAAAGAAGGCCTACATCGAGCGGCAGCGTTCACGCCTGGATCCTGCGGATGAGCAGCGCAGCCCCACCTATGCCGCGATGGTGCAGAGCATGGATGATGCCGTGGGCACGCTGCTGGACACGCTTGACCGGCTGAAGCTCGCCGATGACACGATCATCCTTTTCACCTCGGACAACGGCGGCAACATGTATGACCGCGTGGACGGCGTGCCGCCCACCAGCAACCGTCCGCTGCGCGGCGGCAAGGCGACCCTGTTTGAAGGCGGCACGCGGGTGCCCGCCGTCGTGGTCTGGCCCGGCGTCGCGCGGCCCGGCAGCAGCAGCGAGGCCCTCGTGCAAAGCGAGGATCTTTTCCCGACCCTGCTGGATGGCCTGGGGCTGGCTGCGGCGGAGGGGCAGGTCTTTGACGGCTCCAGCATCCTGCCGGCGCTCAAGGGAGGCCCTTTGCCCGGGAAGGCCGTCTTCCAATATTTCCCGCATTCCCCCGGAGTGCCTGACTGGCTGCCGCCGGCGGTCTCCGTGCATCGCGATGACTGGAAGCTGATCCGCATCTTCCATGGCGGTGACAACGGCGCGCACCGTCACCTGCTGTTCAACCTCAGGAAGGATCCGGGCGAGCGGTACAACCTGGCCGCGGCCCAGCCGGAGCGGGTGAAGGAGATGGACGCCTTGATCGCAAAATTCCTCTCTGACACGAAGGCGGTCGTGCCCGTGCCCAACCCAAAGTTTGATCCTGCGCAGTATCATCCGGAACTGGAGGGCAAGGCGGTGCCGAAGGCGAAACCCAAGGCCTCCGCCAAGGATGACGGGGATCCGGCGCTGCAGGGCTGGAAGGCGCGTGACTGCAAAGCCCGGGTGAAAACGGGCGTGCTTCAGCTGAGCAGCCTGGGGGACGCCGCTTTCCTGGGCTTTGCCGCCGGCAGGCATGGGGGCGCGACGACGGTGGAATTCCGGATCCAGGCGGCGGCTGGCGTCGCCCATGTGGACTGGCTTCCGGGCGGTTCTGAAGGGGGGGTACAACGTGCTGACTACACCCTGAAGGGCGGCGGCTGGGAGGAGGTCTCCGTGACGCTGTCCGCCGAGGGGCCGCCGGGCATCCTGCGCATCTATCTGCCAATGCAGGAGAAGCCGGTGGAGATCGACTGGATCGAGATCCGCTCCACGAAGGGCGGCGCCGTGCGAACAGCTTTTTGAAGCAACGTTGGTTCAGCCAAGCTGGCGCGCCCACTCAATGGCGCGCAGCATGCCGGTGGCCTTGTTGACCGTCTCCTGATGCTCGCTGGCGGGGTTGGAGTCGGCGACGACCCCGGCTCCGGCCTGTACGTAGGCCTTGCCGTCCTTCACCACGCAGGTGCGCAGGGCGATGCAGGAGTCGAGGTTGCCGTCGAAGCCGTAGTAGCCGACGGCGCCGGCGTAGGCGCAGCGCTTGCTTTTCTCGACCTCGTTGATGATCTCCATGGCGCGCACCTTGGGGCTGCCGCTCACCGTGCCGGCGGGGAAGGTGGCGCGCATGACGTCATAGGCGCTTTTGTCCCCGCTCAGCCTTCCCTCGACGTTGCTGACGATGTGCATGACGTGGCTGTAGCGCTCGATGATCATCAGGTCGGTGACCTTGACGGTGCCATATTCGGAGACACGGCCGACATCATTGCGGGCGAGGTCAACGAGCATGATGTGCTCGGCGCGCTCCTTGGGGTCGGCGAGCAGCTCGGCGGCGAGGGCGTCGTCCTCGGCCCTGGTCCTGCCCCTCCAGCGTGTGCCGGCGATGGGGCGGATCTCGATTTTGCCATCCAGGCATTTCACATGAACCTCGGGGGAGCTGCCGACGAGGGAGAAGCCGGAGGGCAGGTCCAGGCAGAACATGTAGGGCGACGGGTTGACGTGCCGCAGGGCGCGGAAGAGGTCGATGGTGGTGCCGGTGTAGGGCGTCTCGAAACGCTGGGAGGGAACGCCCTGGAAGATGTCGCCGGCGGCGATGTACTCCTTCATCTTTGTGACCATGCCCTCGTATTCGGCCTGGGTGGTGTTGCTGACCGGAGGCGGCAGCTGGTCGTTCTTCACCGGGGCGAAGGTTTGCAGCGGCTTGACGGCGAGCGGGGCGCTGAGCTTGGCGATGACCGACTCGACCTGCGCCCTGGCCCAGTCGTAGGCGGCCTCCAGGCCGGCATGCTCGTCGGTGTGGACATTGGCGACGACCATGAGCCGACGGGTGCGGTGGTCAAAGATGAGCACGGTGTCGGTGACCATGAAGACCATGTCCGGCAGGCCGAGCTCGTCCTTGGGGGGAGGCGGCAGGGTGGGCTCGAAGAAGCGCACCATGTCATAGGCAAGGTAGCCGACGGCACCGCCGTGAAACACCGGGATGTGCGAGGTCTCGGCGGGCTTGTAGGGCTGCATGATCAGGCGCAGCTCCTCCAGGGGGTCGGTGCTGGTGGTGAAGCGGCGCACCTTGCCACGCTCCTCCACTTCGATGTCACGGCCGCGGGCGGTGAAGATGAGCCGGGGTGAGCTGCCGAGGAGGGAATAACGGCCCGAGTGCTGGGTGAGCTCGGCGGATTCCAGCAGGAAGGCGCAGCGTCCGTCGTGGATCTTCTGGAACGCGGACAGAGGCGTTTCGTAGTCGGCGGCCAGCTCCGCCATCACCGGCACAAGGTTCCCCTGGGTGGCAAGGGCACGGAAGGTGTCGAAGTCAGGCTGAAGATGAAGCGTGGGCATGGCGGGCAAAAACGGACGCGTAGAGTGGATGGGAAAGGGCCGCCGGGCAAGGGGCGGAGGAAGCGGCCTGTCCGTTCAATAGACGGGCACGGAGGGATCGACCTGCTCCGACCAGGCGCGGATGCCTCCGGCGACGTTGACCGCATTGGTGAAGCCGATTTCCTGCAGGGCTGCGACGGCCTTGGCGCTGCGGCCTCCGAGCTTGCAGTGGACGTAAAGCGGGACATCGCGCGGCAGTTCGGCGGCCCGGGTGGCGACATGGGCCAGGGGGATGAGGACGGCGCCGCGGATGGAGGCGGTGGCATGTTCATCCGGCTCGCGGACATCGAGGAGGAAGTGCTTGTCGCCCTGCTGGCGCAGGCTGTGAAGATCCTGGACGGAGATTTCTTTCATGGGTGGAAGGGGACGGATGCCGCAGAAGCCCTCGTAGTCGATGGGTTCTGTGATGCTTGGATTGTCGCCGCAGACCGGGCAGGCGGGGTCGCGCCGAAGGTTGAAGGTGCGGAAGCGCATGCCCAGGGTGTCCACATGCAGGAGCCTGCCGAGGAGGGGCTGGCCGACGCCGGTGATGAGCTTGATGCATTCCAGGGCCTGCAGGGTGCCGACGAGGCCGGGAAGCACGCCGAGGACGCCGCCTTCGGCACAGCTTGGGACAAGGCCTGGCGCCGGGGGCTGCGGGGCCATGCAGCGGTAGCAGGGGGCGTTCAGGTGCGGGGCGAACACGGCGGCCTGGCCTTCAAAGCGCAGGATGCTGCCATAGACGTTCGGCTTTTTCAGCCAGACACAGACGTCGTTGGAGAGGTAGCGTGTGGGGAAGTTGTCCGTGCCGTCGATGACGACGTCATACCCGGCGGCGATGGCCAGGGCGTTGGCGGCGGTGAAACGTTCCGGATGAAGGTTCAGCCGGACGTGGGGGTTGATGCTGCGAAGCCGGTCGCTCGCGGCGTCGAGCTTGCTCCTGCCGAGATCGTTTTCGCCAAAGAGGATCTGGCGCTGCAGGTTGGAGATTTCGACGACATCAGGATCGACCAGGCCTAGGGTGCCGACGCCGGCGGCGGCGAGATACATGGAGATGGGCGAGCCGAGGCCGCCTGCGCCGATGCAGAGCACGCTGGCGGCCTTGAGCTTTTTCTGGGCCTCGATGCCGAACTCAGGAATGGCGAGGTGGCGCGCATAGCGCTGCATCTCGGACGGGCTGAGATCGACGGGGATCATGTGATGAGTTGGGCTCAGACGCCTGCTGCGGCCCGCACGGCGGCCTCATCGACGCCACGAAGGGCGAAGATCCGCAGGAGGGTGTCCTCGATCAGATTGTTGGGGCAGGAGGCTCCGGCGGTGATGCCGATGGTGATGGGGCTGTCCC
>JBIIRD010000026.1:0-67063 GCA_044341745.1 Prosthecobacter sp. | reverse complement strand
CTCGCGTGTCCACGCGCTCCGCGCTGTGCTCGTAGCGCCTGGCCCCGCACAGCCGGTCGGCCTCCGCGTCCAGCAGCGCATTGAGCGTCTGCTCCACCGTCCGGGTGACCACCTCGTCGAGGTGCTCGCGGATGACTCCTTCATTGATGTTGATGACGTTGCGCGGCATTGCCGGCGCCACGCACGGTTCGCTCTCCTGCCTTAGGTTCTCTTGTGTTGGGTTCATCGTTTTTGCTCTGCCCACCCTTTGCATCACGCTCTTCAAATGTGCGCAACTTTCCGGACGTTACCATCCTCCCAGAGCCTGATGTCTCGGCAGCTTGTTGCACAAATGCTGGGCGTCTCACCGATGACAATTAAACGATATGAAAGGCGCGGCCTCCTGAAGCCCATCTGCCTGAGCTCAAGAGCGATTCGCTACAGGCCTGAAGATGTGCAAAACCTCATCGTGGAAGCATCTGGATCGGATAGCTGAGCTTATCACCTGGCCAATCCATGAGGGGGACGGAGCAAAAGTTCGGGGTCATTCCAATAAAAAGAAAAGGAGCCACCATTTTTCTTATCCCGTGCTTAGCCTGAGATTCGGACTTTTTTAATTTCTTCCTTGGCACCGTTGTAAAAGCCCTGAATGAGGGCCAAGACATTACCTCTAGCTTCATCATTGATTTCTATTCCAAGACGTTTTGTCAAAGTGAACGAAAGGGTGACGTGCGTTAAGTTCTCTTTCCAAGACTTTGCCGAGCCCAGCCGATTTGCTGCGCGAGCTACCGCATCCGAATCGACCCCGTGTGCTGTCCACACGTCAAAAAATTCTACTCGTTTTAGATCTAGATTTGCGCGGGCGGAGTTACTAAGTTTGGACGAAGCTGAACGGGCAGTCGCTTGGTTATATTCGCCCAGGGCCTCCCACAAATCCGCCGCGTTAATTTCCCTAAGGAATGACTGAGTAAATGCACTTTGGCTGGCCGCGAGACGTTCATCCACATGATGTAGCCATGCAATGCCAAAAACCTCTAATCTTAGTGCTCTCAACTCGGACTCGAACAAGGAGGGCTGGATGCCCATGAAGGCTTGATCTCCTAAGTTCTTTCGCACTGTCTCACAAAAAGTCGAGTGCATGTCAGTTTGGCCCACCGCCTTCGGAAATATCGCGCTCTCATAAAATCCGCGACAAAATTCCTGAAAATCGACCTTTGGCTTGTTTGAGAAAAAGAACATAATAGTTAGACTTGGATCAAACCTAATCATTTGTGAATGAAATCATCACATATAAATCTTTGAAATTGTGCTTTTGAACTACGGCATCCGTTCAGTCTCTTTTCACTGATTCAACTCATTCTGAGTTCAGGAAGCAGATTCATACATTTTAGGGAGTTACTAAGGAGAATTTGGCGCGTTCATCAAATTCAAGTGAACGAGCATTAACTTTACGACCGTCAGGATACTCAATGTAAATGGTTTCGATCAGCCTAAAGTTGTTACCTTCCCGAATAATTATTGCTTTGCCGATGCTAACGTCATTATTCAAATGGACGTGAACAACATCTCCATCTTTAAGTGTTTCAGAAGAAATGAAATGTGAACTCATATAAGTTAGATTGTTTATTAGCTCGTCCAGGGTGGAGCTGGGCCGGTCAGAAAGTAATATAATCCTATTAAGACGCAAATAACTGCCAGAAAACCCAGGGCTTTTCCAAAAATACCTAAGACACAAACGGACGCAAGCATCCATAGGAGTGCGCGAATTGCAAAATAGTTCCAGGGCTTATTCGGGTTGATTTCGCTTGGATTTGATTGAGCTGGTAATTGGCTTTCTATCAAGGGGTTACTTTGAGGGAGTTTATTATGGTTAATAACATTGTGCCGATTCCATTCATCCCCAATACTGTATTGAAGTCCCAATTCTGTGTAAACCCTTTGCCAGAAAATTGAATCCTGTGGGTTCATGCCTTTTATTCTACTAATAAAATTATCAACCTCACGGCGAAGTTTTAGCCCGGTCGCCAAAGCTTCTACGGACCATTGTGTGGAATGCGAAATCGCCTTTGAACGTTTTCGTAATTCTTCATTAGATAAATTGACATCCATACGAAGGTTTCGCGGCGAAGTATCGTTGATTAGTTGAGCCTCTTTATCATCGATATAGCTTGGTAGCATTGAAACTGCTGTCCCAATCATGTTTTGAGTATTTTCGTCGAATTGGCCGGTTTGTATGGCGATTGCTGACCAAAGCTTTAACGCTTGAATGATCGTTTCGGATGATTGAGGTAACCTGGAACAAGGTTTTGCTGGTCCGTTATTTACCTCATGCTCAAGGACATAAGCATATGCTTGAACAATATCTTCAGCGTCCTTGAGTGTCATTATTCTTGTTGCTGTGGAAATTGGCAAAGCGGTAAATGTTGCGTTGAAGGAGATTAATAAGGCCCCCAAAAGCAATCTTTTTGCAGAAAATCACTCCCTGATAAAGCCTTTCTGCTGCAATCCAGCAGACAGCCGGTTCAGCGTCTGCTCCACGGTTTCTCCCGCCTGACGAGCTTGCAAGGAGGCTGCATTGTCCAGCGTGGCAGCCAATGTCAGGGAAGTCACTTCCGTGTACCCTGTAAGGCTCAATTCCGTCTGGAATCCTGCCAAGGTCTTTGGTGCCATGGTTTTGTCCGTGTTGGACAAGGTGACCAGGCCATCCGTGCCCCTCAGCCAAAACATGGTTGTCTCCTCATCCGGTGAGGCTGCTTCCTGCACCACCTTGGTCACCACTGTCTGGCTGTTTGTCACAGGTCCGGTGGAATGCGTATGCAGTCCTTCATCCACACTGCTGGTGAAGGTGTCCAGCTTGCCATTTTTGGCAAACCTGATGATCCCGCCCCTCTGGTTCAGGCGATCCAGCACCAGCAAACCGGAAAGGGCGATTTTCGAGCTGGCGGTCCCTTCGTATGAGTTGCCAGTCAGAGTGAACTTGTAGATCAGCAGGCCCTGTTCTGCGATTTTCAAAAAGGCCGGGAATGAGGTGACCTTCAAAGTGCCGCTGGACACAATGACCGCATAAGCCGCAGCTGCTGAAGGGTCTGAAGCCACAACATCCAGGGTGCTGGCTGTGGCTCCTTTGATGGGCTTGCCATCCTTCAACCACTGGTAGGAGAGGGTTCCCTGGCCCGTGGCAGTGACTGAAAAAGAAGCGGTGTCTCCAAGCGCAGCAGTCACATCTAGAGGCTGTTCGGTAATGCTCAGCGGCGTTGGCAGAGTCAACCAGGCCGGTTCAGACAGGACAGCACCAAAGCTGTTCTTCACCAGCACATCATAAACACCCTCGTTGCTCTTCTGGACGTTGGAAACCATGAGCATGGGACCATTCTGCTTGCTCAAATCCGTGCCGTTTCGCCTCCATTGATAGGTCAAACCTGGTCCCGAAGCGGTGACGCTAAAGAAAGCAGTGGCTCCCGCACTCACATTCTGATCTGAAGGTTGTGCGGTGATCGCGGGAGGAACCAGCACCGTAAGAGTTGCTGAAGAGGAGGTGACGCTTCCAACAGAGTTGGTGGCAATTACGTCGTAATAGCCTCCTGAATCCGCATCAGCGATGAAGATCAAATTGGGCGCATTCTCACCAGGCAAGGGGGTTCCGTTCTTCCGCCATTGGAACTCAACAGGTTCAGTGCCCGTGTATTGGAAGCTGAGATTCACTTCCTGATCCACATTGGCTGCCTGGCTCAGGGGAGGGGAGAGAAACACCACAGGGTCATTCACAGTCAGCGCTGTAGCCGGCGTGGTGAAACTGCCATAGGAATTGGTAATGACGCAATCATAGCTGCCTTCGTGGGTCTGCTGGGCATTGGAGATGGTATAGCTGCTAGCAGTGGCTCCACTGATCGTTGTTCCGTTCTTTCTCCAGCGATAGGTAAAGGGCTGAATTCCAGCAACGTAGGTTGCAGTGAAGGTGGCTGGGCTGTTTGGATTGACCGCCTTTTCCCCTTCTGGATTAAGCGTAAAAAGAGGCTTTGTGGGCAGTACGGTAAGCTGAAAGCTTGCGGTTCTAATGGCCGTGCCATCACTAACGTTAAGTGTAATGGTGGCAGTGCCTGTTTGGCCAGCAGCAGGCGTGACACGCACCGTCCGATTCGAGCCACTGCCGCCAATCGAAATATTCGAGTTGGGAACCAAGCTGGTGTTGCTGCTAATGCCGCTGACTGTCAGTGAATCGGCAGCAGACTCTAGATCATTTACAATGAAACTCAGAACGTTAGTGTTTGTGTCCTGGATGATAATTTGAGCACTTGGTGCAGTAATTGTTGGCGGCTCGTTTAATGAAACCTGCGCTACAGTGAAATTGCCTCCTGCTGAAATAGCCGTGACTTTATTCAAGCCCGCAGGAACATTAATCTGTCCATATTGATTTCGCCCCCATGCAATTACTGTGCCGTCGCTCTTTAATGCAACGGTATGATGAGCTCCAGCAGATACTGCTATTACATTTTGCAGACCATTTGGAACATCGCATTGTCCATAGCTATTTTCCCCCCATGCGACGACGGTACCGTCATTCTTCAATGCCACAATATGGAATAGGCCTGCGGAAATCACATTAATGTTATTTAGTCCAGCGGGTGGACTTGCCTGCCCATGTCCATTGTAGCCCCAGATGACAAGCGTTCCATCTGTCTTCAATGCTATGTTAAAACCCTCACCCCCTGCGGTGATTTTTTTTACACCACTCAAGCCTGCAGGCACCTGCGTTTGATTCCATGATGGATTTCCCCATGCAGCAACTGTTTCGTCGGCTTTCAAAGCCAGAGTTCGTTCATTGCCTGCAGCGATATCCGAGACAAATCCAAGCTGTGATGGAATGTTTGTCTGGCCGTCATTATTATAGCCCCACGCCGCAAGCGTGCCATTGTTCCTCAGAACTACGCAATGGTGCCCTCCTGCGACAACGCTTTTAATGTCCGTTAAACCGTTTGGGATATTCGTTTGTCCCGCCCAATTGCTTCCCCATGCGACTAGAGTGCCGTCGTTTTTGAGCGCCAATACATGTTCATTACCTGCATCAAACGACTTCACACCTGTTAATTCATTAGGCACACTAGTTTGCCCTGCTTGGTTATCGCCCCAGGCAACCAACTCTGCCGCAGCTCTGACATTGCATTTCAATGCAAAGAAAGACGCCAAGGACAACAAGGGGTAAATGTAAAGCTTAAGATTAAGTCTCTTATTCATGTTTGAATATGAAACGCTAGGATTTCCTCAAATATTGCTCTAGCATAATAATTTAGCAGGTGTTTCTAGCGCCCCAAAATGGCTATCACTCCCTGACTTACAGCAAATTAAAATTAAACATACGGTTGCCTTCGTTCTGAAAACTGCGGCTCAATGAGCAGCCGAAGGCTCGGCAAGAAGTGTGCCCAGACCAGCAGTGATGCGGCGTTTTCGATCGGTGTAGTAGGCGGCAGTGGTGGAGATTTGAGCGTGCCTGAGAACGCTTTGAGCAGCGAAAATGCCCTGCTCAGAGGCCAGGATTGCCCCCAGTTCCTTGCGAAGCTCGTGCAGCGGTTTGCGAGCGGTGACCCCATGTTTGCGCAGCCACTCATAAAGAGTGGTAAAATGGAGGGTGCAGCGATAATTCGATCTCGCCTGGATACGTTGAGGCTCCTGCTGAGTTGCCACGACAAACAGCCCCTTCGATTCTGCTCTCCAGCCTTGCAGAATGGACACTAGTTCATTGTCCAAATCCACGGTGCCAATAGAGTCCTCAGACTTGGGGCTGAAATACTCGGTGGGCTCAATGCAGATTTGGCCGGCGCTGAAGTCGATCTGCCGCCACAAAAGGGTGTCGATCTCGCGTTTTCGAAGGCCACAAAGTGCGGCCAGAATGAAAATTTTGAGTTCCTCGCCGCCGAGCTCCTTCTGAGCCTGAAGGATCAGTTCTCGTGAGTCGATCTTTGAGACATAGCGCACTCCATTAGCCTTGGGGATCTTCACCCCCGCCAAAGGCAAAGGATCTGGCAGAATCAGATTGGCCTTGGCGTAGCGGATGGCTCGATCTGAAAACAAGGCTCTGGCGCAACGCAGAATGGTGCCTGCGGTGTTCGTCGCTCTTCGAGCCGCATCAGGTGCCTGACCTGCCCGAGCAATATAGGCCAGTTTCCATCGTTGGATGGCTTCAGGAGTCAGGATGTCGAGTTTTTGCTGGTCCACTTTAGCCACCCAAGCCTCACGACCACCGCTTTCGCGATGTTTGCGGGAGAGGTAGATGATGCTTCCCTTGTGGTCACGTAGTGGTTGGCCATTGCTGCCCAGGGCCGGTTGATCTCCGATTCCAGCAATCTCAGCGATGAGTTGGCGTAGGCTCTGTGAATACACCGTAAACGTTGAAGCTCGGAAGCCGGCGGTGGCTTGCACTTCGCTCAGGAAGTCTCCCAGGCTGGCCATCTGCACAGGTTTGATGGCCTTGGGCTTAAATTTTGCCAGGGTTTGCTCCCAGCCGCTCGCCAGCAGTGATGTATAGATCTCTACGGCACGTTTGGCCCCTGCATCCTTGTTGGGGGTGCCCAGGTTGAAGGTTTCTCTGTTCCCTCCATGTGCAATGCGAGCGCAGAATGTGCGGATCTCATGGGTAACGCCCTCCTTCGTGTAGCTGTTCTTGAAGAGTCGAGCGGCCCAGTAGCGAGCATCTGTCTTGGCCAGTTTGGCGCTTGGTGCCGCCTGCCGTTTTGGCTTGGCCACTTCTTGGCCACCTGTGCGGCTCTGAAAAGTTGATTTTTGTACACTCATGCTGGTGTTGGAGATGTGTAAACCGTTGGAAAATAATTAACTAAAGGAGTCATGATTGAACATATGCTAACAAATCAAAACAAGCAACTGCAAGACTTAGGATCTGGTTTGGAAACAAGTGCAGGTTCGAGTCCTGTCTCAGGCACCAGCTTGTGTGGTTGAAACTCCTGGAGGACGTCCTCTTCAATCCGTCAGAGATCGTCAGTCGTGCTGAGATCCAGAGGCGCTCTGGCTCCTGTCTGAGAGAGTGATCTTTTCAGCCTCGATGTCTGGGTGTCGCGGCTAGGCTGACTCGTTCCAGTGAAGTCCATCGGGCAGGGCTGCGCCGGCGTATTCAATGTGCAGGATTCGTCGATGTCGGTCCGAGACCGAGCGGCCTGATGCGTGAAGGGTCAACGGCCGCATTAGCAGGGCGTCGCCTTTGCTGGCGCAGCACATCTCCTCGGGAATGAGGCCGCGAAGCCGTTCAATGTCAGGCGCGGTCAACCGGCCGTGCCGGTGTGACCCTGGCAGCAGGCGCAAGGCGCCGTTGGACTCGTCTGTGTCGTCAAGGTGCAGCCGCAGGGTGATCATGGCCTGCAGCAGTTCGGCCGGGGGCTGCACATGAATCAGGCCGTCTTTCAGGCTCCACGGGCCGAAGCCGGGTGCCTCTGTCTGATGGGTGACGGAAATCGTCAAATCCTGATGCCATGCAACCAGCCAGTTCGTGCCGGGCGACTTGTCGAAGTAGATCGCCCGGACGGCCTGGGGTGTGCCGGGCACATGCTCCCTGACCGCCGAGAGCAGGGCCTCGGAGGTTGCCAGCTTCTTCACCGAGGGATGGGCCAGCATCCCCCTCCTGCCCGCTCCAGACGGGGGGCCCAGCTCAGAGGCAAGTTTGTCAGTCTCCGTCTGGGAGAGTAATTCCCGAACTGTGGCAAAGCCTCGATTCTGAATTTCCGAGGTCATGGATGACATGGGTGCTTTCAAGTGAGTTGAACTTTGATGGAACCGCCCGGGGCCTGATCGTTTGAGGAGAGCTCGGATTGGCGGGTGATGGTTGACGGCTTGAAGTTGTACAAAACCTGACAACCTCATGGAACAATCCATTCTTTTGTCAGCCGTTTGATCGCTGCAAAAGGTGGGCTTGCTGCCGGGGGCTGTCAGCCTTGCCGCCGACCTGTATCCGAACCAGCCAAAGCTGAGCGCCGCGCATCGCAACCTGATGGCGGCCCGACGTCAGATGGACAAGGTGGATGTCTCAGGATCGGCCCCTTCCAAAAAGGCCCTTACCGAGGCCACGGTGTCGTTGAACACCGCCCGGAAATACCTGGAGGACGCCGCCAAGAACAAGGGCAGTCACCGAACGGCCGCCATCGACCGCATCGACAAGGCCAAGAGCCTGATTCAGAAGCTTGCCCTGGGCTCCGGCAGCGCCAGCAGCGTGGTGGCTGAAATCAACATGGCCGTCACGGATGTGAAGGAAGCCGCCCGGGCCGGGCGACGCTGATCCAACACGCTCTGCCTCAACACTTCCTGTTCAAGGGGTGTTGACCCTGAATCATGTCGGCAGGCCAACGGTTATGAGAGACGCTGTGCGCTGACCTGGCGCACGACCGGTGAGCGTCCCGGCCTTTGTGAATCGCCTCGGCGTGAAGCCATTTCAGGCGGCTCGCCGCTTCTGCACATTCGTGTTCACCCGTCGCCGCCTTTCGTCCGTATTCCACCCCGCCGGATGAATCCTGTCCACCGCCGACTCCCCCCATGACACTCGTTTCCACTTCTCTTCGTTCTCCTGTGACATCTCTCATCGGATGCCTGTGCCTCTTCGCGATGCCGCTCGCCTCCGTGCCTGCGGCGGAGGCCAGGGCGGATTCCTCGTCGTCCGTCGATCTGATTGACCCCGCCGCCTTCGGCTTCGGCAGGCCGGGTGCCATGGTGGACGTGACCTTCATGGACACGCAGGACTTTGCGAACCGTGACGGAGGTCTCGATTTCTTTGAGACGCGCACCATCCTGCCTGTCCTGACCCGGAAGATGGGTGACCTGCGCCTGGGACTTTCCCTGGGCTACAACCTCACGGAACTGGACTTCAACGGCCTCGCCGGCCTGCAAAACGAAACGCTCCACACGCTGGAGGTTCAGGCCGGTTTGTTCTGGCGGCCGGAGCAGTCCCGTTGGTGGGGGCTGGGTTTCGTGACACCCGGACTGGGCACGGACTTCCAAGGGCTGTCCTGGGAGGACTTCGAGGTTTCGGCGCTCGGTCTGCTTGGCTACCGCTTCTCGGAAACCTTCAGTGTCGCCGGGGGCATGTTTGCCCAGTATGGGGCTGAAGAAGGCATGATCGTGCCCGCGCTCGGTTTCATCTGGAAGCCGGACCCTTTCATCGTGCAGGTGACGCCGCCCTTTGTCGTCCTGGGCTGGCGCGCGACGGATCGTGTGACCCTGAGCCTGAGCGCCTACCCGAGCGGCGGTTCCTGGGATGTGGAGGATCCCGGGGTGAACCGTGTGGAGCTCAACGGCTGGCAGACGGCCGCCTCGGTGATCTACCGGATCACGGAACGTGTCAGCCTCTCCCTGCGGGCCGGCATGAACGTGGGAGGAGAGCTGGAACTGCGGGATTCAAGCAACCGGGTCCTGGCGAACGAGACTCTGGAGGCGGCTCCTTTCGGCGCGGTGAATCTGCGCTGGCAGTTTTGAGGAAAACCGGAGGGGGCGAGGATGGGAAGGGCTTTGGTGGTGCTTTTGCCTGTCCCTGCGGCCGAAGCAGCTGCGGTGGAGAAGGCCCAATGATCAGGTTCCCATAACCCAGGAAGGCCCCGGGCTGCCGAGCTCCAGGCGGGGCGGCGCCTGGGAAAAAAGTAGTCATGAGCTTCAGCTCGTGACCGCGTGGAAGGCCTTTGACGGTGCTGGGTGTGATCGGGGTGGTGACGGGCTGAAGCCCATCACTACATTTCCAGAGCCTGCGGCCGAAGCAGAAGGCCCAATGACCAGGCTCCCATGACCAAGGAAGGTCCCAAGCTGCCAAGATCCAAGCTGGGTGGGGTGTGGGGGAAAAGTAGTCATGAGCTTCAGCTCGTGACCGCGTGGAAGGCCTTTCACGGTGCTGGGTGTGATCGGGGTGGTGACGGGCTGAAGCCCATCACTACATTGCTTGGAGAAACGTGGCCATGAGCTTCCAACGGGTTTCGCAGGACCGTGAAAGGAAGTCTCTCCTGGGGTTGATTCCTGCAACCTATGATGCGGGTCTCGTTGCTTCTCCTCCCGATGCTGTTGGCAGCCTTTGCCGTGCAGGCACAGATGGCCAACCAGCCGCCGACACCACGCTGGATCGGCGTTTCAGCCGGAGACGGCACACAAGGGCGCGTCGAAACCCGTTTTGAAGCCCCGGCGCGGCTGCTGAAGGCGATCCTGCTCATCGCCTGCGGCACGGACACCGAGGTTTTCCTGAACGGCCGGTCCGTCCGCAAGGTGCCCGCGACCGGTGAACAGCCGGCGCTGAGCATCGACCTCACGGCGCAGGTCCAGGCCGGGCCTAACCAACTCAGCTTCCAGGCGGCAGGCCTGCGTGTCGCGGCGCTGCTGGAGGTGAACGGCGACCTCGCGGCCGTGAGCTGGCGCGTGACCGACGGCGCCTGGACCTCGCCGCGGGGGAGGGTGGCCGACCTCGGCCTGGTGAACGCCGGCGGTTCGGCGAACCCATTTGACCTGAAGAAGACCTTCGACGCCTACAACTCCTGGCAGCTGGCCAAACCGGGTTCGCAGAACCAGGCCACCGACCCCGCCGGCTTCACCCTGCCGCCCGGCTTCAGGGCCGAGCTCGTGAGATCCGCCCAGCCGGGCGAGGACTCCTGGGTGGCGATGGCCTTTGATCCGCAGGGCGGCCTGACGCTGGCCCGGGAGAAGAAGGGCCTGCTGCGGCTGGATGACGCCGTTCGAGCAACCTCCGCCGCGTCCTTGAAGATCGTCGAGGACAGCCTGCTCGAATGCCGCGGCCTGCTGCATGCCCATGGCGTGCTGTATGCCAACGCCAACAACAGCAAGGGCCTTTATCGTCTGCGCGACGCCGACGGCGACGGGGTTTATGAGCACAAGGAGGAGCTCATGCACAGCGAGGGCGGAGTGGGCCATGGGCGCAACCACATCAAGCTCGGGCCCGATGGCCGGATCTGGGTCGCGCATGGCAACAACGTCCTTCTTCCCAGCCCGGTCGCCGGGGATTCACCGCTGAAAAACTACGCCTGGGACCAGGTGCTGCCGAATCCCTGGGACGGCAGCATGTTTGACGGCAACGTCGAGCTGCCCGCCGGGCATGTGCTGGCCTTCGATCCGCAGACGAGCCGCATCGAGCTGGTGGCCGGCGGCCTGCGCAACCCGCTCGACATCGCCTTCAACCGCGAGGGCGAGCTGTTCACGTTCGACGCGGACATGGAGCGGGATGTCGGCGCCTCGTGGTACATGCCGACTCGCGTTCTGCATGTCGTGTCCGGCGCCGACTTCGGCTGGCGTCGCGGCACGGGCAGGTTCCCCGCCTGGTATGCCGACACGCTGCCCGCCGCAGTGGACATCGGCCTGTCATCGCCCACCGGCATCTGCTTCGGCCACGGCCTGAAGTTTCCAGCCCAGTATGAGGAGGCGCTTTACATCCTCGACTGGAGCTACGGGCGGATCATCGCCGTGCATCTCAGGCCCGACGGCGCCAGCTACACCGGCACGCAGGAGACGTTTGTGGCCGGTCGGCCGTTGAACGTGACCGACGCCTGCGTGGGCCCGGACGGCGCGCTGTGGTTCATCACCGGCGGACGCGGCACGCAGAGCGGCCTGTATCGCGTGACCTGGACCGGCGGAGAGGTGGTGCGTCAGGAACGAAAGGAAGACCCGAAGGCGAAGGAGCTGCGTGCGCTGAGGCGGCGGCTGGAAGCCTGGCACGGCGGTGTCGAGGCCGGACAGCGCGAGCAGGCGCTGTCCGTCATCCTGCCCGCCCTGGAGCATGGAGATCGCTTTATTCGTTATGCCGCACGACTGGCGCTTGAGCAGGTTCCGGACGCGGTTTGGAAGGAGGAAATCCTGGGCGAATCGAAGGGCTGGCGCGGCATCCTGGGCTGCCTGGCGCTTGCGCGGACGGGGCGGGCCTCCGACCTGTCGGGCATCTTTGCGCGCTTGAACTCGCTGTCCTGGAAGGATCTCGATGAAGACCAGCGGCTTGCCGTCCTGCGCACGCTGAGCGTCTCCCTGGCCAGGTTCGGCGAGGCCTCCGAGCAGGACCGGAGCCGGCTGCTCACCTGGCTGGACCCGCTGTTCCCGGCGAAAACGCGGGAGCAGAACCAGGAGCTGTGCCGGCTGCTTGTCCGTCTGGGGTCGAAGCAGGTGCTGGAGGAGGCCCTCGTCCTGCTCAAGGACGCCACGGCCAGCGAGGACCTGGTCTTCTACCCCGTGCATCTGCGTTATCTCAAAGAAGGTTGGGCGGTGGATTCGCGCCGCGTGGTCTTCGAGGCGCTCAACCGCGCCGAAAAGCTCAACGGCGCCAGCAGCTACTTCAAGGCGATCCAGGACACGCGCAGCGAGATGGCCGCCGCCCTGCCTGCCGGGCAGATGACCGCCCTGGCCGCCGTCATTCATCCGCCCAAGCCCGCCGAGCTCTCCCCGCACGCCCTGCCCGGCCACACCTTCCGTGTCTGGAAGCTGGAGGACCTGGAACCTCGTCTGGCGGAGGTGGCCCGGGGGCGTTCCTTCGCCAGCGGCCGCGCCGCCGCCATCACCGCGCAGTGTGTGTTCTGCCACACGATGAGCCGGGATCGCAGCCTGCCCGCGGGACTTTTTGGGCCTGAGCTGGTGCAGGTCTCCGCACGCTTCGGCCGCCGGGACCTGCTCGACCACATCCTCAACCCCTCGAAGGTGGTTGATGAAAAGTTCCGCTTTGTCACCGTGGTCAGGACCGATGGAAAGACGGTGACCGGCAGCCTGGAGGGCGAGGACGACGAGCGCCTCATCCTCAGGCCGAGCCCGCTGGCCCCCGAGGTGGTGGAGATTGGCAGGAGCCTGATCCGCACACGCTCCGCGTCCGAGGTGTCGCCCATGCCCGCAGGGCTGCTCAATGCGCTCAAGGCCGAACAAATTTTGGATCTGCTCGCCTTCATCGAGGCGGGCGGCGACCCCTCGAAGGCGAACTTCAAGCCCTGACAAAGTGCGTCTCCGCCATCTCGGCGGTCTCGCTCAGCCAGTCAAAGACCCGGTGGTAGAGGCCGAAGAACTGGTCGCTGAACCTCTCCACCAGCCGGCCCAGCGCCACGGCTTCGGCGATTCCCAGATCCTGGCTGTTGCCGAGCCGGTCCCAGTCCCTGCCGAGGAAGGCCAGCGCCTCCGCCGGGTCCATGCCGGACAGTTCTGCGGCCAGGTTTGGGGCTGAACGTGAAGGCACGGCCTGGAGCGGCTGCAGGGACTGGCCGGCCAGCCGCGCGATGCGTGGAGCGAGGTAGCGCAGGGCCTCCGGCAGCCCCATGGGCATGGAGGCGCCGACATGACGAAGTCCGAGGGCCTGATAGGCGTTGAAGAGGGTGGTCAGGTTCCGCATGTGCGCGAGCTGCTGGCCCAGGGCCACGTAGAGCCCCGCCTGCCATTCAAGCTCCGCCGCCCGCGCCGCCAGGGCTTCCGGCAGGGTGTGCGTCGGTGACAGCGCCACGAGGCCGAGAGCGGCGGTGAGCAGCGACTCCAGCCTGGCCTCACAGTGCACCAGCGACTCCTCGGTGAACGAAAGCGACACCGCCTGGGAGTCATGCTCCTCGCGGTAAAGCGGCGCCGAGTGGGCGGCGACGCCGTACTGATGGTTGTCGAGCGGCATGCCGGCAAGCGCGAAGGCATGGCCCATCTCCAGGTCACGGCAGCGCTGCCAGCCCTTGCTCCATTCACGGCGCAGCATGCGCACCTGGTCCGCCACGCCCGGCATCCACTGGCGGCAGCTTTTCAGTTCGGCGACAAAGCTCGGCAGGTCGTGGGCGGCGGAGGTGTTCTGCACCAGGCCGCAGACCACGCGGTCAGGATCGGCCATGCCCTGGAAGAACCTTTCGACGAACCCGCATTGCGCCGTTTCCTCATGGCGCTGCTTCAGCGTCTCCTCCGCCGCCACCACGCGGCAGCGGGAAAGGTTCAGCCCGAGGTCCTGCTGGTAGTAAAACTGCGTGCTCTGCCGCGCCAGGTCGTTGAAGTCACGGAACAGGCTGGAGGCCTCGCTCGTGCCCTCCATCATCGGCTTGAAGTCCCAGGCAAGCGCCTGCCGGATCCGCGCCTCATCCGACGGACAGAACAACGATCCCTGGGAATCAACGCCTTCTTCGCCCCCCCGGCTTTTCTGTCCCGTGGGCTTGGCGTGACGGGCGGCCAGAAGCGGCAGGTTGTCCGGCAGTCGCTCCGCCTTCACGCCTTCCTGCACCTTGCGTCCCGCCTCCTGCCAGGCGCGTTCAAACCGCCCGCGTTCCGGCAGCGCCTCGGCAAAGGCCTTTGAGCCGACGATCCTCGCCTCGCATTTGTCCGCATCACGCACCATCCGCCGCATGGGGCCCGCGCTGGCCACGCGTGCCACGGCCATGAACACCCACACGGGGCGCTGGGTGAGCCATAAAAACGCATGCGCCAGCCGCATCGGCAGCCCTCTGCGTTTCGGTGCGCTCTTCACCGCCTGGGCCAGGGCCTGCTCCCAGGGGTCGCGGCGGCAAACCGCCCAGTCCAGCCAGGCGTTCATGCCGCTGAAGATCTGCAGCAGCCGCCCATGCAGGCCCGCCGGATGCCTCGCCAGCTGGTTGATGATCGCCCCCGCCAGCTCCCGGGTCGTGGTCGAGGCCGCCAGCGGCAGCCCGATCACCAGCACCGTCCGGCCCTTCAGCCAGCCGAACACTCCCTGGGTGACCTTCATCCCCACACGCATCGAGTTGTCCACCTGCACCTCCGAAGGCCTCATCGAGTGGCTGATCTTCTGCAGGTCAGAGAGCAGTTCAAAGAGCTCCGGATGATCCACCGTCTTCAGCAGTCGTGTCGAGGGCCGCCGGGGCGCTTTGACAAACAGCGGCTTGAACAGCAGCAGGCAGTTCAGGTAGCCCAGCGACAGCAGGCAAAGCTGTGCGCCGGCCCTCCAGGCGGGCAGGTGCCCCAGCGCGAATTCATTGATCGTGTCATGCGTCTGCATGACCAGCCACCAGCAGCTCACCAGCAGCAGGCCGATGAACAGCATCGGCAGCAGCAGAACCACCGCCAGGTTGGGCAGCAGCAGAAGCCAGGACAGCCCCGAACGCCTGAACCTGGCTTTCGTGGGTGATTCAATGAAGGAAATGCTGCTGGCGGTGGCGGCCGACATGACGAGGTTGCAATTTCGCCATCTTGATTATAATTACAATAATAATTGTAATTTAATTGCCTACTTGGGCTTCGGGAAATCGTATCCTGCCACCTTGCCGCCTTCCAAGGGAGCCCAGGCTCCGGTTTCAACCCACCCGCCGCAGTCTCTGCAAACAGCCCCCCTGCAGCTGCGTTCTGATTTTCCCATGAAAGCCCTCGCCTCCCTGTTCACCCTTCTGGCCGCCAGTCAGATTTTCGCCGCCGACTACAGCCGCGTCATCTTTGCTGATGACTTTTCTTCAGACGGCTTCGGACCGCGCTGGGGGCACTACAAGAGTTCCAGCGTCGTCAAAGGCGGCGTGCTGGTCGGCATCACCGCGCCCACCTCCGACCACAGCGCCGTGGACAACATCAAGTTCGACGGCGAACGCGACCTGGAGGTGTCGGTGAAGTTCCGTTTCGTCAGCGACAAGGCGAAGAGCTTCAATGTCTGGTTTGATGACAAGAACTACAAGGGCTCCCACGCCGGCCACATCTGCCAGGCGACCATCAGTCCCACCGGCATCAACATGGCCGACGCCAAGACCGGCGGCTTCGACCTCACCGGCGGCCTCTACGACCGCAAGAAGGCCAACCAGCTCACCGAGGATGAGAAAAAGATGCTTGCCGCCAAGCAGAAGCGCGTGCCTGCGAAGGTCAGCCTGGAGGACTGGCACACACTGCTCGTGCGCACCCAGGGCGACAGCATCACGGTCAGCATCGACGGCAAGGAGGTCGGCAGCTTCCAGTCCGCCGGCGTCGCGCACGACACCAAGTCGCTCGTCAGCCTCACGACCAACCCGGTGGACGTGGAATACGACGACTTCCGTCTCAGCGGCGTGGCGAAGCCTTGATTTCAGGGGTTTCCCGGCCGCCTGAGGTTGTCTTTTGCCAATCACTCGCTAAGCGCAGCACGCCCTTTGCCGCGTGTCTGACTCCCCGTCCTTTCCCTTTCCCCAGTTCTGGTCCCTGATCGGCCGCAAGGCCTGGATGTGGCTGTTTCAAAGGACGGCGCTCGAGCAGGCGGCGAAGCTGGTGAAAACCGGCCACCTGCGCCTCAGGTCGGCCGTCACCACCGACCTCACGGAGCTCGACATCGCCGCCGAAAGCGGCCCCACCGAGGCCACCTTCCACGAGCCCCGGGTGACCCTGCGCCTGACGCCGAAGGGTGAGCTGCAGGTCACCTCCACCTGCAGCTGCTTCGGCAGCCGGGCGCTTTGCGAGCACGCTGCGGCGGTCATGTTCGCGCTGGGCGGCGCGGACCTGCAGAAGCTGGTGCAGATCATCGCCGACCAGGGCGAAGGCCGGGCGGTGAAGGAGGAGCCGCCCGAGGAGGAGCGCATTGTGATGCTGGACAACGACCGGCCGCGTCCCCTGCTGCAGCTGCGCCGCATCACCCTAGAACGCCCCATGCTCCGGCCTGGGCGCAGCGTCGTCTCCAACGCCACCGTTTCCATCGGCGTCGCCGAGCCCAGGGTGGTCTATGAAGGATGCCCTGATGTCTTCCAAATGCTCGGCCGCGGCACGGGCTCGCGCTGGACCGGCGACGACGGCTCCACACAGGTTCTGACCCGCAACCTGCGTATGGAGCGCCTGCTGGTCGCCGACCTGATGCAGGCCGGGCTGCAGCTCATGCGTGATGTCCTGCCCGGTGTGAACACCGGCGAGACCGTGCAGCCGCTGATGACCGTGCCCGAGTCGGAGCAGGCGATCTTCTGGGCGGGTTTTCTGGAGGACCAGGTGCCCGCCCTGCGCGCCGAGGGCTGGGAGGTTCAGGTCAGTGATGATTTTGGGTATGCCATCCGCAGGGTCGGCGAGGAGGCCTGGTACACCGACCTGCAGGCCGGTCCGGCGGCGGGTGAAAGCTTTGCGCTCGACCTGGGCATCGAGGTGGAGGGCAGGCGTGTGTCGCTGGTGCCGATCCTGGTGGACTGCATCGACCGCGGGCTGACACCCGCCATGCTTGAGCAGAACATCGACCAGCGTTATCTGCTCGCTCTGCCGCCGCCCGGTCATGACGTGCTGTCCGTGCCTGCGCACCGCCTGCTGGTGCTGCTGCGTTTTCTCGACGAGCTGCTGGGCAGCCGTCCCGCCAGGGGCAGGGACGGCAGGCTGCATCTGGACAAGCTGCGCGCCGCCCAGCTCGACAGCCTCGACGGACTGCCGATCCGTGCACCTGCGGAGCTGGGCGCCCTGCGGGAGCGTCTTGCGGGCTTCAGGGAGATGACGCTGGTCTCACCGCCCGCCGGTTTGAAGGCGGAGCTGCGGCCCTACCAGCTGGAAGGATTGTCCTGGCTGCAGTTCCTGCGTGAGTTCGGGCTCAACGGCGTGCTGGCGGACGACATGGGTCTTGGCAAGACGCTGCAGACGCTCTCCCACCTGCTCATCGAGAAGGAGGCGGGCAGGCTCGACAAGCCGGCGCTCATCCTGGCGCCCACCTCGGTGATCCGGAACTGGGCGCGTGAATCCGCGAAGTTCACGCCCGCCCTGAACGTCCTCCTGCTACATGGCGAGGACCGTCATGCCGACTACCATCGCATCGGCAGGCATGACCTTGTCATCACCTCCTACCCGCTGCTCGTGCGCGACGCCGCCGCCATGCGGAAAATAGACTGGCACATCGTCGTGCTCGACGAGGCGCAGAACATCAAGAACCCGAAGAGCAAGGCCGCCCAGGTCTGTGGCAGCCTGAAGTCACGCCACCGTCTCTGCCTCACCGGCACGCCCATGGAAAACCACCTTGGCGAGCTCTGGAGCCTCTTCCAGTTCCTCATGCCCGGCATCCTCGGGGACGCCGAGGGGTTCCGCAGCCACTATCGCACGCCGATCGAGCGCGAGGGCGATCCCGAGCGCCAGCAGCAGCTCAACGAACGCCTTCAGCCGCTGCTGCTGCGACGAACCAAAAGCGCGGTCGCCAGGGACCTTCCTCCCAAGACCGAGATCGTGCACACGGTCGAGCTCGACCCTGCGCAGACGGACCTTTATGAAACCATCCGGGCCGCGATGGACAGCCGAGTGCGCGAGGCGATCAGCCACCAGGGGATCGAACGAAGCCAGATCATCGTGCTCGACGCGCTGCTGAAGCTCCGCCAGGTCTGCTGCCATCCGCAGCTTCTCAAGACGGACACCGCGAAAAGCCTCGCCGTCTCCGCCAAGACCGCCTACCTCATGGAGGACCTGCTGCCCGAGCTGATCGACGAAGGCCATCGCGTGCTCATCTTCAGCCAGTTCACCGAAATGCTCGCCATCATCGAGGCGGAGCTCAAAAAGGCAGGCATCACCTTCGTCAAGCTCACCGGCGACACCCGGGACCGTGAAACTCCGATGCAGCGCTTTCAAAAGGGCGAGGTGCCCGTCTTCCTCATCAGCCTGAAGGCCGGTGGCGCAGGCCTGAACCTCACCACGGCGGACACGGTCATTCATTATGACCCCTGGTGGAATCCCGCCGCCGAGGCCCAGGCCAGCGACCGTGCCCACCGGATCGGCCAGACCAAGCCAGTGTTCATCCACAAGCTCATCTGCCAGGGCACCATCGAGGAACGCATCCTGGACCTGCAAAAATCCAAGGCGGCCTTGGTCGAAACCCTGCTCTCAGGTCGAACTGAACGCCTCCAACTGACGCAAGAGGACATCCAGCGGCTGCTGACCCCCTGATATTTTCCAAAAATTATGAATTTGATTGAAAGCTGACTTGTCGGAACCGATCCCATGAGCGAAATTAGGCAGCTACGGAGAGCTTGAGGCTCTTCCCTTCCATGAGCGACGTTCTTCAATTCCAATGCAGCGCCTGTCAGCACACGCTGACCGTGCCCGCGCATCTCGCCGGGGTCAGCGGACCCTGCCCGGTTTGCGGAACGATCGTGACCTCTCCCGCCTCGGCTCCTGTATTTGGAACTCCTTCCCAGGGTGCCCCGTCAGGCATGACCGCGCCTGCGCCTCAGCCCATCTTTCCCCAGGCCAGCGCTCCCACATCGTCCATGCCAGTGCTGCCCATGCAGCACATTCAACCCATGAGCGGAGCCCCTCTGGGTGGCTTTCCCTCAGGGAACACGGTTCATCACGCGCCCGCCGCCCCGCCCACCCCTCCAACGCCTCCCTGGCAGTCGCCGGGACTGGGTCAGACCATCCTGGAATCCATCCCCGCCCCTGGTTCCGCTCCCTCCTCCACTCCGCCGATGTCCTCAGGCGGCGGTTTCCTGCCGCCGAAACGTCCTGAAGGCCAGCTGCCCCAGTTTGGAAGCGGCGCCCTGCCCGGTGCCATGCCTGGCACCAGCGCCCCGGCTGGTGTTCCTTGGGGAAGCGGAACCGGACCTGCCACTCAGTTTGGAGCGCCCAGCGGGCCCCAGCTGCCGCCCATGGAGACGGCGTCCGCACGTCCGTCTGCAAGCCCCGGGCACAGCACCCTGATTCCCGGCTCTCCCAGCCTGCCGCTGGGCGGTGCGGGAGGCGCCAGCGCCGCCGCTGGCAACGGCTCGCTCCTCGGGCGCAGCATGAATGCTGGCTCCATGGGCCAGCCGCCGCCGCTCAACCTGCCGCTACAGCTGAATTCCCCGGCCTCTCCCAGCCTGCCGCAGACCATGCCGACGTCCAGGCCTTCCTCGCGCTCACGACCCATGAGTCGTCCCAGGAAGTCAACCAACGTCTTCATGATCGGCCTCGCCATCATCTTCATCGGCGGATTCCTGGCGGCGATTGGCTGGCTTTTCAGGGAGCCCTTGCTGCAGCTCGCCGGTCTCAGCGCGCCAGCACCTTCAGACGCTGCCTCCATCCCCGTGGCCTCGTCTCTCCCCGGGGCCGCAGCCCCCAGCACGCCGCCGCCAGCCCCGTCTCCAACAAAGGACGAAGCGTCCGCGCCCAAGTCGCCGGTCATCGCCGAAGCTCCTCCGGCCCCCCGTCCGTCAGGCGGTGCCGCCTTTGACCCGGCGGAAATTTCCAAGAACCCGTCCCCGGCTCCCGCGGCCCCTGCGTTGACCACGCCCCCCGATGTGACCAAGATGCCCTCGGAGGAGCCGTCGATGACGATAAAGCCGCTTCCGGCACCTGCTCCGCTGATCGAAAAAAAGGACAGCCCGCTGCTGGAAGTCGTGCAGGCCACTCCGGCCAAAAACACCGCCACCCGGCTTTCCACCGCCAGTCCGGAAGCCTCGCCTGCCAGCAAGGAAATCCGGCTGGATGACGTGACCCCGGAAGCCAGGCCAGCCGCCGATGCCCTGATGCAGTTTCTCAAGGCAACCTCACTCCAGGAACGTCTGAAGCACACGCTGGCCGCCGAGCCCATGCGGCCGATCATGGAGCGCTATTACGGCGTCAACCCCGATGGTCCCATCCTTGTCGATGCCATCGCCCTCGTGCGTCATGATCCCAAGCCGCAGATTGGCGGCGGCGCCCATGCGGTGTTCGGCCTCGAAAGCAAGACCTGGGAGTATCCCGTCCCGGTGATGCTTGAGCAGACCGATGAAGGCTTCAAGGTGGACTGGCTGAGCTTCGTGGAGTTCAAGGACCGGCTGCTTGAGAAGTTCCTCCAGGGTTATCAGGAGGGCCCCGCGCGTTTCCATGTCGGCATCACCCGCACGCATTACTTTGAGGACAAGGTGCCCAACTCCTCCAACAAGGACGCCTTTCGCATCAGTCCGGCGCCGCCCAATCCCTTCGTCGCCACCATCTTCATGGACAAGGACTCCGACCTGGCCCGTGAGCTGCGCGACAAGATCCCCTGGGGCGCCCAGGTCTGGGCCATTGTCGAACTGGAATGGAACAAGCTGGGCAACCTGAGCTGGGTCAGCCTGTCGGCCGTGCCGCAGCTGAACTGGTATTCCGTCCCCGCCTCCGAAGGCTCCGCCGCGCAGCGCAGGCCGATGGAAGGCCAGGTGCCCACGGAAACCCAGAAGGCCGTGCCGGTGGGACGTTGAAGAAGGCGGCTGCCGACTGGCGGTTCGCCATGCCGGGCCGTGCCGCTTTTTTTGAAGAAGCTTTTCGCAGCAACGGGATCTGATCAGAAGACATAGCCAAGCTTGTTCTCGGCACAGCTCATGCAGATTCGATTCGAGATCATGCGGCCGCTGGCGTTCAGTTCGTTGCAGAGAACACAGGTCTGAAAGTAGCGGGGCTGCCTGAAGGCGGCTGAACGCGCCTTGTTTTGACGCGCTTCGTCCGGCGCTGTCCGCCAGCGGCGGAAGACCGACCATTTCGACATCGGCTCGTAGGTATTCTCCCAGTCGATCTGGCGCACCTGAAACTCCCACCCTTCGGGAGTCTTCACCGTGCGGAAGTAGTCATCGAATTCTTCGGTCATGAGGCAAGAGGGGCTGTCTGGGAAAACTGGGCGCCCCGGCCGGACGCCTGGATCATCGCGTGGCGTGCCAAGCTGAGGCATGATTCGACCTGCCGTGGCGCTTGGGCTGGAACCGACCTCTTCACCTGCCTGCTCAATTCTTCGAGTTGATGTTGCCGGAGCGGCGGATGGCGCGGAGGAGGCGCCAGCCGAGGAAGAGGCTGAGGAGGTAGCCAAGGGCACCGAAGACGGAGACGCCGAAGAGCAGGGGACGGGCCTCGCTGCTCCAGAGCTGGGAGGAGCCGAGGAAGATCGCGGCGGTGAGCACGCCGAGCACGAGGCGGTTGATGATCGGGTCCAGGTGCCGGTGGTCGAGATGCACGGTGAGCGTGCCGTCCCGGAAGCGGGCGAGCAGGTCGGTGACGTCGCGCGGCAGCAGGGTGATGAGGCGGTCCCAGTCACGGTAGGTGCGGCGGGCGCGGCGCATGACGCGGGTTGGGGAAAGCCGCCGCAGGATCATGCGCTGGCAGAAGGGCTGCATGAGCTCGGCCAGGCTGACCTCGGGGCTGAAGCGGCGGCTGGTGCCCTCCAGGATGATGAGGGTCTTCAGCAGCAGCGCCAGGGGCGGCGGCAGGGTGATGTGATAGCGACGAATGATCTCGATCAGCGACGACAGGGCCTGGCCGACGTTGATGTCGCGCAACGGATGGCCGACATAATCCGCCATGAAGTCGTCGAGGTCGGCGCGAAGGCGTTCGCGCGGGCAGTCGGAGGGCACCGCGCCGAGTCGCAGCACCTGTTCGGTCACCTGCCCGGAGTCGTTCTCGACGATGGCCAGCAGCAGGGCCTCGACTTCATCACGCAGCTCGTCGTCGATCCGGCCCACCTGGCCGCAGTCGATGACGCCGACGATGCAGCCGGGCAGCAGCATGAGGTTTCCTGGATGCGGATCAGCGTGGTAGAAGCCGTCGCGGAAGACCATCTCCAGATACATGCTGGCGCCGCGCCGGGCGAATTCGGTGAGGTCTTCACCCGAGTCCCTGAGGGCCTGGATGTCGCTGCCGGGAATGCCGTCCAGGCGTTCCATGGTGACGATCTGATGCGAGCAGAGGGCGGGATGAACACGCGGGATGTGAACGTGGGGCTCGTCGGCGAAACGGGCGGTGAACTCCTCGAGGTTGCGTTTCTCGTAGCTGAAGTCGAGCTCGCGCAGAAGGGTGCGGCGGAACTGACGGACGATGGCGACGGGCTGATAGGGCCGGAGGGAGGGCGAGTGCTTTTCGAGCAGTTCGGCCAGGGCCTGGATGATCTCGAGGTCGGTGGTGACCTTCACCTCGATGCCGCTGCGGCGGACCTTCACGACCACGCGTTCACCGCTGTGAAGCCTGGCGCCATGCACCTGGGCGATGGAGGCGGCGGCGACCGGGGTGTCTTCAAACTCGGCGAAGAGCTGCTCGACAGGCTGGCCGAGATCGTTCTGCAGGACGGCGCGTGCGGACTCGGCGGATTCGGCGGGCACGTTGGCCTGGAGTTCGGAGAGCTCGACGGTGAGCTCGGGGCCGATGAGGTCGCCGCGGGTGCTGAGCATCTGGCCGAGCTTGATGGCGGTGGTGCCGAGTTCGGTGAGGGCTAGGCGGACGCGTGCCGCCGTTGAGATGCCGGCGAGGGCCTGGCCGTCGGCGCTGCGCAGGCGGTTGTTGAGCCAGGGGTAGTCGAAGCCGCCGAACATGTCGGCAAGGCCGTATTTGCCGAGCACGGCGGCGATTTCACCGAGACGCTTGGCGTGGCGCTCCAGTCGGGAGATGGCGTCGATCTTCATGGAGTGGAGGATGGCCCGTGCGGGAAAGGCGCGGTTCGCGGTGAATGGTGCGGTCTTGCCGTTCATTCAACCGGGGGCGCGGTTGAAAGCAAGCGGGGTTGGAGCCTGGCTGCGGGCGAAAAAAAACCGCCGGCCCTGAGGCCGGCGGGGTGGGGAAGGCTGGAGGCCTTGAGGATTACAGGGAACCCTTCAGGGAGGAGGAGGCGACGAAGCGCACGGTCTTCGAGGCCTTGATCTTCATGGAGGCGCCGGTCTTGGGGTTGCGGCCGGTGCGGGCGGCGCGTTTGGCGACCTTGAAGGTGCCGAAGCCGATGAGCTGGACGTTGCCGTCCTTCTTCACGCCCTTGGCGATCGCCTCAAGCACGGCGTCGAGGGCGTCAGCGGCGGCGCGCTTGCTGGTTTCACCACCGAGGTTCTTCTGAACCAGTTCCAGGAGTTGAGCTTTGTTCATGTTCTTGTCGGGTCGTTGGTTGCTAGGATGTTCTTGGGCTGCCGCGGGTTGATAAACGCGGAATCGCGGGCGATTTAGAGGCTGAAGAGCGTTCACCGTCAAACATAAAATCAGCCCCAGGCCCGCAGCCACGTGGAATTATGAGCAGCCCCTACCTCAAAAAATTCTTGATCCCGGAGTCCAGGCCCCTGGTTGCCGAGGGTGTTTTCATCGCCCCGGGGGCGGTGGTCGTCGGGGCCGTGGAGCTGGGTGCGGAGTCGAGCATTTGGTTCGGCAGCGTGCTGCGTGGTGACATCAACCGCATCGTGGTCGGTGCGCGGTCCAACGTGCAGGACGGCAGCGTGCTGCATGTGAGCGACGATCATGCCTGCGTGCTGGGGGAGCGTGTGACGGTGGGTCACCGGGCGGTGGTGCATGCCTGCACGGTGGAGGACGAGGTCCTGGTGGGCATGGGGGCGGTGATCCTGGACGGCGCGCGTATCGGGGCGCGCAGCATCATCGCCGCCGGGGCGCTGGTGACGAAGAACATGCAGGTGCCGCCGGGCTCGCTGGTCATGGGCTCGCCGGGGAAGGTGGTGCGTGCGCTGACGGCGGAGGAGCAGGCGGCCAATGCGCGGCTGGCGCTCAAGTATGTGGAGGTTTCCCGGCGCTATCTGGCGCAGGAACTGGGGGCGCTCATCGAACCTTCGTCAGCTGCCGTCGCAGGTTCAGCTCCACAACCGTGAAGATCAGGGCGACGGAGAAGAGGATGACGAGGCCGTTGATCCAGAGCGTGCCGAACTCGGTGCCGAAGTAGCGTTTCACGGTGCCGAAGAAGACGTTGGGGCTGCGCTTGCGGCGGTAGTCCTCGCGCTCCATCTCGGCCTTGGTGACGAGGTCGAGCACCTTGCGGTTGACATAGACCTCCTCGGCGCTGACGCCGTCCTGGCGCTCCAGGGCCTCGTTGAGGAGCCGGGTGTCCAGCCTGCCGCGGATGCTGGCGGCGCGGATGCGGTTGAGCAGGTCCACGGCCTCGTCGGCGTCCCTGGCGTAGAGTCCGGAGACCACGGCGAGCGCCTGCTTGGCGGTGTCGAGCTCGCGTTGCTGATCCTTGGTCATGCGCGCCTCCTTGGGCAGGCTGACGAGCTCCTGGATGCGTGCTTCGAGCTGGTCCTGGGCGGAGGTGAGGGGGTTGAGCTTCGCCTGGGAGATGAGCATGGCCTCGTAGCTCCAGCGCAGGGGCATGAACTGGCAGATGAAGGGGACCTTGAGCTTGCTCGGCTCGTCCTCCTCGGTCACGCCGGCGCGTTCGAGCCAGCGGGTGACGGAGTAGACGAAGTCGAGGTTCTTGTTCATCTCCTCGTACTTGATGAGGGCGCCGCCAAGGATGATCTGGGGGATGAGGATGAGGGGGATGGCGTTGATGGCGGTGCGGTTGTCATTGGCCACGCAGGAGACGAGCAGGCCGAGGCAGGCGCCGGTGAGCGAGGTGATGAACATCCACCAGAGATGCACCCAGAACATGTCGCGGATCTCCAGCACGGCGTTGCCGATGAGCAGGTAGATCACGCACTGGACGAGGGCGAAGGCGCTCAGGGACGCCACCTTGCCGAAAAGGTAGTACAAGGTGCGCAGGTTGTGGTTGCGCTCGCGGCTGAGCAGGTGGCGGTCGCGGATGATCTCGTCCGCGCTGTTGGTCAGGCCGAGGAACATGGCCACGACCAGGCTCATGAAGAGGTAGGTGGGGACGTGGAAGGCGGTGGCGAAAGTGTAGTTCTCCTCCTCGCTGTACTTGAGCACGCCGGAGATGAGAAAGGCGAGCAGGGGCGCCTCCAGCAGGGTCGTCAGCAGGTTGGTGCGGTTGCGCAGCTTGGAGAGGAAGGCGCGCTTGAGGTTGGTGTAGAAAAGGATGCTTTCCTCGCGCAGCGTGTGCTTGGGCTGCTTCGGCACGGTGCGGGAGCGCGCCTGGCTTCCCTGCGAGTCGTCACGCGGACGTGAGATGACGTTGGTGGAGCCGGGCATGGCCTGCACCTTGGCCATGCTCTCCAGCAGCAGGTGGCTCTGGTAGCGGTCACGCCAGAAGTTCGGCGGGAAACGGCGTGCGGCCACCATGTGCCCGTCGGCGTTGCGCTCCTGGATGATGTCGCCGCTGATGTCGCGCAGCGGCGTCTCCAGGACGTCGAAGACGAAGTCGGGCGTGATGTTGGAGGGCATCTCCTGCTCACGCTGCCCGGTCTCGTCGTTGTAGGCCTTCCAGAAGTACTCGAGCAGGCCCTGGGGCGTGCCGAAGTAGGCCATCTTGCCGCCCTTGTCGAGCAGCAGGGCCTTGTCGAACATCTGCAGCAGGCGCATGCTCGGCTGATGGATGGAGACAAGCACCAGCTTGTTGCGCGCCAGGCTGCGGATGATCTCCAGCACGTGCTCGCTGTCCTTGGAGGAAAGCCCGGAGGTCGGCTCGTCAAAGAGGTAAACGTCGGAGATGCCGATCATGTCCAGGCCGGCGTTGAGGCGCTTGCGCTCGCCGCCTGAGAGAAACTTTTGCTCGGGCGTGCCGGCCAGGCGCTTGCGCATGTCGGCGAGACCGAGTTCGGCAAGCTTGGCCTCGACGCGCTTGCGTCGGTCCTCCCCCTTGAGGTGGGGGCAGCGCACGGCGACGGAGAAGTCGAGGTTTTCCTGCACCTTCAGCAGCGGGTCAAAGGCATCCTCCTGGGGGATGTAGCCGATGTAGGGCTTGAGGTTGGGCAGGTTGCCGTACAGCGGGATGCCGTTCATCAGCACCTCGCCGCCGCGGGTCTTGAGCTGGCCGCCGAGCACGCGCAGCAGGGTGCTCTTGCCGCAGCCGCTCGGCCCCATGACGCAGATCATCTCGCCGCGCCGGGCGATGAAGCTGATGCCGTCGAGGGCGGTGTCCTTGCTGTCAAAGCGGTGCGCAAGCTCGCGCACCTCGATCTGGCGGATGACGTTCTTCTCCTCCTCGATGATGCGGTCGCTGAAGTGGCAGCGCAGGAACTGGCCCTCGCCGAGCGTGATGGTGTCGCCGTCGCTCAGGCTGATGCGCTCACGCACGGGAACCTGGCCGATGAACAGCGGCCGTGAGGAGCGCAGCACCTCCAGCGTGCCGGTCTTCTGCGCGTAGTTGCACTCGATGCGCAGAAGGATCTCGCCCTCGGTGTCCTCGCTGAGAAGGATGTCGCCCTCCTCCAGCAGTTCGGGCTTGTTGGAGACTAGGTAGGTGTTGCGGCTGCCCTCAAGCCGGAACTGGCCGCCGAACTCCTGGGCGCGCACGCGCAGGTCGCGCAGGGCGATCTCGATTTCGCCGTGGGCGATGATCTTGTCCTCGATGGAGGCCTCGACTTTGGTGCCTTCGCGCAGGGCGACGCCGTTGAGCGTGGCGCTGGTGTTGCGCAGGGCTTCCACGGTGACGCCAAGGCCGAAGCTGAGCCGGAGGTTGGTGCCGCGGTTGCGCTGCGGGGAGATCTCCGCGTCACCGGTTTCCGTGAGAGTGAGGTAGAGCTGGGCGCCGGTGAGGGTCTTCTTGGCGTTGAAGTAGGAGGTCAGGTCGTTGAAGTCGAGCGTGACGTCCTCAAGCACCACGCGCTCACCGGGATAGAGGCGTGAGAAGTCCCCGGGCGGCAGGCGGCGGCTGCGGACGAGGATCGGTGACTTGCCGGTGTTCTTGACCAGGACGAGATTTTGATGGCGGAAGGCCGTGACATGGCAGCCCTCCGAAAGCGAGCGCAGGACGACGGAGCTGGTGTTGCTGGCGCTGATCTCCAGGGTCTCGAGCGGCTGGCCGCTCTTGGTGACGAACTCCTCGGCGGGAGTGCGGTCGCCAGCGTTGAGCTGGTAGACGATGTCGATGGCCTGGGCGGCGATGCCCAGGTTCGTCATGAAGAGGTAGAACTCCACCATCTGCCGCTGGTTCGAGGCGGACTGGGAGATCAGCAGGTAGAGCTGCACGCACAGCAGGATCTTCTGGTCCATGGCCAGCTGCCCGCTGAGGTCCTTGGCCCGCTGGGCGAGGTCCTGGGGCTGCTGCAGGGCCTCGAAGTAGAGGCGGCGCATGTCCGAGTAGATGGCGCCCGAGTAGTCGTAGCGCAGGTAGCCGAGCGAGCGCTCGATTTCCTCCTCCTCCACCTCGCCGTCCAGCTTGGAGAAACCGGCAAAGACCTCGATCAGCACGGGCAGCATGGCGTCTCGGGTCGCCCCGGGCTGGAGGCCCTCGTTGACGCGGCCAAGCAGCTGGTTCCACCAGTGCCGCGCCTTGTCCACAGGACCGACGGGCTCCGGTGGGCGTTGAATCAGGGGGCGGGGCATCTGGGCCGTGCTCATGCGTCGGGAGGAGCGCGAGTATGGCCCTTCAGGTTCCAAAGACAACCGCTCTTGCCATTCCAGGCATCATTCTTAGGTTGATGACGATGAAGCTCCTGATTTTTCTGACCTTCCTGACCGGCTCCGCCCTGGGCCGGGAGTGGCATGGCGTTCAGGATGGCAGGACCTTGGAGGCGGAGTTTGCCGGGATGAAGGATGACAAGGTGCTGCTCCGTCAGCAGGAAGGACGCAGCCTGGTTTTGCCGCTTCGTTTGTTAAGCCGTGACGATCAGGAGTTTGCCCGGCTGGCCCAGGTGTCGCTCAACGGCGCCCAGGTGCTGGGGCCGCAGACGTTTGAGGTTCAATGCGTGGTGGACGGAGGCTGCATGGCGCGGATGGGAACGCGGCTCCAGGGTCCGAAGAGCCCCTGGCTGTTCATCGGCGAGACCTTTTTCCTGCCCATGGGAGATCGGAAGCTGGAGCGTGGCGACCGGCTGGAGTCGAGGCTTCTCTACTACGCCGGAAACCGCACCTACCAGCCGCTGGAGGGCGATGCGATGGTGTTGCGGGCCTTTGACCTGGACCTGGAGGAGGCCGTGAACGCCGACCTGCGTATCCGGCTGATGGCGGCCGGTGACCCAACCAAGTTTGCTCCCACGGTCCTGGAGCCTCTGATGGAGCGGGTGAGCACGCGCGCCATTGCCCTGCCCGTTGGCAAGGGGCTGTATGTCACCGAATCCGCGCCCTTGAAGGAGGCGAAGACCCTGGTGCTGCAGCAGGACGGCAGGGAGCTTCCGGTCCAGGTGCTGAAGAAGGAGGATTCGTCAGGCCTGGCTCTGGTCTCCTGCGCCCATGAGATGGAGCCGCTGCGGCTGCTGCCGCGCGAGCCTTTGCAGGTCGGCCAGGACGTGTATGCCGTGTCGATCCCGCTGACCGGCATCCGCAAGAAGCTCGCGACCCCGATCCTCACCCGCGGCATCGTCAGCAAAATTGGTTCGGCCCAGGTCTTTCAGCACGATGCCTCGGTGGCCAGGGACGCCATCGGCGGCTATGTCCTCAACGATCGCTGGGAGGTGGCCGGGGTGTTTTTCCGTCCGACGTCGCGCGTGGAGACGACAGGGGCGGGAAAGAAGCCTTCGCCTGCGGCAACCGAGCCGCCGCCTGCGCTCTTGGAGTGCCTGCACAGCCGGTCTCTGGACAAGCTCTTCATCGAGGGTGAGAAGGACAAGGCCCGCCGCATGAGCGGAGTCCCGCCCCTGCGTTCCGGCAGCCTGGGCGAAGAGGCGGCGGAGGTGATCGCCCGGCTGCGCAAGGCCACGGCCCTGCTGGTGGCCACGCATGAAGTCATGCGCACGCCGCCGCCGCGCAAGCAGGCTGCGGCTGCAGGAGCGGCCGGTCAGCAGCCCGCGGGAGCCGCGCAGTTCAGCCTCAGCGGCTCGGGCACCCGCCACAACGCCCGCTGCCGCCACTTCAACGCCGCCAAGGCCTGCCAGGCCAACGAAGGCAGCCCCTGCAAGCTCTGCGGTGGTTAGGCCGCAGGTTGTTGTTGGTTAGGTCGCAGGGTCATTTCAGCTGCCAGCGGTCGTCGAAGAAGTCGGTGGCGACGACCCGGGCGGCGGTTTCCGGGCCGGGGGGCTGGGTGATGTCAAAGATGACCCAGTCAGGCAGCTTGGGGTTCTGCAGCGAGTTGGTGCGGTCGTGGGCCTCGCGGAAGGTGAGGCCGGAGTTGATGACCACCTCGAACCCGGCGGACTTCAGGGCCGGATAGGTCAGTGCAGGAAGATGCGTGGCGGCGTCAAAGGCGGGCTTGGATTTCAGTCGAACCTTTTTGGCATCCCAGTCCAGAGGCAGCGAGGGCAGCAGCGCCCGGATGCAGGAGTTGGACTCCGGCGTGCCCCAGAGGATGAGGCTCTGGGTCTTGCCAGCCTCGTAAACGTCCTTGATCTCCGAGGCCTTCGCCACGCGCACATCGCCGCGCATCAGGCTGCGCCAGCGGGTGAGGAAGTGGCTGGATTCGGCCTCCACCCAGGCGTTGACGGCGGCCGAGGAGGATTTGCCGTCCGGCAGCACGACAAGAAAGCGCTTCATGAAGCTGACGTCGATCGGTCCGGGATGCGCGCCGCCCTTGCCACCTTCGGGGCCTTCGTGCTGAAAGGGCGTGGCGTTGCCAAAGTCGCGCCATTGGCCGCCTTCCTTGATCAGTCGGCAGAGGGAGTTCGGCACCCGCGGACCGGGGCTGAGGAAGTTTTCGAACTTCGGCAGCACGGGGCCGATTTTGAGGACGAGCTCCTGGCCGTCGATCTTCACGGTCAGCTTGCCGCCGCCCTTGCGGACCTGGGGCGGCGGATAAAGGACAATGCGGCTGACATTGCGGGTGTCGATCTTCAGCGTGCTGCCATCCACCAAGCGGGCGTCGAGCCGGGCGTCCTTCCAGCTCTCCTCCAGGCCGTGCAGGTTCATCCATTTCACGCGGCCGTAGAAGGCGGTCTTGGTCTGGATGTGCACTTCATCGGGGAAGTCATTGCGGCCCCCGGCCACCTCCTTCTCGATGAGCGCCTGCACCTCCTTGATCGTCTCGGGGTGGTATTTGTGGCCCATGCCAGGACCGATGAGATGCGGTGTCTTCATGCCCTCCCTGCCGAGCACTTCCATCATGTATTCGGCGCTGTCACGCTGGGCGTCGTTCTCGCCGCTGTAACTGACCAGCGGCACGTTGAGGAAGTTGCGCGCGTAATCCGGCACGTCATAGAAGCCCCACAGGGTCTGCTCATAAGCAGGCGGATACTTGTCGGGCGTGAGCTTCTGGTAGCGCTTCACATCGGCGAAGCCCGCTCCGGTGTGCACGCAGGCCCACTGGTCCGGATAATGCGCGCCCAGATGCCAGGCGCCGGCGCCGCCCATGCTGAAACCCGCCAGGGCGATGCGGCGGGTGTCCACATGAAAGCGGGCGATGGCGTCGTCGCGGGCTTCAAAAACATCGGTCTCACCGGCGGACTTCCAGCCGTTGCAGTAGCGGCCGAAGGGATGAATCACGATGCTTCCCGCAGGCTGAAACTGCCCCGGCTTTTTCGCCGTCAGCCGGCTGTAAACAAAGTTCAGGTCCGTCGTGGTGTCGCCACGGCCATGCAGCCAGATCCACATTGGCACCGGCTTTGGCCCGAGCTCAAGGCCTTCTGGAACCTCCACGCCATAGGGCTGTGCGGAGTCGTCGATCCTGGAGTAAAAGCCCAGCACCTTCTGGCCGGGGCCGTCCATCCAGGGCGTCCGGCCCTTCTGCAGTTCAGCGATGCGTTTTCCAGCCTCCTCCAGCAGCGCGTTCACCTTCTTCAGGCTGTCCTGCGCCTTCTTGTCGTACCATTCGTCGAAGTCGAGCGCGTAACGCACGGCTTTCAGGAAGATGGCGGCGTCGGCGGAGCGCGGGTGCTTCTTCACCCTGGCAAAACCGGCCTCAAGGGCGGCGAGCCTTTTTTCAGCGGACGCCTCTTCGTCGGCGCTGAGCGGTGCGACGGCCTTGGGCGGCAGGCTGCCTTTGAAGGAGGCCGTGGCGCCGTTCGGGCTGAGCTGGGCCTGGGCGCGCAGGCTGAGGCAGATAAGGAAAATGGTGGGGAGGATCAGTCGCATACTGCAGGGGAAGAGCGAAGAAACGCCTGACAAAGCCCGTTCCTTCGTCTCTCATCCCGTTCCCCATGAAGTTCCCCACCCTCCTTGTCCTCTCCGCGCTTTGGGTCCTGCCGCAGCTCAAGGCAGCGACGTTCTCTGTTGAAAAGACACCCGCCGGAGGCGCCATCGTGAAGCTGGACGGCGAGTTCTTCACCGAGCTGGTGGTCGACCAGGCCAACAAGACCTACCTCTGGCCCATCATTGGCACGAGCGGCGTCACCATGACCCGTGCCTATCCGATGAAGACGGTCGAGGGCGAGCAGCATGACCACCCGCATCATCGCGGCCTGTGCTTCGGCCATGAAAACATCGCCGGCTATGACACCTGGGCCGAGCGCGCCACCTTTGGCGAGAAGCCCAGCGGCAAGACCCTGGAGCGAGTGCAACACCTGGGGGCGATCAAGCTGCGTGAGATCACGAACATGCAAGGCGGTGAGAAGGCCGTCATCCGCACGGTCTCCGACTACGTGGACGCCGCCGGCAAAAAGACCTCCGAGGAAGTGCGCGAATACGTTTTCGCCGTGAAGGGCGCCAATCGTGTGATCGACGTGGACATCGTCCTGATCGCCAGCGAGAGCGACATCCTCGTGGATGACAAAAAAGACGCCGGGCTGAGCATCCGCGTGCCCACCGAGATGGCTGTGGACCGCGGCAAGGAAGGTGGCAAGGGCACCGGCAGGATCATCAACAGCGAGGGCGTGACCGACGAGGAAGCCTGGGGCAAGCGCGCCACCTGGGTCGATTATCACGGCACCGTCGGCGGCAAGGCGGTCGGCGTGGCGATGCTCAACCATCCGAGCAGCTTCCGCCATCCCACGCCCTGGCACGTCCGCACCTACGGCCTGTTCACCGCCAATCCCTTCGGCCTGTCGCAGCTCAAGGTCCAGCCTGAGACCGGCGCAATGACCCTGAAGAAGGGCGAGAAGATCACCCTCCGTCACCGCTTCGTCTTCCATGACGGCGACGAAAAGGCCGGCAAGATCGCCGAGGCCTATGCGGAGTATGCGAAGGAGAAGTGAGTTTCCCCCTGTCTTGTTGAATCCTTCCTGGGGCGGCCTTCGGGCCGCCTTTTTCGTGCTGCCGGGCGTTCCCGCCCGTGAAAGCAATGTGGGTTAGGGCTTCCTCTTTTAGATGCCGGTGATGACGCCATCTTCGCCGACCTGGATGCGCTCGGCGGCGGGCACCTTGGGAAGGGCGGGCATGCGCATCATCGTGCCGGTGAGGGCGACCAGGAAACCCGCGCCGTTGGCGATCTCGAAGTCGCGCACGGTGATCTGGAAGCCCTTCGGCCTGCCGAGCTTGGTCGCGTCGTCGGAGAGCGAATTCTGCGTCTTGGCCATGCACAGGGGCAGGTGGCCGAACCCGCTGCGGTCAAACAGGGCGAACTTGGTCTTGGCCTCGTCCGTGAGCGTGACGCCGTCGGCGCCGTAGATGCGCGTGGCGATGGCGTGCAGCTTCTGTTCGACGCTGTCGTGCGGCTGGTAGAGAAAGGGCAGGGGTTTGGCGGGCTCCTTCGGCAGGGCGGCGAGCACGGTTTCCGCAAGCTGGGTGGCGCCGGCGCCGCCTTCGCCAAAAACGTTGGCCAGGGCGCAGGGCACGGCGCGTGACTCGCAGAACTCCTTCACCAGCGCGATCTCCTCGGCGCTGTCATTGGTGAACTGATTGATGGCGACGATCACGGGCCGCTCAAACTGCTGCGCGCTGTCCAGATGGGCGGCGAGGTTGTCCAGGCCCTTCTTCAAGGCCTCGGGATCGGGGTGCGTGAGCGCGTCCAGGGCCACGCCGCCATGCATCTTCAGGGCGCGGATGGTGGCGACGATGACGATGGCCTCGGGCTGCAGGCCGGACTGGCGGCACTTGATGTGCATGAATTTCTCTCCGCCGAGGTCGAAGGCAAAGCCGGCCTCGGTGACGGCGAAGTCGGCGTGGGCCAGGGCCATGCGGGTGGCGAGCACGGAGTTGCAGCCGTGGGCGATGTTGGCGAAGGGGCCGCCGTGCAGGAAGGCGGGCACGCCTTCAACGGACTGCACGAGGTTGGGCTGAAGGGCGTCGCGCAGCAGGGCGAGCAGGGCGCCGGTGACTCGGGCTTCCTTGGCCAGCACGGGCTCGCCTTCGGGCGTGAAGCCGGTGACGATTCGGTCGAGGCGGGAGCGCAGGTCGGCGAGGTTTTCGGAGAGGCAGAGGATGGCCATCACCTCGGACGCCGCGGTGATGTCGAAACCGGTGGCGCGCTCGGTGGCCGCGCCGGAGCTGGTGCGGATGCGGCGCAGCGCGCGGTCGTTCACATCCATCACGCGCTTCCAAAGCAGGCCGCCCGGCGTGAGGCGCGTCTGCTGGTTGAAAAGCTGGTTGTCCAGCACCGAGCTGAGCAGGTTGTGGGCGCTGGTGATGGCGTGGAAGTCGCCGGTGAAGTGCAGGTTGATCGACTGGGCGGGCTGGACGGTGCTCTTGCCGCCGCCGGTGGCGCCGCCCTTGCGGCCGAACACGGGTCCCATGGAGGGCTGGCGCAGCGCCAGGGCCACACTCTGACCGATCCGTTTCAGGCCCTGGGCAAGGCCGATGGAGACGGTGGTCTTGCCCTCGCCGGCCGGCGTCGGTGTGATCGCGGAGACCAGGATGAGCTTGCCGCGCTGCGGCTTGTCCTTCAGGGCCTTGAGGGAGACTTTCGCCTTGTCGACACCGTGAAGGCTCAGGTGGTCGTTGGAGATGCTGAGCGAGTGGGCGAGGGAGGCGATGTCCGGAAGCATGACGGGAGGTGAGGCTTGCCGAAGATGAAGGGCGGTGGCGCGATGAAAAGGGGGAAATGTGCGCCTGTCGTGGAATTCGTTATCCATCATGAATTGCCTGGGCGTGCATCTTTCCGCTGGCGGCCCAACAAGGGATGCGTTCTTTTGCCCTCCGCATGAACCTTTCCAACCTGCTTCGTTGTTCGCTGCTCGCCCTCAGCCTCGCCCTGCCCGCCATGGCGGCGGCTCCAAAAAAGCTCCTGGTGGTCACCGTCACCACCGGCTTCCGTCATTCGTCGATTGAAACGGCGGAAAAGGTGCTGAAGGAGCTGGGTGAGAAGTCCGGCGCCTGGACAGTGGACTACGTGCACCAGCCCGAGGGCCAGCCGAAGAACCCCGGCCGTCCGCCGGAAAAGAAGCCCCAGGACAGCGACGAGGCCTTCAAGGCGAAGCAGGAGGCCTACAGCAAGGCGCTGGCCGACTACAACGCGGCAAACAAGGCCTGGAACGAGCAGGTGAAGGCCTACATGGCCGAGAAGATGGCCATCGAGAAGATCAAGGGCTACGACGGCTTCGTCTTCGCCAACACCACCGGCGACCTCCTCTTCCCGGACCGTGACGGATTCGTGGAGCTGATCAAGGGCGGCAAGGCCATGGTGGCCATGCATTCCGGCTCCGACACCTATCATCCCTTCCGCGGCTACGTGGACATGCTGGGCGGCGAGTTCCAGACACACAAGGCCCAGGTGGAGGTGCAGCCCATCCTGCACGATCCGGCTCATGCCGCCACCCGGCCGATCCCGACCGGCTTCAAGGTGTTTGACGAGATCTACATCATCAAGAGCTACGAGAAGTCCCAGGTGCACGCGCTGATGGGCCTCGACGCGCATCCGAACGACAAGACGCCCGGCTATTTCCCGATGTCCTGGTGCAAGGAGTTCGGCAAGGGCCGTGTGTTTTACACCTCCCTCGGCCATCGTGAGGACGTCTGGGACCCCGCCTGGCGCGAAGGCACGCCGGACCGCAAGAACTCGCCCGAGATCGCCAGGACCTACCAGGAGCACATCCTGGGCGGCATCCAGTGGGCGCTGCGCCTTGCGGAAGGTGACGGCACGCCGGGCAACCTGAAGTAAGCCCGTTTCATGCGCGACCTGCAGTCCGCCCGGGCCATGTGGCTCAAGGGCTGGCTGTTCCTGGTCATCGGCCTGCTCTCGGCTGCCATGCTTTTGGTTGAGCACTGGAGCTGGCGGACCGCGCTGCTGCTCGCCCTCTGCGTCTGGGGCTTCTGCCGGGCGTATTACTTCGCCTTTTATGTCATCGAGCGCTGGGTGGACCCGTCCTTCAAGTTCAGCGGCCTGGGGCGGTTCATCGTGCATGCCTGGCGTTCACGCCGCCGCTGACTGCGGCGTTGACCGGCAGGGCCTGGCTTCCCTTGCCAGGAAAGCGAGCCCGCCTTAGAGACATCTCCCCCTTTTTTCAGCATGAGTGACCTTCTGCATCATCCGCTCTGGCAGGCCGACAGCCTGGGCTCGCCGCTGCCTGACGATGAATTTGGCGTCAGCGTCAGCCTGCCGCTGTGGAGACACGTCATCGGCTATGAGGAGAAGGATCCCGAGGTGGTGTCGAAATTCCGCTCGGGGTATCCGCGCTTCTGCTGCCCGCCTGCGGTGGGTGAGCTCTTCAGCGCGGCGGAGCTTGAGCTGGCCGGCCCCGGCGAGCGCTGCCTGGTCTTCCCCCGCCTCGTTCATGCGGAGCGCTGCGTGCAGTTCATCGCCCGCGACGGCCACGTCGGCCGCGCCCGGGAATGGCGGCACGGGCTTGGCGCGGTGACCTTTCCCGAGGCGGCGCATGCGAAGGCGCGGAGCTACTGGCGTTTCTGCGGCGAGATCGTCAGCACCCGCCAGGCCTGCGACGCCCTCGGACGCAGGGTGACCGAGGCGACGGCGGAGGATGGAATCCGTGCCAGCCGGGTGATCTGCGAGAGGCTGGCGGGGTTCTCGGGCCAGCAGCCGGAGGACGTCTTCCTGTTCCCGTCCGGCATGGCCGCCAACTTCGCCGTGCACCGGATGCTCACCACCCTGTTTCCCGGACGCAGGACGGCGCAGCTCGACTTCCCGTATGTGGACGTTCTGAAGCTGCAGCAGATGTTCGGCAGCGGGGCGCACTTCCTGCCGCTGGTCCGCCCGGAGGAGTATGACGAGCTGCGCGGCATCCTGAAGGCCGAGGCCCTGGCGGGCATCTTCTGCGAGGTGCCCAGCAACCCGATGCTGCGCTGCGTTGACCTGGAGCGCCTGCTGGCGATCCGGGCGGAAACCCGCCCTGACACGCCCATCATCGCCGATGACACCATCGCCACCGCGGCCCATGCCGATGCGATGCGCGTGGCCGACGTGGTCACCTCCAGCCTAACCAAAAGCTTTTCGGGTGTTGGCGACGTGCTGGCCGGCAGCGTCATCCTGAACCGCGCCTCGCCGCATCACGCCGCGTTCTCCGCCTTTTTGAAGGCCCATGCCGACAACCGCCTCTGGCATGGCGACGCCGTGGCGCTGGAGCAGAACAGCCGTGATTTTGCCGAACGTGCGGACCGGATGAGCCGCAACGCCCTGGCGCTGGCCGGCTGGCTGCGCGGTCATCCGAAGGTGGAGAAGGTCTGGCATGCCCGCGAGCAGGGCGGTGCGGGTTATGAGTTCATCCGGCGTGAAGGCGGCGGTTACGGCTGCCTGTTCTCCTTCCTGCTCAGGGATGCGGCAACCGCCAGCGCCCGCTTTTACGACGCCCTGCGCGTCTGCAAGGGGCCGAGCCTCGGCACCTGCTTCACCCTGGTCTGCCCCTACACGCTGCTCGCCCATTACGAGGAGCTGGACTGGGCCGCTCAGTGCGGCGTGCCCTCGCATCTCATTCGCGTCTCCGCCGGCCTGGAGGACGAGGCGGATCTGATCGCGCGCTTCGAACAGGCCCTGGCCGCCTGATCCGGATGCTGGTCGAGGCAGGGGACCAGGAGGCGCGGTGAAAGGAAGCATCGGCGGAGCCGTCCCTATGGCGTGCCCGAGACGTCATCACCGCTGCCCTACACCGACATCAAGCCGGTGGGCGCGGCGGATTTTTATGCGGCGGTCAACGCAACCTTCCGCTTCATCCTGCAAGAGCAGGGCATGGAGGGTTTGCAGCGTTACTGGCTGGACCTGGGCAGGAAGTATTTCGCCCCGGTGACCCGGCGCTGGAGCGAGGGCGGCCTGACGGCGGTGGCGGAGCACTGGCGCGCCTTCTTTGCCGCGGAGCCCGGCGCTGAGGTGGAGGTGACGCATGGAGCTGAGGAGGTGGTGATCGAGGTGAGCACCTGTCCGGCCATCGCCTACCTGCGCGCCCATGGCCGTGAAATCGTGCCCTGCTTCTGCCAGCACTGCCATTTTGTCAGCGCCGCCATGGGCGCGGGCGCGGGGGTCGAGGTGCGTGTGCAAGGCGGCAACGGCTCCTGCACGCAGCGCTTCGCGCTTGCCGGACACTTTGTTCAACCTCAGCAGATGGAGGACATCGCCACCGCGTCATGATCGGCATCTACGACTTCTGCGGGCATTACGAGTGGACCTTCCAGTGGCTGCATGAGCAGGGCGGCCACGAGCTCGTGCGCCGTTACTGGGACGAGGCGATTCATCAGGACTCCCAGCGTCATGCCGACGCGCTGATTTCGGCGAAGGGCTTTGACGGCATGGACGAATACTGGGGCCACACCCTCGGCGAGGAGGGAGGCGAGTGGGAGGTGACACGTGGGGATGATGTGTTCCGCATCGACATGCACCACTGTCCTTCCAAGGGCTTCCTGATCCGCAACGGGCTGAATAGCCATCCCGACTACTGCGACCACTGCCTGGGCTGGATCGGACCGCTGATGAAGAAGGCCGGCTTTGTGGTCAGTCATGAGCACAACCACTGCGGCCAGTGCTGGTGGGAGATCCGTCGTGCGGCGGATGGCACGCCCGCCAGCGTGCCAGGCGCGCTTTCCGGTGATGCCGACGTGCGCCTCCACGATGACTGGACGGCCCCCGGTTCCCATCTCGACTCTTATGAACGCGCCACGGACCCTGACGACAAGCTTCCTCCTCCTACTGCTGACCCATCTGCTGCGGGCCGCTGACCCCGGCTGGGAGAGGCTGCCGCCGCTGCCGGAGCCCAACGGCGGTTTTGTCTGCGGCGTGGACCACGGCCGCGTGGTGGTGGCGGGCGGCACGAACTGGGCGGGCGGCAGGAAGAACTGGCTGAAGGCCGTGCATGTGCTGGATCCGCTGAAACGCACCTGGGAAACCGTCAACGAGCTCGGCCAGCCGCTGGCCTATGGCGTCGCCGACCGGTCTGCCAGGGGCATGATGGCGGGAGGTGCGCTGGTGATCCTGGGCGGCTTCACCGGTGAGCAGGGGTTTCTCCGCCAGATCTGGATCGAAAACGGCAGCCGCCTGGTGCGTGACGCCCTTCCTGCCGCCGACGCCCGTTCCCTGGCCGCAGGCGGCTGGATCGGGGAGGAGATGATCCTCTGCGGCGGCAGCCGTGACCCGGCCGACCTTGCCGGGGCGCGCCGTGACACACTGGCCGTGGACGGGCGCGGCAACGTGCGCCGGCTGGCCGACCGTCCGGGCCCGGGCTTTGTCTCCTCGGGCTCCGCCGTGGCCGCCAACCAATTGTTTGTTTTTGGTGGCGCCGCCTGGGACGCCGGGGGCAAGTCCGTGCGGAACCTGGCGGAAACCTCCGCCTTCCGCCCTGCGGACAACGCCTGGCGGCCGATCCGGCCTCTTCCGCAGCCGGTGCGGGGCTGCACGGCGGCGGCCTTGTCAGACGACCGCATCTACCTCGCGGGCGGCTACAAGAACGATGAGGAGGGCTTCACCGACGAGGCCTGGATCTACGACATCGGCAGGGATGAATACCGTCCGGCGCGACCGCTGCCCTACAAGGCCATGGTGTCCCTCGTCGTCTGCGACGGGTTCCTCTACTGCCTGGGGGGCGAGGACAGGAAGCAGTCGCGCACGGACGCCGCCTTCCGGATTCCCGTGGCGGAGCTGCTGAAGTGACATGCCGTTGAAAACAGGCTCCCCGGCGGGCGTTAAGGCGCTGCATGAAACGGATCCTTCTGCTGGCCGCCCTGCTTCCCCTGCTGACGGCCCACGCCGCCGCCGCCGAGGCTGCACGGCCTAACATTCTCTTCATCATCTTCGACGACTGGGGCTGGCAGCATGCGGGCGCCCATGGCTGCGACTGGGTGAAGACGCCTAACTTTGACCGCATTGCCAGGGAGGGGGTGCTGTTCAGGAACGCCTTCACCTCGAATCCCAAGTGCAGCCCCTGCCGCGCCACCATCCTCACCGGCCGCAACTCCTGGCAGCTTGAGGAGGCGGTCTGCCATGGCGGCCTCTTCCCGCCCAGGTTCGCCGTCTATCCCGACCTGCTCGAGACCGGGGGTTATGCCGTGGGCCTGACGGGCAAGGGCTGGGGGCCCGGCGAGTTCAGGCTGGAGGGCCGCACGCGCAATCCTGCCGGACCCTCCTTCGATGAATTCACCCAGAAGGCGCCCACGAAGGCCATCGCCACCACGGATTATCCACGCAACTTCCAGGCCTTTCTCGACCAGCGTGACAAGGCCAGGCCCTTCTGCTTCTGGATGGGTTTCAAGGAGCCGCACCGAGGCTATGAGGAGGGCTCAGGCGCGCGCCTTGGCAAGAAGCTCGACGAGGTGAAGGTGCCCGGCTACCTGCCCGACAACGAGGTCGTGCGCGGCGACCTGGCCGACTACGCCATCGAGGTGGAATGGGGCGACCGCCAGATCGGCCGCACGCTGGAACTGCTGGAGAAGCAGGGGCTGCTGGAGGACACGCTCATCATCGTCACCTCGGATCATGGCATGCCGTTTCCCCGGGTGAAGGGCCAGATCTACGAGGACGGCTACCATCTGCCGCTCGCCATGCGCTGGGGCCGCGGAATCAGGCCGGGACGTGTCGTCGATGACTTCGTCAATGTCCGCGATCTCGCGCCCACTTATCTGGAGCTGGCCGGGCTTCCCATTCATGAGCAGATGACGGGCAGAAGCCTCGCCGCCATCCTGCGCAGCGAAGCCAGCGGCTTTGTCGAGGGCCGCCGGGTGATGCTGGTGGGCAAGGAACGCCATGACCTGGGCCGGCCGAACGACTGGGGCTACCCGGTGCGCGCCATCCGCACGCCGGAGTTTTTCTACAGCCACAACTACCACCCCGAACGCTGGCCGGCCTGCAACCCCGAGACGGGCTACGGAAACTGCGACGACGGTCCGACCAAGAGCTGGATCGTGGAGAACAAGGGCCCCTTTTACGACCTGGCCTTCGCCTACCGCCCCGAGGAGGAGCTTTACGACATCGTCAAGGATCCCGAGTGTGTGAGGAACCTGGCGGCCGACCCGGCCCACGCCGCGTTGATGAAGGAGCTGCGCGAGAAGATGGAATCCCTGCTGCGCGAGGAGAAGGATCCTCGTGCCGCCGGTGATCCGGCCGTTTTTGACACCTACCAGTACCTCGGCAACCGCAGCAAAAAAGGTTATGCCGAATGGGAGGCCCGTCAGAAGGGCCTGCCGCTTCCGGAAGTGCCGAAAAGGAGGAAACAGGAGGAGTGACCCGCCTCAGGCCGCGTCCGGTTCAGTCCCTTTTGGGACACGGTTGAGGCGGATCAGCATGAGCCCGATGCTCACGAGGGTGAAGCCCACGAAGGCGGCGGACAGCGTCCATACGGCAGCGGAATCCAGCCGCGGCGGCCGGACCTGGTTGGCAAGGATGAGCTGGCGGTCCATCAGCGTCGCCCAGACAAGCTGGCCGGCGCTGAACCAGCGCGCCCACTCGCGGCTGATCCGGCAGGCCTCGGGATGGTTTTCCGGCCTCCGCCAGTAGTCCGCCTTCGGCAGGTTCATCACATTCGGCGGCAGCCGGTGCAGGAAGGAGGTGACGAGCACCAGCACGCCGGCGACGCCCAGGTGCAGGACGGCGGTTGTCACGGCCACGGACTGCCTGGAATCCCATCGGTTAGGCCGTCCGGCGGCGTCGAAGTGCACGGCGACCTTTTCCGGCAGCTGCTGCCAGTCCAGGCGCATGACCACCAGCACCGTGGCGGCCAGGATGAGGGCGATCCAGGACAGATGGTGGGTTTTCATGAAGGCGGGGCGGGGTCAGGCAAACAGGAACAGCCGTCCGACAAGCAGCTTCGAAAGCACCTCGGCGGCAAGCAGGCCGAGGATGAAGGCCGTCACCGCCCGGCCGCCGCGGACGTTGCAGCAGTGGCTGAAGGACTTCCACATCAGCGCCACCATCCAGACCGTGCCCAGCAGCATCACCAGCGTCACCAAGGCAAAGACGACGACATCCGGGCTGTCCGTCGGCAGCCTGGGAATCTCGCCTGGCTTCAGGCCGGTGAGGGCCTTCAGCAGCTCCTGATTGAAGCGGTGAAAGCCCGGAGCGAGACAGGCGAGAGCCACCCCAAGCATGGGCCAGCGAGCCAGCGCCTGCGTGCCGAGCAGGTCGATGCTGCGAAAGGCGGACCTGGACACCAGCCTGCCCGCCGCCAGCAGCACGAGGGCGAGGCAGAGCCAGTCAATCAGGCCCTCCGCGACAAACAACCACCAGGGCCCGGAGCGGCCGACGTGAATGTCGAGCACGCCGTCGAAATGCAGCCCCTGCCGGGCACCGAGCAGCCCGGCGGCGATGACGGTGACCAAGCCCAGCCCGAGGGCCTGGACGCCTGCGATGCGATGAAAGGGGTGAAACAGGATCTGGGTGAGCTTCATGGCGTGGAATCAAGGGATTGGGATGAGCCCGTGGCGGCCTGAAGGCGGCCGATGACTTCGTCGAGGCGGTTGCGTACCGTCGGGTAGCTGACCTTCATCAGGGCGGCCATGTCCTTGAGGCTGCCGCTCGACTTCACGAACTCTAGGATGAAGGTCTGATCCTCCGCCGACAGGGAGGCGAGGGGAGGCAGCGGGTACATGCCCTCGACTTCCGTTCCGCAATGCTCACAGGCCAGCCGTTTGACCTGAAGCTGGTGATCACAGCTTGGGCAGAGGGTTGGGACGCGCTTCATTGAATTAAATTGAACAGTAGTTCAATTTAATTCAAGTAGAATTGAAATTATTAAACCTAAAAGAACCAAAAACACAGCAGCGCCACCAGGGTCGGGCCGAGGGCACCCAAGAAAAGACCGAGAGGGCTGATGCCTTCTCCCCGGAAGGCCGCGCTGTTCTGAAGGATGCCGACCCCGGCGGGATTGGGGGCGTTGGCAATGACCGTCAGGCCGCCACCGGTGACGGCTCCAGCCACGAGGGCATATTTTAAATCCGGCGTGATGCCCTCCACCAGGCTGCCCAGGTAGGTGAGGGCGGCGTTGTCCGTGATGGCGGTCAGGCCGGTGGCTCCGAGGAAGAGCGTGATGCCATCCATGCCGGCAATGAGCGGTTTGAGCCACCAGGACTGGAGCGAGCCGAGGGTGACGAGCCCGGCCAGGAAAAAGCCGACGAGCAGGCCTTCGCGCAGCTTCAGGTTGTCCTGATGTTCACGGGTGGCGGTGACCAGGCCGAGGAAGAGCATGAACACACCGAAGAAGACATCCGGATGATGGGCAAAAGCCACCACGGCGGCGAGGAAGAGCACATGCATCAGCGTCAGCCAGACGGGGACGGGCTGCTGAGCGTGAGCCTGGGGTTTCACGGCGAGGATCTCCTTCCGAAACACGGCGGCGACCAGGGCGGTGGAGGTCAGGCAGGCGATGGCGGCCTTCCAGCCGAAATGGGTGAACATGAAGACCGTGTCCCACTGCCATTTGGCCGCCACCATGAGCACTGGCGGAGCGGCGAAGTGGGTGAGGGTGCCGCCGATGGAGACATTGACGAACAGCAGGCCGAGGGTGGCGTAGGCAAGCCGGGGGCTGATGTCCCGGTCAAAATAGCGGCGCTTCAGCAGGATGGCCAGCAGGGTCATGGCCGCCGGTTCGGTGATGAAGGAGCCGAGCAGGCTGCCGAAGGACAGCGCGGAGACATAGAAGGCCATGCTTTCCTGGAGCGGCAGGGCCCGGGCGATTCCGGAGATGAAGGCCTCGGCCAGCCTGACCACCGGTCGCGTGGCCGCCACGACCATGACGACGAGCACAAACTTGGGCTCCGTGTAGTTCAGGCTTTCGATGTAGTGGACCGCCTCGTGGACGCTGCCCTTCAGCGCTGCCACGCCTGCGAAGAGGGCGGCGGCCCAGAGGCCGAAGACGACCTCGGTTTCCGCCAGGAAATGCAGCAGGTTTTCCTGGACCGACCCCTTCGGAAACTGCTGCGCCCAATGGGCGAAGCGCTTCACCGAAAAGGTGTGCAGCACCGCGAGGGCAAAAAGGCTGGTGGCGAGGATCTCGACGGGCGTGGCGGTCATGGATGCGGGGCGTTCTGGTGCAAGGTCAGCAGGACGTAGGCGCCATAGGCGGCCAGCAGGACGACACCGCGCCAGCGGCGGATCTCGCCGGAGCGGGAGGGCAGGATCAGCAGCACGGTGATCACCCCCCAGACCAGGCTTGGCTGGATCTCCGGCAGGCTGACCTTGTAGGGCTGGATCAGGGCCGCCAACGAGGCGATGAAGAGGGCGTTGAAGACATTGCTGCCCAGGATGTTGCCAAGGCCGACATCATGATGGCCGCGCAGACGCGAGATCAGGGTGGTGGCAAACTCGGGCGTGCTGGTGGCCACAGCGACCACGACAGCACCGACCACGAAGGGGCTCCAGCCCAGGGCTTCAGCGACCCCCTTGCCTCCGGTCACCACGAACTGGGCGGCGACAATCAGCAGGCCCAGGCCGCCCAGCAGGAAAAAGCCGGGCTTGTAGGGAGGCTCCTGGCGGGCATGGGCGGGCTGCTTCCGGGCATGAGCCCTGGCCTGGCGGATCACCGCCCACAGCCAGGCAAAGAAGCCGGTCATCAGCAGGCAGGCGTCGAGGCGTGAAAACCAGCCGTCCTGAAGCAGCGCGTAAACGGCGCCGGGCACGAGCAGGGCCGCCGTCCAGTCCCGCCACAGGCCTTCACCCTCCGCCTTCATGCCCGAGGCGGCCAGCACCACCGCCAGCACGAGGGCGATGTTGACGACATTGCTGCCCAGGACATCGCCCAGGGAGATCTGCGGCAGTCCGCTCATGGCGGCGTTCACGGCCACCATGAGCTCCGGGGACGAGGTGCCGAAGGCGGCCACGGTGACGCCCACCACCGCGGTGGGCCAGCGCGCCCAGCGTGCCAGGCCGACGCCACCCCTGACGAACCATTCGCCGCCAAACCAGGCCAGCAGGACGCCGGCCATCAGCAAAAGCACGGAAGCAAGCATGAGGGGGGAGGGCAGGTTCAGCCGCGCACCACCAGCACGCTGCAGGGCGCCTGACGGACCACTTTTTCCGCCACGCTGCCCAGCAGCAGATGCCGCAGCCCGGTGTGGCCGTGAGTGGGCATCAGGATCACCCCGGCGCCTTCATCCGCCGCCGTCCTGCAGATCACCTCGGCGGGGTTGCCGGCCCGCACGAGGACGGTCACGGACTCCGGATGGCTGAAGTGCTCCTGCACCAGGCTCCGCAACCTTTGTTCGGCCGCCCCCTCCGCCGCATGATGCAGCTCCGCCGTCTGGATGCGCAACCCCTCCAGGGCGGGCTCGGTCACATGCAGCAGCAGCACCCGGCCCTTCGTCTCGCGCTGCCAGTCCGATGCGGCGCGGACGCCGGCCAGGGAGGCCTCGGAAAAGTCAGTGGGCACCAGGACCTGGCTCCAGAAGCCGGGAATGGACGGGCTGTTCATGCTTCAAACCATGAGGCCGCACGCGCCGCCGGGCAAGGTTTTCCGGCCTGGAAGGCCACGTTGTGGAGGCTGGCGCTACAGCTCCGTGACCAGATCGGGGATCCGGGCGTCGTGCGGCTCGCAGGGCACGTCGGGCAGCAGCTGCATGTGGAAGCCGACACCCACGAGCTGGGCACGCATGGCGGGGTCGGCAAGCAGGCGGTCGTAATAGCCGCCGCCACGCCCCAGGCGTGCGCCGTCACGGACGGAAAACGCCAGGCCGGGCACCAGGATGACATCCAGCTCGCCGATGCCGGCGGGCTCGTCCCCGGCGGGCTCCCAGACGCCCAGCGTGCCACGCTTCAGATCCTGCAGGCCCCGCACCTCCACCGGGACGAGCCCGGCCTGATCCACCTTGAAAAAAACCGTCCGCCAGCCGCGCGCCCGCAGCCAGGGCAGGAAGGCGGTCACCAGGTCCGGCTCGTTGCGCAGGCCGCCGAAAAGGGCCGCCATGCCGGGCCGTGCCCAGAGGTCCTCCCTCGCCTGGAGCCGACTAACCAACTGTTCGGACCAGCGCCGCAGCGTGCCCTCAGGCACGGCACGAAACCGCTCCCGGATCGAACGTCGGACGGCCTCCTTGGTCCATGTGTCTGTCGTTTCCTCCATGATTCGTGCCGACAACCTGCGCCTCCCGGCCGCCGCTGCCAAGCCCCGTCACCGGGAAAATCGCGGTTGTCAGCCACCATGAACGGCCTTTTAGTCAAGAACAGTCAGGCAATTTCCGCCACGATGATCCACGACCCCGCCCCGGACCACGGTGGGCCGGCCCTTCTCGGCCGCCCCAGGAGGAGATTCTTCCCCAGCCGTGAGCGTGATGAAAACCGCATCGGCCTCCTGCCCACGGAGGGCTGGCGGCAGCGGAACCTCCAGTTTCTCGGCGAGGTGCTCATCCCCAGCATCCTCGCCCCCCGCAAGCCGGGCCGCATTCCCGACGGCGGCCTGCCCCTTGCCGAGACGGACCAGCTTGGCGTGACCTGGCTCGGACACGCCGGCTTCTTTGCGCAGGTCGGAGGTGTCAACCTGGTCATCGACCCCAACTGGGCGCTCTGGCACGGGCCGGTGAAGCGCCTCCGCCATCCCAGCGTCTGGGCCAGCGATCTGCCGCCCATCGACCTGGTGCTGGTCACCCACGCGCATTTCGACCACCTCCACCTGCCCAGCCTGCGCCGGATCGCGCACGGCCAGCCCATCATCGTCCCCAAGGGCGTCGGAGCCGTGGTGAAACGCTGCGGCTTCGGGCAGATCGTCGAGCTCGACACCTGGCAGGGCGCGCAGTTTCGTGACCTGCACATCACGCTCACCCCGGCGCGTCACTGGGGCGCCCGCATGATTCACGACACCCACCGCGGCTTCGGCGGCTACCTGATCCGCTCGGACGAACGAACTTTGTTTCATTGCGGCGACAGCTCGATGTTCGAAGGCTTCCAGGAGATCGGCCGCCGCGCTGACATCGACCTCGCGCTCATGCCCATCGGCGCCTACCAGGCCCCCAGCGGCCGGCCCGTCCACATGAACCCCGAGGAGGCCCTGGACGCCTTTGAAATGATGGGCGCCCGCCACATGGTGCCCATGCACCATGACACCTTTCCTCTGGGCGGCGAACCGCTGCATGAGCCCGCCGAATGGCTGGCGCGCTCCGCCACCCAACGCGGGCTAGGCTCACGCGTCCGGCTCCTTCACGAAGGCGAGACGGCGCTCTATTAAGCGTGCTGAATGCGGGGACGGAGACGGTGAGGCCTTGAACCTCCGGCTTTGATCCGCAGTGCCTGTGGATGCCCTGGCAGGCTCCGGCCTGCCCGGCCGGGTGTGATTTCAGCCTTGTCCCGGGACGGTTTTTTTGATGCAATCACGGCCGTCGGACAACCCCGATCCCCCCCGCCATGAAAATCCATGTTCATTGTCTCGTGGTTCGTACGGCGCTGGCCCTGGTGGCCGGCGCATCCCTTGGGGTCGCGCCTCTGCGCGCGGCTGATGACATCGAGAACCTCTTCAAAATGGGCCGCGCGGCCTACTACAAGGGCGACCTCGAGCAGGCGCACCAGCTCCTGTCCATGGTGGAGGCGCAAAACCCCCGCCATCAGGAGACACGCATCCTTCTCGCCGACGTGCGGATGAAGCTGCGTGCCACGGGCACCTCGCTGAAGAAAAAATACCAGGGGGTGATGATCACCAGGATCGAGTTCACCGACGTCACCCTGCAGGAGGCGCTGGATGGCCTGCGCGCCCTGTCGAAGAGCGCCAGCAACGGCCAGGTGGTGCCGAACTTCATCGTCACCGACGCGAAGGTCGCCGGCAACAAGGTGTCGCTGAACCTGACCGACGTGCCGCTCACCACCGCCATTGATTACGTGGCGCGCGTGGCCGGCGCACGCGCCAGCTATGATCAGCACGCCGTCATGTTCACCAGCGCGGCGGGTGGCTGAGGCGGCTGCTTTGTTGCCTTGTGCCCGGCATGGCGTGGCATCCCTGTTTTCCGCGCCATGCCATGTCCGGGAATTCTCCCATTCTCCTCAAGCCCTGTCCAAAGCAGCCAGTCGTTCGGCCAGCGGCGGGTGGCTGTAGTGCAGCCAGACCGCCAGCGGATGGGGCTGCGGATGGCTCAGATGATCGTGGGAAAGTTTTTTCAGGCTGTCCATCAGCGGCCTGCCGCCGCCCATGGCGCATTTGGCAAAGGCATCGGCCTGAAACTCGTGCCTGCGGCTGACGGCCAGCCCGAGCAGCCCCGTCAGGACGCCCAGCGGCTGGTAAAGGATGCCGAAGAGCACCAGGCCCATGCCGACGGGCGTTCCCTGGACGCCGAAGGCCGAAAAGAAGCCCGGTGACTTTAGCACCCAGCCAAGCAGGGTAAGCATCAGCCCCATCTCCGCCAGCCCGAGCGCCAGGTTGACCGGCACATGGCGGCATTTGTTATGGCCGATCTCGTGGGCGAGGATGGCCAGGATCTCCTCCTGGGTGTGGTTGTTCAGGAGGGTGTCAAACAGGGCGATCCGACGTGTGCGTCCAAACCCGGCGAAGAACGCGTTCGCCTTGGAGGAGCGGCGCGAGCCGTCCACGATGCTCACCTCCTGAACCGGAAACTGCAGCTTCTCCGCCAGTTGCAGGATGGCCTCGCGAAGCGGACCCGCCTCCAGCGGGGTGAACTTCAGGAACAGGGGCATCAGCAGCCGGGGCGCGAGCCAGGTCATCAGCACGCTCACGGCCGCCAGGAAAAGCCAGGCATAAAGCGGGGCCAGGGGGTCATGATGGAAGAACCACACCACGACCCAGGCCACAGGCATGCCCAGCACGGCCATGAGCGCGAGACTCTTGAGGTGGTCCCCGAAAAAAGTGCCCCAGGTCATGCGGTTGAAGCCATGCCGCTCCTCGACCCCGAAGGTGTCCCAGGCGGCAAAGGGCAGGCTTAACCAGCTTTGCGCCAGCATCATCACGGTGATGACGATGACCCCGGTCATGACCGGTCCCATCCCCAGCAATTCCATCCTGGCCTGCAGGGTGCCAAAACCGCCGCACCACCAGAAGAGAAGGAGCGCCGCCAGTCCCGTGGCGTCACGCATCACATCCACCCGAGCTCCGTCCGAAATGTAGGCCTGCAGCTTCTCGCGTGTCTCCTCCGGATAGATGTCCTGCAACTCCCGAGGGACCGGACGTCCCAGGCGCGCCAGATTGAGCAGGCGCACCAGCAGTTCCAGGTGGAAGACACCGATGACGGCGGCCAGGGCGGCGGCAAACCAGGGATTGGAGAGGCTCATGGGACGGAAAAGGGGATGGCGCCGGACAAAACGAAACAAGCAGGCGGGGGGACCGCCTGCTTGTGAAAGGGGATTCAGGATGAAAGCGCCGGATTATTCGGCGTTTTCCTCAACGTAACGGACGACATCGCCGACGGAGAGAAGCTTCTCAGCCTCTTCGTCAGGCACGTCGATGCCGAACTCCTCTTCGAAGGCCATGACCAGCTCCACCGTGTCCAGGGAGTCAGCACCGAGGTCCTCGATGAACTTGGCTTCCGGCGTCACCTGCTCAGGGTTCACGCCGAGCTGCTCGACGATGATGTCACGGACTTTGTCTTGGATGTTGTCTGCCATAATGGGGAGGGGGATGTGCGGCGGAGAGGTAGCGGCTCGTTTTTCTTTGGCAAGAGCGAATTCTTGGATTTTTGACGGGGCTCAAACCCTTGTTTTTCAGGCCTCCGGCGGCGGCTCCGCCGCTGGTTCGGGCGTGTGCACCTTCTCGATCAGCTCGCCCTTCATGCTGGCCACCACCTGTGCAAGCACCTGCACGGCCCCGTCGAACTTCAGGTCGTCCACCACCACCTTCTGCTCGGAACCGCCCTCGGGCCGGTGCCAGACATAGGCGAGCCCCTTGTTGTCCCAGAGCCGTTTGTCCACGCGGAAGACATCGGCATGACGCACGAGGACTCCCTCGGGAGAGACGAAATGATCCTCCTCTCCGCGCAGAACCTTGTGCCTGTTGCGCAGGATGGTCAGCCCGACGAACAGGGCGGCCAGCAGCGTTCCGCCGCCCCACCAGAACTGCTCGTCGATCTCCTTCTGCGTGTAGCGGTGCGGCTTCTCCGGCCAGCCGTTCTGCGCGGCATAGGAGACCCAGCGCGGAGGCTCGCCGTCACGCCCTGTCGGCCAGCCCTGCTGGCGGGCGTTCTCCACCCACACGTCCACTTTTCCGGCCGCCTTCGCCTCGTCAAAGGTCCGCAGCACCACCTCCTCAAACCACACCTGCTTGTCCGCGATCCGGTTGGCGGCGGGATAACCAAATCTGCCGTCATAAAGAAAGTACAGCCCGAAGGCGGCGAGCATCCCGGCCATCATGCCCATGCGCTTGAAATACCAGCGCGTGACGCGGCAGAGGATGGGAAAGTCGGGCGGCCTGGCGGTGGCGTCGGTCATGCCCTATTCCAAGACCGCGCCCGCCCCCGGCGCAACCAGACTTTGCACCCCGGCGCAACCGTGCGGCACCTCCCGGGTTCTGGCTCCACCCACGCCTTTTTTGTCATACAAGGCTGATCCAGGCCTCACTCACTCCGTCTCCATGAAACGCTTCGTCGTCGCCCTCCTCCTGGTCTCTGCCGCCGCCGGATTCTACCTGCGCGCCCAGTCCGCCGGGCTGCGCTCCAAGTTCGACGCCTTCGACGCCAACAAGGACGGTGTCATCGCCGGCGAGGAAATGAACGCCAGCCCCGTGCTCGGCCCCCTTGACCTGGATGGCGACGGCCGCCTGACCCTCCTGGAGGCCGCCCGGGCCCTGCGCCGCAAATCTGCTCCGGACTCGTCTCCCGCTTCAGCCGAACCTGCCCCCGGCGACCGCAGGCTCTTCGACTTCCTCGACAAGAACAAGGATGGCAGGCTTGTTGAAGAAGAACTGCCGCGAAAGCAGTGGTTCGATCGTCTCGACACTGACAAGGACGGTGCCGTCACCTTTGAAGAGGCTGATGCGGTGGTCGCCCGCATGAAGGAACTGGGTGAAAAGATTCCCGCCATCCCCGGCGCGCCCGGGCCGGAGCCCTCTTCGGCTGAGCCGCCGGCCGAGGACCTCACCGAGGCTCCCCGCATCCTCAAGGCCAACGAACATGGCGTTGGAGGCCTGGTCGCCGATGTCCTGCTCAAGGACCTGTCCGGCCAGGAAAAGCACCTGCGCGACCATGTCGCCGGCAGCAAGGGTTTGGTGATCGCCTTCTTCGGCGCCACCTGCCCCATCAGCGGCAAGCTCGGGCCTGAGCTTGCCCGGCTGGAGAGGTACCTGCCCCCGCAGGGACTGCGCATGATCCTCGTCTGCCCGGTGGCTGCGGAGACCCGGGAGGACATTCAAAAGTTTGTTGGCGCGCATGCGCTGGTCTCGCCTGTCATTCATGACACGGACGGCAGGCTCGGCGCCGCCCTCGCCGCCACCACCACGACCGAGGCGTTCCTGCTCGACTCAACGCGCACTCTTTTCTACCGGGGCGCCGTCAATGACCAGTACGGCCTTGGATATGCCAGGGAGTCCGCCACCCGGACCTACCTGCGTGATGCCGTGAAGGCACTGCTCAAGGGCGTGGAGCCGGAGGTCGCCGCCACCACCGCCCCCGGCTGCGCCCTGGACCTGAAGACGCCGGGCACGGTGGTGAAGTCGGACATCACCTACCACAACCAGGTGGAGCGCATCCTGCAGAATCGCTGCGTCGAATGCCATCATCAGGGCGGCGTCGGCCCTTTCAGCCTGGAGTCTTATGAAGATGTCATCGAAAACGCCGGCATGATCCGCAAGCAGGTCGAGCGCGGGGCGATGCCTCCCTGGTTTGCCGCCGCCCCCGCCGGGAATGAGGAGAGTCCCTGGATCAATGATTGCTCGCTGTCGAAACGGGAAAAGTCCGACCTGCTTGGCTGGCTGGCTGGCGACCGTCCGCGCGGCGATCCGGCGGAGGCTCCGTTGAAGCGCGTTTTCAGTTCCGAATGGCAGCTTGGAAAACCGGATGCCGTCCTGCAGCTGCCGCATGCCGTTTCAATCAAGGCCGAGGGCACCATGCCCTACCAGTTTCTCACCGTGGAGACGGACTTCACGGAGGACCGATGGGTGCGCGGCTACGAAATCCTGCCCACCGACGCGAGCGTGGTACATCACGTCATCGTCCAGGTGCATCCCAAGGGCAGCAAGGTGCGCAACCGCGGGGAGGGAACCGAGGGCTACTGGGCCGCCTATGTGCCTGGCAACACGCATCACTTGTGGCCGGAAGGTTATGCCAAAAAGCTGCCTGCGGGTGCCATCGTCAGCTTCCAGATCCATTACACGCCCAACGGCCGCGCCACCCAGGACCAGCTTCGCATGGGCCTGCATTTCAGCACGGAGGAACCCCGCCACATCGTGCACACCGCCGCCGTTGCGAACCTGCGGCTGAACATCCCGCCGGGCGCGCCGAAGCACGTCGAGACCAAGGAGCAGGCCGTTCCTTTTGACATGAACGTCATGGCCTACATGGCCCACATGCATCTGCGCGGGAAGGCCTTCAAGTTCGAGGTCACCCGGCCCGACGGCGGCCAGGAGGTGCTGCTCGACATCCCGCGCTACGACTTCAACTGGCAGCTTCGCTACGACTATGCGCGTTCGCATTTCCTGCCGCGCGGCAGCAGGTTCCGGATCACCGCCGTCTTCGACAACAGCGAGGGCAATCCCGCCAACCCTGATCCGTCGAAGACCGTGCGCTGGGGCGCGCAGACCTTTGACGAGATGATGATCGGCTACATCGAGTACTCCACGCCGAACAAGCGCGACGTCGCGGCCCGGTGACCGGCGTGTTTTGCAAGCACGGACGGATGCAGATTCAGGGTGCAGTGCATCGAGGCAAGGCATCCCAAGTCATGATGCTGTCGTTTCATGGCGGAGCTGGCAGCCGCTTACACGGCGGGAGTCGTGAAGAGTCATCCGTTTTTGGATGGACACAAACGCACGGGCATCATGCATGGTGCGGTTTTTTGGAACGCAATGGCCATGAATCCCATCCCCCTTTGCCCCGAGCCTTTTTCGCCTGGCCGCAAGATGCACACCTCCGGTTCCTTCGAGCCGGAGGCTCGAAAGAGATTAGCCTGGGGTGAAACGAGCGTAGCGAGTGAAAACCCCAGGGCAACGTCCCCGCACCCACATGCGATCTTCACCGCGTCCTGGAAGGACGCGAGAGGCCATCGCCAATCCTGTGCAACCGCCATGCCTCAGCCGCTCCGTTCCCGCGCCCTTTCAGCGCGCTCCCAGATTCGGTGATCGTCGTTCCGCACCGATCCGGTGGTTCTCGCTCGCCAAGCCTCGCTTCACCACCGGCTCGAAGAATGCAACCTCATCACCAAATGTCGAATCAGCCGGTTTTCCGGGTGAAGTGGATGCGCTTTCCAAGTGCCGGATTGATAGCATGCCTCGGGCAGGTCATGGTGCAGGCTTGTGTGCTGCTTTTGCACAGCTTGATCGTGCACTGCACATGGCCAGAAGATCCGGGCCTGCTCCACAAGCAGCCATGAACAGGAACCTCAGACACAATCGAAACAAGCCATGAGAGGCTCCTTCACGAGCCGCGGCGCAGCGGTCCGCCGGGTCGTGACTCCGTGAGCCGGCCGTTCTCGATCACCGGCACGCCGTTCACCAGCACCTGGAAAAAGCCCTCCGCGTAATGATGCGGATCCTTGAAGGTGGACGGGTCCGACACCCGGTCGGGATCCAGGACGACGATGTCCGCCCACGCCCCGGGCTTCAGCTCGCCGCGTCCCTGCAGGTGGAAGGTCTGCGCCGGCAGGCTGGTCATGCGCCGCACGGCCTCCTCCAGTGAAAGCACTTTTTGTTCGCGGACATAGCGTGCCAGGATGCGCGCGTTGTTGCCGTAGCTGCGAGGATGCGGCACGTCCTCGCCCAGCCGCCTGGGGCCGCCGTCGCTGGCCACCAGGGTCTGCGGATGCTTCAGGAAGACCCGGAGATCCTTTTCATTCATGCCATGGTAGATGCCGCTGCCGCCGCCCCGGGCCTCCATGTCCAGAAGCAGCTCCACCTGGTCGTCCAGGGATTCGCCGCCGCGCACTTTCCGGGCCGCCTCGGGAATGCTCAGGCCGTTCAGGGACGGATCGGCGGCAAACCGGGCGACGACGGCGTAACCGTAGTCCTTGCGACCTGCGCGCGCCAGGATCGCCTTCATGCCCTCGACGATCCTCGCCTTCTCCGCAGGGTCCGCCAGGCGTTTGAGAAAGTCCTCCTTCGTGCCTTCCAGGGCGCTGTCGGGGATGGTCTGGCGCAGCCCGGTGCTGGAGGCGGTGTAAGCATAGATGTCGTGGCTGATCTCCAGCCCGCCGGCACGCGCCTGGTCGAGCTTTTCCAGCACCTCCGCCGCCCTGCCCCAGGCGGTCGGTCCGGTGAGCTTGATGTGGCTGAGCTCCGCCCGCACCCCGGCCTCGCGGGCGATTTTCAGGAACTCGTCCACCGCCTCGAAGATGCGCACGGTCTCGTGCCGGATGTGGCTGGCATAGACGCCGCCATGTCTCGCCACCACCCTGGCCAGCTCGATGATCTCGTCCGTCCTGGCAAACGAGCCCGGCACATAGATCAGGCCCGTGCTCATGCCCACCGCGCCGTCCTTCATCGCCTGGTCGACGATCTGCTTCATGGTTTCCAGCTGCTCGGCGCCTGGCGCGCGGATGAACCTGCCGCCCATGCCCTGCTCGCGCACCGCCCCGTGGCCGATGAGCGTCGCCACGTTCAGCGTCATGCCCGCCTTGTCGATCTCGTCAAAGAAGGCCGCCACGTCCGTGCGCGAGTTGCCGCAGTTGCCGGTGATGATCGTGGTCACGCCCATGCGCAGGAAGTTCTCCGCCGCCGGATTCTCCGCGATTTTTTCCGAATGGGTGTGCACGTCGATGAAGCCCGGGGCGACCACCCGGCCTCCGGCGTCGATGACCTTGTCGGCTGTTCCACGAACTTCGCCCACGGCGGCAATCCGCCCGTCCTTGACCGCCACATCACCTTTTCGTGCCGGTGCTCCGGTGCCGTCGACGATCCGGCCGCCGGTGATCAGAAGGTCATAGTCGGCGGCTGTGAGCAGGCCGGCGGCAAGAAGCAGAAGGAGAACGGGGCGCATGGTGGTGGAGAACCTAACAACGTCTGTCGGCGCCTCGTCTGAGGGTGTTTCAGCGCCACCGCATGCAGCGGAAGGGATGGTCGTCGATCAGGTTGGCCTGCACGCCCTCAAGCCGGTCGGCATGATAAAACTGCACGCCGACATAGTGATAGACCGGGATCACCGCCGCCTCGCGGCCCACCAGCAGGGACTCGGCCTGCTGGAAGATGCCGTTGCGCCGCACGGGATCCGCCTCCTTAGCCGCCGCCTGGATGAAGTCGTCGTACCCGGCGTTTTTGAAGCCCGTGCGGTTCTGGCCGTTGCCGCTGGTGAACAGCTCCAGAAAGGTGCTCGGATCGTTGTAGTCGCCCACCCAGCTGGACCGGCAGAGGTGATAGTCCAGCTCGCGCATCGATTTCAGCCAGACCTTCTGCTCCTGCTTGGTCAGGTTGACGGTGACGCCCAGGGCCTGCTCCCACATGCTCTGCAGCTCGATGGCGATGCTGCGTTCGATCGGCAGCGGAATGTAAAGATACTCCACCCTGGGGAAGCCCCTGCCGTTTGGATAGCCGGCCTGCGCCAGAAGCTCGCGGGCCCTCGCCACATTGAGCTCCAGGCCCGCAGGCGGCTGGTAGTTCCGCCCCGCTCCCGGCGGTGTGATGCCCTTTGCGACCGGTTCGCCCAACTGGGTGATCTTTTCGACCAGGCGCCTCTTGTCCACCGCCAGGGCGAAGGCCTGGCGAACCCGGGCGTCGTTGAACGGCGGGCGCGTGACGTTGATGCGGACGAACCAGGAGCCCAGGAATGGCCCGGTGTGAAACCAGGGCTCGGCCTTGAGCCGCTGCGTGAGCGACGGCGGCACCATGCCCTTGTCCATCATCAGGTCGCAGCCGCCGGTGTGGAAGTAGCTGAGCGCCGTGTTGGCGTCCTGAACGGGCCGCACCTCGACCGTGGCCATGCGCACGTTGGCGGCATCCCAGTAGCGCGGGTTCTTTCTCAGCCGGATGCGGTCGTCCAGAAGCCATTCATCCAGGACGTAGGCGCCGTTGCCGACGATGTTTCCCGGCTTGATCCAGGCGCTGCCATGCCTGCGCACCACCTCCACCGGCACGGGGCTCAGGGTGACGAAGGCGCAGAGGTCGATGAAGTACGGCGTCGGGTTCTCCAGCTCCACGCGCAATGTTTGTTCGTCCAGCGCATGCACGCCGACATGCGAGAAGTCCTTGTCCGCCTGCTCGGCAAAGGCGCGCGCGCCCTTGATGACAAACATCAGGTTGGCGTAGTCCGACCCCGTTTCCGGAAGCAGCGCACGGCGCCAGGACTCGACAAAATCAGCGGCAGTCACCGGCCTGCCGTCCGTCCAGGTCACGCCCGGACGCAGATGGAAGGTGTAGGTTTTCTGATCCTCGGAAACCTGCCACTTCTCCGCCATGCCCGGCTCGGGCCTGCCCTCCTGCGTGACGCGGCACAGGCCTTCAAAAAGCGAGGTCGAGATGCGCATCGACACCTGGTCGGAGGCCAGCGTGGGATCGATCGTCTCCGGCTCCGCGCTTTGCAGGAACACCAGGTCGGCCCGCGGACGCTCCGGCGTGCAGGCGCACGGCAGCAGGGCCAGGAAGGACGCGATGACGCAGGTTCGGACGTGCACGGGCGGCGGGAGCAAGGGTCAGGGTTCGGTCTTGAGCCTGCCTGTGACGCCTGCGGGCCAGGACGCGCCCTGGGCGATCCAGCGCTGGAGCAGGGCGACTTCCTCCTCCGTGAGCACCTCGCCGACGGGGGGCATGGCCTTCACGCTGGCATGAGCCTTTCCGAGGTGGGTGATGAAGCGGCTCTGGGCCGGTTTGCCAGGAAGGATGAAAATGCCGAGCGTGCCGGTCTGCACCGCCTCCGCCTGGCTGGCGAGGCTGAGGCGGCCGGGCTGGGCCTTCGAGTTGTGACACATGGCGCACTTGGCCTCCAGCACCGGCTTCACATGCTCGGTGAAGCTGACCGTGCCGCTCTGCGCCGCCTTCAGCGCCGTTGCATCCAGGACGTTGCGGCCCGGAAGACGGGTTTCGCTTTCATGTTCGGCGGATGAACAGGCCGCGAGGACGGCGGCAAGCGGGACGAGCAGGAGGGATCGGATCATGGTGTCGGCAAAAGGTTACCGCAGCTTTGCCCGGCGACAACGCCCGTCTTCAAGGCATGAACGGAGGCGAGAAGTGATTCTAAAAGGGAGGTCAAGAGCAGTCATCATGGGTTGGGAAGTGATATTCATCCTGTCTTGATGCCATCCACGCCCCTTAGAACGTCCGCCCAAGCGATCCATTCATCATGATGAACCCTACTTCCTTGAGGCGGCAAATGTTTGTCGGCGTCACCATTCTCGCTTCGGCTGCGATTTTGATTTTTGCACTCTGGGGGAATCCCCGGAAATCCAACGCAGCTTCCGAGAAGAAAGCGGCTCAAGGAATTGCCGGCAGGAGTGCTTCTTCCGCAAAGCCGAGTCCTGCGCAGGTGTCGGATCATGAAGGTGAAGATCTGCTTTCTGAGATGCTTTCGTTGCTTGCGAAGAAGCCGGCCAAAGCCATGCCCTTGTATTGCGGCCAGCACATTCATCATGTCATGGCCGAGGACATCTTTGAGGATGAAATCTCGGGCATGATTGTTGTCACCGGCCTCAGTCGCCTTGAACTGGACAATGGTCGCTGGGTGGAGACCTCGTCGGATGGAAAGCTGATGGTCAGTCCTGACTCAGGTGAGATGGTGTTGACAGCAACGTCGATGTCCATGTCTGACCCACGGCAAAAGAAGGAGGTTCCAGACTGATGACAGACAGGACCGGCCTGCGTCTCGTCGATCCGGCCCGGGAGGCGCGGCTGCCCGGCGCCTTCAGGCCTCCAGCCGGTAGCCGATGCCGGGCTCGTTGAGGATGCGCACGCCGCGGTCGCCGAGCTTTTTGCGGAGGTGGTTGATGTGGACGCGCAGGCCTTCACCGGGGTCGCTCACCTGGCCGGGCCAGACCTGCCGGATGATCTGGTTCTGGGTGACGATGCGCCCGGCGTGCGCGGCCAGGGCCTTGAGCAGCTCAAACTCCGTCGGCGTGAGCTTCAACGGCTCATCGGCGATCCGTGCCTCATGATGCAGCAGGTCGAGCTTCAACGGTCCGGAGCTGATTTCGGGTGTGTGCCGCGTGCCCCGGCGGCGCTGGATCACCTCGAGGCGCGCGAGCAGCTCGGCCGAACCAAAAGGCTTGGTGACATAGTCGTCGGCGCCGCCTTCGAGGGCCTGGACCTTGACGGCCTCCTGGTCGCGCACGCTGAGGATGAGCACCGGGGCGTCGCTCCATTCACGCAGCCGTTTCAGCACCTCGAGCCCGCCGATTCCTGGCAGGCCGAGGTCGAGCAGGATGACATCGGGGCGGTGAAAGGCGGCCTCCTGAAGGCCGAGCTGCCCCTCGTCGGCCTCGCAGACCTCGTAGCCGCGGGACTCCAGCACCATGCGCAGCAGGCGGCGCATCTGCGGCTCGTCGTCGATGATCAGGGCCTTGCTCATGGCTGGCGGGTCTTCACGGGCAGGCTGAGGAGGAACTCCGCGCCGCCTTCAGGATGATTGCGCACGGTGATGTCGCCCTTCATCGCGCGCATCAGGCCGCGTGAGATGGCGAGACCCAGGCCGGTGCCTCCCGCCGGGGCGCCGCGGGCGCGGGAGAACTTGTCAAACACACGGTCCTCCAGCTCCGGCGGCAGACCGGGGCCGTGGTCGCGCACCCGGAGTTGCAAAAGCTGGTTAGGTCGGCCGTCCGGACCGGCTGCGGGCGGGTCCGCCTGGATTTCGATGCTCGTGCCCGCCGGGGCGTGCTGGGCGGCGTTGTGCAGGATGTTGGAAAGGGCCTGGGCCAGCAGGCGGCTGTCGAGCCGTAGCAGGGGCAGGCTGTCCGTGCCGGTGACACGCAGCGGATGGGCGGCAAGCTCACGCTGGAGAGGCGCGGTGGCGGCATGCAGCACGTCGCCGATCTCACACCAGTCGGGCGCGGGTTTCACGGCGTCGGATTCCACCCGGGTGATCTCCAGAAGATTCTCGACGATGCGCTGAAGCCGGCGCGTGGCGGTGTCGATCTCGGCGGTGAAGGGGTTGGATGTGTCCAGTCCGTCGAGGGCGGTGCGGATGATGGTGATGGGGGTCTTGAGCTCGTGGGAGACGCTGTCGAGCAGGGTGCGGTGCAGGCGTTCGGCCTCGGCGGCGATCTCGGCGCGGTGCCTGGCCTGCAGGAGCTGCTCGCGCTCCTGGTGATAGTGTTCCAGGGCGGCCTCACGGGCGCGCAGCCGGGTGATGAGGTGGCCCATGGCCATGGCCACGACAAAGAACATGCCGAACATGACCACATCCTCCGGTCGTTCGATGTGAAGGGTGAAGCGCGGAGGGATGAAGAAGTAGTTCCAGACCAGCGCCGCGGCGGCGGCCATGGCGAGGACGGGCCCGCGGTTCCAGCGCGTGCCGGCGAGCACGATGGCCAGCAGGAAGACCAGCGCGGAGAACATCGAGCCGGTGTAGGGCAGCAGCACCCAGCACAGGGAGGCCAGCACAAAAAGCAGGGTCAGGCCCCAGCTGAACTGGCCGACCACATGCACCGGCACGGGCTGGCGGGGCGGCCCGTGGGCAGGGCCCGGGCCAGGGTTGGGATCCGCGTTCATGGCTGCATCCTGTGCCCGAAAATCCGCTCCGCCAGTAAACAGGCGGCGGCGGGGTGTTAAGAAGGTGTGAATCTCAGGGCGGGGTCCGGGGGCGTCAAGGCCGCGAGCGCGCCTTGACCAGGCGTACGAGGACCACAAAAAGAACGATGCCGGCGATGCCGGCGACGTTCTCGTGCAGGGTTGGCGGGAAGATCAGGAAAAAGCCCCCGCCCTTGGCCAGGGCGGAGAAGCTGGAGACGCAGAACGGCATCAGGAACAGCCGGAACACCACCCATGAATCCGGCCTGCCCGACGGCGTCGAGCCCTGGGTGCTCAACAGCAGCGCCACGCCGATGATGGCGCTCAGACCGAGCGAGGTGAGCCAGAGGCGCGGGTTTGGGTCAAAGCGCCCTGCAACCACCAGCACCCACCAGATGAAGTAGCACCACAGGACCGTCCGTGCGGGGCTGAGGGAGGCGAGGTAGCGGAGGACAGGCATGCAGGCGACCCTGCCAGGGAGCCAGGTCCGGACCAACTTTTTCGGGAATGGAGCGGAATCCGCCGAAGTGCATCGGACGCGCTTCAAGACTCGCCCCTGAATTCCAGACGATAGCCGATGCCGGGTTCGTTGCGGATGCTGAGGCCGCTGCCCTCGAGCTTTTTGCGCAGATGGTTGGCATAGACACGCAGGTAGTTGCTCTGCTGCTCCGCCTGCGGGCCCCAGACGGCGCGCAGGAGCTGCCGGAGCGTCACCACCTTGCCGGCATGGGTGACAAGCTGGGAGAGCATGGCGTATTCGGTGGGGGTGAGCTTCAGGGGCACTCCTGACAGCGCTGCCGCATGATGAACGGGATCCAGGTTGAGCGGGCCGAACTGGAGCCTGGCGGTCTCATCGCCCTGGTGCCGGCGCTGGATGGCGGCTAGCCGTGCGAGCAGCTCGGCGGTGCTGAAGGGCTTGGTGACGTAGTCGTCGGCACCGGCGTCAAAGGCGGCGAGCTTGGAGGCCTCCTGGTCGCGAACGCTGAGGATGAGAACGGGGGTGCTGCTCCATTCGCGCAGGCGCTTCAGGGCATCGACGCCGTCCATGTCCGGCAGGCCAAGGTCGAGGAGGATGACGTCCGGCCTTTCGAAGACGGCGGACTGCAGGCCGAGTGTGGCGTTTTCCGCTTCGCGAACGACATGCCCCCTTGCCTCCAGCGCCAGCCGCAGCAGGCGCCGGATCTGGATTTCATCGTCGATGACAAGCACGGTCATGGCTGGATGCCTGCGGGTTGAGCCTGGGGTGGAACGTCCGCAAGAGTGAACGTGGATGTATGCGGCAGCTCTATCACCAGCTCCGCGCCGCCTTCGGGATGATTGCGCGCCGTGATGTCGCCGTTCATCGCCCTGAGGAAGCCGCGTGCAATGGCCAGGCCCAGGCCGGTGCCGCCGGCCGGCGTGCCGGGTGCGCGAAAGAACTTTTCAAACACCTTCTGCTCCATGCCCTGGGGCAGGCCGGGGCCATGATCGCGAACGGTGATTCGCAGGCCGCCCTCCCGAAGGACGGCAATGATGTCGATCCCAGTGCGCTCCGGCGTGTGGATGGCGGCATTGTGCAGCAGGTTGGCCAGGGCCTGGGACAGCAGATGGTGGTCAAGCCGGACCAGCGGCAGGTCATCCGAGATCCGCACGTTGACCGGATGTTTTTCCAAACACGGGCCGACGGCCTCGCGTGCGGCGCTGATGACGTCATGGAGGTCGCACCAGTCGGGCCTTGGCTGCAGCATCTCGGACTCAAGCCGGGTCATGTGCAGCAGGCCGTCCACCACGCGCTGCAGGCGCTGCACGGCGGTGCTGAGCTCGGCCACATAGGGGTTGTGAATGTCGCCCATGCCGTCGATGGCGGCATGGATGACGGAGATCGGTGTCTTCAGCTCATGCGAGACGCTGTCGAGCAGGGTGCGGTGCAGCTTCTCAGACTGGGCGACGACTTCGGCGTGACGGATGGCCTGGATGAAATGCTCCTTCTCCAGAACCAGCGCGAGCTGGAGGGTGAAGGCCTCGATGGTCTGGCGGATGGTGAAGTCAAGCCGGGCCTCCTGGGGCAGCTGCACGCCGAGCACGCCCATGGTGGCGGTGGCGGTCTGCAGGGGGAACCAGGTGGCGGCGGATTCCGGCAGGGTGTCCGTGAAGCGTCCGGCGCACTGCCGGTTTTCATAGGCCCACGCGGCAACCCCCCATTCCTTGGGGGAAGGCGGAAAGCTGCTGGCCTTGTGCACCGTCCTGGGCAGCGACCGGTCGTTTTCACGCACGACCAGCGCGGTGCTGGCGTGGAGCAGCTCGTCAATGGTGCGCAGGGCTTCGGCGAGGCCCTTTGCGGGGTCGGCGGCGAGGGCGGCGCTCTGCGTGACGCGCAGCAGGGCGTCCGTCTGGCGCAGCCGGCGGCGTTCGGCGATCTCGCGCAGGCGCAGGCGGCTGGTCAGGCTGCCCATGCTCAGGGCGACGATGAAGAACATGCCGAACATGATCCAGTCCTCGGCCTTGCTGATGTAGAGCGTGAACTGCGGCGGGATGAAGAAGAAGTTCCAGCAAAAGGCGCTGAGCGCGGCCATGAGCATCACCGGCCCGCGCCGGAAGCGCAGCGCGGCGAGAACGACGGCGAGCAGGAAGACCAGGGCCACAAACATGTAGCCGGTGATGGAGACAAGTCCCCGGCAGATGCTGGCGATGATGAAGACGGAGACGAGCGTCCAGCTGTATTCGCCGATGATGGATTCGGACAGCGGCTCCTGGAGCGGGGCGAGATTGCTCGCCTTGTCGGCGGCGGTGAGAGGGCGCACGACACACACATCAATGTCGCCGCTGCCCAGGATGAGCTGATCGGCGGGTGATTTGCGCCAAAGCGATGGTTTGTCCGGTTTGCCAACGACGATTTGCGTCACGTTGCGCTCACGGGCGACCTGGAGCAGCGCCTCGGTGATGTTCTCACCCGTCACGGAGACAACTTCGCCGCCGAGCTTGCGCGCGAGACCCAGCGAGCGCGTGAGGCGGTCCTGCTCGACGGGCGTGAGCGCACGCGAGCTTTCCACCCACACGACCAGCCAGGGGCAGTTCAGGCGTGTGGCGGCACGGCGCGTCCAGCGAATGAGGCTCTCGGCATACGGACTCGGCCCCACGCCGACCATGAGACGGGCGTTGGTTTTCCACGGGCTGCTGACGCGCTTCAGGCGACGGATGTCCTCCAGGTCGCGGTCCACCTGCTCGGCGGTGAATCGCAGGGCGAGCTCGCGCAGCGCGGTGAGGTTGCCTTCTTTGAAGAAGTTCGAGACCGCATGCTCGGCACGCTCGCCAAGATACACTTTGCCATCGGCCATTCGCTCCAGCAGCTTTTCGACGCTGAGGTCAATGAGCTGGATCTCGTGCGCCACGTCGAGGATGGAATCCGGAACCGTCTCCTGCATCGCCACGCCGCTGATCTGCTGCACGATGTCCACCTGGCTCTCGATGTGCTGGACGTTCAGCGTGGTGTAAACGTCGATTCCGGCATCGATGAGCTCCAGCACGTCCTGGTAGCGTTTCGCATGGCGTGAGCCGGGCGCGTTCGTGTGCGCCAGCTCGTCCACAAGCACGAGCTGCGGTTTCTGCGCGAGCACGGTGTCGATGTCGAACTCCTCCAGCGTGAAGCCGCGATGCTCGAGCTTTTTGCGCGGCAGGAGGCGCATGCCTTCGAGCAGCGAGGCGGTTTCATGCCGTCCGTGCGTCTCCACGATGCCGACGAGCACGTCCACGCCCTCCTTCACGCGCTGCCGGGCCGTTTGCAGCATCGCGTAGGTCTTGCCGACGCCCGGGCACATGCCAAGGAAGATGTGGAGCTTGCCGGACTTTGACTTCACATCCTCCCGGCGCATCTGCGCGAGCAGAGCGTCGGGATCGGGGCGGTTGTCGTCGGTGTTCATAAGGTGGTCCGCACAGTCCTCTGTGCGGAATGAGCGTTCATTGACTCCCGAACCGCACAGAGGACTGTGCGGACCACTTTGCTAAATCCACCATGGCCTTCCAGTTCTTCAATCCTGCTCAGAAGGTGACAATCACGCGCGGCCACCTCCCGCACTGGGATCAGCAGGGCGCAACCTACTTCATTACCTGGCGAACTGCGGACTCGATTCCCAAAGAGGTATGGCTGAAGTGGCGTGCGGATCGTGACACGTGGCTCACCAAGCATGGGATTGGGCCAACGGCCAAAGACTGGCGAATGCGAGTGGAAGAACTCGCTGACGACGAGCGGCAGGACTTCCGCCGTTTTTCCAAGGCGCTGGAAGATGAGCTGGATGAAAGTCATGGACCGTGCGTGCTGAAAAGGCCGGAGTTTGCTGAGATCGTGTCGGATGCTCTGCGGTTCTTCGACGGAGAAAGGTATGAGCTTGGAGATTATGTGGTGATGCCAAATCATGTTCATCTGCTCGTGGGAGGAATGGCGAGGAATGCGATGCTCAAGCAGGTGGAATCGTGGAAGAGATGGACGGCGCTGAAAATCAATGCCGCTCTTGGAAGCAGCGGAAGGTTTTGGCAGGATGAGAGCTTTGATCATCTGGTGAGGAGCGCGGCGTCATTTGAGAAGTTCAGGCAGTATATTGAGGAAAATCCAAGAAGGGCGAAGTTGCGGGATGGTGAGTTTCTGGCCTGGCGGCGGGAAGAAGAGTGGTCCGCACGGCCCTCTGTGCGGTTCTGAGTCTGGGGACGATCGTTCCGCACAGAGGACTGTGCGGACCACCTTACTGCGCATCAAGCGCGAGGTTGAGCTTCAAGACATTCACGCCGGCCTCGCCGAGGATGCCCAGGTCGGGATTCGTGGTGTTCGCGGCGATCAACGCCCGAACTTTTTCGACGCTGAGGTTGCGGGCTTTGGCCACGCGGGCGGCCTGCGCTTCGGCGTTTTTCACGCTGATGTGCGGATCAAGTCCGCAACCGGAGGCGGTGACGGCATCGGCGGGCACTTTCGCATCGGGGGCGAGGCCGTTGATGGTGCGATAGGCGGCGATGCGCTCTTTGATGGCATCATTCAGCTTTTGCGAGGTGGGGCCGAGGTTGCTGCCGCTGGAGCTGGCGGCGTCGTGGCCGCCGCCGGCCGCGCTGGGACGCGGATGGAAGTAGTTTTCGGCCGTGAAGTTCTGGCTGAGCAGGGCGGAGCCGCGCACGGTGCCGTCCTTGTCGATGATGAGGCTGCCCTGGGCTTGGTCGTGGAAGAACGCCTGTGAGGCGACGGTGATGAGGAGTGGATAAGCACCGCAGGTGACGGCGGCGAGCACCAAGGTGGCGCGGAGGGAGGTGAGGATGAGTTTCATGGTGGAGGCTTTTGAAAGTGGTCCGCACAGTCCTCTGTGCGCTTCTGAGTCTGGGGTGATTCGTGCCGCACAGAGGACTGTGCGGGTGATGGTGTCATGAGTGCTGTGCGTAAACTTTCGTATTTCCGGGCTTTCCCTCAAGCTCTATCGCGGGTGCATGAGCATAATTTCGCAGCTTCGTGACCTTCAGTTGTCATGTTATGTCATGCAGCGAATGGCCTCCTGCGCACTGTTTCGCATGAACTGCAGACCTGTGACAAAAACTTGCGGCAGAACAAGTCTTGAACATCTGAGCTCTTGGCTCAAAGAGTCGGGGTATGCGCACTCTTCTGGGCCCCTATCAACAAGACACGCCGGAGGCGACGAAACTTGAGGCCATGGATAAGTCCTGGGTGAGTGCGGTCGAACTTGCAGGAGTGGCTATCCAACTCGCTCAGCTCAAAGGACTCAAGGAACCTGATGTTGCGGGGGCCGTGCTATTGCTCAAGCAAACCTGGCAGGCGCGCCATGCACTTACGCCGTTGGCATGTGCAGACATAGAGTTGGTGCACGACATTTACGGTCGTGAGGTTGAGGCTGCCAGTGTCATCCGCAAACCAGACAAAGATTTTCCGGGCTCGGCGATAATCCGGCCTCCGCGTTCATATCCGATTCCCCTCGACGAGGCGGTGCGGCATGTCAGTGGCGAATACAGCCGCAAACGCCGAACTGATTTCAGACTCAGGATGTTAAACTCGAGTCGTGCCGCGCTGGGGCTGTCGACAGTTAAGGCTGAACAGGCCGCCATGGCAGAAGATAGCGATGTGGCTGATGAGGTCGAGTTTTGGCAATTGGCGAAATGTCTCGCACCCTTCTGTCCGCGTTTTGCCAGGTTCTATAAGCCGTCTCAGGATGATGCCACAAAGTCAATAAAGGCAGCAAAGCGCAACAAAGTCAGGAAAAGATCTTGACCCGGGCTGGCGGCAAAACTGTCCGCCGTGGGGTGTTGATCTGGCAACTTACGGACGCGCTCTGACAACGGCAGGTCTTATTTCTGCATGAGTCTGGCATAACCGCAGTGCCTTCTTGCAAATGTGCCGCCAGATCTTGCACGGGGCCGGTTTGGTATGTTGTGCGCATGAACCAAAACTCATGCCAGAACAGACCACAGGAAGTGGTCAAGATGAGCGCACCCGAGTGGTTGCGCGTCAGTGAAGCGAAGCGCTTGTTTGGGATTTCCAAGCCCAAGCTGTATCAACTCATTCATGCCGGCACCATTCGCTCGGCGGCTTTGCGAAGCCCGCAACAAGTTCGTGGCACGCGGCTGATCTCGAGCATGTCTTTGCGCACCTATATCGAAGCGCTGGCAGACGCTCAAGCCAAGGAGGGGCGGCCATGAGCTTCCGCATCCACGACGGCATCCACTTGCCCCGCTTTGCACACGAGATGCTCAGCGCCTGCCCCGCTACTGGAGGTGGCGTCCATCTGTGGCTCTTCCGTATGGCGCGGGTGCTGCATCCGTTTTTCGAGGACAAAGGTCGGATGGCCGACCTGCTTGCCCAAGCGTCCGCAGGCTGTGGACGCAAGGTGCCTGAATCCGAAATTCTCTCAGCGATTGCCAATTCACAGGCCTGTGCCTGGCAGCCGCGCGGGAAACTTGAATCGGGTCGCGATCGGCAACCCGTCTCTCGTCCGGCTTCCGCAGAAACTGCGCGCCCTTCTTTCTCGGCATGGCCACAGCGCAATGACGAGCAGATCGAAGCCGTGGTCGCAGCCTGCGATGTGGCCGGTTTGGCGGATCTCTGGGAAGCCTCGCCGTTGCGCCCGGACTGGGAGGAAGCGCAAACTGAAGAACTCATCGACAGGTTGTTTCCCGGCAATCCATTGCTGTGCTGCGGTAAGCACATCAACCGGGACTTTGGCACCGGCACCCGTGAGGAATGGCGGGGGCAGCTTTTGGTGCAGCAGTTCATCGTGCCTTCGCCCATGACCGCCGAGGAAGGGCTTAAAAAAGACGGCGGCCCCTCCATGCGCTGCCTCGCCAACACCGGCCCCCGGCGCTATCTGGTCATCGAGTCCGACCACGGCACGGTCGATACGCACGCCGCCGTGCTGTGGCATCTGGCACGCCTGGCACCGCTGGTGATGGTGGTGCATAGCGGCGGCAAGTCTTTGCACGGTTGGTTTGCCTGCCAGGGGAGCAGTGAGGCGCTGCAACTCCGCTTCATGCGCTATGCCGTGATGCTAGGCGCTGATCCTGCCACTTGGACCCGCTGCCAGTTCGTGCGCATGCCCGATGGGTTGCGCCGCAGGCCCAGTGCCTTCGGAGTGCGTCAGTCCGTGTTCTACTTCAACCCCAATAACCTG
>JBIIRD010000129.1:0-8681 GCA_044341745.1 Prosthecobacter sp. | reverse complement strand
TTGGCCTGCTTGGTGCCGACGATGCCCTCCACGCGGCCATAAAGGAACTCCACCAGGAATTCGAAAAGGTTCTGGGCCTTGTGCGGCACCAGGGTCATGTTGGTGGTCGCCTTCTTGGAGAAGAAGAACACAATGCCAAGCACGCAGAGCGCGACGATGACCGAGTTGGTCAGGAAGCTGAACAAGCCCATCTCCGCAGCCTTGGGGCTCACGTTCGCGAGCATCGGCAAAAGAAAGTCAGCGGAGGTGGTCAATGCCATACGTTTGATTAGGGCGGGAAGGTTGCGGGCGGGGTTTTTAGCAGGGGGACCGGGAGAGGCAAGGTTTATTTGTGAAAAATTTCACAAAGTCGCCGAAGCCTTGATTTTACGGGCTTCCAGGAGTTTTCACCCCGGGTTTCGAGCGCGGTTTCAGGTCGCAGCCGCAAGCACCGCCGCAACCTTGCCTGCCGCCTCTGGAAACCGCCCGCCAGACAAAGGCGAGAACCGTCACCAGGACGATGACCGCGGCGGCGATGGACTGGAGGTCGGTGGGCATCAGAGAGGCAGTATGAAGCGCTCCGGCAATGCCTGGCAAGCCTGATTTCGCCCCCCTTCCCCGCCCTTTCCCCAGGGTTTCCGCATCCAGTTGGCCCATGACTGTCTCTCATCGCCTTGGTGACAGGATTGACATGATTCGCCGGACAAACAGGATTTTTCAGACCTGATCATCCCGTCCATGTTGGGAATCCTGTCGCAAAAGCGCCTTTCTTACCTTGATGGCAAGCCCTGCCCTTTCCCGGTCGGCGTTCAGCCCGTCCTTGCCTTCTCCGGGATGCAGGTTCATAACCTTCTCATGGCGTGGCGCCTTCTGGCGGCACGTTTTCTTTATCCGTCCGGTGCCGTGATGAGCGGTGCCGGCAGCCGTTTTGCAGATGCAGGGAAGACCGTGAGAACCGGTCACAGTGGCGCTGCGGTATCGGGTCACAATCCAGCAACGCGTCCGGCAGTGATGTCGCACGGGTGAAGCCAATCGGGAGTCCGCTCCCGGTGAAGGCGAGCTGGAGAGGCGCGTGGTTTTCTCCACGCACAAACCCGGAGTCCGAATATCTCGCTGCGAAACGCTCACTCCCGCCCCTCCGGATGGAGGAACGCGGGGACAAACTTCATCGCAACAATGAAGGGTGGGACCGACCTCCCCGCGCCGCCGTCTCAGCCAAAGGACGCAGCCGGTGCGGGTGTTCGTTCTTGCCAGATCAAGCAAGACAACATGAAACGACGCAACACGCGCCTGTGGCCGGCCTATGCCGCCCTCGCAGGACTCAGTCTGTGCGGGAGCCCCGTGCTCTCCGCCCAGGAACAGGACAAGAAAAACAACCCGGACAAGGCCCCGGCCCAGGAACTGCCGCCCACGGTGGTCACCGCCACCAAGACGCCGACCGAGGCCGGCAAGACCGCCTCCAGCATCACGGTCATCACCCGGCAGGAGATCGAGGACAAGCAGTACCGGATGCTGCCGGACGCCCTGCGCAGCGTGCCGGGCATGACGCTGGTCAACCCCGGCATCACAGGCAACGTGGCCACCGTGCTGACCCGAGGCACGGCCACCAAGGACACCCTGCTGCTCATCGACGGCCGACCCGTGCCCTACAACCTCGCGGGTTCATTCAACCTCGAAACCCTGGCGCTCGACAACGTGGAGCGTGTGGAGGTGCTGCGAGGGCCCGCCGCAAGCCTTTACGGAGGCCGGTCCATGGGGGGCGTGATCAACGTCATCACCCGCAGCGGACGCGGTCTGGAAAAGCCGGAGACCACGGCCTTCTTTGAAGCCGGCAGCTACGGCACCTTCCGCGAAGGCGTCAGCACCCTTGGCGCCGCAGGAGACCTCGACTGGGCCTTTGAAGCCAGCCGCACGGACATCCAGGGCCAGCGCGTGAACAGCGGCTTTGAGCAGTCCAACCTCGCGGGCCGCCTCGGTTACCAGATCGCCGACGGACTCCGGTTCGATCTCGACACCCGCTATTACACGGCGGAGGTCGGCGTTCCCGGCACCCGCTTTGCCAATGACCGCGACGACCACCTGCTGACGGAGTTCTGGAGCGTGTCGCCGCGCCTTGTGTGGGACGTGAACGACCGCTGGCAGCAGTCACTCACCTACTCGCACAGCCAGTTCCGTCAGGTCGCCAGCGGCTTCACCGGCTTCTTCCAGGTGAACAACCGCGTCAGCTCGCGCAACGACTGGCTGGAATACCAGAGCGTGGTGAAGGTCACGGACCGCTGGACGCTGACCGGAGGCGCCTGGTTCCAGGATCAGAACCACACTCGCTTCAATGACAACACCGGCGTGGTGGACATCGACCAGAACCAGACCAACTGGGCGCTCTACCTGCAGAGCCAGCTCGAGATCCTGCCCGGGCTGAACCTGGTCACGGGCGGCCGATTCGACGCCTACTCGGACTTCGACGACGCCTTCACCTGGCGCGCAGGGCTGAGCTACCGGGTACCCAGGCTGCGCACCCTGCTGCATGCCAACTACGGCACCGCCTACACGCCGCCCACCCCGCAGGACATCACCCCGGTGTTCTTTGGCAACCCCTTCCTCGTGAAACCCGAGCGCAGCCGGGGCTACGAGATCGGCATTGAGCAACCTTGGTTCGGCAACCGCCTCGTCCTGCACGCCACCGGCTTCCGCAACGACATCCACGACACCTACCAGTATCCGCCGCCGGCCTTCGTGCCCCAGGCGGTGGGCGAGGCGACCACCCAGGGCGTCGAATCCGGCCTTGTCTGGACGCCCTGCAACGCCTTCAGCCTGGACTTCAACCACACCTGGCTGGAGGCCCGCGATGACACCAACAACACGCGGCTTGTCCGTCGTCCGAGCCATTCGCTCAGCGGCGGCGTCACCCTGCGCCCGCATCGCGATGTCAGCGTCAGCCTCAGCGCCGTGTATGTCATCGACCGCGAGGACTTTGATCCCCAGACCTTCGCCCAGCGTGACGTGGAGGACTTCCTCAACGTCCGCCTGAGCGCCAGCTGGAGGGTGTGCCGCAACTTCGAGCTCTATGGCCGCATCGAGAACCTGCTCGGCGAGCAGTATGAGGAGATCCCCGGCTTCCCGGCCCTCGACACCGGCGCCTATCTTGGAGCCAGGATCCGCTTCTAAAATCAACCTCCCCCGCCCCGGAGTCCCCTGGATTCCGGGGCTTTTTCATGCCCGGGCCGCCCGCGTCCGACACTGGACAAGCCGCGACCTCCCATGTATCTGCGCCGCCTCCATGAAACTGCACCAACCCCTCCTGGCCCTCGTGGCCGCCCTGATCACCGCCGTGGCCCCGGCTGCGGACAACGACGGCTGGATCCCTCTGTTCAACGGCAAGGACCTCAGCGGCTGGAAGTCCAACGATGAAGTCCCCGGCGTGTTCACCGTGGAAAACGGCGAGCTCAAGGTCGCCGGTGGCCGAGCCCACCTGTTTTATGTCGGCGCCGACGGCAACGCCAGCTTCAAGAACTTCGAGCTCAGGCTCAAGGTCAAGACCACCGAAGGCGGCAACGGCGGCGTGTATTTCCACACGAAGTACCAGGCCACCGGCTGGCCTGACATCGGTTACGAGTGCCAGGTGAACAGCACCCACACCGACCCGAAGAAGACCGGCAGCCTTTATGGCGTGATCAACATCCTGGCGCTCAAGGAAGGCCAGGCCGAGCCCAAGGGCGGCAGGCACATCAAGGTTCCCGCCGCACCGAGCAAGGACAACGAATGGTTCGACTACGTCATCCGCGTCGAAGGCAGGCAGATCACCCTCAAGGTCAACGGCAAAACCACCGTCGAGTTCACCGAGCCGGAAGGCTGGGATCCCGCCAAGGAGCTGCACAACATGCCCGGCCGCAAGCTCAGCGAAGGCACCATCGCCATCCAGGGCCATGACCCGAAGAGCGTGACCTTCTACAAGGACATCTCCATCAAGCCCCTCTGATCTCCTCCCACGGGGCGGAGGGCATGCCACCATGCAGCCCTCCGCCCTTTGTTTTTCCCCATCACGCCCGCCATGTCAGACAACGAGAACGGTCCCGCCATCATCGAGCTCCGCTCCTACTTCGTCAGGGGCAGAAACTGCCTGCTTGTCCGCGGTCGCTTCACCGACCTCTACATGGACTACTACCTGCACCTCATGCAGCACGGCCTGCAGCATGAGGAGAAGCTCGACACGATGCTCAAGGAGACGCTGGCGGCCGTCTCCCTGCACCTGGCCTCCCGGCCCCACGACGAACGCTGCGCCTGGACCATCCACCTCCAGGACCCGATGCTGAACCTCTTTGTCACCGGCGGCGGCTACCCGGTCGCCAACGTCACCGGCCGCCTCTTCAGCGACGACGTCAAGGACATGGGCAAGTCCCTGCTCATCGCCCAGACCAGCCGGCCTAACCAGCCTGCGCGCCAGAGCATGATCGAGTTCGCCGGCACCGACATGCTGCACGCCGTCGAGCAGTTTTACACCCAGAGCGAGCAGCGCCCCACTCGTTATTTCCGGCTGCCGGACGAGGACTTCGTCCAGATCTCCGCCGAGCCCGACGCCGACCTGGAATGGCTCAACGGCCTGCGCGGGGAGGACCTGCCCGAACTCGACAAGGGCGAGCAGCTCTCGCTCCTGGAAACCCGCGCCTGCCGCCTCGAATGCGGCTGCACCCTGGACCGCATGTTCCCGATGCTCAGCCGTCTGAGCAAGGAGGACCAGGATTACATTTTCGAAGACGGCCACGCCGACCTCACCTGCCCCCGTTGTGGTGCCAAATACAAGGCCCCCAAGGCCGCCTTTGAGCAATGGCTGGCGGCTCAGGCGAAGCATTGAAACGTAACCCTCACCGATGTCCGCAACCCCTCCAGCACCCGCCGCCCCTGCCTACAAGATCGGCAATGAAAAGCTGATCAAGGTGATGCCCAACGCCGCCGCCAGGCTCACCAGCCTGCTCACCAAGCAGGGACGTGGCGAACATGGCGCCCTGCGCGTGGCCGTCGTCGGCGGTGGCTGCTCCGGCCTGCAATACAAGATGGACCTGGTTGACGGGCCGGCCAACCGAGACATCATGGTTTTATCCAACGAGGTGCGCGTCGTCATTGATCCCAAGAGCGCCCTTTTTGTCACCGGCTCGGAGCTGGATTACAGCGACGACCTGCAGCAGGGCGGCTTCAAGGTCAAGAACCCGAACGCCGTCGTCACCTGCTCCTGCGGCGAAAGCTTCTCGGCCTGACCCGCCATGCAGGACTGCTTCCAGCTCCTCGGACTCAGGCCCCAGGCGGCGCTCGACCTCGCGGCGCTTGATGAAGCCTACCTCGCCGCCACCCGGCTCGCGCACCCTGACCAGGCCGGCGGCAGCGACCAGGCGAGCGCGGGGCTCAATGCCGCCCTCGAAATCCTGAGGAATCCCATCACCCGGCTGAAACACCTGCTCGACCTGCACTCCGGCCTTGGCTGGCGCGCCATCCCGCTGGATGCGGGCCTCATGAGCCTGTTTGAAAAGCTCGGCCCGCTGCTCCAGCAGACCCAGGCCTTTCTGGCCCGCAAACAGGCCGCCTCCAGCGCCCTGGCCAAAGCTCTGCTTGCCTCCGAGGAACTGCGCCTGCGCGAATCCCTGGAGGAACTGGGCACGGCGATTGAAGACGAATGGCAGGCGCTTGAATCGAGGCTGCCGGACTGCGATGAACGCATCGCCGCCGGAGACAACGCTGCCTGGGCCGACCTGCAGGCGCTCCAGGCCAGGCTGGCCTACCTGGGCAAATGGAAGGATCAGATCCGAGCCAGGCTGCTGGAGCTGATGCTTTGACAAGCTTTCCCCTGCCCGGAGACGTCCTGCGTTCGTAACGAGGGCATGTCCCATTCACGAACCTGGTTCATCACCGGCTGCTCCTCAGGTTTCGGCCGCAGCATCGCCGAAGCCGCCCTGCTCGCCGGAGATTCTGTCATCGCCACGGCAAGACGCGCCGAGGACCTGGAGATTCTGGCACACCTGGGAGCGGGACGATGCCTGGCGCTGCCATTGGACATCACCCACGCCGGAGCGGTGTCGCAGGCGGTCTCTGAAGCCGCCGCATTCACGGGCAGGCTCGATGTCATCGTCAACAACGCGGGTTATGGACTTCTCGGAGCCGTGGAGGAATGCACGGACGATCAGGCGCGGCGAAACTTCGAGACCAACTTCTTCGGCACCCTGAATGTCATCCGCGCCACCCTGCCTGTCTTGCGCCCGCAGAAAGCGGGTCACATCGTCACCATCAGCGCCGCCGCCGCCATCTCCAACTACCCGGGCTTCGGCATCTATGGAGCTGCCAAGGCGGCGGTCGAATCGCTGCACGAAAGCCTGGCGGCGGAGCTCCGCCCCCATGGCCTCAAGGTCACCCTGGTCCAGCCCGGCCCTTTCCGAACCCAGTTCATCAGCCGCGGGCTGGAACAGGTGCCAGGCTTTCCAGACTATGAGGGAACCGTCGGGAAATTCGCCGGGTATCTGAAGAAGATCGACGGCAGCCAGCCCGGCGATCCGGAACTGGCCGCCGAGATCATTGTCCGGATGGTCCAGTCCGGTCAGGCGCCCCTGCGACTGCCGCTGGGCAGGTATGCGGTGAAGAAAACACGGGACGTCCTGGCGGCCAGGTTGCGCGAGCTGGAGGCCTGGGAGGTGGAGGCCGCCTCGGCGGACCGCCCGTCGTGACAAAGCTCACGCCTCACTTGTCCAGGGCCGCCATGGGGAAGTCGCTGCTGCGGACATGCTGGGCCGCGATCACCGCCTCCAGCTTCGCCACGATCTCCGGGTGCTCCGCCGCCACGTTTCGGGTTTCTTTTTCATCCGTCGCCAGATCGTAAAGCTCGGTGGTCGGTGTTGACGGCTTGCCCTTGAACTTGCGACCCGAGAGCCCGTTTTTGACGAGCTTCCAGCCGCCCGTCTGCACGCAGACCTGGCCGCCGTAGCCGGGGAATTCACGATACAAAAACTCGCGCTCCGGCTGCTCCCTGCCCAGCAGCGTCGGCGCAAAGCTGATGCCATCCAGCTTGGCTGGCACCTTGTCCTTGGAGCCCGCCAGTTCCGCCAGCGTCGGCAGCCAGTCTTCAAATCCCGTGACGCGCGCGGAAACGCTCCCTGGCTTGATCCTGCCTTTCCAGCGCACAATGCCAGGCGAGCGGATGCCGCCTTCATAGAGCGTGCCCTTGCCGTCCCGCAGGCCCTGGTTGGAATTGAAGAAGTCGCAGTCCGTGCCCGCCAGCTTCGCATGCGTGCCATTGAGCGGGCCGTTGTCGGAAACAAAAACAAAGATCGTGTCCTCATCGAGCCCCAGCTCCTGCACCAGAGCCATGACGCTGCCGATCTCACGATCCATGCGCGTGATCATCGCCGCATAGGCGGCCTTGGGATGAAAATGGGGAATGTAGCCCCGCCCCCCGGCATAGGGAGGATCCTCCCACTGGCCGACATATTCGCGCAATGAATCATCCGGCACCTGCAGGGCCACATGCGGCACCGTCGTCGGCCAGTAGAGGAAGAACGGCTCGTCCTTGTGCCTGCGCACAAACTCACGCGCCTGCTCGGCGATGAGATCGGCGGAATACTCCGAACCCTGGAAGCGCCGGTAGCTTGCCTCACGGGTCGGATCCTCGCCGGGCTTGAAGGTGTCGTGCGCGGGGAAGTCCGGGTTTTTCAGCTCGATCGTCCGGTCGTCATCCCAGAGATAAACCGGGTAGAAGTTGTGGGCCACGCTCTGGCAGTTGTAGCCGAACCAACGTTGAAATCCCTGTTTCATGGGCGCGCCGCTGCTACTCGGCCCGCCAAGGCCCCACTTGCCAAAGCCGCCGGTGGCAAGGCCGATGTCGCGCATGACCTCGGCCATCGTCCTGGCCTCGTCGGGAATCGGATGCTGTCCCTCCGTGGCCGGGATGCCGCCCTGGGACTTGACCTTGTTGTCAGCCGTGCCCCGGTTGTCGCGGATGAAGGTGTGCCCGGGATGCAGGCCGGTCATCAGCACCGAGCGCGACGGCGCGCAGACGGCGTTGCCGCAGTAATGACGGGTCAGCTTCATGCCCTCCGCCGCCATGCGATCCAGGTGGGGAGTCTTGATCTTCGTCTGCCCATAGGCGCCAAGGTCCCCGGGCCCCAGGTCATCCGCGAGGATGAACACCACATTCGGAAGCCGTGCGGAAAGATCGGCAAGACCTGCAAGAAGGCAGGTCGCAAGCAGCAGCAGGGAACGGGTAGGCTTCATGGGAACTCCAGCAACGCGTCCGGCAGACCTGTTCTTCCTGTAAAACCCAGGCCTTGAGATCGAATGCAGCGAAGGAGCGGACGCAATGCAGTCCTGAGCTTGAGCTCGTGACAGGGTGGCAGTCCTTCAACGTCGCGTCGCGTGATCGGGATCTTCGGCCCCGACGCAGCGGGGCCCTACCAGGCTGGTAGGGACGACCTGCGTGTCGTCCGAAGGATTCGGGGCGGACGAAGGAGCGGATGCAATGCAGTCCTGAGCTTGAGCTCGTGACAGGGTGGCAGTCCTTCAACGTCGCGTCGCGTGATCGGGATCTTCGGCCCCGACGCAGCGGGGCCCTACCAGGCTGGTAGGGACGACCTGCGTGTCGTCCGAAGGATTCAGAGCGGGCGGACGGAAGGAGCGGACGCAATGCAGTCCTGAGCTTGAGCTCGTGACAGGGTGGCAGTCCTTCAACG
>JBIIRD010000165.1:0-2545 GCA_044341745.1 Prosthecobacter sp. | reverse complement strand
CCCAGTGGCAGTGCAATCGCCTCGCCGCGATCCTCAACAACCGCCCCCGCAAGCGGCTCGGCTACCGGACCCCAAACGAGGTCTATTACTCACGCCCAGTTGTCGCGCTTCAAAGTTGAAAGTATTCATCCCCTCCGGTGTGTTGTCCGATTCCAGGAAAAAGGTTGTCCCATCCCAGTTGTAGCGAACCTTCGGCTTGAACGGCGCAAACGAAGCCGCCATCAGCAGCCCGTTCCCCGCCGGCGGCAGCGCCGCCCCGCTCGTTAAAAACGACGATAAATCAAACGCGGACAATCCGGCCACAGTTACCGGCCTTTTCAGCGTTTTCGGGATCGGAGCCTCCACCGGCTTCACCTTCCTCGCTCCCGTCTTCTGCATGAACTCCTCCAGGATATGCGCCCTCATGGCCTCCCTGTCACTGTTGGGCAGCGTGTGTGCCAGGGAAATGGACGGCAGCACGAGTGCAAGGGCAAGATGGCGTTTCATGGTTGCCCCAGGGTGGGGCGGTCATGTCAGGCCATCTTCAGCCCGCGGGGGCAGAATTGTCAGGAACACGTAAAGTCGCATGCAGGCGTCCCGCCTGCATGGGAAAGTGGGAGCGAACTTGCCAGGCTGGCGGTGTTCCGGCAGGCTGGAGCAAGGCGAATCTCCCTCTCATGCGACTCCTCATCATCGACGACGACACCGAGCTCTGCCAGCTCGTGGCGGATTACCTGAAGCCGATGGGCTTCGAGGTCGAGATGGAGCATGATGGTGAAAGCGGCGCCGACCGGGCCACGTCCGAGGCCTGGGCGGCCGTCCTACTCGACGTGATGATGCCCGGCTGCGACGGTTTTGAGGTGCTGCGCCGCATCCGGGCGAAGTCCAGGGTGCCCGTCATGATGCTGACGGGGCGAGGGGAGGAGGTGGACCGCATTGTCGGACTGGAGCTTGGGGCGGACGACTATCTGCCCAAGACTTTTTCCTCCCGCGAGCTGCTGGCCCGGCTGAGGGCCGTGCTGCGCCGTTCAGGCTGGCTGGCGGAAAGCGCGCCGCAGATGCCGGTGAAGGAGCTTGTCATCGGCAAGCTGAGGATCAATCCGGAGACGCATGACGTGATTCTCGGCGACCAGCCCGTGCCGCTGACGCCGGCCGAGTTCGGGCTGCTGCTGTCCCTGGCCAGGGCGCACGGCCGGGTGAAGACAAGGGAGCAGCTGATCGAGGAGGTCGCGGACCGCGAGTGGGATGTGTTTGACCGGGCGATCGACATGCATATCTCCACGCTGCGACGGAAGCTGGGGGATGATCCGAAGGAGCCGCGTTTCATCAAGACGGTGCGCGGCTATGGTTATCAACTTGTGACTCCCAGTAACAGGGCCATTCCTGGCCCGCATTCATGACCGGGGCAGGAATGCCCCGAATGCTTTATGAGCCGCATCAAACTACCGCTCTACGGCAAGATCCTGGCCTGGTTCCTGGTGAACCTGCTGATGCTCGGCCTGTTTGGTTATGTCTATGTCAGCAGGCTCGTCACGCCCGAGCTTGAGTGGCTGCTGAGCGGGCCGTCCGGCGACAAGATTGAGCAGCTGTCGGTGCGTCTTGCAGACAGGCTGATGCAAAGCCCGCAGGGCGAATGGCCGGACATTCTGGAGAACTTCGAGGACCGCCGGGGTGTGATCTTCGCCCTGTTCAATTCCGACGGCAGGCAGGTCCTCGGCCATGCGCCCGATCCGCCGGAGTCGGTGAGGTCGAGGCTGGTTGACAAACGCAGGCCTGAGATGAGGCAGCGGCCGCGGTTGCGGCGACCGGAGCCGTCCGGCCAGCCGCCCAAGCCCAGGTTTCTGCTGCGCAGCGAAAACCCGACGCGCTACTGGGCTGGCATCCACATGGACATCCTGCACGAGCAGGGCGGTCTCTGGCATCCGCTGACGATGGTGATGGTCTCCGGCGGCCTGAGCGCGGGGGGGCTGCTGTTTGACTGGACGCCCTGGCTGGTGCTGCTGAGCTGCGGCATGCTGCTCTCCGCCCTGCTCTGGCTGCCGGTGGTCAGAAGCATCACCGGCGCGGTTCGCCGAACCAATGAAGCTTCCAAGCTCATCGCGGCCGGCCAGTTTGAAACCAGGCTTCCGGAGGACAGGGGTGACGAGCTGGGCGAGCTCGCGGCCTCGGTGAACACCATGGCCGCGCAACTGGGCGGCTATGTGCGGGAGCAGAGGCGAATCACCGCCGATGTGGCGCATGAGCTGTGCAGCCCGATCGCCCGGATGCAGATGGCGCTGGGCGTGGTGGAGCAGAGGGGCGTGCCGGAGCAGGCGGCCTACCTGAGGAAGCTGGACCAGGAGCTGCAGCACATGGCGCGGCTGGTCGAGGAGGTGCTGGCCTTCTCCAGGGCGGAGGCCCTGCCGGGGCTTGAGCCCGCCGAGGAGGTGCCGCTGCGGGAGCTGGTCAGCCAGGCGGTGGCGCGCGAGGCTCCGGAGACGCCGGTTCGCGTCGAGGTCGAGGATCTGACCGTGCATGTCTGCCGCAAGGCGCTTGACCGCGCGGTGGGCAATGTCATCCGCAACGC
>JBIIRD010000128.1:0-8710 GCA_044341745.1 Prosthecobacter sp. | reverse complement strand
CGACATCGTAGGCGAAGCTGTGACCGCCCTCCATGGCGGTGAGGCGGTTGCGGGCGTCGAAGGTGTAGGTTTCAGCGAGGGAACCCATCGTGCCACTGGGTAGGACACCTTTGCGGAGGTTGCCACGCAAATCGTAGGTCTGGGTCGCGCCGTTGACGGTGATCAGCTGGTTGTCAGGCCCGGCGGTGGCGGTCATGGGGCCGGAGCGGGAGGCGGAGGCGGGCTCGCCGGGGAAGGTGCTGCGCTGACTGACCCTGCCGCGCTGATTGTAGGCGTAGCGGGTGAGGTGGATGACCGGATGAGCGGGATCACCGGGGGAGGCCTCGACAACGAGGGTGAGTTCGCCAGCGGCGGTGTAGGTGAAGGAGCGGGTGGAGCCGTTGGGGCGCTGGATGGAATGCAGCCTGCCGTCCTGGTAGTAGCGGAAGGTGGTGCTGCGGCCGGTCCAGTCGGTGATCTTGGCGAGACTGCGGTCGGCGTTGTAATCGTAGGTGACGAGAAGGTCGGGAGGAGGCTGTTCAACGGTGACTGTCGGGGTGGTGAGGTAGCCTGAGCCAGGGTTGGTGACACGCAGCATGTAGATGGAGCCATCCTTGATTTCGGCTACTGCGGTGGCCTGGGTGCCTCCAGGGGTGTCTGGTGGGCTGATCACAATACGCGGAGGAGAGGTGTAGCCCTGGCCAGGTTCGACGCTAAGGCGGAGGATTGAGCCGCCAGAAATGACGGCATGAATGCGAGCGGGAAACATGACGGGGCGCTCAGCATGGTAACGTGCACTGCGTAAAAGCCCGTTTGGAAGCCAGGTGTAGGAGGTCTTGCGGCCAAGGGCATCGGTAAAGGAATTCAGCCTTCCCTGGGTATCAAAAGTGGAGGAAAGCGTGGAGCCGGAGGCCTTGTCCTGGATCCTCGTGAGGTTACCGCCGACGTCATAACGGTGCTCAATCTGGCCGATGGAGTCGGTCTGGGTTTGGAGCTGTCCGGTACGAGGGAAGTAGTCATAGGTGACGGTGCTGTTGTCGGGGCGGGTGAGGGTCTTGAGATTGCCATCCGCAGTGTAGGTGTAGCGAGTGCTGCGGCCGCCGGGCGTGGTTCGGGTTTTGAGCTGGCCAAAGCCATCGTAAACCATGGCGTAAGTGAGGCCACGGCGGTTGGTGAGCGACTGGAGTTCGCCCTCGGGCTGAAGCAGGTGATCGAGCTTGAGGACATCGGAGGGGATGGCGAGCGGATCGGAACCGGGGGCGGCGGGGAAAGCATCGCTGACGAGTTTTCGGCGGGCGATGACATCGGTGGAGGTGATGACACGGTAGCCTGCGGCATCGGTGGCCGAGAAGGCGGTCTGTTCGGGACTGGAGGCGAAGGTGAGGGTGCGTCCGAGCGGGTCGGTGGTTTGGAAGGGGCGGCCGTTAGCCTGGGGAACTGTGGTGGAGGAGACGCGATGCCAGGGGATCAGCGAGGGCGCGAGAAAAGAGGAGCCGACAGGCCAGTCACGTCGATCGTAGAGCTGTTCCGAAGCAAAGGTGTTGCCCTGGAGGGTGCTGTCGAAGGTGCCGTCCGGACTGATGCGGAAGGTGCGCAGGGGTTTGCCCTGGGCGCTGAAAGTCTGGCCTGTGCGGAAGGCCAGAGGCATGCTGTCGTAGGAATTCACGGCATCCCCTGCGGCATCGTAGATCGTGGTCACCGTATAGGCCTGATCGGTCTCCGCAGCCTGGGTGACACTGACGGGCTGACGATTGGCGTCGTAGGTGGTGACAGTCTTGATGCCGTGCTCATTGATGGTCTGAACAAGGTCGCCGCGGGCATCGTAGGTTGAAAACAGGCTGGGTGAGATGAGTTGATATCTGGCGTTGATTTCATTATAAACCACCCTGTCGGAGCTCACGCTGGCAGGAGCTCCACGCAAGTCATAGGACAGCGAAGTGCTTTTTCCTGCGGGGTCGGTGATCAAGGTCACCTGTCCGATCTCCTTGCCGCGGGTGCCGTAGGTGTAGGAAGTGGTGCGCGTGATGTTGGTGGCCGGGTCGGTTACTTTTTCACGACTGGGCCGGAAGCGGATGTTGGCTGCTGAAGCCGTGGCATCGTATTCCAACAAGGTGACCCTGCCGCTGCGTGAAATGGACTGCGTGGGGCGGTGGTCATCGTCGTAGGCCTGGGTGGTGAAGGTGTTGTCCGGGTAGGTGACGCGGGTGGGACGAAGATGACGGTCGTACAGGGTGGTGCTCACCTTGCCTTCCGCATCCGTGACCAGGACGGGGAAGTTGTTGAAGTCATAAACCGTCCGGCGGAGATGACCTGACTGATCGCGCTGACCGATGGTGCGTTTCTGGTCGTCGAAATAATAGGTGGTGCGTCCGCCGAGCGGGTCCTGCTCAATGGTGCACAGGTCGCTGAAAAAGTAGGACCAGAGCTTGTCCGAATGGCCGTAGGCACGCTGGCGGATGGCCCGGCCCTGGGAGTCGTATTCGTTGCTGGCGATGATGCGGGTGAGGCCGTCGCGCAACTCGGTCATGAGGTGGCTGTCGGGGGTGGAGTAGTGATGGGTGGTGAAGCGCTGGGCGGGGTCGATGACTCGAACGAGGTTTTGGGTGGTCTTCGGATTGTCATACAGGAAAGTCACCGTGCGGGCGGTGGTGTCACCGACCGTGGTGAGCTTGATGAGGAGGCCGTCGGTGTTGTAATCGAGGTTAAAGCCGCGTCCGTTGGCGTCCTTGATGGAGTCCACGACACGGACGCCCTTGGAGGTTGTGTAAGTGAGGGACACGGCGAGTCCGTCGGGATTGACGAGACGTGAGAGGGCGGAACGGGCTGAGGCCCCGCTGCCGGTGAGCCTGAACTCAGTGACGGAACGGTCGCGGCTGACGAGATCAAAGTTGTAGTGCTCCTTGTCTGTGGCGGCTCCCTTCCAGCGCAGCTGGTCGGTGACGCCAGGGGGTGGGTAAAAGGCCTTGCCGAGGTCTCCCCTGCCATTGGAGTGGTTGGAGAAGAACAGCGTTTTGTTCCCGACATAGACCTTGGCGACGTTGTTGCGGAGGGCATCCACGCACCAGTTGGCGACCAGCGCGGCGAGAGTCATGTGGGTGACGTTTTCCTGGGTGCATAATTCCTTGAGAACCGTGGTGGCGACATAGGCCGTGGCGGAGTCCATGGCATGCCGCGAGCCGAAGGCGAGGCCGGTGTCAGTCATCAGTTCGACACCGCTTTCCCAGTTGTGCGACCAGCCGTAGCCGAGGACGCCAGGTGCATCGGCCTGAGCGCTGCTGTAGTGGCGTGCAAAGCCCACGCCGAGAGGGAAGGCCTGGCCGATGGTGACATCCGTCCGGTCGTAGTAATATTCACCTGTGACGAGGTTGATGGGTTCCGTGCTGGAGGGCTGGGGCGGCGTGGCCTGATTGAGCTGCTGCCGGGTGGCGGCGTACTGGTGGCTAGTGTCGGGTGTGACCTGGGCCTGGGTGCCGGAATACCCCCCGTTGTAACCGCCGGAGATGAGCATGCCGATGGTGGAATTATTCGCGCTCAGGCCCAGGCCATACAGTCTCCTGACGGCTCCATAACCTTTCCATCCCCTACTGGCCGTGGTCAATGCCACCTTGCCATCGGAGGGAAGCAAGAGCCAGGAACTGACGTGGCCCTGGAGCTCGTTGATCCAGGAGTCAAGGGTGGCGGAATCGTAATTCGACAGCTTTGACCTGAACAAGGCAGCGTTCAGCCTGTTCATCAGCAGGATGGTGGGCTTGGCGGTCGTGGCAAGGAGGGCTTTCTCGATCATGCGGGTTGTTGAAGCGGCGTCAGTTCCCGGCTGCATCTGTTCCAGCACGCCATGTTCCTGAGCGCTTTTCAGGAAACCCGAGGCTGTGAAGGACACATTCGACTGAGGGGTCACCTGGGCGGAGCTGACAAGCTGGTTGGCCACATCGACATAGAAGCCGCTTGCGGCCTTGGTCTGGGTGTCGAACTCCTGGGCGACGATTCCCGACCGATGGATGGTGACATCACCACTGGAATGGCCGTCCTGGAGGATGTTTTTGACGAACTGGTTGGATTGATCCGTCTGCTGGAACCAGGAGACGCCCATCATCTGCAGCGTGGTGCGAAGGATCGCCGCCTCTTTGTCATCACCCTCCGGCAGCTTTTTCAGCCGGGTGAGCTGTCGGCTGATGGCGTTGAGGAAACCGCCATTGTCGGTGTCACCGAAATCTACAGGAATGACATAGGTGCCGGATCGGAGAAGCTGATAAGTGTGAGAGGTTTCAACCGGGTAGCCAATGACCGCCGGGGCGGTGATTTTCATGCGCAGGCTGGAGCGCCTGAGATTGGGGATGATCTGTTCGACCCTTCCCTGGGCTATCACCCTGCCATCGACAAAAAGCTCGGTCAGGCCTGCATCATGGCCGATGCCTTTGAGCGTGAAGGACAGTGAAGAACTGGCGCTTGTCCGCTTGTTCCTGAGCGTGACCAGCACCTTGCCGGAGTGCTGGGCGACCGTGGTCGGCGTGTAGATGACTTCGATGTACCGGGTGCCACCGGCGTGCAAAGTGCCCCAGGAAAACAGCGGGGGTTGTTCTGGAAGCGTGAACATGCCTGCGCCGGACAGGGTGACACTGACGATGGTGAAGTCATCTGAACCTGAGTTGATAAGGGCGCACTCGTGGTTAACGCCGACCGGCTGGTAGCCCGCCCTCAGCTGCACGATGCCGAAGTGTCGTCCGATGGCGCTCACCGTTCCGGATGTAGAGGCGGTCAGGTCACTGCTTTCCAGCCAAACGCCTCCGGGAACGGGGGATGCAGGCCTTGTCTTCAGGCTCAACTGGCATTCGGCGATGTCCGCCGTGGAGAGGATCAGGCCGCGTCCGTTGACATCCCATTCGGGGTGGGAAAGCTCCATCTGGGTTTTGAACGCGTCAGGAGTGGACTGCCAGGACCATCTGGCCAGGCTGTTGTCGCTGAATGTCCAGGTGGAGTAGCTGACATCGGCAGGAACATCCGGGAGTGACGGTGTGGCGAAGGGATCTGCTTCCGGGATTCTGCGCCAGCCGGGGAGCAGAGATTCGGCGCCGTGGAGGCGGTTGGTGAATTCGCTGTTGCCGAGAAGGTTGTCGCGGAGGGTGTCGAGGTGGCTTTTTAGGCGTGCAACATTCATGGAGCTGATCTCGTTGTCGCCCTTGTAGGAGGTGGCGGCGGCGGTTTTGAGCGCATTGAGATCAAAGCCGCTGGCGGAACGAAGCTGGGTGAAATTCATGCGCCCAGGGGTGCGCTCGTGAAATCGTAGTGCTGGGTCGAGCGTGTAAGTGACGCCAGCGATTGTGGCGGTGACCCAGAAACGGCTGATGCTGATGCTGCCGTTTTGCAGCAGGGAGTGGCTGATTTGCGTCTTGGCCAGCTGTTCAGAAACCTGAGATTCGGGCACACGCAGCCAGGAGGATGCCCTGGACAGGGGCAGGGTCATGGTCCCGAGGTTGATCTGGACATTGGAGGCGGTGGGGCAGCGCTGCCTGTCATCGAGAAGGGCCGCCAGGAGTACTGCCAGGTCGAGATCATTGCCGGACCGGTCGTGAAAGGTGCGGAGGGGGCCCTTGTTCAAACCGAAGCCGGGGGAGTGGCGGCAGGTGCGGTGGACGAGCGCAAAGAGGGCGGCGGGATCACCCTCCAGACCTGCGGCGGCCTCGTTCAAGGGCGTGAAATCGTGGTCGGGCAGCAGGAGCTGGATCTGTGATGCCTGGGCGGAAGCATTCAGTTTCCTTGAGGCCGCAGAGGGCTGCAGGGCGGAGGCAAGGCTGCTTTTGAACTCCTGGAGGGTGACCGGGCGGCCGACCTGCCGGACCCAGCCGGGGGATTCATCAGGCTGGGACTGGGCCGGGGTGATGCCAAGGCCTAACCAAAACAATGGAAGAAGATGTTTCATGGGGGGCTGCATGGAGGCGTTCGTGGATGGGTCAGTTCTTTTGAATCAGGCTGCCTTCGGCGTCGTAGGACCAGGTTTGTGCGCCCACGGACTTCACGCGTCCCTGGGCGTCGGAGGTGACTTCCTCCGTCCTGAGGCCGGTGGTGGTGGCACCGCCCGGGAGGTCGTTTGTCCGAGGGTTCAGGCCGAGCAGGAACTCCTCGAGGTCGGTGATGTCATCACCATCCGGGTAGCTGCTGGTCCGGCCGGGATCGTAGGGGGGGACGAGGCTGCCAAAATGCAAAACCTCCCACCAGTCGTCGATGCCATCACTGTCGGCGTCGGCGACGTTTGCCACATCCGCAGGCGTGCCCAGCCAGGTGATTTCGAAGAGGTCGCTGAGGCCGTCACCATCGCTGTCCGTGCCGGCCCCGATGTTGCGGACGAGCCAGTCCCAGCCATCGGTGTAACCAAGGCCGTCCTTGTTGTCGAAACCATTGGCTGCCAGGGAGGGCTGGCTGTCCTCGTTGTCGGGGATGAGGTCATTGTCCGTGTCCCAGTTGACAGGGCTGGTGGCCGCCTTGCCGGTTGAGCTGAGTTCAAGATCATCCGAGAGACTGTCGCCATCCGTGTCGAACATGAGCGGATGGGTTCCGGCCTTGTATTCTTCGAGGTTGGTCAGGCCGTCGAAATCGGCATCCTCCGAATTGAGAGGCTGGCGGTTGCCAAAGAAGCAGCGTTCCCACCAGTCGGGCAGGGCATCGACCACGGGTGAGCCGGGGTCGCGGTTGATGTTCAGGGCCAGGTTCTTGTATCCTCCGGCGACCCAGGCGGCCTTTTCGCTCATCAGGATGTCTTCAGTCTGTTCCGCCTCTTCGGGCGAAAGGCTTCGGTTGAAGAGGAGAAGATCCCTGAGGTCGCCTTTGAACATGCCGATGCGTGAGGTGCCTGCGGTCGCCCCGCCGATCAGACGGGGAAGGAAGTGCGGAGCCGTAGGAGGGCGGCCGAATGGCCAGGATGCGGTTGCCACCAGGACTCCGTTGATGTGCAGAAGTGGTGAGGAGGAGTCCGGGCAGATCATGCCCAGCAGCAGGCCGTCGGCAGGGTTTCCAGGGCTCCAGGTTGAGGAGTAGGTCAGGGGAGGTGAATAGGAGGTGATGTCCGGACTGACGTCGAACAGGCCGGCTGAAGTCGTGCCGACGGAGAGGCCGATGCTGCGATAGGTGACGCTGGTGTAGGGAGAGGGTAGGCCGGGACTGCTGGCTGGCAGTGCGCCAGAAATGAGATAAGACTGTCCCGTGGCCCCTTGTTTGTAAGGCTGGAGGGCTGGCATGGCCGATGCAGTCCGGGTTGAGGAGCCCTTGGCGTTCAGGTAAAGGCTGTAGGCAGAAGAGGCGGGAACCAGGGGGTCCAACAGCAGGACTTCGGAACCTGTGAACCTGAGCCAGGTGCGACCGGCGGCGTCACTGAAAGGCAGAGGACCTTCAAAGCCCGTGATTTTTCTGGCACCCGCAGAGTCCTTGCCCCAGCGGATCACCCTGCCGGATTCGAGCTGGGTTTCCCGGTCGGCACGCAGCCAGGCTAGCAGGCCTGTGGGAGGATTGAGGTGCTCGCTGGGGTAAAGGGTGAAGGACTCATGGAAGAGCATCCGATGATGGGGGTCGCTTCCTGTGCGGATGCTGACGAGCCCTTGAACCGGGCTGGAACCGAGGCCGTTTTGAAGCTGGTTTTCAGGCAGTTCGCCCATGCGGACAAAAACGAGTGCCTCGCCTGTTTTTTGATCCGGGCTCAGCTGCACCTGCAGCCCGGTCAGGAAGGGGCCGGGCTCCGATTGGAGGGAGGCGGCGAACCTTGCCCTGCCTCGGGTCATGATGAAATCGACCTTCAGATTTTTGGGAAGGGCGACGTTGCCTGAGATGCCGGAGATTTTTCGAGTGACCTGGATTTTCAATGGATCACGGCACCAGTTTCCAGGGGGAGCAACCTGACGGTCGCCGGAGACCGTGAAAGTGAAGGTGGCGTTGTCCCAGTAATCGAGAGGGTTCCGTCCTTTTGTCGTGACTTCGGCGCCATCATTCACGCCATCCTCGTCCGTGTCGGCCAGATTGGGCCGGGTGCCGAGCTCCCATTCTTCGAGTTCCAGCAGGTTGTCATAGTCGGAGTCAACGAAGCCCAAGGCGGCAACTCGGAAAAGCCGGGCGGAAAGGCTGTGGATTTCGGAAGCAGGAATGGAAAAGGGAACTGTTGTCCGAGTGCCTGTACCGATGACGAAGTTGCTTGCCGGAGACCAGCTTTTATTGTCTGCCAGCCTGGTTTCGATCATGAACATTCTTCCCGCCGCCGCGTGAAAGGAAAGATTGACCGAGGTGACGCGGCCCACGGTGCTTGCGGGGGTGATTTCAAGCTGACCGGGATTGTCGAAGCGGGCGGGGTGGCTGCCGAAAATCCATTCGTCCAGGTTGCTGTATCCATCCTGATCAGGATCTGCGGTCGCGGTGATGGTGTTGACCGTCACCCCGGGAAAATGGGCCTTTTCCCAGAAGTCCGGCAAGGCATCTCCATCCGTGCTGGTGACCGGAATTGAGGGCGTTGAGAGAGTCGCGGTATTGGTTGGGAGCGGGAGTTTGAGGGTGATGACCGGTGAGAGGTATTTTCGATCCAGCCCGAAGCTGGCACCTGCGGGGAGGTTGGTTGAGGAGACTTCAGCATCCGGCACTCGGGAGGGCTGGTATGAATCGTTGAGTCGATACCAGCCTGCGGCGATTCTAGGGCTGGCCTGGGCGTTTTTGAAAAACCAGGTTTCCTGAAGGCCTGTGGTCCGGTTGTAGATTCGAA
>JBIIRD010000127.1:0-8726 GCA_044341745.1 Prosthecobacter sp. | reverse complement strand
GAGCTGCGGATTGCTCGGCACGGTGGAGTCGGTGATCTCGTCCACAGGCTCGATCAGGCCCATGCCCATCGCCTTCTTCCAAAGGCGGTTGGCGATGACCGTGGTGAAGCGCGGGTTGTCCTTCGAGGTCATCCACTGGGCGTAGGCGTTGACCGGCTTTTCACCCTCCTTCACGATCTTGCCATCCTTGGAGAAGCTGGCGGGAATGACCGGGGCGACCGCGGCCTTCGGCTTGGCGTCGTCATACTGATAGTCATGCGGCAGGGCCAGCGTGCGGCGGTCGGTCTGGTCGAGGACGGTGTTGTAGCGGAGCGGGCGCAGGATTTCGTTCATCGCCTTGCTCATGTCCTTGCGTTCGACGCCTTCGGGAAGCGCGGCCATGGCGGGGGCCTTCTTGCCCTTCTTCGTCTTGCTGGCCTTGCTGCCGTAACCACCGCCAAAGGCGCTGGCGAGCAGCGGGTTGCTCAGGCCGTTCGTGCCGGTCATGCCATAGGTGTGGGCGGCCATCTGGTAGTAGTCCATCTGCGTCCACTTGTCGAAGGGATGGTTATGGCACTGGGCGCAGACCATGCTGGTGCCCAGGAAGACCTGGGTGGTCACCGCCATGTTGTCGAGCGGCATGTTGTAATCGCGCAGGTAGAAGCCGACCGCGCCGTTTTCATAGGTCTTGCCGTCGGCGGTGACCATCTCGCGAACCATGGCGTCGTAAGGCTTGTTGTCGTCGAGGCTCTTGCGCAGCCAGTTGGCGTAGGCCGCGCCTGCAGGCTGGCTGTTGCCCACGGCAAGCTGGGAGCGCAGGCGCAGGATGTCGGCCCAGAAGTTGAAGAAGTTTTGCGTGTAGCCGTCGGAGGCCAGGAGCTCGTCAATGAGCTTCGCGCGCTTGTCGGCGGCCTTGTCCGCCAGGAAGTCGGTCGTCTCCTTCAGGGTCGGGATGCGGCCGGCGATGTCGAGGTAGATGCGCCGGACAAACACCTCGTCGGAAACCGGGGCGTTGGGGGTGATCTTCTGCTTCACCAGATTGGCGTCCACCAGCTTGTCGATCTGCGCGGCCTTGGCCTGGATTTCAGGCAGGGTCAGGGCGCGGGCGGGCAGCAGGGCGGCCGCGGACAGGAGAACGGTGAGAAGGACTTTCATGGGGGGATGAGGCTTTCGCCGCCCCTTAACGCATCCCCATGGGCTCTCTTTCACGGCGGTGAAAAACCTTTCATCCTTGGTTAGACCGGCACGCCCGGGTGATCTGCGTTTGCCTCGGGCGCGCCTCGCGCTAAAGCGATTCCGCCATGCGCATTCTTCTCGCCAGCGACAAGTTCAAGGGTTCGCTCACCGCCACCGAGGTCACCGGAAGCCTCAGGCGTGTCCTGGAGGCGCAGCTTCCCGGCGTCACGTGCGACATCTGCCCGATCGCCGACGGCGGTGAAGGCACCACGGAGGCCCTGGTGACGGCCCTGGGCGGCGAGTGGGTGGAGGCGTCCGCCTTCGACGCCCTGGGAAGGCCGGTCAGCGCCCGCTATGGACTGGTCACGGCCGAAGGACAAACCGAGGCGGTCATGGAGATGAGCGCCGCCTCCGGCCTGGCCATGGTGGCCGACCTGCCTGCGGACCCGACCACCGCCAGCACCTACGGCACCGGCCTGATGATGCAGGATGCCGTCCGGCGGGGCGCCCACAAGATTCTCATCGGCATCGGCGGCAGCGCCACCAACGACGGCGGCACCGGCATGGCCCAGGCGCTCGGCCTTCATTTTCTCGACGCCTCAGGCAACGCCCTGGAAGGCCTGCCGCGCGACCTCGACCAGCTTGCCCGGATTGTTCCCGCCTCGGCACCCTGGCAGGTGCCGGTGAAGGTGGCCTGCGATGTCAGCAACCCGCTGCTCGGCCCCCTGGGCTGCACGCGTGTTTATGGCCCGCAGAAGGGCGTCACCTGCTTCGATTTTTTTGAGCATCGTCTGCAGCGGCTTGCCGACATGGTGAAGCGCGACCTCGGCCGCGATGTCGCCGACCTTCCGGGAGCGGGTGCCGCCGGTGGCCTGGGCTATGGCCTGATGGCGTTTTGCGGAGCCGATCTGGTCAGCGGGTTCGACCTTGTCGCCGAGGTCATCCAGCTCCGCGAACGCATCGCCGCCGCCGACCTGGTCATCACGGGAGAGGGGCGGCTGGATGCCCAGACCCTGCATGGCAAAGGCCCGGTCGGAGTCGCCCAGATGGCGCGTGCCCTGGGCAAACCGGTGGCCGCCTTTGCCGGGGCCATCGAGGATTCACCGGCATTGCAGGCCTGCTTTGATCTCGCCGTGGCCATCAAGCCGCCGGAAATGTCCGTGGCCGAGGCCATGGCCGCCGGAAGCCGGCTTCTGGAAGCCGCCGTCCTCCAGCAGATGCCCGCGATTCGCCGTTTGCTCGGGCTTGCGTGACCGGATCCCCTGCCCCAATACTCGCGCCCCACGGGTTACCCGGCCCGTTCATTCTCAACCGTTCACCCGATCCCGTTTTCTTTTATGTCCAAATCCGCAGTTCTCCTTTTCGCAGGTCAAGGCGCCCAAAAAGTCGGCATGGGCAAGGATCTTGCCGAGGCCTTCCCGTCCGTGCGCGCCCTGCTGGAGCAGGCGGACGCCGCTCTGGGCTATTCGCTGACCCAGGTCATGTTTGAAGGCCCGATGGAGGAGCTGACAAAGACCAGTCGCTGCCAGCCCGCCCTCTACGCGCACGGCCTGGCCATCCTGAGCATTCTGAAGGAAAAAGTCCCCGGCCTGCAGATCGCCGCCACGGCCGGACTGTCGCTGGGTGAATTCACCGCCCACGCCGCCGCGGGAACCTTTGATTTTGCCACGGGCCTGAACCTCGTCTTCCAGCGCGGCAGCTTCATGGAGGAAGCCTGCGAAAGCACCCAGGGCGCGATGCTGGCCATGCTTGGGGGCGAGGAGAGCGCCATCCGCGAACTCGCCGTCGAATGCGATGTCGATGTCGCCAATCTGAACGCCCCGGGCCAGATCGTGCTCAGCGGCGGTGTCGAAGGCATCCAGGCCGCCGCCGCAAAAGCCAAGGACAAGGGCATCAAGCGCGCCATTCCCCTGCCCGTGGCCGGCGCCTATCACAGCCGCCTGATGAAGAGCGCCCAGGACAAGCTGGCCGCCGTGCTGGCCGGGGCCGCGATCCAGGAACCCGCCGTGCCGGTGGTCTGCAACTTTGAAGCCCGCGCCGTGAAGAACCCGGACGAAATCCGCGCCACCCTCACCGCCCAGGTGACCGGCAGCGTGCGCTGGGTGGAGTCCATGCAGCTGCTGCGCAGCCAGGGCCACGAACTGTTCATCGAACTTGGTCCCGACGCCACTCTCGCCGGGCTCATGGGCAAGATCGACAAGACCGCCCGGGTGATCTCGATCAAGGACCTTGCCAGCCTGGAAGCCGCCGTGGCTGAGCTGGCCTGAGGCCTTTTTTGCTCGGCCATAGAGGCCCAGAACAGCAGCGGCGGCAGCAGTCCATGTGGGAGCCTGTCAGGCTGACGAATCCTGAAGCAGGCTCAACTGTCTTTGCATGCAAAAGGAAATCAGGCTGCCAAGCAGCCACTTCCCCCTGCGCAGCGAACCTTCACTCCATTCTCCTCACAGGCTCGGCGGCAGCAGCCGCTTTGGACTGCGGCAGCCTGCTGCCGCCTTCATCCCGCAGCCTGCTGCGGTGGTCGAGGACTCCGCTCCAACCCAAGCTTCCGAACCACCGTGTCGGAGATCTGCCAGGCCATCGAAACCCCAGAGTGGTTCACGCCAGCAGGCTGGCTTCAGGAAAGCGGCAGCAGGACTGCCGCAGTCCATGTGGGAACCTGCCTAGCCGACGAATCAATCGGCTTTCCGGGTGAGTGGAAGAGCTTTCAAAGTGCCCAGGTTTCCAGCTCGCTCAAACCTGCCAGACCTCGGGCATCTGCCCGACAATTCTCGGACTCAGGCCGATGTCGTTGAACGGTTCCAGAAGATCCATGGGCATGACATGCTCAGGGTGGTCGACCTCGAAATAGACCAGGTCGTGGTGGGTGTCGATCTTGTAGCGCACCTGCGGCTGAAGGTCCATCTGGCTGCAGAAGGCCTTCAGGATGGATTCCTGGCGCAAACCCGGGGCGTAGATTTCCAGTTCGATCATGCCCGGGTATTTAGCCGGAGCCGACGGTGAGCGGCGAGGAAAAAAATCCAGGACACGCCAAATCTCAGCCCCGTCCGCGCTCGTTGAAACGGGCCACCACACGCTGGGCCTCGCGCTTGGCCTCCTTCTCCTTCATGGCCTCGCGCTGATCGCCTTTGTTGCGACCTCGGCCCACGCCGAGTTCGATTTTCACCCGACCGTCCTTCCAGTAGGCCCGCAGCACGGGCAGGGCGAGGCCCTTCTGCTGGGTGTCTCCGAAGAGCTTCAGGATCTCCTTTTTATGCAGCAGCAGCCGGCGTGTGCGCCTTGGCTCGTGCTGGGTGAATCCGTTCGCCTTGTCGTAAGGCTGGATGTCGAGGTTGTAGAGCCAGACCTGGCCGCGTTCCACCCGGGCGAAGGCGTCGCTGATGTTCAGACGTCCCTGGCGGATGGATTTGACCTCAGTGCCTCTGAGCTCCACTCCGGCCTCATAGCGCTCCAGGATCTGATAATCCCGGAGGGCTTTTCGATTGGTCGCGATTTCTTCAGTCATGCGGCAGGGCCGGAGCCGCCGGAACACAAGGTTCAGGCTTCGTCAGCCAGATCCTCGATCTTGATCTTGCCGTGAATGATTTCCAGAAGGGCAAGGTCCGCCTCACGCAGGCCGGGGCGGCGCTCCACGAGCGGGGAACGACCGCTGTTGAGCTGCTTGACGCGCTTCGAGACCATGTTGATCAGGATGGGCGGGTCTTTGACGATCTGGGCGGCTTGTTCGACGAGTTCGGCTTTCATCGGCTGGGGTGGGTCGTTGAATGCCCGAAAGGGTCGGGCAGAAAGGGGCGCAGAGAGTAGTGGCGTCTGTCGGTCTGGCAAGCGGGAATTGGCAGGCAATGCGTTCGGCCCAGGGCTTACGCATCCAGGTGTGAAAGGTTTTTTGCTACAGGATTCACAAGATGGACAGGATGAACAGGTCTGAAAAATCCTGCAAATCCCGTCCATCCTGTCACTGCGGCCCAGAGATATCCTCATCGGCCGATAAGATGCGGCAGCCTTGCTTTCGGCCCTCCCCCCCGGGCCGGAGGCGGCCGCCCCACGGATCCCCCGCCACTTCGACAGGCCTGGCCAGGCTCCCCATTTCGATTTTTTCAGTTTTCCAAGTTCAATTTTCAGTAGTCCGATCCGCATCCAGGCTTTATGGCATGCCTCCCACCCATGTTCGCAGGAACCCATACCGCCATCATCACCCCCTTCCGCAACGGCCAGATCGACGAGGAAGCGCTGAAAAAACTGGTCGATTTCCAGTTCGCCAACGGCGTGACCGGTGTGGTGCCCTGCGGCACGACCGGGGAGTCGCCAACGCTGGATTATGACGAGCATGAACGCGTGGTGAAGCTCACCGCAGAGTTTGCCCGGGGCCGTGGCATTGTGATGGCGGGCACCGGCTCCAACAGCACCCGTGAAGCCGTCGAGATGACCGAGGAGGCCGAGGCCGCCGGAGCCACCGCGATCCTCCAGGTCGCCCCCTACTACAACAAGCCCACGCCAGAAGGCCTCTTCCAGCATTTCAAGGCCGTGGCACAAAGCACCAGGCTGCCGATCATGCTCTACAGCATCCCCGGCCGCTGCGGCATCGAGATCGGCCTGGATGTCCTGGTCCGCCTCGTCGAGACCTGCCCGAACATCTGCGCCATCAAGGAGGCGGGCGGCAATCCCGAGCGGGTGAACCAGATGAAGCAGATTCTGCCCGCCAGCTTTGAAATCCTCTCCGGCGACGACAGCCTGACGCTGCCCTTCATGGCCGTCGGCGCGGTCGGTGTGGTCAGCGTGGCCTCCAACCTGATTCCCCGGCAGATCAGCGACATGGTGAAGCTCGCCCTGGCCGGTGACTACGCCGGCGCCGGAAAACTGCACCACCAGTATTACCCGCTGCTCGCCGCCTTCCTGAAGCTCTCCACCAATCCGATCCCCATCAAGGCGGCGATGTCCCTGGCAGGCCATTGCGCCAACGAACTGCGCCTGCCCATGGTCGCCCTGGAGGACGCCAAGCTGGCGGAACTGAAGGCCACCCTGCAAAAGCTGGGCCTGCTCTGATTCTCGGACCCAGACCGCCACGCCCGAATGCCCGCCCACATCCGCGCCGTGATCTTCGACTTCGACGGCCTCGTCGTCGATACCGAGAGCACCGGCTACCTGACCTGGAAGGAAATCTTCGACGAACACGGCCACGCCCTGCCGGTCGAGCGTTACGCCCAGGTCGTGGGTACGGACTTCAGCACGAGCTACGATCCCCGGCGCGACCTTGAGCAGCTCACCGGCCGCAGCTTTGACTGGGATGCCGTCGAGGTGACCCGGCGCGCCCGCGAGGCCGAGCTGCGCAAAAGCCTGACCACGCTCCCAGGCGTGCGTGACCGCCTGGCAGAGGCCCGGCAGCTTGGAATGCGCACGGCCATCGCCAGCAGCAGCCCGCGCTGGTGGATTGACTCCTGGATGGACCAGCTGTCCCTGCACAATCACTTCGACCACTTCTCGACGGTTGATGACACCGGCAAGGTGAAGCCCGACCCCAGCCTCTTCCAGCACGCCGCCGAAAACCTGGGCCTTTCCCCGGATGAGGTGGTCATCTTTGAAGATTCCCTGAACGGCCTCAAGGCGGCCATTGCGGCCAGGATGCGCTGCATCGTCGCCCCCGGCCCGATGACCCGGCATCTCGACTTCTCCGGCGCCTGGCGGCAGAAGGAATCCTTGGCACACTTTTCGTTAAGCGATGTCCTGAGCTGGGACTGAACCTGAACCCGGCACCCGATCGTGATGACTCCCCTGCCTCTCGCTGATCGGTACTCTCGCTTCAAAGAATTTGTTTTTTCGGGACTGGAAGAATCCCCTTCGCAGCTCCCTGGCCTGGACGTTCCGCTCTCGGAGCTCGACCTGCAAAGCCTGTGGTTCGCCGGAGCCTTTGGCAGGGAGTTCGTCACTTCTGATGGCAAGGCGGTCAAGGTGGTGGACTTTGGAGTCTGGAATTCAGGTGCGGGACCGGATTTCGCGGAATGCGTCATCGAGCATGACGGACGCACCCGCCGGGGAGCCATCGAACTGGATCCGGATGCGCGCGACTGGGAACGCCACGCTCACGGTTGCAATCCTGATTACGCGGGCGTCATCCTGCACCTCTTCCTCGGCTCACCTGAGGAGCGTTTCTTCACCCGCAATTTCCGTCACGAGGAAATCCCCCAGGTCCGGTTGAGCCTGTCCCTGCTGGAGGCCTCGGCGCGTCCAATTCCCGGGCAGGCGGCGGCAAGGCTTGGGCGCTGTGGCATTCCGCTGCGCACGATGGACGACGCCAGGGTGCAGTCGCTTCTCGAAAGCGCCGCGCAATACCGACTGGAAAAGAAATCGCGCCATCTGCACCGCAGCATCGAGGCCCAGGGGCGCGCCCAGACCCTTTATCAGGCGCTGGCCCAGGCTCTGGGCTATCGTCAAAACCAGCAGGCCTTCCTGCTGCTCAGCCAGCGGCTTCCCTTGAAGCGGCTGCTTGGCGCCACTTCAGAAAGCCGTGAAGCCCTGCTCTTCGGCGTCAGCGGCTTTCTGGAATCTGTGCGCTTCGAAGAGACCGAGTCCGAAACCCGCGGCTATCTGCGGGAGCTCTGGCAGGAGTGGTGGCGCCAAAGGGAGCCCTGCAGCCGCTGGCTTTCCCCGGCCCAGCTCCCTCCCTGGAAAACCGCCGGCAGCCGCCCGGGCAATCATCCGCAACGTCGGTTAGGCGCCCTGACCGCCATGCTCGCTACCTGGAACCGCGTGTCGGCACCGCTGATGGAGGCTTCGCGCTGGAGCCAGGCCGCCTGGAAGGACACCTTGTCAGGCCTTTCGCACCCGTTCTGGAACAATCATTACACGCTTCAGGCGGACACAGCGGGAAAACCGCTCGCGCTTGTCGGTGAATCGCGGGTTCAGGAGATGCTGGCGAATGTCGCCTACCCGCTGCTCATGCCGGAACGCACCCGGCTCTGGGTCGAATACCTGGAACTGCCTGCCGGGCTGGAAAACCAAAAGGTTTCGCGGGCTTCGCTGCGGCTCTTTGGAGACAGCCCCCGGGCTGCCGCCTTCCAGAAGAAGCTGCATCACCAGCAGGGCCTGCTGCAGCTTTACGAGGACTTCTGCCTTCAGGATGACAGCGCCTGCAAGGACTGCCCCTTCCCGGAACGACTTCAGGAGTGGGCCTGAGCCGACCCCTGCGTTTGCAACAATCCGGAATCGGGGTGGTGTGCCGACCCCCGCGCCAGCGCCGGGGCGCGGATTTCCAAATCCGCAGCAAGCGGGTTCGCTGCTGCGTTTCGAAACTCCCTGTTAGGTCCTTCAACACGATGAAGGAGCGGGCCCGAGGATTCGAAGAAGGCCGGAGGTTCCTCCACGCTTTGCCTGCGTTCGCGATGCTGCGGAATCGGAGTTCCGCGCTCCACTGAACAGCTGCGGAATCGGGGTGGCGTCTCGATCTTCGCGCCAGCGCCGGAGCGCGGATTTCCAAGAGCCTGTGTGAAAACTCCTCATGGTCTCGTTGACGCGTACGAGCCCGGGCCTTAGCAGGCACGCATGAGTCATCACATCCGCGGCCTTGATCGCGACCAGGT
>JBIIRD010000126.1:0-8797 GCA_044341745.1 Prosthecobacter sp. | reverse complement strand
ATCTCCTTGTTGAGGGCGGAGTAGGCGCCGAGCAGGAGCTGCTGGCCGGTCTGGCCGCGTGCGTAGAAGGTTCGGCTGACCTGGGCGCCGCCGAAGCTGCGGTTGGCGAGACCGCCACCGTATTCACGAGCGAAGGGCACGCCCTGGGCCACGCACTGGTCGATGATGTTGACGCTGACCTCGGCGAGGCGGTGGACGTTCGCTTCACGGGCGCGGAAGTCGCCGCCCTTGACGGTGTCGTAGAAGAGACGGTGGACGCTGTCGCCGTCGTTCTGGTAGTTCTTGGCGGCGTTGATGCCACCCTGGGCGGCGATCGAGTGGGCGCGGCGGGCGCTGTCCTGGAAGCAGAAGCACTTCACCTGGTAGCCGAGTTCCGAGAGCGTTGCCGCAGCTGAGGAGCCGGCAAGGCCGCTGCCGACGACGAGGACGGTGTACTTGCGCTTGTTCTTCGGGTTGATCAGCTTCGAGTCCTGCTTGTGCTTGGACCACTTCATGGCCATCGGGCCGGAGGGAATCTTGGAGTCGAGAGGCATGGCGGGAAGGGGAGGGGTCGGATTCAGGAAGTGACGAAGGGCGGACAGATCAGCGGCCGTAGCCAAAGAGCCAGATGGCGACGGGGATGGAGCAGTTGCCGACCAGGATCAGCGTGGCGTAGGCGTGACCTAGGGCCTTGAAGACCGGAGCCGTGCGGTGGGTGGTGAGGCCGAGGGTTTGGAACAGGCTGCTGACGCCGTGGCTGAGGTGGCTGTAGAGCAGCACCATGGCGATGATGTAGAACAGGGAGGCGGGGGCCCAGGAGAAGCCGTCGATGACCATCTTATAAACGTTGTGGACGGTCTCGCCGTGCAGTTCGGTCTTGTAAGCGGCGCTGTTGAAGTCGTTGCCGGCGCGGACGGTGAAGTGAAGCAGGTGATAAATGATGAAGGCAAGCAGGGTGAGACCGCTCCAGATCATCGTGTGAGAAGCCTTGGAACTGACCTGGGCCTTGTGCTGGCCATAGGCATCATTGCGGGCGGCTCGGTTCTGGCGGGTGAGCTGGATGGTGGCGGTGATGTGAATCACCACGGCCGTCAGCAGGCCGAGGCGGGCGATCCAGACGCCGCCGCCATGCAGGGCGGTCTGCAGCATGTGGCCATATTCATTGATCGCCTCCGGCCCGGCAAAGACCAGCAGGTTGCCGATCATGTGACCGAGGACGAAGAGAACCAGGGCGGCTCCAGTCAGGGCCACAAGGATTTTCTTGCCGATGGAGGAGGCGTAAAAGCGGGAGAGAGAGTCGAGAACAGCGCTCATGGAGAGGAATTTCATCATGGGCATACGGCATGTCTAGGCAAGCGGCACCTCGATTTTTGCGATGAATTTTGCGTCTGCCTTTGTTGAATCTGAATCGCAGTTTGCCGGTTTGCCGAAGTTTGCATCTTTTCGTGCTGTCGCCCAGCCCGGCGGGATTCATCATTGTGGCCGCTGTGATATTCCACACCGATGGCGCGTTGACCTTGCGGGACTTCCTGCCAACCTCCGCAAGCCACCCTTCATTATGCTTCGACCGATCTTTTTCTGCCTTTCCGTCCTCGCCGCCGCCACGGTTTCCGCCCAGACTCCTGCATCGCCACCTCCGGCTCACGATCATGGGGTTGAGATTCCGGGATTGAAAAAGGAGCTCTTCGCCGGCATCACGGCCGACGACCTGCTGCGTCCGGGAAGCGAGCCTGGAAGCGTCAAGGTGACCCTGGTCGCCACCTTCAACGCGGCCAACTACGGGATGAACTTCAACGGCTATTCCCATGGCAAGGCGGTGCTCACCATTCCCGTGGGCACGAAAGTTCATGTGACCTTCATCAATCCGAGCCCGGTGCCGCACAGCGCCATTGTGATCGACCGTCCAGACACGAAGAAGCTGCAGGTGCCGGAACCCTGGTTTCCGGGTGGAGCGACGCCGAAGCATCTGACCGGCCAGACCATGGGCAAGTCAGAGTTTGATTTCGTGGCGGACGAGGCCGGCGAGTATGCCCTGGCCTGCGGCTTTCCCTCCCACGCTGTGGCCGGGCACTGGGTGGCGCTGACGGTGAGCGCGGAGGCCAAGGGGCCGACGCTCCAGTTTGGCGACCAGCCCGCGAAGGAAGTGAAGTGATCCCGGCTTGCCTGATCAGACGGAGGCGGGCGGTGTTTCCACGGCGGCGAGGTCGCGGTGGTAGTACACCTTGATGTATTTCATGCCCTTCTGGTCGTCGAAGCCGCGTTCGAGAAGCGGGTCAGCCTCTCCCGCGGCGGGTTTGACATGGATCTCCACGCCGGTGTCGAGCTTGAGCACGGCATGGATGCGCTTCTTGGCCTTGCTGACGTCTTTCTGGGAGATTTCAAAGCTGGTCTCCAGCGGGCTGCCCTGCTCCTGTTCGACGCGTGAGCGATGCTCCTGGAAGCGTTCGATGGTCTCCGGCTTGCGCAGCACCTGCTGCTCGAACTCCTGAAGGTCAAAGCGTTCGCGGTCCTCGAAGTAATCCAGGGCGTCCTTGGCGGCGCGGGCGGTCTCCCAGGGCGGGCTCTCCTCCTCCGGGGGACGTGATTCTTCCAGGAAGGACACGGCCATCTTGGCGTAGGCGTTGGTCAGGTAGGCGGAGTCGGGGATGGGCTCCACTCCCAGGAAATCGCGGGACCAGAAGCGGGCGTCGGAGCCGGTGCGGTCAAAGGTCAGCACATAGTAGCCCTTGGTGCCGAGGGTGTCGATGATCAGGCAGCCTTTGTCGATCTTCTCCGGGTGGATGCCTTCCACGGTGTTGATCTCCAGGTCGCCGTCACGCGCGGTGATGGTGAGGAAGGGGATGATGCTCTCGGACTTCAGGATGCAGACGCCCTGGACGAGATCGCCATCGACATGGATTTCCTTGAGATGAATGATGCAGAGGTCGCCGGATTTGATGTTGGGATGGTTGGACTTGGCGTGCAGGCGGCGGGCGATTTCGACGCCGCGCTGAAGGAAGGCGGAAGGCGTGGCGAAGATGTCCCTGGCGCAGGTGTTCAGCTCGTGCTGGTCGAGGGCGGCGTGATGGGTGAAGCGGTGGGGGATGAGGTTTTTGAACGGCTTCAGGAAGATGGCCGTGAGCTTCTCCTGCTCATCCTCCGGGATGTTGTGCACGGCCCGCGAGGTCTGCAGGGGCTCCCCTCGCTGGGCGTGGCCGATCTTGGCAAGGACGAGGCGGGTGGCGGAGGCGGTGTCGAGGCGTACTTTCACGGGCATGGCGGGGCGCTTGTCCTAGTGTGCGGTCGTTCCGCGTCAACCTCCAAGGGCGTTCACCGGTGAATTTCCCGCCGGCTAATCCAGGGCCTGCGGCCAGAGGCCGGGCAGCATCATTTCATCGCGGGGAAAGAGGTCCGTGTTGATGGACTTGAGTAGAGTGCGGTCAAAGTCAGGACCCATGGACTGCACCTTGGCGCCGGGACCGATCAGCGGCGCCAGGAGGCTGTGAAGATCCACGCCCGCCTTGCGGTAGTGTGCCAGGATGGCGGGGTCGTTCAGCCTTGCCTGGAGTCTCGGGATGTCGACGCTCAGGGGTTCGACCGTGCCGATGCCGATCATGCCACCGAAGACGGAGAGGTGGGGGAAGACCCTGGCCATGGTTTCCGCCACACGCGGGGTGGGCAGCCAGGTCACGGCCATGCCGCCCGGCTTCAGCCTGGACTTCAACAGCTCGAAGTACTCCTGCGAGTACAAGGTGCCTGAATGCGCGCTGGTGGGCCGCAGGGCGTCCGCCTCGATCACGTCAAACCCGGCCTTGTCGCGCAGCAGCATCATGCGTCCGTCGCCGCCGTAGATCCGGCTGCGAGCTTCCTTCAGCAGTCCGTCCACGACCTCCATGCCGGGCTTTGCGGCGACCGCCTTCAAGGTCTGCATCTGGGAGGTCACGATCTCCGCGCACCAGGCCTCCTGGGTTTCCCGGCGGGCCAGCATGGCGTGCAGCGTGTCTCCCGAACCCAGGCCGATCAGGGCCACGCGCTGCGGATGGTCATGAAGCAGCACGGGCAGGGCTCCGAGCTGCGTGTGCACGCCGCCATAGGGGATCCAGCTCTGGCCGACGCCATTGATGTAGACGCCCATGGGTTCATCGCCGGCGCCTTTTTTCAGCACGGAGACACCGGAGCCGTCCTCGGCCAGGATGATGCGTTCCGCCTGGGTGCCATGCACCCGGGCCCAGAGGTGTTCCTGGCCCGGCAGCAGCAGAAGCAGGCTGGCCGTCGCCAGCAGGGATGCCAGACGCCCGTGACGCAGGGTGCCAGCCAAGAGCAGGCCACCGCCCAGAAGGGCAAGCAGCCTGAAGACTCCTGAGCTTCCCCAGGCGGGCAGCAGGAAAGCGCAGACACCTGCGGCGCCGGCCATGCAGCCGACGATGTTCACCGCCTGCAGCAATCCCGTGCGCCAGCCAATGCGGCGGGCATCGGTCTGCGCTGCCCGCTGCATCCAGGGAAAACCGGCCCCCATCAGGAAGGTGGACGGCAGCATGACCAGCAACGGCACTGCCAGATGCAGCAGAGGATAGAGCCAGACCCTGTCTTTATCCTCTTCGCTCAGTTCGCCCTGCCTCAGGCTTTTCAGCAACCGGACGGCGGAATCCGCGTCCAGCGGTTCATAGCTGCCCAGGTAGGCGTGGACGGGCGTCAGAGTGAGGATTTCAAGAGCCAGGGCCACGCCGCAGGCGGCAAACAGCACCGCCAGGCCCTGGAGGCGGAGGAACAACCTCCAGGCATCTCGAGGGGAACGCACCCAGCGGGAACCCCACAGAGCTCCGGCTCCCAGCCCGGCCAGATAAACGGCCAGCAGGGTGCCCAGGGTGTGGGCGGAGGATTTCGCCATGGCGCCGAGCACTCGCAGCCAGACCATTTCCGCCGCCAGGGACGCGAAGCCTGAGATGAAAAAGACCACGAGACAGGCGGCAAATTTCGGCTGCGCTGCCTGCCCTTGTTCAGGCGCAGGGGAAGCGGCCGACGTTTCAGGCGCCGGCCGCAACTTCCAGATGACCGGCAGCATCAGCAGGGCGCAGACCGCATTGCCCAGCGCCGCCCAGCGCAGGGTTGCCTCGATGCCCCCAAGGGGCAGCAGCACCCAGGTCACCAGCAGGGCGCCCAGTCCGGCCCCGAGGGTGTTGGCCGCATACAGCCCGCCAATCCGGCCCGCCACGCCGGGCGCGCAGTCGGTGAGCGCCCGTGCCAGGACTGGCAGAGACAGGCCCATCATCAGGGTCGGTGGCAGCAGGCAGGCAAACAACAGCAGGGCGATGACCGTCCGCGAATCCACCAGCACCGCCATTCGGGCATAAAGCAGATCATGGAAAAAGGCGCCGCTGTAGAAGCCGAACAAGCCGATGAGCAGTTCCGCCACGGCAAAGACCAGCAGGTTTGTCCGAACGGTGGCCCGGTCCGCCAGCCAGCCACCAATCAGGCTGCCCAGGCCCAGACCCGCCATGAAGGCCGTGACGATGATCGTCATGGCCGCGACATCGCCGCCGGCAAAAAGCACCAGCAGCCGCTGCCAGGCGACCTGGTACACCAGGGCGGAGGTTCCGGAAACCAGGAAGAGGACCAGGATCAGCCATCGCAGGGAAGGGCGCATCCAGGCGTTGAATCATAAAGCCCTGAGGCCAACAAGACCGCCCGGCTGCACACGCCATGTGGCGGAAATTGCCACGCGGTCCAGCATGCTGACGTGGATGCGGATCATGGCTGTCCATGACTCTCATCAGTCCGGGGAAAAGTTTGACAGCTCCAAGGAACTTCACCTAGCCTTGAGTTCGGTGAAAACGCCGTTCCTCATGAAAACCGCCCGCCTTCTGCCGCTGCTTGCCATTTTGCTGGTCACGAACTGTGCCACGACCGAGAAGAAAATCAGCCAGTGGGAGGGCAAAGGCAACCGGGCCGCGCTTTCCAAGGTGGCGCGTCAGTCGTCGGAAACGCCGCAGCTTCGCCGCAAGGCGCTGGAGAGCCTGACTCGGCTTGATTGGAAGCCGACCAACCAGGAGCGGCTGGAGATATACAGCCTCATCGCCTCCGAGCAGGGGCGCGAGGAGGCCGTGACGGCTGCGAAGGAAGTCTCGCAGGAGGCTTTTGGCGGCATCAACGGCGACATCCTGGCGAGTTGCGGGCTGCTTTCCGAGGATGGCAAATGGTCGGACAAAGCCAAGGCGACCGAGCTCTACGCCCGGTTGAAGGCCGCGAACAAAAAGGCGGTCAGCATGATCCTGTGCCAGGAGACGATTTCGAGGCCCGACATGCGGACGCGGGTGCTGCTGCTGGCGATCAAGCTCGGCATCGAAGGCTCGGAGGCCGACCTGAACGCCGTGCTCAAGGAGTATGGCGACAAGCCGATGGCGGAGGACTACCTGAACTCAGGCTCCGACCAGCTGCATGAAGGCGGCGTGGCCTGGGCGAATTCCCACGGCTACCGCGTCGCCTCCGGCCAAGGCAGCCACCGCTCGGCCTGGGGCCGGTTTTGAGGAGGCAGGCCGGAGGTGAAGCGAGGCTTGGCGGGCGAAAACCACCGGATCCATGGGGCCTAACCATCACCGGACCTCAGGTCTGCCCAGGAAGGGCGCGAGAAGGTTCTGTTGGAGCATGCTGATTGCACAAGGTTGGCGATGACTATCTCGCGTCCTTCTGGGACGCAGTAAAGGTGGGTTGAGGGTGGGCGTTGGGGCCCGGTGGTTCACAATCGCGACGCACGTTTCACCACCGGCTCGGAGGAAACCGGGCAGTGCATCCTTGTGGCCACGCGAAAAAAGCTCAAGGCAAAGGAGCATGACGCCGAGGCAGGGAAGGCTTTCGGCACTTGGAAAACCCATCCTACTGACCTGAAAAACGGGGTGATCCCGTGTTCTGTCACGTTGCTGCATTCAGCATATTCCAGGACCAAAAGACTGGCCTTATGACAGGATAATCAGCAATGCACCCACGCTCACTGAACCGAAGGTGAAGAAGAGGAGACTGTCTAACGAGCGAATCGGCATGCAGGCAGCGATGAAATTGATGGTCAGTGTGAAGATCAACACAGCTACAGTTGCTATCCCTCGCCCGAGTTGCTCAAAGCCACCTTCAGCTCCTGCGAGTCTGTGATGGAAGGTGTTGTCTATGGCGATGGCTCCTATCAGGGTAACGAGCGGTAAAACCACACCCAACAGCAGGCGTCGCTCAATGGAAGCTGGAGCATGATCGGCGGATTTTTTGTTGGTTTGGAATTGAGCAACGGGTGGAATCGGGATGTTGCGACTGAGAAGCTCATTACGTGCAGCTTCAAGGGCCGGAAGCGTCCAATCTTGAGGCTTGGCAAACATCTCCAATAGTTGCTGGTTTGTCTTTTCGGTCATTAATTGTACGATCTTGTCTTGTGTGTTCATAAAGACGGAATGCGATCTTGATTGATGGGATTTGCATATCGTGCATTGGCAGGTTTCAAATCAGCTGGTGATTTGGACATTTTATTTGCTGCAATTCGCTACTTGGCTGAGGCTTTTCGGATGTCCTTCAAGGGATCGTATTCGAGATTCGGTGAGTTGTTTGGATTGATGGTGGCCGTCACAAAAAGTGCCGCGCCCGATTCACCATCGAATGGGTAGAACGCTGCGGCTTCAATCTCGACCGCAGCAAAAAAGTTGCGGGATCTGTTCCGAACGTAGAAGCGCGCCTTCTTCCATGCTCCTGATGACAATGCTTTGTGTTCTTGCATGATTCGTGGCTTATAGCCTTCGGCAGGAGCCAGTGTCATGAACTCATCCTCGCTCTCGGCCAGCTCACTGCCGTTGCGGCCTTCAATCTCAATCTTCCAATCAAAGGGCTTATAATCTCCAGCATCCGGTGCTCGTGTAATGTGGGCAAACAGATCAGAAGGTGTGGATTTTTGAACAGGTTTGCTCAAGAGATCAAGGTGCGTCTCCAGCGCTGGGGCTTTTACAATGATCCGACTGTCGATGTGATAGGTGGGTTCGGCCTCACGCTTTCTCAGCAGACGAAACACAATCGGACTGTTGCGATCTGGTTCGATGAAGTGTGGCTCCCAAAACCCAGCATACTCAAAGCTGCTCATGTTGCTCTCCTTGTGCCGGTGGTAACCCTCCTTGCTGACCTGGACTGTGATCCCTTTGCCTTGAACTCCCGTGAGTGAAAAGAACCCTCTGGCATCACTTATAATGGTTCGGTGCCCGACGCCATCGCCCCCATAAATGTCTGATGTTCCGCTCCAAGCGGTTTCAATGCTGGCACCCGGGATGCCCAGCCCATTTTCATCAACCACTTTTCCAAAAAACTCTATCGGAGTTCGTCCTTCCCAGGATGGATCGGCCTTACGCTTTACTTCGTATTCCTTCCAACGAGGGTCGGACAGGCCAAGCATTGGTGTGCGAGCGAACGGCTGCTTGATGGCTACTGCAGCGGGAGGAATGACCTGCTCTGTAATTGGCTTTGGCGTATTCGGAAAAGCATGCAATGGCTCCCTCGCCTCCGTTTCGGTGACACCTGGGCGGGACCACCACCGCCCAGCCACAAGAGCCAACAAGCTTAACGAAATCACAGAAAAGTGACTTATTATTTGTTTCAATTCGCTACTTGGCTGAGGCTTTTCGGATGTCCTTTAAGGGGTCGTATTCGAGGTTGGGTGAGTTGTTTGGATTGATTGTGGCCGTCACAAAAAGTGGGTCTTTGGCAATTAGCGTGGTTGAAGGTCGAGGGAGCCGAGGAAAAAGAGGATGCGAGTTCGGAAGCGTGAGAAGAGATGAAATCCCCTGGCGGCAGATTTGAGGCTCTGGATGCGGCTGTTGAA